>JBILUC010000089.1:0-17929 GCA_044371205.1 Archangium sp.
GCAGCGAGAAGCAAAAGTGCCCGCGCCAACCTGCGGGCCTTCTTCTTCGGCGCCGCGTCGAGCTCGAGGGGCAGCCGGTGCTGCGCGGCCTCGGCCCACAGCAGCTCCTCGGCTTCTTCGGGCCAGCGTGACTCCAGCGCGGCGAAGGTGGCGCGCAGCTGCCGCAGCAGGCGATGCAACACGGCCTCAACCGCATCGTCCTCCGGCGGCGGCAGCGGCACCCATTCCCCGTCGTCGCCCCACAGCCCCTCAGGCAGCAAGGCGTGGAGATGAGGCGTCAACTGCAGCGCGCTTCCGAAGAGCTGCAGGAAGCACACCGCGCCTCCGTGCAGCGGGGCCGTGACGCCCAGCCGCCTCGCCTGCGCCCGCTGCCAGCGCCACACCGCGCGCTCTTCACCGTCGCCTCCCACGCCAGCTTGTCGCTCAGCCCCCAGAGCAACTGGAACTCAGAGAGCCGCAGCACGTGCGCCAGCCGCGCCTGGTGCTGCGCGAGGCCCTTCCGCAGCGAATCGAGTTCGTCCTCCATCTGCCGCTGCGCACGCTCGAACGCCGTGCCGAGGTCGGTCAGCAGCGCCGTCGCCGTCGAACCGCGCGCTTCCCGTTGCACCCGCGTCTCGAGCAACGCTGGCTCGAGGTGCAGCACCTTCGCCAACTTCCGCCGCAACGCCTCAGAAGGAAGACTCGTGCCCCGTTCGAGCCGCGAGACGACCGCGTTCCCCGTCAGCCCGAGCCGTCGCGCGAGCTGTGTCTGGGTGAGCCCGCGTTCGACTCGCACCTGCCGCACCATGTCGCCGATCGAGAAGGCTGGGCGCATACGCGTCATTCTATGACTGATTATGACGTTTTGCTTCGCCGACCTCAGTGCACAGTCCCGCTCGACCTCGACGCCCTGGCCGGGAGCGCGATTCGTTGTACCGGAGCGACGTCATGAAAAAGCACCTGTTGTCGTTGGCCCTCTTCGTCGTCGGATGCGGAGTCACGCGCGAAGAAGGCAGTGAGCTGCGCTGGGCCGAAGCGACGCCGGCCGGTCGACTCGCCGTGCCCACCGAGGTCGGCGCGCGCCGGCCGCACCTCGCGAGTACGACTCGACGCCTCGCCACGCGTTGTCCGACGGGCACGGTGTCACCCGAAACGCACACCCTCACCACCGCGAACTCGGCCTCGCGACCGGCCGGGCTCTTCACCGCGGTGCGCGACGCGACGACGCTCAGGTCCTGGCTGCACCGCCTCGAGGGCACCGGCTGCGGTCTGACCGCCGAGCTCGAGTTCACCTACGCGACGGTCGAGGTCGCCGACGGGTTGATCAGCGCAGGCGCCAACGACGTGTACGTCTCGCAGAGTTCGAGCATCCAGCAGGTCAACCACCGCCGCTGCGGCGAGCGCACGCTGAGCCCCTTCCGGAGCATTGGGCAGATGGCTGTCGCCCCCTCGGAGCAGCGCATGGTGATCAGCAACTGTGGCTCGTGGTTCGCGATGAAGCTCGAGGCCGACGGGTGGGTGCACGACCCCGAGTTCAGCCTCGTCGTGCAGTCGATGAACGCCCCCGTGCGGCAGGTCTTCCTCGACGACGCGACGCTCGCGTCGATTGATGCAGCCGGCGCGCTCACCGTGAAGACCGCGACCACGTCCGTCACGTTTGACACGAACCTCGACGGCGCCGCCGCGCGCCCCGACACGTTGGAAGCGTGCGGTCACGGCGTGCTCTGTCTCGCGTACCCCGACGCCGACCTCATCGCGCGCTGGAGCGACACCGGCACGCTGCTCGATGTCGTCACCGTCGAAGGGCTGGCCGAGGGAGAGCACCTGGTGCGCGCGGCGCAGGCGTGGCAGGGACCCGGAACCTACGTGTTGATCAGCGGCCCCGCCGGCGCGTCACTCGCCTTCGCTGCGAACTGAAGGCTTCGGCCTGGGCGGCGGCACCGGGCCCGCGACGCGGGTCACCATCGGGGCGACCTCCACGAACCTCGGTGAGGACGTCTTGCGCGTGCACGAGCGTGTACTGGCTCCGGACGCGACGGTATTGCGCCCGTGCCTGAGGTCTCGAGGCGCGCCCGGCGCAGAAGGCTTCAGGGACGAAGGGGGGCATCTTGTCAGTGCCAAACGGCAGAGAAGCCGCGAAGCCCCCCCCCATTTCCCGGCTGCCATTTTCTTGTCGAAACTCGACGAGGTCACGCCCTGACATTGCACCGGAAGAACAAGGCGTTCAGGGCCGACACACGACTTGCCCAAACAAGTCGAGACCGGTTCCGCGATCTGCCTCGTACCCCACGTGCAACACCCCACCATCGAGCGACGCGACCCCTGGCGCAAACAACCCGGTCACGCCCTGCGGCGTGAAGTCTCTCGCGCCGGCGTCGCCGCCCAATTGCAGCCCGACGAGCCGCGCAGTGGGCAGCCCCTCGACCCAGAACGCAGCCACCCCGGCGGGGAGCGGCGCCAGCGAGAGGTCGGAAGACGTGCCCGTGAAGGCCGACGCGACCAGATTCGTCGGCGAGCTCAGCGCGTTCGGCAGCCAGCGCAGCGACGTCGTTCCACCCGACGAGCCGAGCCACGCGCCCGCCACCTCGCCCGTGTCACCGGCCACGACGACGCGCAGGTAGTCTGCGGTCTCTCCACCGGCGCTTTCTTCCCTCAGCGTTCCCTGCGCGTTGAGGGTGTTGTTGAACACCTGGAAGCGCACCTTGAAGCCGTTCGATTGGGCCACCCAGCCCATCAAGAAGTCGTTGCTGCTCGTGCGGCGAACGAGGTCCATGCCAAAGACGAGGTCGCCGCCCGCGTCGGGCCCTGCGACCAGTTGGCGCACTGGAGCCAGCTCGATGTTGCTGCCGTCCCACGCGCCACCGCGAATGACGAGGTCGCTCCCGATCCACGCCACGGCGACGGCTGCGTTCGTCGCGGCGCTCGCCGCGACGCGCGGGTCTTTGAACACCGACACACCCGTGGCGACGACACGCGACCAGGCCACCGTGCCGGCCGCTGAGAGCCGCGCCAGCACGATGCGCGACGAGCCGCCGATCGCCTCGATCCACACCACCGCGAAGTCCGAGCCCAGTCGCACGATCGACGGGCGCATTGCACCGCTGGTGTTGGCGTCAGACAGCTCGAACTCGTTGGTGAGAGGCCGCAGCGCATCATCAAAGCGACGGAAGAAGATGCGCGCTGCGCCGCGGCGCTGGTCGACATACACGGCGGCCGAGCCACCGGTGGCATTGGCGGCGAGGCTGAGGTGATTCGATGACGCGTTGGGCGTCAGCAGCAGCGACGCTTCCCGCGAGACGTCGACGCGCCCATCGCAGTCGTTGTCGAGGCCATCACAGCTCGCCTCAACGGCCTCGAAGGTCGACCCGTACGACGCGGCCGTGCAAGGTGCTTCGCCGTTCCCCCCCAGGCACACCCGCTGCGCGCCCGCGCACACGCCCTGGGCGAGCTCGCACACGCCGCGGCGCAAGAAGCCGCCATCGGGTTGACGATCGACGACGCCATCGCAATCGTTGTCGAGGCCATCGCAGCTCGCCTCGCTGGGCTCGAAATTCACGCCGTAGGAAGCCGAGGTGCACACCGCCTCGATGCTCCCGTCACGGCAGACGGCGAACGCCCCCGAACAAACGCCCACTGAACGCGCGCAGGCCGTCGACGAGACGAGCCCCTCGTCGGTCATGCCATCGCAGTCGTTGTCGAGGTTGTCGCAGCTGACTTCGAGCGGCTCGTAGTTGGCGACCATGCATGCGCCCGGCATCCCGTTGACGCACGCGCGGGAGCCTCCGACGCACACGCCCACCGCAGGGCACGCACCGCCGTTGACGCCCTCGTCGGTCATGCCATCACAGTCGTTGTCCTGGCCATCACAACGCGTCTCTGCAGGCTGGTAGTCACTGCCGTATTCCGACGCTCCGCACGCCGCGACAAAGGCGCCGCCGACGCACCGCTTCGTCTTCCCAGCGCACACGCCGGTCTGCAGCTCGCAGGGCGACCCTGCGTCGAGGTGATCGTCAGACTGGCCGTTGCAATCGTTGTCCTTGCCGTCGCAGCTTTCGGTGACGGGGCCGGTCGCCCCCTCACACTCGCCGAAGACGCCGTCGACACAGCGCTGCGTGCCAGCCACACAGGTCCCGACCGCCGAGCCACAGGTCTTCGTTTGACCTGGCGTGCACGGCGTCCCGGTGGGGACTTTGCAAACCCCGCTCTGGCAGGCGTACCCGTCGATGCACGGGTGCTCGACGTCGCACCTCTTTTCACCCAGAGAGTCGAGCCTGGGCACCGAGCACGCGGCGACGCAGATCACGAGCGCCATGGACCAAACCGTCTGACGGCTCACGGCGTGACCTCGGCCATCGCAGGCGCCGGCGGTCGCGCGCCCTGCGCAGACCACACGATGCCGCTGATGAGCGCCCCCAACCCCATCGCCCCCGCTGAACCGAACAGCACGTTGGCCGTCGTCGCGTTCGATTCGGCCTTCCGCAGCGCGCTGGCCGCATCGCTCTGGAACTGGGCGTCTTTCGCGGACTGAACCTGCCCCTGCGACGTCAACCCCAGGTACCCGCCCACGCCAGCAGCCGCCGCCCCGACGATCAAGAAGGCGATGGTAAAGGCCATCGGTGCCTTCGAGGGGGCGACCGCGGGCGCCGGAACCGCTGGCGCCACCACCGTCGGGACGGACGACGGCAAGAAGACGACCTTGGCTGGGGTGTCCGTCACCAGCGGCGCCTTCTTGCGTTCTTCTTCGAGTCGGGCGAGCTCCTTCAACTTCGCGTCGGCCTCTGCGAGCAACCGCGCAGCTTCTCGGGCCCGCGCGTCGGCCTCTGCGACCCTCTGGCTCGTCTCGAGCTGCTGCGCCTCGCGAACCCGCGCTTCGGCGTCGGCCTTCTGCGCCTCGGCCTGGGCTCTGGCGGCGGCGAGCGCCCGCGCGTCAGCCTCTGCCTTCTTTCTCGCGGCTTCCTGCTCTTCGAGGAGCGGGGCGAGTTCCTGCTTGGCCTTCGCGCGAATCACCTCGACCTCGGTGGCCACGCGAGGCGACACCTTGAGGGGAAGGCGGGCGTCAGGTGAGAGCAGCAACCCCGCCTTGAACGCGGCGTTCGCCTCGTCCTGGCGGTTCATGTCGGCGAGCACCACCCCCTGCGCCAGATTGACGAGCGCGACCTGATCGCCCGTCTCTGCCTGCTTCTTGGCCAAAGAGAGCTGTTCGAGCGCGCGCTCGTATTCGAGGCTCTCGTGGAGCCGCAGCGCCGCGTTGTAAAATCGCTGGAACTCGGCGTCTGAGGCACGCGCAGTGAAAGCGAGGGTCAAGACGAGGGCCACCACAAGAACGCGCATCGGTGGCCAGTATACCGTCACCCTGCGCATTGCGGCCTTCAACGTGGAACGTAGGCTCCGAGCAGTCGGCCAGTCCAACTGGAGCGGGTGCCCATCCACTGGCCCATGTTGCCATCGTTGATGAACTCGCCAGCGCGCGAACCCTTCACCGTGATGTCGCCTGCCCTCGGGTGTCTGGTCCCGGTGCTTCCAGGGCCAACGACGATGACCGCCCCGGCAGGAATGCGGGGGTCATGGGGGTTGGTGATGGGCGGCGAAACAGAGGTGTCCAACCGCTGCAGACCCGCCTCGGCGAGGTGAGCAGGGCTGGCGTTGAGATAGTCAGCGAAGCCGCGCGCGTACTGGCCATTCATGGCTGGCAGATCGCTCCATTTCTTGAGCTTTCCGTAGCCGGAGGACGTCATGTACCTCCACACGTACTCGAAGCAGCGACCGTCGGTGACTCCTGACTGGTGGCTGCGCGCGTAGGCGACGAGGTTCTTCATCTGCGTGCGGCCCTTCTCAGAGATGGCCACACCTGCGGCCGGGGTTGCCGGGGTTGCCGGGGTCGTCCCGGTCGCTCGACCAGGCGTCACGTCACCAGCAGACGGGCAGGAAATCACATCGGGCGCAAGCGCCCACCAGGGAGGTGGATGTGCCATTTCCCGTCGCTCTCTTTGACCAGCGAGAAGACGTCGCTGCAGTCGAACTGCTTGGCCTTGTAGTTGATGGTCTGCGTCGACACGCAGCCGAAGCGCACGGTGGCCGACTTGCCGTCAGCGTTCTCCAACGCGTCTTCGATGGTGAGGGTCACCCCTCTTTCCACCCCTCGAAGTCACGGGCGAAGGTGGCCTGCGCCCTGGCGCGCGAGCCCAGGCGGGTCAACGACTGCTCCGAGATCGTGTCGCTCATCGCGTCCCAGTCTTCGGCGACGACGGCGTCGAAGAACGACTTCACGCTGCCCTCGGGCGAGCCCTTGGGGCCCCTGCATGACGACAACGCGAACACGACACCCACCGCTGCGAAGACGGCGTTTCGAATCATGGCGCACCACCAAATCACAGCCCACGCCGCCTGGGCGTGCCCTGGTGAACTTCGAAAAACGGCGCTCTACCCTGCGTCGGGCGGCGTCCAGCCGAGCACGCGGCGGAACTGAAAGAGGTCGCCCGTCTGCGAACCACCCGAGACGGCCGTGTCCTGAGAATCGAGACCATCGGGGAACACATGGGCGCGGGTCTGAATGTAGCCACCCGGGAAAGCGCACGTGGTGCCGCTCGTGGCGGCGGTGAACCCGCCATCGCCGTCGCTCTGGAAGTCGACGTCGCACCCCGCCCGGTACGCGAGGTCGGCATCGGTGACGCCCTGCAGCATCGCCGGCTGCCAGCACCCATCGCGTGGTCCGTTGTAGGCGAAGGCGTTCGTCGCCAGCGGGTGGCCGGTCACGAACTTGTAGGCCCGAGACCGAAAGCCGCCATCGACCGGGGTCAGTTGGACGAAACGGGTGAAGTACGCGTCGCGCTGGCCGGTCGCCAGGTCCTCGACGTGCTCCACGTAGAGCCACGCGAGGTCCGCGGTCTGGTCGCGGCCAGGGATGGGGCACACGTGCCGCTCGACGCGCTTGACGCCGCTGGCTGCCACCTGCGCGGCGTTGTCGAAGTCTCCGCGGAGAGCGACCGTGAGTTCCGCCAGCGAACCGGCGATCACGCCCGCATCGAGAGCGCCGGCATCAGCCGCGGCGCCAGCATCTCCCTGTGCGAGGTCGGTGGTGCCAGCGTCGAGCACAGGGGCGCAGGCCCACGAGAGACCCACCATCGCGAGAGCAGCGAGAAGAAAGAGAGGGCGCATGGTCGCGCCCATAGAGAGAACGTGGTGGGCGCGCCAGCGCTGCTCGGGTGCAGGCGTGGACGGCGACCAAGACGCAGGCCCCGTCTCAGTCGGGGCCCTGCCCGCTCATCACGCCTCAAGGGCCATTCATCATCACGTACGGTTGGCCGCAGTTTCCGACGAAGAGGTCGGGCCGGGTGTCGGCGTTGGCTCTGAAAAACAACACCTTCTGGGTGTTGACCGTGTCGTAGGGCAACAACTGCGTGGTGGCGTCGGTGAAAAGGGCCGAGCCAGAGTTCACATACAGGCGGTTGCGATGGTTGAACCCGTTGGCAGGCCCACCCGCGACGATGATGTCCTGATCTCCGTCGAGGTCGACGTCGGTTGCGTCGCACGACTCGGAAGAGACCGGCCCGAAGTTCCCTGTCGCGATGGACTGGTACGGGTAGGGCTGCGACTCGCCTGGCCAGTTGGTCGCGCTGACATCGGACAAGATGCCAAGTGAGTTGCCCAGGCTGAGTCGATCCGTGGCCGCGTTGCAGACGAACAAGTCCAGGAAGGTGTCGTTGTTGAAGTCCTTCACCACGCTCCCAAAAGAGTCATCGATGACACTGGGGAGGTTGGAGTTCGTCACGTCAGTGAAGAAACCGGGGCTCGCGGCGCCGCTGTTGAACCACAGCCGTGAACGCGCCTGGGACGCGGAGAGGACAAGATCGAGGTACCCATCGCGGTTGAAGTCTCCGACGCTGTAGGAGGTCGGGTACTCTCGGCAGCCTTGCCCCGTTCCATAGATGCTCTGATATGGAAGCTGGTTCGAGACGTTGAAGAAGAAGCCGTTACCCGTGTTCAAGTACAGCTTCATGCTGCTCGCGTTGAAGCAGGGCCACGAATTAGACCCAGTCTCGAGAATGTCGAGAGCGCCGTCCTTGTTGACGTCGGCCAGCGCCAGCCCGTTGACGTAGTTGGGACTCGCGTTTGGAATACGCGGGTAGGTCGCGTCTGTGAACACGCCCGCGCCGTTGTTGAGGTACAGGTACACGCTCTGGTTGGTCGCGGGAATGTTGAAGCCCGTGTACGCACCCACCACGATGTCCAGGTCACCGTCGCGGTCCATGTCGCCCACCTTGATGGACGTCATGTTGTAGGTGGTGGCGGGGAACCGCGTGCTCGTCTGGTCGGTGAAGCCGCCTGCGCCGTCGTTGACCCAGATGCGCAGCTTGTCACCCCGGCAGGCGCTGGGCTCTGTCTGGTAGTTGCTGCCGGTGCGCTTGCAGCCTTGGGTGATGACGAGGTCTTGGTCACCGTCGCCGTCGATGTCGATGCGATCGGAGTCGGTGGCACAGTAGCTCTGCTCAGGGATGGTCTTCATCGTCGCGTACTTCAAACCCGTGGCGCTGTTGAGCAGCAACCGCGACTGAACGCCGTCACCCGGAATGAGAAGATCAGGCCTGCCGTCGGAGTTCACGTCGCCAAAGGCCGGTTCTGAATCGGCGTCGAGGAAAGGCGGCATGCGCGTCGCGGTCCCCACAGCGAAGAAGCCGGTGCCGTCATTGATGTACACCTGGTGGCGCGGGTCGAGGTCCGGGTGCCGCATCACGAGGTCCAAGTCGCCGTCTGAATCGAAGTCGACGGCGAAGGGCTTGCGAGAGATACGGAGCGACGGCGGCGTCGAGGGCAACCGGTTCACGTTGATGGTGGCTGCCTGGTCGACGAAGCGGCCGGTGCCGTCGTTGAGGAGGTACTGGTACAACTGCCCGTCCTTCACCACGACGATGTCCTTGATGCCCGACCCCGGGCGGAACTGAGCAGCCACGCAGCCGGTGCCGATACCGCCCACCACGGGAATGAGGCTGTTCGAGATGGTGAACACGCCGGCAGGACCCTGGAGGTAGTAGCTCGCCTGCTGGTTGTTCGTGTTGACCACGAAGAGGTCGTCGTCGCCGTCGCGATCGAAGTCGGCGATGCAACTGTCGCTGCTGTCGTCCGAGACGCCGGGCAAGCCTGCGCGCGTGGGCGCGAACCCACCGTCGCGCTCGTTGCGGTAGTAGTAGTCCTGCGCGTTGGTCGCGACGAAGACATCGAGGAAGCCGTCGGAGTTGAGGTCGCCCACCTGCGCCGCGCGCTGCGGCACGCCGCTGCAGCAGCCGACGATCGGGCTTTGCGGGATGACCGTGTACACACCCAATGGCGCATTGCGGATGAGTCGCGCCCGGTCATTCTGGGACGGGTCCCACCAGGCGGCCTGGCCCGGAATCACGAACATGTCCTTCGTGCCGTTCCCATCAAAGTCGGCGATCACCACGTCCTGGGTGTTGTTCCGCCCGTCACCCACGAAGTTCGGGTCTTCGACGAAGGTGCCCGTGCCGTCGTTGATCCACAGCTTGTCCTTGCCGTCGCTGTCGTAGTTCTCGTTGTACCGACCGAGGTAGGCGTCGAGGTCGCCGTCATTGTCGATGTCGAACAACCGCGTGAGGGAATAGCCACGCTCAGGCGTCAGCGGCAGTCGCGACGGCGGCAGCCGGAACGCGATGCCGTCGTTGAAGTTGAAGCCAGCGCCCAACGTGGTGCTCGAGGCATCAGGGTTGACCACCGTCACAGCCACGGTGCTCGCAGGGCTCGCCGGGGTCGTCACCAGCAGCGCAGACGGGCCGAGGTACTGCACCGACGTCGCGTTGACGGCGCCGAAACGAACCGTCGAGCCTGACTTGAAGCCAGCTCCCGAGATGAAGACCGAGGTGCCGCCTGCGGTCGCACCCTGGTTGGGCGACAGCGAGACGATGCTCAACGCAGGGAGGTTCGCCGGCTGGAAGTAATTGAAGCTGTTGGGCAGCGTGGACAATTGGCTGTCGGGGTTGGTCACCGTGACCGAGACATTGCCCGGGCCGCTCTGCCCGGGAATGGTGACAATGATGGCCGAGGGCGAAATGACGTTCACCGCCGTCGCCGCGATGGTGCCCAACCTCACCGACGCGCCCACCTGGAAGTTGGTCCCCAGCACCGTGACCTGCGTCCCGCCAGTGACTGGGCCGAAGGCCGGCGAGATGCCCGTCACCGTAGGCGAAGCGATCGGCGCCAGGTACGTGAAGGCGTTGTTGAGCAGACCCGACTGGTTGTCCGGGTTCGTGACCTGCACCGCCACGGGCCCGGTCGTGCCGGTCGGCGTGGTGCAGGTGATCGACGTTCCTCCGGTCAGCACCGTCACGCTTTGGCAGGCGTTGGGGCCGACCGTCACCGTCGCACCCGAACGGAAGAACGTGCCCGTCACGGTGATCAGCGTGCCACCCGAGGTGGGGCCCGACGTCGGAGAGACCTGCACCGGGTTGGGCGGGGCGACGTAGGTGAAGGCGTTGTTGAGCGTCACCGTCTGGCCGTCAGGGTTGACGACGGTGATGGCCGTCGGCCCATCAGAGCCCAGTGGCGAGACGACGTCGATCTCGGTCGACGAGACGACCGTGGCCGTCGGCGCCGAGGTGCCGGCGAAGCTCACTGCAGCGCCGACCTGAAACCCGGCGCCGTTGATGCGCACGGCCGTGCCGCCCGCGCCAGGGCCGGTGTTCGGCGAGACCGCCGCGATGCTCGGAGGCGGCACCACGTAACGCACCGCACTGGTCAGCGTCGCCGACTGACCGTCAGGGTTGGTGATGGTCACGTCAGCCAGGCCGATGGGGCCTGGAGGCGCAGCGCCATCGACCCGACCCGGGTTCACCTGCGTCGTTCCGACGACCGGTGAGAGGCCAACGAAAGCCTCGGCCTGCGAGGCGAAGTTGGCGCCGAGAATCTGCACCGCCGTGCCTCCGAGAATCGAGACCTGCCCCGGCGTCACCGACGCGATGGTCGGCGGCGCGCCGAGCTGCGCGGGGTCGGTGTACCCGAAGGCGTTGGCCAGCTTCGCAGCCGTGCCATCGAAGTTGAGGACCGTGAGGTCCACCACCTGCCCGGTGGTGCCCTGCGGACTTACCACCACGGCCGCGTCGTCAGCAGAGATGAAGGCCCGCGAGGCCGGCACGTCACCGAAGAGGAACTGCGCCTGAGGCAGCAGGTTCGCGCCCGCCGCCCTCGCCATCGTGCCGCCGGTGGCGGGCCCCACGTTGGGCTTGAGGCTGTCGAGCGAGGGCGTGGTGGCGACGCTGCCGACATCGAGCGCGTCACCCAGCGCTCCGCCGGGGTCGTTCGCGACGCGGGCCACCGCGAGCACGGGCGAGCCCGACAACGAACGAACCTCGACCACGCCGCTCGAAGTGCCCGCGCCGAGCGACGAGAGCACGAGGCCTGCATTGAAGAGCCCACGCGCTGGAATGGTGACCGTCACGGGGTTCCCGCGCGAGGCGCCAGAGTCCACGCGGAGGGCGAGCTCGACGTTGGCGGAGCTCAGGCCAGCGTTGGCGATGGTCAGGCCAGTGCGGGGCTCGGCGGCCGCCAGGACCAGCCGCACGCCGCCACCGGTGTGGCCGTTGTACAGCCGCAGGTCGCTGTTGCTCGTCGACAGGACCAAGGCGGCCGTCGCCAGGGCGCGCGCCGAGGTGACGTACACCGACGACACCGTCTGCGTCGGCGTGGTGCGGCTCAAGATCGTGCGCGCCAGGTCGGGCACGGCCACGAAGCCATTGGCCGGAACGCTGACCGTCCGCGTGCCGAGGCTCTGGCCCTGCGACGTGAAGAGCTCGAGCGTCGCCGAAGCGGCGCCCGAGGGGTCGGTGTTCGTGAGGTACAGCACCGAGCTCTCGAGGCTGGTGTCGGGCACGTAGCTGAGCACCTGACTCGACGACGCGTCGGTGTACGGGCGGGCCTGAATCACACCGCCCAGACGCCCATTCGAGTACACGCGCGCGACGCCGATGAGCTGCGCCCCTGCGCCGTTGATTTCCAACGTCACGTTGGCGTTGCTCACGCTCATCGTGCCGAGCACGTCGTCGTTGGTGTACGTCGCGTTCGGGGCGATGGTCAGCGCTGAGATGCGGCCCGCCTGCGAGCCGTCAGCCGCGCGTGCGGTGATGTCTACCGTGGCGGCGGCCGTGCTGAGGTTCCGCACCGAGAGCCAGGTGCGGAAAGCACCGACGTTCGAGGCATACGGCACCAGCAGGCGCGCTGAGGCGCGGGCGATGGTCGACCCGTGCACCACGAAGCCGTCCCCCGAGGATCGGTCGGTCAACTGCACGTAGCTCGTCACCGGCCCATCGGCCGACACCACCACGCTGCCCGTCTTGTTCTGCTGGGTGCTCGAGGCGGCTGCGAAGCGCAGCACGTCGGCGACCAGGCTCCGACCCGAGGCGGGAATCGCCGCGGCCAGCGCCCGCGACCCGATGGTGTTGCCGACATTGTCGTAGGCCGTCACCGTGACCTGCACGGGGCGCCCTGAGAGGTTGGCGATGCCGAGGTCAGACGTGTAGGCCGCGTCGTCGCGGGCCATCGGCACCACCACGTCGGGGTAGCTCGACGCGCGCCGGGCCTGGGTGTCGACCGCGTCGTACCGGAAGGCCCGGTTGAGGGTGACGACCTGCGAGTCGGGGTTGGTGACCTGCACGTCTGCTTCGCCAGCGACGCCCACGGGGGTCACCGCGTACAGCACCGTGCTGCTCACCACGCGCACCCCGGTGGTGGTGGCGCCGCCCACGCGCACGACCGCGCCCTGCTGGAACCCCGTGCCGGTCACCAGCACCGTGGTCCCACCGGAAAGCGGCCCGCCGCCCGGCTTGACCGAGAGAATGTTGGGCGGCGGGTTGTAGGTGAACCCGTTGGTGAGCACGCCGTCTTGCTGGTCGAGGTTGACGACGCGCACGTTCACCGCTCCCAGAGAATTGGGCGGCGTGTTGCCGGTGATGACCGTCGCTGACCCCACGGCGACGCCAGCGGCCTCGGTGGTGCCGAAGTAGACGCGCGCGCCTGCAGCGAAGTTGTTTCCGGCGATGGTGAAGCCGGTGCCGCCCGTGGTCGGGCCCTGCGCCGGGAAGATGGTCGTGAGTTCAGGTCGCGGCGTGTAGCTGAAGGCCAGCGCGAGCGACGACGACTGCCCGTCGGGGTTGGTGATGGCCACGTCAACGCGTCCGCTCGGGCCGGCAGGCGAGGTCGCGGTGCCAATGCCCGCGTTTTGCGTCGCCGCAGCGGCGGCCGAGTAGCCCCCAAAGAAGACCAGCATACCCTGCTTGAAGCCTGAGCCCGTGAGCACCGTTTGCGTTCCGCCGGTGGCGAGGCCGCTCGACGGGGTGATGGAAGCCAGGCGCGGGGCGGCGCCGAGCTGCGAGGGGTCGACGTACGTGAAGCCGCGCAGCAACTGGGCCGACTGCCCGTCGGGGTTGACGACCGTGAGGTCCACCACCCCGGCCGCGCTTCCCGGTGCAATGGCTGACAGCCGCGTGTCGCTCATCACCGTCACGCTCGCCGCCGGCGTGGCGCCAAAGAGCACCCGAACGCCCTGCGTGAAGTGGGTGCCGATGACGAGCGCCACGGTTCCACCCGTGGTCGGGCCGGTCGAGGGCGTGATGGAGGTCACCGCGGGGGCGTTGCCAAGAGTGATGTTGGCGTAGGTGAGGGCCCCCGTCAGCGTGCTGGACTGCTGGTCGCTGTTGCTGATCACCACATCGACCGTGCCCGCGGCGTGCGCCGGCGCGGTGATGAAGACGAGCGTGCTGTCGACGAAGGTGGTGGGGACCTGAACCCCGTCGACGGTCACCGTCGTGCCCACCTCGAAGCCGGTGCCCGCCAGCAGCACCTTGAGGCCGCCGCCGAGCGGCACGGTGTTGGGCGTCGCCGAGACGAGCACCGGGGGCGAGCGATCGTAAGTGAAGCCCCTCACCAGCTTGCCGCTGATGCCGTCGGGGTTCGTGACCACGACGTCCACCGCGCCTGCGAGGTGGGGTTGGAACGTCCCTGTCGCCATGCCGGTGCCAATGGTGACGCCGGTCGCCGGTACGCCGCCGGCGAACACGAGCGCGCCGGGGTTGACGTTCTGGGCGGTGATGGTCACCGCGGTGCTGACGGCAGAGCCGCCATTGCTGGGGCTCACTGCCGAGATGAGGGGCGCGGCCCCGAGCACGCGCGGGTCGACGTACACGAAGCCCTGATTCTGCGTGACCACCTGGCCGTCGGGGTTTTGCACCCGCACGTCCACCGGTCCGGGGGCCATGACCGCAGGGGTCATCGCAGTCAGCGTCGAGGTGTTGACCGTCGTCACCTCAGTGGCCTCCGACGAGCCGAAGAAGACGCGCGCACCGTTGGCGAAGCCAGCCCCGGTCACCATCACCATCGTTCCTCCTGTCTGAGGGCCGATCGCAGGGCTCACCGCGGCGATGCTGGGCGTCGAACCTCGCTGCGCGGGGTCGAAGTACCAGAAGCCCAGCGCAACCTTCGCCTGCCGGTTGCCACTCAAGGTGACGACCACCTCGACGGGGCCGACCATGCCTGACGGCGTGAGGCACGAGATGGTTGCGCCGCCGACGACCTGTACGGCGGTGCCCGGCCGGCCTCCGAAGGTCACCGTCGCGCCCGACTCGAAGCCACTGCCGATGACCGTGACGCGGGTGCCTCCGCTGAGGGGGCCAATCTCAGGCGTCACGCGCGCGACCGAGAAGGTGGGCGGCGGAGCGCTGCCCCAGGCCCAACCATTGGCGAGCGTGTCTGACTGGCCGTCGAGGTTCTCGACGCGCACGTCGGCGGCGCCGGCAGGGCCCGCGGGAGCCAGGCCCACCAACGAGCGCCCGTCGATGCGGCGCAGCGCCTGCAGCGGCGTACCGCCGATGGTGGCGAGCACTCGCTCATCGAAGTTGCGGCCGTCGATGACCACCTCCGAGCCACCATCGGGCGGGCCGAAGTTCGGCGTGATGCGCGAGATCACCGGCCCGCCGAGGTAATAGTTGTAGCCGCGCCGCAGCACGGCAGAGCGACCGTCGGGGTTGGTGATGGCCACGTCGACGACGCCAGGCGCGCCGGCCGGGGTGGTCGCGCTGGCCGTGTTGCCCTGGGTCGTGACCGCGGTCGCGAGCCGGCCGCCGATGAGGACCAGCGCACCCGCGCGGAAGTTCGTGCCCGACAGCCCCACCACCGTGCCGCCGGCAGTCGTGCCGGCTTGTGGCGACACTGCGCTGAGCACCGGGGGCACACCGTCGGTGTTGGAATGGGCGAAGGCCGCCTCGAGCCGGGTGGTCTGACCATCGGGGTTGGTCACCTCGACGTCGGCGGCCCCCTCTTCGCCCATGGGGAGGCTTGCGGTCAGCAGCTTCGGGTCGGCGATGACCACGTCGCTGCCGGGCGCGCGGCCCACGAAGAGCAGGATGCCCTCCTGAAAGTGATCACCTGAGACCAGGGCGACCGTGCCGCCAGACGAGGGACCCGTGTTGGGACCGATGGAGGTCAGCGTCGGCGCGGGCACCCTGCCGTCGTTGGCGTAGAACTCGAAGCCGTCGGCGAAGGTCGTGCTCTGCCCCTCGGCGCTCGAGATGACCACCCTCACCTTGCCCGCCGCGCCAGAAGGCGTCACCACCGTCAGCGTCGTCGCGTCGACCACCTTGACGAAGGGGGCCGCCGCGTCACCGAAGGACACCTTGGTTCCCGCGCGGAAGTTGCTGCCACGAATCACCGCCAGCGTGCCGCCCTCGGTCGGCCCTCGCGTCGGGAGCACCTGACCGATGGCCGGAATGCTCGACTCGACCGCAGGTTTGGTCGATTCGCAGTTCGAGAAGAGCGCGACGAACCCAATGCCAAAAGCCAGGCGACGAAGCATGCAGAGTCCCTCCTATGGGCACCGACTCAGGTCGACGCCTGTTGCAGGTCTGGGGTTATAGCTGAACGAACGGCTTTGGCTGTCTTTCCGCCGAACCACCCGGTCCATGACGAGGGCCTTCGTGACCGCACGAGAGTGTGCGAGCGTCTGGACAAGATGATTGGGACCACAGGGAAGTACCAGCTGATCCGGAAGCTTGCGACAGGGGGAATGGCCGAGGTGTTCCTCGCGCGCGCGGCTGGCCCGATGGGCTTCGAGAAGACGGTGGTGGTCAAACGAATTTTGCCGCACCTCGCAGATCAGGACAACTTCATCTCGATGTTCCTGTCGGAGGCACGGCTCGCCGCGCAGCTCAACCACCCCAACGTGGTGCAGGTCTTCGACTTCGGCGAAGCCGACGGCGTCTTCTTTCTGGTGATGGAGTTGATCGACGGGGTCAACTTGCGGGTGCTCTTTCGCAGGGCGAACGAGCTCCAGGCGCCGATCGCGTTGCCGCTGGTGGCCCGCATCATCAGCCTCGCCTGCGAAGGCTTGTCGTACGCGCACCAGTTCACCGACCCCGCGACCGGCGAACCGATGGGGCTGGTTCATCGCGACATCAGCGCCGACAACATCCTCCTCGCGCGCAACGGGTCGGTGAAGGTGGTCGACTTCGGCATCGCCAAGGCCGCAAACCAGACCGCACTCACCAAGACCGGTACGGTGAAGGGCAAGTTCTCATACATGTCGCCGGAGCAACTGACCGGGCAGCCGCTGGACCAGCGCGCCGACGTCTTCTCGCTGGGCCTCGTGCTGTTCGAGCTCATCGCGGGCCGCAAGCCCTTCGAGACCGCCAACGAAGGCGCCATCGTTCAAGCCATCATGTACGAGCCGATGGCCCCGGCAGCGCGGTTCCGGCCCGACGTGCCTGACGCTCTGCAGCGCATTCTCAACAAGGCCCTCGCCAAGTCGCGCGACGACCGGTACCCCGACTGTCGCGCCATGCAGACGGACCTCGAGCGTTTCATTCACGACGCTGCCAACCCCGTCGCGCACAACGACCTCGCGCAGTTGGTGCAAACCCTCGCACCGACGAACGGAGCGTCGGTCGCGACCCCGATGCCCTCGGCACCACCCATTCAACCCCGGGCGAGCCCCCCCGCGGCGGTGCTCGTCGCACCGCCACCTCCGCCCCAGACGACGGGGACGATTCCCCACTTCGTGGTCCCCCCTCCAGCGCTCGTCCCTCCAGCGCTCGCCCCGCCAGCGCCGCAAGGCCCCGCAGTCGACCGGGTCCTGGAACTGGGATCGATTTCACTTCGTGAAGAATCGGACCAACGCGATCAAGAGATCGTACCGCGCAGACCGAGGGCGCTGACCCTGCCGTTCGCGCTGCTGGCGGTGTCAGCGCTGCTGGGAAGCGGACTGTCGTGGCTCTTCTTGCAGAGCCGAAACGGCACCGAGACCGTCGCCCCGACGCCGGAGCCCGTCGTCGCCCAACCGCCCCCGCCGGAGCCCGTCGTCACCCAACCGCCCGCGCCAGAGCCCGTCGTCACCCAACCGCCCGCGCCAGAGCCCGTCGTCGCCCAACCTCCCGCCCCGGAGCCCGTCGTCGCGAAGCCGGCCACTCCACAGCCCACGAAACCCCTGGCGCCGGTCAAGAAGCCCGTCGTCCGCGGACCCGCTGTCGAAGCCGTCACGGCTCCGACCCAGGCGGCGAAGGGCGAGGTCGAATTCCGCGTTCGGCCCTTCGGCGCTGTGTGGGTTGATGGGCAGTATCTCGGCGAGACGCCCTTCTCTCCCGCGGCCATCGCGGTCGGCGCGCACAGCGTACGCGTGGTGAACCGAGACCTCGGCCAGGAAGTCACGCGGCAGTTCGAAGTGAAGGAAGGCAGCAACGTCTTCCGTCATTCGTTTGCAGACTGACGTTCGGCGTACGGGGAACTGCTGGCGACCCTGATCACGCGAGCGCCCCATCGCCGAAGGCACTCTCGAGTTGCCAGCGAGGCCTAGCAGGGCGTTGAAAATACTGCGTTGAGGGCCGTAATGAGTGTCTTGTGGAATTGGACGAGGGGCCTCGTTGATCAGCTCTCGCTGATCAACTCAGGCGGTCGGCAGCAGCGT
>JBILUC010000090.1:0-17878 GCA_044371205.1 Archangium sp.
CGAGCTGCGCGAACTGTCCAGCCGGCCGCTTCGCGTCGGCCGCCGGGCAGACGTCCTGCATCAACTGCGCGGCCGGTAAGTCTTCCGACGCGGGCGCGGCGAGCTGCACCGACTGTGCTCCGGGCACCTTCAGCGACGTCACCGGCGCTGCGAGCTGCACCACCTGCGCGGCTGGCCGCTTCTCGTCTGCCGCTGGTCAGACGACCTGCGTCGACTGCGCGGCCGGCAAGTTCTCCGTCTCGGGCTCGGCGAGTTGCATTGACTGCGCTGCGGGCACCTTCAGTGACGTCACCGGCGCGGCGAGCTGCCTGAACTGTCCGGCGGGCCGGTTCTCGTCGACGACGGGGCAGACGACCTGCATCGACTGTGCGCCCGGCAAGTACTCCGGCCCACGCTCGGCGACCTGCACCGACTGCGCTGCGGGTTCGGCCAGCGCCGTCTCGGGCGCGGCGAGCTGCCCCTCGTGCGCGGCCGGCACCTTTACCTCGTCGGTGGGCCAGACCACGTGCCAGCAGTGCCAGCCCGGCCAGGCGCAACGCGACATGGGCCAGACGCGCTGTCTCGACTGTGACGCCGGTACTGTGGCCCCCAACGCCGCGAGCGCGACGTGCGACAGCTGCCCGGCGGGCAAGGTGCAACCTGCCAGCGGTGCCGTGGCGTGCATCGCTTGCCTGCCTGGCAGCGTGTCATCGGGCGCGGGCGGGTTGACCTGCACCGTGTGTCTCGCGGGGACGTTCCAGGCAAATGCAGGAAGCATCGCGTGCCCGGCGTGCCCCACGGGGACGTTCAGCAACAGCGGGGCGACGAGCTGCGCGCAGTGCCCGCCTCCGCAAGCGTCGACGCGCGACTGCCGGCGCAGCGAGTGTCAGGCCGGCGTGGCGGTCGAGGTGGTCGATGACTCCGAGCTGCCGCTTCAAGACACCGTGCCGTGCACCACCGAGGTCTGCATGGGTGGCGTCGTGGCCTCGGTGTCCAACGACGCCGCGTGCGAAGACGGTGACCCGTGCACCACGAACGTCTGCACCGTGGCGGGCTGCACGTCGACGCCAGTGGTGAACTGTATGGCCGATGCCGGAACGGATGCCGGCGAGGTCGACGCGGGGACCGTCGACGCGGGCGCTGAAGACGCTGGCACCGCCGACGCAGGCTCGGCCGACGACGCAGGTGCGGGCGACGCGGGTGCGCGGCCCGATGCAGGCTCGATGGGGGTCGCCGATGCGGGCTCCGTGCCGACCGACGCAGGTATGGGGAACGAGATGACCGGCGGCTGCAGCTGCAGCTCGGTCGACCCGCTGCTCGTGTGGAGCGCCCTCGGCCTGCTGGCCCTGCGCCGGCGTCGAAGGCAGTGAGTCGAGGCTTCAGTTCAGCAAGCCACGCTCGCTCAGGGCGACGGGCTGGGTGGGCTCGAGTTCGAGCGCGCGGCGCACGGCACCTCGTGCCCCCTCGACCTGGCCGGTGAGGCGCAGCGCCCGCGCGTAGTGCGCCCACGTTTCGGCGCTGCCCAGCAGCACCGTCGAGCGCTGCAGGACCGGGGCTGCGTCGGCCGCGCGCCCCACGGTGACCAACGCGGCGCCGTACCCCAGCGCCGCCATGCCATCGTTCGGGCGCAGCGCCACCGCGCGCTCATACTCGGCGACCGCGTCGTCGTTGCGCCCCTGCATCATCAGCGCGAGCGCGAGGTTGTAGTGCCCTGCGCCGAAGGTGGGATCTCGCGCGAGCGCCCGGCGAAAGAGCGCCTCGGCCTCGGCGAGCTTCCCCTCGCGACCGCGCACGTTGCCGAGGTTCACCAGCGCGGTGGGCCAGGTGGGGTTGAGGCGCAGCGCTTGCTCGTAGTGGGGCGTGGCCTCGTCGAGCGCACCCCTCGCTTCGAGCGCCGTGCCGAGGTTGGTGTGGGCGAGGAAGTTGTCTGGCTCCACCGCGAGCGCGTGCCGAAAGACGCTCTCGCTGTCGCGGTAGTCCTCGAGGTGCTTTCGCGTCAGCCAGATGCAGCCGCCCACCAGCGCGAGGCCGAGCGCCAACCGCCCCGGGCCCCGCCAGCGCCACGCCCGCGCGAGCCCGACCACGGCGCCGGAGAGCGGGAGATACAGCCAGCGGTCGGCGATGAACTGCCCGCCAATCTGCACCACGCCGCACACCGGGAGCAGCAACACCGCGAACCAGCCCCACGCGAACGCGAGGTCGCGCTGCAGGCGGTCGCGCAGCGCGAGCATCGTCAGGCCGACCACCAGCGCCCCGCAGGCGACTCCGAGCCCAGGCGGCAGCGGCCGCAGGGGATGAAAGAGGGAGACCTCGAGCGGCGCGAGCAGCCTCCCCGCGTACGTGACGAGCGCGACGGCGCCGTTGGTGAGCCGCACCGGCAGCGGCAGCCCGTCGAGGGCCACCATCGCCCCCGCTGCGTGCTGCCCGAGCACGGCGATGCCGGCGAACACGCCCGACGCCACGAAGAGCGGCGTGGTGCCGCGGAAGCGCCAGTGCCCGGTGTCCCACTTCTCGAGCAGCACGAGCAGCGCGGGCAGCGGGAGCACCGTGGGCTTCGAGAGCAGCGCGAGCAGGAAGAGGCCGAGCACCACCCCAAGCCGCGAAGGACCCGGTCGCGCTCGCCACCAGGTCCACGAGATGAGCGTCGCGAAGAACAGCACGCCCGACAGCACGTCCTTCCGGGTCGCGACCCACGCCACCGACTCGATGCGCAGCGGGTGCACCGCGAACACCGCGCCGACGAACAGCGCCAGGCGAACCCCGACGCCCATGCGCCGCCAGAACACGAAGCACAGCACCGTCGCCAGCGCATGGAGCAGCAGGGTGGTGCGGTGGTGCGCGCCCGCGTCGAGCCCGAAGAACTGAACGTCGGCCGCGTGGGTGAGCCACGTCAGCGGGTGAAAGTGGCCCGACTCGACGTTGGTGAAGGCCCAGCGCACGGTGTCTGGCGTCAGGCCGGCGCGCACGTGCAGGTTCTCGGTGACGTACACGTCGTCGTCGAAGTTGATGAACGAGAAGCGCGTGACGGGCTCAAAGACCAGCACCGCGAGGGCCGCGAGGAGCAACGCGGCGAAGACATCGCGGGTACGCGGGGGCACGGGCCGATGGTAGAGCGGGCCTTCCCCGATGTCGGCCTTTCCGAACCGCGTGGTGGTGATGCCGGCGTATCGCGCCGAGGGAACCCTCGCGGCCACCGTCGCCCGCCTCCCGCCCGGCCTCTTTGGCGCCGTCGTGGTGTGTGACGACGCGAGCCCCGACCGCACCGCAGACGTCGCGCGCGCGCTGAAGCTCGAGGTGACTCGACACCTGCGCAACCGCGGGTACGGGGCCGCGCAGAAGACGCTCTACGCGCTCGCGCTCTCGCTGGGCGCCGACGTGGTGGTGATGCTGCACCCCGACAACCAATACGATGCCGAGCGCCTCGACGAGGTGGTGGCGACCCTCGAGGGCCCCGGGCACTTCGACTTCGTGCTGGGGAGCCGCATCTCCGACGGTCGCGCCGCAGAGCGCGGGATGCCGTGGTGGAAGCGCGGCGCGAACCGCGCCCTCACCACGTTGCAGAACCGCGCGTTCGGCACGCAGTTCACCGACCTCCACACCGGGCTGCGCGCGTATCGCCGTCAGACGCTCGAGCGCGCCCCCTTTCACGACTTCTCGGACGACTTCGGCTTCGACGCGCAGATGCTCTCGTGGCTCCACGCGTACGGGCTCCGCGGCGCCGAGGTGGCGGTCGGCAGCTGGTACACGAAGGAGAGCTCTTCGGTGAACGTGCGCCAGTCGGTGCGCTACGGGTTCCAGGTGTTGGCGTCGGTGCTGATGCACGGGAGGCGCTCGTGAAGCGCGTCTCGTTCGTCTTCCCCCCGACGGGGCCCTACTGCCGGGAAGACCGCTGCCAGTCGTACTTCGCGTTCGACCTCGTGCCGTCGATGCGACCTCCGCTCGAGGAGGTGGAGGCGGCCGCCGGGGTGCGGAGCGCGGGCGGGATGCCCTGGCTGCTCGACGCACCGGCGATGAAGCTCGACTTCCCGCGCGCGCTCGACGCCGTGGTGCAGAGCCGGCCTGACGTCGTGGTGGCCACGGCGACCTTCGGCTCGCTCGACGAGGACCTGCGCTTTCTCACCGAGCTCCGCGCGCGGCTGCCGGGTGTGCCGCTGGGCCTGCGCGGCGCCCCTGCCACGGTGTTCGGCGCCGAGCTGCTGTCGCGGTGCGCGGCGCTCGACTTCTTCACGCGCGGAGACCCGGAGCTGGTGTTCGCGCACCTCGTGCGTGAGGGGTTGCTCGCGGCGGGCGTCACCACGCGCACGCATCAGGGCGCCGCGGTGAGCGCGACGAACCTCGACGCCTTGCCGCGCGCCGACCGCAGCATCGTCGACGCGTCGCTGTACCGCGTGCGTGGCACCCCCTGGTCGCAGGTCTCGGTGCACGTGCAGCGAGGCTGCCCGTTCCCCTGCACGTACTGTCTCGTGGCGTCGGTGACGGGGAAGAAGGCGCGACACCGCTCGCCCGAGCACGTCGCGGAAGAGATGGGCGCGCTGCGAGAGCAGGGCCAGCGCTTCTTCTACCTGCGCGCCGACACGCTGACGCTCGACCGGGAGTGGGCGCGAGAGCTCGCGGCCGCCATCGAGCGCAGCGTTCCCGATGCGCGCTGGGTGAGCTGCACGCGCGTCGACACGGTCGATGCGCCGACCCTCAAGGCGCTCGCGCGGAGCGGCTGCTACGGCCTCTCCTTCGGGGTCGAGACCGGGTCGGTGGAGCTTGGGCGCCGAGTGCAGAAGGTGCCCGATCGTGCCGAGACCATCGCGGCCTTCCGCGCGTGCGACGAGGCCCGCATCACCTCGCTGATGTACGTGATGCTCGGCTTTCTCTGGGAAACGCCCTCCACGCTCGCGGAGACCGAGGCGTTCGTGCACGACGTGAGGCCCGACCTGCTGACGTTGTACTGGGCCGCGCCGTACCCCGGCACGCGGTACTTCGAAGACGTGAAGGCCGCCGGGCTCGACATGACGCAGGTGCAGGCGCAGGCGAGCAGCGCGCTCGAGCCGCCGGGCATCAGCACGAGGCAGATCAAGCGCCGGGCGACGGTGATGACGGCGAAGCACTACGTGCGGCCCGCGGTGCTCGCCTCGTTGGCGCGCAAGCTGGTACCGACGTTCCTCGGCCCTTGAGTGTCTTCTGACGCCGCTACCGCTGGAGTTCGCGGAGGCGTTTGTCGAACTGGGTGACGAGCTGTCGCGTGATGCGCGCGTCGTATCCGAGCTCCACGAGGCGTTTCGCGAACAGCTTCGCCTCGGCGCACAGGCGATCGAGTCGCGCTTCGACCGCTGCAGGTCGCACCCCGGCGCGCTCGCCCGCCGCGATGAAATCGCGCCGCTTCACGTTGTCTTTCCGGCCCTCGAACTCCATCGCGAGCGTCTGGTCTCCATACGGTCGCGTCGAGAGCAGGTCGTACGCGGGGCTGAGCTGAAGCAAGCCGCCGGGGGCGACGATGCTCACGTTCTTCGCGTGCAGGTCGCCGTTGCCGATGAGGAAGCTGAAGGCGAGCAGCTCGAGGAACTTCGCGCGTGCTGCGACGGGTGACGCGCTGACCTCGAGCTTCTCGACGAGCGGGCCCGTCTTGATGCGGTACTTGTCCGCCGGGTAGCGGTCGAGGAACTGGCACGCGTCTTCCTGGCGCACTCCGCGCCATCGCCGGTCGACGCGGACGCGGTCGAAGCGCTGGACCAGCAGCCCGCTCGCGCCGGTGCGGTCCGTCACCAGGTGCACTGCAGGCACGTCGAGACCGCACGCCTTCGCCATGGTCATGAAGAAGAACTCGTTCTCGACCAGGCGCTCGCGGTCGGGCGGGTTCAGCTTGAGCAGCCATCGCTTCCCCGCCGTCGCGAAGGGGAAGGAGATCATCGAGGGCGAGAGCTTTTCCTGCACGCCGGCGATGGCGGGCACCGGGAGTTCGAGCGTCTGCGCGAAGACGTCGGAGAACGAGAGCCGATCGAGCGGCGACTTCTCTTCGTCTTCGTCGAGCGGGTTCTTCTTCGTGCGCGGCAGCACGGGGAAGAGGTCTCCGACGCAGTTCGGCCCGGCGGCGACGAGGAGGGAGAAGAGATCGTCTTCGGACGTCTTGAGGCGAGCCGTGAGCGCGCTGAGGCGTCGACCTTCGGGCAGCAGCCCGGCGAAGTAGGTCGGCAGTGAGTCGCCCTCGACCGTGGTGACCTTCTGCGAGAAGGGCAGGGTGGTGGCGATGCCTCCCGGCAAGTGCTGGTGGGCCGTGAAGAACGCGTCGTCGAACTCGAACGAGCAGCCTTTGTGCAGCCGCCGCAAGACGCCGACCTTCGTGTCGTTCTGAAAGACGTCGAGCCGCTCGACGCTGCGCGGATCGGTCACGTGCGCGAACCGACGGTGAGGGTGAGCCCGAGCGTGTCGAGCACCGCGAGCAGCTTGTCGAGGCGCAGCGTCGGCTTGGCGCGCTCGACGTCGTAGAGGAAGTCGGGGCCACAACCGGCCAACTCGGCGAGCTCGGTCTGGGTGAGCTTCAGGGCCCTGCGGCGCTCTCGCACGGTGCGTGCGAGGCCTTCGACCCACTCGGGCGATCGGCTGGATTTTCGAGCCATGACCCATTGTCAGGGCGTTCAGAGGCTCAGTTCAATGCAATCGGCTGGATTTGAGGCGCTCGGAGCGGTCGGGATGCCCGAAAGCGCCTGAAATCAATGCGAACGGCTGGAAACTGCTCACGGCATCAGCAGCTGAAGTTCCTTCGCGCCAGTGTTTCCACCTCGTGCCCGCGGGCGAGTGCGTGTCGCGTCATGTACAGCCCCAGCTTCCCCGAGATGCCGACGATGCAGTTCTTCATGGTGAGTTCCCTCCGAAGCCCAACCGCGGCGATGGTCCGGCAGTGTCTGTTCGCAGCGCGCGCTGCGCCTCAGCCGAAAGAACAGACGAGACCTGAGCGGATGAGTCGTCTGCGAAGGAGCGCCGAGTTAGCTTCCAGCAGGCCCGTTCATGCGTTCTCTCGCGATGCTCAGTTGGGTGTTGGTCCTTGGCTGCGCGCAGAAGCCAGCCGGGCCTGCGCTCAAAGCGGTGGAACCGAGGCTCTTCGACGCCGAGCTCGGCGCCGACCTGACCCTGCTGACCGAGGGCGTGGTTCCTCTGGTGAGGCTCGACTTCGATCAGCCAGAAAACTCCGAAGTGCAGCCGGCCGTGGCGAGCGCCTTCATCCGGGCCGGCGACCGGCGCATCGATCTGCAGGACGTGCGGTGGCTTGACGCGACCCGCCTCACGGGTCGACTCGTCGGGCCGCTGCCCGTCGGCATCTACGACCTCCACCTCGTCGAGCCTCGCGGCAGCGAGCTGGTGCTGGCCGGTGCGGTCGAGGCGCTCGACTGCTCGGAGGGAGATTGTTGGGCGGAAGACGGCGGCGTGCCCGACTCCGGGGTGGTGCCCTGCGACACCCTGAACTACCGGGATCGAGACCTCGACGGCTTTGGCGAAGGCGCCCCTCGGGCCGTCTGCGGGCCGGGCTGGGTCCCAAACGACGGCGACTGTGACAACCGCGACGGCCTCACGTTTCCAGGGGCAATCGAGCTGTGCAACGGCATCGATGATGACTGCGACTCGATGGTCGACGAAGGCCGGTGCAGCGATGCCGGCTGGGAGGCCGTCGACGAGCTGCGCGGCTCGACCAACGATCTCGTTTCCGTCGCCACGTTCGCGCCCGGCCGGTTGTGGGTCACTTCCGGCTCGAAGCTCTTTCTTCGACGGGGCGACATCGGCTTCGTCATCGTGTCGGCGGCGTGCCCCTCGAACATGAGGGGCGTGTGGGCGGAACCGGGAGGTGAGGCCGAAGTGGGTGGGACCGCGGCGGGCCGAGGTCTCATCTCGGAGCAGTCGTTCGACGCAGGTGGCTGCACCAACGAACGACCGGTCGCCGACGTCCCCGTCGCGATGATCGGCTTCTGGGACGGTGGCAGCGCTGAGTATGCGGCGGTGCTCGAGAACGGCGACCTGCTGCGGTGGCGCCGCGGCGAGGTGCCCACTCAGTTCGTGGGCCGTCTCGCCGACTCGGTCGAGGTGAACGATCTGCATGGCGTGTCGGCGGCGCGCCTCTTCGCGGTCGGCTCGACCCGGGACGGCAATGGCAACGGCAACACCCGACCGGCGGCGTGGTCGCTCCAGGAAGACGGCGGTTGGGCGGAAGAGCAACTCCCACTTCCAGGCAACCAGCGCGGCGCACTCCGCGGGGTCTGGGCGCTCTCACCCCTCTCCGTCATCGCGGTGGGCGACGACGGGCTCATCCTCAGGCGAACCGCGATGGGCTGGAGAACGCTCAGTTCCGGCACGACGGCCGATCTCACCAGCGTGCGCGCGTTCACGTCAGGTCGCTACGCCGTCACCACCAGCGACGGGCAGGTTCGCCGCCATGCGCGCGGCAGTTGGCAGACGGTCTTCCGCAACGACGCCGGGGTTCGGTTCAACGATCTCGGCGGCACGAGTGAAGAGGACCTGTGGGCAGTGGGCGACCAGGGTGTGATTGGCCGCGGCCCGCGCCCGCCGTGATGCCCGAGCGCGGCGAGGGTCCATCGTGTCAGTCGGCTTCACTTCGTGCGTCACGACCGCACGTATGAGGCCCCCGCTCCGTCAGCTCGCCGTCCCCGCTCAGCGCACTCCGGTGCTGCTCGAAGCTGGGGTGTGCGCGCGCTGATCGCGAGCGAACCCACTTCCCTCCGTGAACGGCGCGCGCAGGCACCGACCTGACGCCAGCAGTCCGTCCTCTCTCACCCACGGAAACACCACCATGACTCCCATCACCCTCCGACGCTTGTTCGGCGTGCTCGCGCACGTCGACGCAGGCAAGACCACCGTCAGCGAACGGCTGCTCTTCTTCAGCGGTCGCATTCACCGCATGGGCGAGGTGCATCACGGCACCACCTCGCTCGACCACACCGCCGAGGAGCGCAAGCACGGCATCACCATCACCGCGGCCGCGACCACCACCACGTGGCGCGGGCACACGCTGTCGCTCATCGACACGCCCGGGCACATCGACTTCGCCATCGAGGTCGAGCGCTCGCTGCGCGTGCTCGACGGCGCCATCGTCGTGCTCGACGCCTCGCGCGGAGTCGAGCCGCAAACCGAGAGCGTGTGGCGCCAGGCCGAGCGCCACGCCGTGCCCCGGCTCGTCTTCATCAACAAGCTCGACGCGCCCGGTGCGTCGGTGGAGCAGTGTCTGTCTGACCTCCGCACCCGGCTCCACGCGCGACCCGTGCTGCTTCAGCGGGTCACCGACGAGGCGCTCATCGACCTCGTCGAAGCGGTCGACGCGAGCGTGGTCGAAGCCGTCGCCGAGCACGACGCCGAGCTGCTCTCGGCGTGGACCCACAACCTGCCCATCAGCGCCGACGCACTCCGCGCCGCGCTCCGCCGTGCGTGTCTCTCGCGCGCGGTGGTGCCGGTGCTCTGCGGCGCGGCGCTGCGGAACCGTGGCATCGAGCCCCTGCTCGACGCGGTGGTGCACTACCTGCCTTCTCCGCAGGACCGCGCACTCCCGCACGAGCTGAAGGCCGACGTGGCGGCGCCTGCCTGTGGCTTCGTCTTCAAGACGGAGCTCGACAAGCACATGGGCCCCCTCGCGTGGACCCGCATCTTCCAGGGCACCGTGAAGAAGGGCGACACGCTCGTCGTGCGCCCCGAGGGGAAATCAGAGCGCGTCGCGCACGTGCTCGGTCTGCACGGCGGTCAGCTCGAGCCCCTCGACGAGGTGGGCCCGGGGGGCATCGCCGCGCTCGTGGGGCTCAAGTCGGCGCACACGGGGAACACGCTGTGTGCGCAGAGACTCGACGTGCAGCTCGAAGGCGTCTCCGCTGCCGACCCGGTGGTGGAGCTCGCGGTCAGCGCGCGCACGTCGGAAGACCAGGCGAGGCTCGCCGAAGCGCTTCGCAAGGCGTGCTTCGAAGACCCTTCGCTCAGGGTGCGCGTCGACGCCGAGACGGGCCAGACGGTGGTGTGTGGTGTCGGTGAGCTGCACCTCAGCATCTGGCTCGAGAAGCTCGAGCGACGCGAAGGGCTCACGGTGAAGACGGGCGCGCCTCAGGTCGCGCTGCGCGACACCGTGGGCGGGGAAGCAACGGTGACGGTGCGGCACGTGCGGCAGTCGGGTGGGCCGGGGCAGTTCGCGGTCGTCACCCTGCGCGTGCGCCCGGTGCTGCGCGGTGCAGGCTTCGTCTTCGTCGATGAGACGAAAGGCGGCGTGGTGCCTGCGCCGTTGGTGTCGGCGGTGGAGGCGGGCGTGAAAGCGGCGATGAGCCGCGGGGTGAGGGAAGGCGTCCCCTTCGTGGACTGTGAGGTCGCGCTGCTCGACGGCCAGGTCCACGCGAAGGACTCCAGCGCGGTGGCGTTCGAGATTGCGGGCTCGCTCGCGTTTCAAGAAGCCGTCGCGCAGGCGGGGGTGGTGCGGTTGCAGCCGATGGCGAAGGCGGTGGTGCACACGCCAGAGGCATCGGTCGGTGCGGTGCTGGGTGAACTCTCGTCACGAAGAGCGTCGGTGGCCGGGGTCGAAGTGACCGGTACCCAGGCGACGGTGCGGGCGTCTTTGCCGCTGGCGAAGACGTTCGGGCTCGTCACTGCGCTGCGCAGCCGCTCGGAAGGGCGGGCCGAGGCCAGCTTCTCGGTCGCTGGCTACGAAGCCGTGTGAAGGAACGGGGCGGGGGGCGATGAAGCTCCCCGCCCCGCTCTGTGCGAAGCGGCGCTCACCAGAACCTCCACCACGGCCTGGGCGGTGGCGGCGCGGCGGGCACGAGGGGAGCCCTCGCTGTCGGCCCGAGAAACTCCTCGAAGCCCTCCGGGCAATACTGTTGGTCCGGTGGCAACTCCGCCATGCGTTGGCGGTGTTCATCGAACAGCGCGTGACACCGAGCACAGCTCCGCGCGTGCTCTGCGAAGGCCGGTGTGCAGCCCTCACCCCGGTAGATGCCATTGAGCGCGGCCTCGGTGTCGGGTGAGTTTCGGGTTCCAGCGTCGAAGCCGGGGATCCATTCCGTGCCTGACTTGCCGCTCCACGACAACTCCTGCTCGGTGCGGAGCAGGTAGAGCAGTCCCTCCTCTGCCTCGAACGCAAACAATTGAGGTGAGGCTGTGTCACCGTGCAGGGCTTTGGCCATCAGCCAGTCAGCAACGAATTGAACCAACTCCTCCTCTCCCGCAAAGTCGTCGCCGACTGGCGGGAGTTCACGTTGCGCCCATCGCGACAACACCGTGGCCAGCGCCGCGTTGTCTTCCCCTCGGGAGACGAAGACGCGTGCTGCTTCGGCACGTGACGGGTCCGAGTACACGTCGAGCAACGCAGCCACGAGCTCATCGGGCCCGGAGGGGGCCTTCTCATCAAGTTCGACCTCGAGGCCGATGGCCTTCAAGGTGGCTGCGAGTTCGGGGCTCGAGGTTCGTGCCGAGGTCATGGGGCTGCGCGAACACAATCAGACGACAGCGCGAGATCAAGACCGTGCTGGCACCGCTACGCTCTGCAGACGTGACGATGACGATCGACTCTCTGCTGTCCCGCCTCGCTGAGCAGGACTGGTCTCGCCACTGGGTGGGGTGGAAGCGCGCGCCGGCCACCACGCTCCCCGAGCGCTTCGAGCAGCTGCTGCGAAACCCCAACACTGAGCTGCGCGCCGAGTTCTCGAAGGACCTTCAGCTCAGCAGCCGGGCCTGGGCGCTGTTGGTGCCGACGTTGTTCGACGCGCTCCTGGTGCCGGAGCTGCCACCCGCGACGCGTCGCTTTCTCGCGCGCAGCATCGGCGCGCTCGCGTGGCCATCGCGGTGGCTCTCGAACAGGCCCTCCCTGCCCGACGACGCCGAGCTCGACCGCAAAGCCGCCTTCGTGCGGCAGGCGCAGGTGCCTGAGGCCCTGCTCAACGGGTCTCCAGACGCGGAGGAGCAGCACGGCCTCGACTGGGGCGGCTCGGGCGTCGAGCCGCACCACCACGCCGCGTCCGAGATTCCGGAAGGTCTGCCGCTGGTCGACCGTGTCCAGTACCTGCACCGCTTCGGCATCACGCTGGGGCTCGAGTACCCGGCGCAGCAGGAGACGCGGCGGGTGATGGGCGCGCAACTGGCCGCGCGCGAGTAGCTCACCGACGCCGATGACGGCGTGACCGAGGAGTTGATCGTCGCGCACACTGCGTTTCCGCAGCTGGCGCCCCGGTTGTGGAAGGTGGTCGAGGCGCGGCTTCGTCTGGCGCCGCAGGCATTGCTGGCGCTCGCGTTTCAGGGCGCGGACCCGGTGCAGAACGCGACGCAGGTGCTGTGGGACCAGCTCGACCCGCGCGACGACGCGGCGACCTTCTTCATCGCGGTTGCCGAGGTGTTCTCCGCGCGCGCACCCGTCAGTCGCAACTCGCGTGCGCGGCTGGCGCGTCGCGACTCACCGACGTTTGCGCAGACGCCGTGCGTCTTTGGAAACACGCTGGGCTTCTTGCGCGAGCGGGCCAACGAGCGGCTCTACGCGAAGAAGTGAGGCGCTCAGCGCTCGAGGTCACGAGGTCAGCGCGCGCCGCAGTGAGTCCTCGAGCGCCTTGCGAAGGGGGACGAGGTGCGGCCTGCGCTCGAGCACCCGAGCGCGCCAGGCCAACGCGAGCGGGGACGACACCCGTTCGAGCGCCGGCGCTTCGACTCGCTTCGCACTTCCCAGGTGCCGCGCGGCGAAGGTCGGCAGCACACCCGCGTGCGTGCCCGCGCGCACCACCTGCGCCACCTGAGGAAAGGTCTCGCATTGCAGCCGGGCAGGGCGGTCGAGTCGCTCCAGCACGCCACGCTCCGAGGTCGCGACCGCGAGCGGCAGACCTCGCGACGCCTCGTACAACCCGTACTCGATGGTGCCCACGCGCACCGTCTTGAAGTCACCGCTCGCTTCGTTGGCTCGCAGCAGGCCCAGCTCGATGCGCTCTTCCTGCAGCGCGGCCACGGTGGCGTCGGCGTTGAGCGCGACCACCTCGAGGTCGAGCTCCTCGAGCGGCAGCTTCGCCAACGCTGGCAGCACGAGCCACTGCAGCACGCTGTCGCCGCCGCCGAGCACCACCTTGCGTCGCTCACCCGCCGCGACCACGCCCACCTCGTCGAGCTCGCGCGCCAGCGTTCTCACCGCGCGCAGCAGGGCGGCCCCCGCGTCGGTCGTCACCAGCCCCTTCGCGGTGCGCTCGAGCAGCGGGTAGCCGAGCGAGATCTCGAGCTCCTTCAGCTGCCGGCTGAGCTGGCTCTGCAGGTTCGGGTCTCCAGGGGCTGCGCGCGCGAACCCTCCGTTGTCGGCGACGGTGACGAACGAGGCGAGGCGGTCGAGCGAGATGCCTCGGCGGAGCAGGGAACGGACCTCGGAGCGTGGGTCATGACGGAACATTCATGAAGCATGTACCACCATGCATGGTCAGTCATGACGCCCGGCGGTGTCATGAAGGGCATGACCACCACTGCGCTGCCCCTGTTCTTCACCCCCGCCATGGTCGCCGATTCCGCGAGCTTCTCGCCGAGCGCGGCCAAGCCGCTCGAGGTCGTCGCCTCGTGGCGGAAGCTGGGCGTCGCCCTCGACGTGCGAAAGCCCACCCGCGCCACCGTCGAGGAGTTCTCGCGCGCGCACGACCCGCGCTTCGTGCGGGAGGTGCTCGAGCTGCGTACCGACAACGGCTTCGGCAACCGCTCGGCCGAGGTCGCGCGCTCGTTGCCGTGGACGACCGGTTCCATGCGCTCGGCCGCGATGCACGCGTGGAAGCACGGTGGTGCAGCCATCGCGCCGTGTTCGGGCTTCCACCACGCTGGCTACGCGAACGTGTCGGGCTACTGCACGTTCAACGGGTTGATGGTGACCGCGGCGTCTCTCCGCGCTGCGGGTGCAAAGCGCATCGGCATCGTCGACTGCGACCACCACTCCGGAGACGGAACGGACGACATCATTCGCCGAATCCGCGCGCAGGACTGGGTCGACCACTTCACGGCCGGTGCGCGCTACTCACGACCACGCGACGTGTCGGCGTTCTTTGATGAGCTGCCGCGCGTGCTCGAGTCAATGAAGGGCTGCGACGTGGTCCTGTACCAGGCGGGCGCCGACCCGCACCTCGACGACCCGTTCGGTGGCTGGCTCAGCACCGAGGACCTCCGGCAGCGCGATGAGCTGGTGTTCAACACCTTGCGCGCGCAAGGCACGCCGGTCGCGTGGAACCTCGCCGGCGGCTACCAGAAGGAGAAGGACGGCAGCATCCCGAAGGTGCTGGAAATCCACGACAACACGCTGCGTGCGTGTGCCGCGGCGTTCAGCTGAAACTGCCTGCCCGTTCGGCGCATTTCGCGGTGACGATGCTGATCAAGCTCCTCATCGCTGCTGCCGCATCGAACGACTGGTCTGCCTGGGAATGGGTGTCTCCGATGCCGGTCGTGCACTGGCGTGACCCGTCACATCGCGTCGCGCTGGTGTCACGGCAGCATGGCCGCATCGAGCACCCGGAAGAGCTCACGCGCCACCTGTCGTGGGAAGCGCCGAAGCCGACGCTGTGCGCGCGCCGGTAACGCGGGTCACATGACGAGCGTGAGCGCAGCGGCCTGGTCTCAGCGCTGGGGCTTCGTGTTCTGCCCGCTGGACTGGGCCCAGACGACGCCCTTGTTGGTCTCGACGCCGAACGCCGCGCCGTACTTCGCCAGGGCCTTCGCGTCGGCTTGTGAGACCTTCGCCGTGTGCACGTCGACGAGCTCTCGGTCGTAGTAGCCCGCGATGGCCTGCCCCGAGAACGACAGCTCGACCCGACGCCAGGTCAGCTGGCCCGCGCGCTCCCGCGGCAGCATCGCGAACGCGTGCTCCATGCCGTCGAAGCCCTGGAGCTGCTGGCGGATGAGCACGTCCTTCACCTTCAACGAAACCTCGGCCGTCGCAGCGCGGGAGGACGTCTTCGTGACGGTGACCTGCGGGCGAGATGACGGGCATGGGCGCTGCAGGCAACGGCGAGATGCAAGGTTGTCGGAGGCCGTCCGACACCGGCTCGCGACCTGCCTGAAGGCCTTCGTGTTCGCGCTATTGAGAGAAGCGCATCGAGTTGCCGTTGCGCAGGTCGACGCGCACGAAGCTGTGGTTCTCGTGCACCACGATGGGGTCTCCATTCGCGGGGTCGAGCCAGAAGCCGCCGTAGTTCTGGAAGCCGCCCTCGAGCACGCCCCCGAGGCACGTGTTGCGCCACGGCACGACCGCGTTGGTCGAGCGGCACGTCGCCTCGGTGCGGTCTCCGCTCGTCAGGTCGACAGCTGTCAGCGCGCGGTAGCTCAACACGCCCGTCGCCCACAGCACGTTGCGCGTCGCGTCCCAGGTCAGCCAGCGTTGCCCGATGCCGCCGAAGTTCACTGGCCCGGCGCCCACCACGCCGTTCGCGGTCGAGGCGCTCGAGATGCGGGTGCGCGCGCCGGTCATCGGGTCGACGCGGAAGAGCGAGAGCAGCGCGTCGTTGAGCACGTAGAGCTGCCCCTGCTGCTGCACGAGGCCGGAGTAGTAGCCGCGGTCGACCGTATAGCCGCCGCCGATGTTGCTCGTTGCGTACGCGTTGAGTGCGCCTGCGCCTGAGCGCGTCACGAAGCTGCAGCTGGCCCCGTTGGCGCTGATGCGCACCAGGCCGACACCCTCGGAGTACGGACCTGCGCCGCGGAACGCGAGGAAGAAGCCGCCCGTCGCGTCGAGCTCGAACACCCGGTCGTGGTACGAGACCGCGAGCCGAGCCGGGTCACCGCTCGCGCACTGACCGAACGCCGCGTCGCGCGCGCGCCACACCAGGGTGCGGGCGCCCGTGGTCGCGTCGACGCGGATGATCTCGAGCGACGCGGTCGTGTTGGGCACCGACAGCGCGAAGAGCCCGCCGCTGCCCCGCTTCACGTCGATGACCTTCGAGAACGACGGCCCGGTGCCCACCTCGGCGTAGCCCGTCATCGGGTCTTCGAACGCGCCCGAGACGATGCGCCGCGCGCCGGTGTCGAGGTGCACCGCCATCACGAGTCCCTGCGTCGGTCGGGTCGCGCTCGACCAGTCGACGCCCACCATCACTTCGCGCCCCACCACCACGCCGCCGTTGAAGCGCGACTGGGGAAGCGAGCGAATCGTCGGACCCGAGCCGAAGCGCGTCGAGATGGGCACGTAGTTGAGGCCCACACACTGCGGGATGCCGGACACCGGAGCGCGGTTGATGAAGCAGCGACAGTCGGCGTCGAGCGCCGTGGGGTTCGCCACGTCCTGCACGAGGGGGCAGGCGCGCGCCCAGAACGGGCTGCCTGCATCGGCGACCGAGCTGCGACACGCGGCCGGCCCTCCGATGGTGTTGCAGGCGACCGCGCCCGGGCAGTCTTGCGCGAGCGCCTCGAGGCGACCGCAGCTGTCGGAGGACCAGAGGTCTCCGAGGTAGCAGCTGGTGCTCGCGCGCGGCGTGCAGGTGACGCCCGCGTCCACGGGTGGAGGAGGCGTGAGCGCGCACACCGCCGACGTGCCCGTCACCACGCAGCTGCCCGCTCCGCAGTCGGTCACGAGCTGGCCGACCTGACCGCAGGAGTCGACCTGATAGACGTCACCGTTGACGCACGAGAGCCGCGCGTTGGCCGCGCAGGTGCAGCGCGCGACGCCAGTGTCGGTCGAGCAGCTCGCGCCCGCCTCGCACTCGGCGACGAAGGTCGAAGACGCGCCGCGCGCATCGCACGAGCGCACCGTACCCGCCGCGCAGAAGCTCGCCCCCGGCGTACACACGCGCTGCGCGCAGACGGTGTCGAGGCACACGTTGCCCGCGCCGCAGATCGAATCGCTCAGGCAGCTCGCCGCAGGAGGTGCCGCCACGCAGCTCGCCGTCGTGCCTGCCTCGGCGCAGACCTGCGTCGCACCGCACGTCGTCACCAGCGACCCGCGCGCCCCGCATGAGTCGAAGCCGTAGACCTGGTTGCCGACGCAGCCCTGCGTCGCGTTCGGCGTGCAGGCGCAGTTTGCCGAGCCCGAGACGAAGGTGCAGCTCTCGCCGCCGACGCAGTCGTCCTTCACTTCCCACGCCGTGCCGCGGGTGTCGCAGCGCTGCGCCTGAGTGCCCGAGCACCGTTGCGTGCCCGGAGTGCAGACCCGGGGCGTGCAGGTGCCCGCACCGCAGAACTCACCAGTGAGGCAGTCGGTGTCGGCCGTGCAGGCCGTGTTGCGCTTGCAGAACGGGCCGGTCGGGCCCTCGGTGCACACCTCGGGGTCGGTGCAGAAGCGAACCAGCGTGCCGCGCACGCCGCACGAGTCGAAGTTGTAGATGTCGGTGTTCGAGCAGCCCTGGCGCGCGTTGGTACGGCAGCGGCAGTCGGCGTACGGCGCGCTCCCGAGGGCGAGGCAGACCTGGCCACCGTCGTTGCCGCCGCAGTTCTCGACGACGTCGTAGCCGCCACCGTTGGCGCGGCAGCGCGTCACCGTCTCGCCGTTGCAGAAGGCGCGGTCACCCGGAGACGCGGGGTTGCACACGTCGGGCACGCACACGCCGTTCTGACAGAAGTCGCGGTTCGCGCAGTTGGTGTCGGTGGTGCAGGTCGTCGGGCGGCTGCAGCGCACGCCGTCGTCGAAGGTGCGGCAGAGCTCTTCGTTGGCCAGCAGACAGTCCGTCAGCAGGCCGAGCCGGTTGCCGCACGAGTCGAACTCGTAGACGTCGTTGGTGAAGCACGCGGTCTGGCCTCGAATGCATTGACACGTCGCGCCGGTGCTTCCCGTGACACAGCCGCGGCCATAGGTGCAAGGGTTGTCGACCAGCGCGGTGCCGGCCGGGTTGCATGTGCGCACGGTGGTTGGGCCGGAGCACGTCGTCGCGCCCGGGGTGCAGACCATCGCGGTGCCGCCGCCCGTCGCTGCGCCACCGCCCGTCGCTGTGCCACCGCCCGTCGCTGTGCC
>JBILUC010000091.1:0-17803 GCA_044371205.1 Archangium sp.
TCGACAACAACTGCATGGGCGGCGTCGACGAAGGCTTCAACGTCAACGCGGCGTGCACCTCGAGCAACGTGGGCGTCTGCGCGCCCGGCACCTTCCAATGTCAGGGCAACGGCACGGCGGCCTGCGTGGCGACGGTGCTGCCCGGCACGCGCACCGAGACCTGCAACAACCAGGACGACGACTGCGACGGCATGACCGACGAGAACAACCCGGGCGGCGGCAGCGCCTGCAACACGCCGCTCTTCGGCCGGTGTCGCCCCGGCACCGAGCAGTGCACCAGCGGCGCGCTCAGCTGCGTGCAGAACCTGATGCCCATCACCGAGACCTGCAACGGGCAGGACGACGACTGCGACAACATGACCGACGAGGGCTTCAACGTCGGCCAGGCCTGCGCCACGGGCCAGATGGGTCGCTGCGCGATGGGCACCTTCCAATGCATGGCCGGTGCGAGCGCGTGCGTGGCCCCCACGCCTGTCGCCGAGACCTGCAACAACGTCGACGACGACTGCGACGGCATGACCGACGAGAACAACCCGGGCGGCGGCGCGGCGTGCACCACTGGCCTGCAGGGCGTCTGCTCCGCCGGCACCCGGGTGTGCACCAGCGGCGCGCTCACCTGCTCGCAGAACAGGGCCTCGAGCATGGAGGTCTGCAACAACCTCGACGACGATTGCGACGGCATGGTCGATGACGGGCTCATCGTCGACGCCGACGGTGACGGCTCGCGCGCGTGCGGCACGTGCAACGCACCTGCCAACTGCGACTGCAACGACAACAACAACCAGGTGCGCCCCGGCCGCGCCGAGCTCTGCAACAACGTCGACGACGACTGCGACGGCATGACCGACGAGGGCGTCACGCGCGTCTGCTACGCCGGCCCCGCAGGCAGCTTCACCGGCACCTGCCCCGGACCGACCTGCGCGCCGCGCGGCGTGTGTGCGGGCCCGACGCAAATCTGCATCGCGGGCAACTTCCCCTCGTGCGACATGACGACGGCGGGTCAGACCTACCCACGCACCGAGGCCTGCAACAACGCCGACGACGACTGCGACGGCCAGACCGACGAGGGGCTCGCGGGCGCGGCGTGCACCACCGGCCAGCTGGGCGTCTGCGACAGGGGCACCGAGCGCTGCATGGGCGGCTCGCTCTCGTGCGTGCGCAACGTCAACCCCAGCACCGAGACCTGCAACAACGCCGACGACGACTGCGACGGCATGACCGACGAGAACAACCCGGGCGGCGGCGCGGCCTGCACCACCGGGCAGATGGGCGTCTGCGCGCCGGGCACGCGGACCTGCACCAGCGGCACCCTCACCTGTGTGCGCAACGTTGGCCCCTCGACCGAACTCTGCGACGGCATCGACAACAACTGCATGGGCGGCGTCGACGAAGGCTTCAACGTCAACGCGGCGTGCACCTCGAGCAACGTGGGCGTCTGCGCGCCCGGCACCTTCCAATGTCAGGGCAACGGCACGGCGGCCTGCGTGTCGACGGTGCTGCCCGGCACGCTCACCGAGACCTGCAACAATCAGGACGACGACTGCGACGGCATGACCGACGACAACGTGGTCCCGCTGCGCTGCTTCACGGGCGACGCGGGCACCTTCACCGGCACCTGCCCCGGCGCCGGCTGCACGCCGCGCGGCCAGTGTCGCGCGGGCACCGCCGCGTGCGTCAGCGGCACGTTCGGCGCGTGCACTGGCCAGACGCTGCCCGTCGCTGAAGTCTGCGACGGCCTCGACAACGACTGCAACGGCAGCAACGACAACGGCCTCATCACCGACGCAGACGGCGACGGCGTGCGCGCGTGCCTGACCTGCGGCGCGCCGACCAGCCCCACCTGCGACTGCAACGACGCCAACCCCATGGTGCGGCCGAGCGCCACCGAGGTGTGCGACGCCATCGACAACAACTGCAACGGTCAGGTCGACGAGGGCAGCGGGCCGGGCGGCAAGCTGACGCAGAACTGCTACTCGGGCCCCATGGGCACGCAGGGCATCGGCGTGTGCGTCGCCGGTGTGCAGGTGTGCAACGCCACCGTGCCGGGCATGAGCAGCTTCGGCGGGTGCATGAACGAAGTCATCCCCACCATGGAGCTGTGCAACGGCCGCGACGACGACTGCGACGGCACCGTCGACGGCTTCGACGTCGACATGGACGGCTTCGTGTCGTGCGCCGCGTGTAACAACCAGGCCAACTGCGACTGCAACGACACGGACCCGGCGATTCGCCCCGGCGCCGTCGAGACCTGCGACACCGTCGACCAGAACTGCGATGGCCGGCTCGACGACGTGCCCGCGCGCCGCTGCTTCGCGGGCATGAACGTCACGCCCGACACGTACACCGGCACCTGCCCCGGCCCGACCTGCCAGCCGAAGGGCGCGTGTGTGGCCGGCATGCAGTCGTGCAGCATGCAGGGCGCGTGGAGCTCGTGCATGGGCGTCACCCTGCCCACCAACGACCCGACGATGGGCGAGCTGACCTGCAACGGCGCCGACGACGACTGCGACGGCACCATCGACGATGGCATGTTCGACATGGACATGGACGGCGTGCGCTCGTGCGCGGGTGACTGCGTCGACACCGACGCCACCGTGCGCCCGGGACTGCCCGAAATCTGCGACGCCAAGGACAACGACTGCGACGGCACCATCGATGGCATCTCCACCGCCTGCTACGGCGGCCCGCCCGACACGCGCGGCAAGGGCGTGTGTCGCGACGGCTCGCAGCAGTGCATCAACGGCGTGGGCACGGGTGCCTGTCTGGCTGATGTGCGGCCCGCGGCGCTCCCCGATGGAGGCACCCCGGCCTTCGTGCCCGACGGAGGCGCGAATGACCCCGAGTTCCTCTGCGATGGTCGCGACGAAGACTGCGACGGTGTGGTCGACGACGGCTTCGACCTCGACCGTGACGGCGTCACCAGCTGCCAGGGCGACTGCAACGACGCCGACCCGTTCAACCGCCCGGGCCGCGCCGAGCTCTGCGACTGCCAGGACAACGACTGCGACACGCAAATCGATGAAGGCGATGCGTGCCGCGGCGCGCCCTGCCACGACTTCGACGGCGACGGGTACACCAACTGCGCGGGCGACTGCGACGACGGCAACGCGGCCGTCGGGCCCCACATCAGCGAGCGCACGGGCAACTCCATCGACGACGACTGCGACGGCGCCACCGACGAAGACACCGACGAAGACGGCGACGGCTTCTCCACCGCGCAGGGCGACTGCAACGACCGCATCGCGGCGGTCAACCCGGGCGCGGTCGAGGTCTGCGACGCCTTCGACAACGACTGCGACGGCCTGAAGGACGAGGGCTTCGACCTCGACGCCGACTTCGCCACCACCTGCGCTGGCGACTGCGACGACAACGACGCCGCGCGCAGCCCCTTCCGCCGGGAAATCTGCGGCAACGGCGTCGACGAGAACTGCGACGGCCGCGTCGACGAAGACACCGACGCCGACGGCGACGGCGTCACCACCTGCCAGGGCGACTGCAATGACTTCAACGCCAGCGTGCACCCCATGGGTGGCAACGTCTCGGTGGCGATGGAGGTCTGCGACGGCCAGGACAACGACTGCAACGGCCGCACCGACGAGGGCTTCGACAACGACGCCGACTTCGTGGCGACCTGCTTCGGCGACTGCGACGACGCCAACCCGCAGGTCAGCCCCAACGTCATCGAGGTGGGCGGCAACAACCGCGACGACGACTGCGACGGCCAAATCGACGAGGGCATGAACGACCGCGACAACGACGGCTTCTCGGCCTTCTGCGGCGACTGCAACGACGCCAACCCCGCGGTGAACCCGCATGCCAATGAGCTGTGCGACCGCATCGACAACAACTGCGACGCCTTCGTCGACAGCGCGCCGGGCCAGCCGAACCTCTGCGCGGTCTGCTTCGACGCCGACCAGGACGGGCAGACCAACTGCGATGGCGACTGCAACGACGCCGACCCCGCCATCTTCCGCGGCGCGCCCGAGCTGTGCGACGTGAAGGACAACGACTGCGACGGAGACACCGACCTCGATCCAGCGACCGGCTTGCGGGTGTGTGTCAATGACGCGGGCGTCGAGTTCGACGCAGGCACCATCGACGACGCCGGCGTGACGCCGCCCATCGACGGGGGTGAGCAGACCGAACCCGACGCCGGCCCGGTCACTCCGGAGCGCCCGAAGGTGGTCACCAGCGGTTGCGGTTGCTCGAGCCCGACAGACTTCGCGCCGCTCGCGCTGCTGGGCTTCGCGGTGCTCGGCCGTCGCCGCCGCAGGCTTTCCCGCGCCACGCGGGGAGCGTCGAGCGTGGGGGCGGTGCTGCTCCTCGCGCTGCTCACCTCGGGCTGCACCAGCGCGCTCGAGACCCCGCCTGTGCCCGACGCGTCGATTCCGGTCGATGAAGACGGCGGCGTCATCGTCACCGACTCGGGAGTGCCCGACGCCGGGCCGCGCCAGCCTGCGTGCCCTGACCTCGACGCCATCGAGGTGTTGCCCACGGGCGTGCCCGGCACCGGCGTGGTCTTCGCGCACGCGCGGCGCTTCGCCGTCACCAACCGCGACAGCGCGCAGTTGTTGGTGCTCGACGACGCGCAGGCCAACCTCGGGGCCTTCGTGGTGCGGCGGCCGCTCCCGGCCGACATCGACCCCACGCGCTCCGACTCGCTCGACCTGCTCGCGAGCCGTGAAATCGGGGCGCTCGCCAACCTCGCGGGCTCGCCGCTGGTGCGCGACCGCGTCGAGCGCTTCAACCGCATCTATTCCAACACCACGGCGACCTCACCCGACGCGGGCGCCTCGACCGACGGCGGCAGCGGCTTTCGCAGCGCCGACTTCTCGCACGGGGAGACCATCACCTTCGCCACCGCCACCAACCCCTTCGCGGTGCGCAACCGCCTCATCGTGGCGCTCTCGGGCCGCACCGCTGCCGACCTGGGCGCGCTGCCCGTGGTGGCGGGCTCGACGAGTGAAGAGCAGCTGGTGGTGTACCTGATGTTCCGCGTCACCTTGACCGACGTGTACGTGGTGGGCGCGGTGAGCACGGCGAGCCAGTTCCGTGTCAACCAGCCCACGCTCACCGACCTGACCAACGGTACGCACCTGTCCGACGACGGGCCGATTCTCACCTACGAGTGCGAGACGGTGCGGGCGCCGCCGCTCAAGACCGACTTCATCTTCGTGGTCGACAACTCGGCCTCGATGCTCGAGGAACAGACGGCGCTCGCCAACTCTGCCGACGCGCTGTTCCAGGCGTTCCGCGCCTCGGGGCTCGACTTCCGCATCGGGGTCATCACCACCGACAGCGACGTGTTGCGGGGCAACGGGTTCACCAACGACCTCACGCAGTTCAAGAGCGACGTGCGCGTCGGCATCAACGGCAACGGCTTTGAGATGGGTGTCGAGTACGCGCTGCGCGCGGTGCGGCTCTCGAAGCTGGCGATGGCACCCGAGCGCCGGGTGCGCGCCGATGCGGGCCTCGTGGTGGTGTTCGTGACCGACGAAGAGAATTCGGGGCTCAAGCCCATCGCCGGCTACGTGGCCGACTACCTCGCGGAGGGCGCAGTGGCCTTCGGCATCGTCGGCCCGCGACCGTTAGGGTGTACCCGCGTGGGCCTCGGCGCAGCGGTGGCGGGCACGCAGTACATCGACCTCGCGGCGGCCACCGGCGGCAGCACCGGGAGCATCTGCAACCCCAACCTCACCGAGGTGGTCGAAGAGATTCTCTTCGGCGCCATCGGGGCCTCGAGCCGCGCGCGGCTGCGCAGCCGGCCGATTTCAGGCTCGCTCGCGGTGAAGACGACGGTCGAGGTGCCGCGCGCGCGGGAGAACGGGTTCGACTACGACCGCGCCAACAACACGCTGCTCTTCTTCGGCGCATCACCGCCTGAAGGCACCGACGTGAAGGCGGCGTTCGCGAGTTTCCTGTACCTCAACTGACAACGGCTCCGACGCGCACACTCGCTGTCGAGCTGCACACGACGCAGCGGGGCGGAGCTCAACGGCCAGGAGGTGAAGGTCATCAAGGTGCAGGGCACGTTTCCCTGGCCACGCCACCTTTGGTCATTCACCAATTGGCCAGCGACCAATTGGTATCAGCGCACGATTTGGTCAATGCACAACAACAACGTCTCCTGTCTTCAGGTCAGACAGCTGTCTGCACATCAGCCAACAACGCGCGTCAACCGAACTGACAGGCTCGCTCGCACGCGACCTGCGGCATGAGGTTTGCGATCCGCGCGCCGCATGAAACGCGTGCTCTTCCCCACCCTCGTCATCGCCACCTTCCTCGCCGCCTGCGGGCCCGACACGGCGCTCCTGCATGACCGCCCCGCCCTCGACCTCGAACGCGTCGAGGACACCACGGTCGACGAAGCGCGGCTCGCGGCGGCCTCGAGCCCCAACTCCCTCGGCGCGTGGCTCTGGTACCTCGAGGGCACTGGCTTCTCGAGCCACTCCCAACTGGCCACCGAGCTCGCCCGCGTTGGCATTCACCGCGTCTACGTGAAGGTCGCTGATGGCGCGGTGGACGCCAGCCGCTGGCCCGAGGTCGATGACGCGCGGGTGCCCGCGGCCTACCGCGCGCGGGGCATCGAGGTCTTCGCCTGGGCCTACAACTACCCCGGCAGCTCCGCAGCGCAGGCCGCAGCGCTCGAGCGCGCCGCAGCCGCCGGCTACCAGGGCTTCGTCACCGACGTCGAGGTCGAGTTCGACGGCAAGACCACCGAGCTGCGTGAGCTGATGAGCGCCTTCTCTTCAGCGCGCGCGCGGGTGCTCGCCGGCGGGGCGGCCACCTTTCCGTTCTACGCAACCTCATGGGGCAACCCGGCGGACCACTCGTTTCACGTGGAGATCGTCGATGCCTTCGTCGACGCCCACCTCCCGCAGACCTACGTCGAGACCTGGGGAGGGCGCTGGTTGACCGACGTGCGCCAGGCGGTGCGCGATGGCACTGCGGAGTACCGACGCCTCGGTGCGCGCAAGCCTGTCTTTCATGTGGTGAGCAACGAGCGGCGAGGCATCACGACGACGCAGCTCAACGCCTTCCTGGCAGAGGCGGCGCTCCCGGGCGTGAGCGGCACGGCCGCCATCGAGGCCTCGGTGTGGCGAATTCCCTCGAAGGGCAGCGCCATCTGGAACGACCTCGCGGCCATCAACTGGAACCTCGGCGCGCCCACCGGTGCGCTCACGATGCAAGGCCCCGCTACGGCTCAGGTCGGCGCTCCGTTTCTCTTGCAGGGCACCGCGTCCCGCGTGGCGCGCGTCGAGGTGACCATCGACGGGTACCCGGTCGGCTCGGCGGTGGTGCGCGCAGGCGCGTGGTCGCTGCAGGTGACGGTGACGCAACCCGGCGCCACGCGCGCCGTGCTCGCGACCGGCCTCGGCACCGACGGGCAAGCCGTGGCGACCGCGCGTCGAACACTGCAGGTCACGCCCGCTGCCGCTGCCGCGCGCCTCACCATCACCTCCCCGCTGGTGGCCACCGTCGGCCAGCGCGTCACGCTGCAGGGCACGGCCTCGGGCGTCACGTCACTGCGCGCCACGGTCGACGGCTTCGAGCTCGAGGGCAACGGGGGTGGGCGGGTCGACGTGCGCAACGGGGTGTGGGCCTTCCCCGTCACGTTCCAGCAAGCGGGTGCGCAGCGGGCGTTGCGGCTCGAAGGGCGCGACGCGAGCGGCGCGACGGTGGCTCGTTTGAGCGCCACTCTCGAGGTCCGCAGCGGCTTCGCCCAGGTGCCCTACTTCTTCCAGTACGCCAACACGGTGAATCCAGGCGGGAGCTGCCAGAACACGTCCATCGCGATGATTCTCAGGGGCCGCGGCGCGCCCGACACCGAGACGCCTGATGCCATCAGCCGGTACTGGGGCACCAGCGCGGCGCAGACCGTCAGTGGCTTCAATGACGTGTTCAACCGCGAAGCCCAGTTTCTGGGGCTGGCGGTGCGCGCGGTGAGCACCGAGGCAGGTACGGTGACGCAGGTGCGCGCCGAGCTCGCGCTGGGCCGGCCGGTGGTGGTGCATGGCTACTTCACGTCCTACGGCCACGTGATGGTGCTGGTCGGCTACGACGCGCAGGCCAACCAGTACATCGCGAACGATCCCGCGGGGCGCTGGAGCCAGCGGTACGGCGTCGGGGGCTACAGCCAGCAGAACGCCACCGAGGGTCGCGCGGTGCGCTACGGCGCGGCGGCGGTCGACGGCGCCATCGCTCCGGACGGCAAGGTGTGGTTCCACCGCTTCACGCCGTGAAGGACCGGGAGCCGCACGCGCGCCGTCGCAGCGAACGCTCAGAGCGAGTGGTCGCCGACCTGCTCGCCACCGGACGGTCGGTCAGAGACCGAGCCTTCGTGGTGACCTCGCGGTCGGGCGCGGTCGCCTGCACCGACGGCAGCGCCGCCGCTGCATCGAGGAACGTGCCGGCCGCTGCCCGCGGGGCCACCACGAGCGTCGCCTGCGGGGCGAGCCAGTTCATGCGCAGCCAGTGAGGCCCGACGTGGAGGCCGAGCAGGGAACGGGGCGACGCGTCCTTCACCGTCTGTCCCAGCACCTCGACCTCGCGACGCCACGAGGGCTTCGCGTCGAGGGCGGCGGCGTCCTTCACCGACGCGGAGAAGAGCGGCGCGAGCACGTCGTCGAAGCGCTTCATCGCCAGGCGCTCGCGGGCGCGCTGTTGGAGATGGGCGCTGAAGGCGTCGCCCCACGCGAACTTCTCGGCGAGGTACTCGTTGATGACCGCCGACTCGAAGAGCACGAAGCCCGCGTCGTCGAGCAGCGGCACGGCGCCGGTGGGCGAGAGCGCGAGGAACTCGGGGCTCTTGTTCTTGAGGTCGACCACCACCTCATCGGCCGGGCGCTCGAGCACGTTCAACAGCGCCCGGGTGCGGTGGGCGTAGGGGCAACCAGCGGCGAAGAAGAGACGCATCGGGATTCCATCACGTGGGTGCGGCCGTTTCGCAACCTGCCTGATGGCGCGTCAGTCTTTCCGCCGGTAGCACTTCAAGTCACCGCGCCTGGCGCCGTCGGTGCGCACGCGGTGGTGCTCCGTGCCATCGAACAACACGTACACGCCGGTGGCGTCGTTCCCGAGAAAGCCGAAGAACAAGAGTTTCAAGCCGCCGAACCGGGAGCCGGGTGCGGTGCCCGACGCTCGCCGATGGAGAGGGGAAGGTGGGATGACGAAGGTCGAGGGCCGCCGGTGGTGCTGAGGCCTCGACCAAGCCGAGGCGGTCCTGAATGGCCCAGCGGTGGGTGGGAGACATCACCTCCCTCTTCACGCCGGAGGGCTGGGTGTACCTGGCTGTCGTCATCGACCTCTACTCGCGCATGGTGGTTGGCTGGTCGCTCGGCACCGTCATCGACCGCTTCCTGGTGCTGAGGGCCGAAAGACCTTCCGCAAGGCGGCTGCGCGCTCGGGCTCTGCGCGATGAGATCGGTGCCACCGTGTATCGAGCGAAGACCTCGCCAGCGCTCGCCGAGAACCACGCGACGCGCAGGCAGTCGTCGGCGACCCGATCGATCAACTCGGCGAAGCCATCGTGCGGCCAGGTCGCCGGAGCGGCCCACACCTGCAGCGGCTCACCGTCCGGGCTACACTGCGTCGCATGAAGCACGAGGGAGCCGCCAGCGCGGACTTCAGCGACACGACGCCCCGGGCGATGCAGCGCTACCTCGAGCGCCTGCGCGTGACGCCCCCTCGGGAACGTCTCGAGCGCGCGCTTCGACTCTCGGAGCAGATGCGCACAGCCACCATGTCAGACGTACGCCGCCAGCTCCCCGGCGCATCGGAGGAAGAGCTGGCGGTCGCCTTTCTCCGGCGTGTGTACGGCGAGGCGATCGCCGCTCGCTACGCTGCCCATCACACGCCCCGATGACGGCGAAGGTGGAGGACTCCACGCTCGCGGTCGTGCGCGCCTTCGAGCGCATGGGTGTTCCGCACTACGTGACTGGCTCGCTGGCCAGCTCGCTTCACGGTGAGCCGCGCGCGACGAACGACGCTGACATCGTCGCCGTGCTCGCACCCTTTCAATTCAAGCGGCTCCAGACCGAGCTCCAGGGCCGCTTCTATCTGGACGAGGACGACTTCCTTCACGCGGTCAAAGAGGGCAGGTCCTTCAACCTCGTGGACGAGATCGAACTCGCCAAGGTGGACGTGTTCTGTGTTCAGCGCGAGGGCTATCAGGCCGACGCCCTCGCGCGCGCGGTGCCGCTCGAGCTCGAGCCAGATGACCCATTCAGCTCGGTGAAGGTGGCCTCAGCGTGTGACGTGCTGCTGTCGAAACTGCGTTGGTATCGACTGGGTGGCGAGGTCTCTGACCGTCAATGGCGTGATGTGCTCGGCGTTGCGCGAGCGCAGGCCGGTCGGCTCGAGCTCGAGTACCTCCGTCGGTGGAGCCGGGAGCAGGGCACGCTGGACCTGCTCGAGCGGGTGCTCTCGGGCGCCTGAGTGCCCAGGTCACGTCGGTCGCGAAGAGGCTCGAGCCACCGAAGCCAAGCTCCAGGGTGGGTCCCATCCCAGCTGGCCAGCCGCGAGCAGCCGGGTGACGCGAAAGGGCCTGCCCCCAGGAGATCGAGGCGACCAGCGCCGTCGAGGTCGGCGGTGAGCAGCGGCGCGACCGTGGACAGCGCCGGCAGCTCCGGTCGAATGAACTGGCGCTGCTGCTGGTCATTCTCTACGTGCCCTTCCTGCAGAACCTCTTCGACACCTTCGGCTTGTCCTGGCTCGACTGGGCCATCATCGGCGGCGCCGCGTTCACCGTAGTGCCGGTGATCGAGGTGGCCAGTTCCTCGAGCTGCGCGGCGTGTTCGGCGAGCTGGACCAGGGCGGGCACAGCGTCGCTACGCCGGGAGAGTACCGACACAGCCGCTCGAGCCCTTGTCTGTCATTGCCGTGCACCGCCGTGTCTGCGTGCAGCGAGAAGCCCTGCAGCACGGCCAGCCGTCTCGGGCGATGACGAGACGGCGAGGCCTCGACCAAGCCGAGGCGCTCCTGAATGGCCGTGAATGCTCGCCGCGTCCCAGTCGCTCAGCGACCGCGATCGCACGCGTTGCCGATCGCGGTCAGCTCAGCGCAATGAGTTCGAAGGGCAGCGAAGGCCGCAGCAGGAGAGGGCGCGTTGCATGGCGGTGGTGGAGCGGAGCGCCCCGGCGGACCTGGACCTGCAGGGGTGAGGCACTCCCGCTTCAGCACTCGTCTGTCCAGCGGGCCCCCAGGACCGGGAGTTCCGCCCTCGGTCTCCCCGTGCGCGGACCCGAAAACCCTTCCCCGCAGTCCGGCGGGCCCTGACGCCCCCTCCGACACCCTCCCCGTTTTCAGCTTTGTCCGATGTCTTTCGAAGCAACTCAGGGAGCGAGCGGCGCAGCTGACGCTGATCGAAAGGTCAAACCGTCAAACCATCGACCCGTCCTCACCGCACACAACGAACACTGTACGTATCCGACGTGAAGTAGACGTTCGAGTATCCGTAGCCGAAGGAGACGAACCATGCGGAGCCAGACGAGCCCGCATACGGCGTCGACGTCCAGAATCTGTCAGCGGGCGTGCCAGGGAACGCCGTCACGTCAATGGCTGGGTCCAAGGCACGAAAGTCGACGAGCGTCTCCAACTCCTTCTTCGTCGGAAGCCTCCAGCCAGTCGAAAAACCACCCAGGTTCAATCCCTGACAGTACGTGGTGGCCTGTGCCCACGTGTATGACCCAGAAACGGTGCGCTGCCACGTCAGGTTGGTCGTCCCGTCACGAACGGTGCCCGCGGCGGCGTTGACCACGAAGCGACCCGGGGGCGCCGCAGCAGAGGCAATCATTGCCAGACCGATGACGCCGGCCGTCGACCAGACTCGTACACGTTTCATGACTGTCTCCTGTTCATTGAGGGAACTCCGAGGGGACCCGGACGAACGATGACAGAGAGCCTTCTCGCTCGCAGGTTCCCCTCTCTGAAAGGAAGCTCCAGAGCAATCGCGACGCGAAGACCCGCTCGAAGCGTGCCGCCACAGAACGCCGTTCATCGACAGCCATGGTGCCACCAAACCTCGCCTGCGGCCGTTTCGGGCCTGCCGAAACCCGACTGCCAGCGCCGCGCGCTGGTTCGCCTCCGCGAAGCGCCCGACCTTCACCAGTACCAGGTCGGCATCGACGGCTTTCCGAAGGCGAAACCGCTGTTCGCGAAGCGTCGCGACGGGGCGTGGTCTCGAGAGCCGACCAACGACACGGCCGTCGCGCATTGACAAGACCGAGCGAGACACGGGGTGCTGGAGCCAAAGCATCGGGTTCCAGATGAACCAACACGAAGTCATCGACGTAACGAACGTTATCCAACTGAAGGACCCAGGCGCGGACCTGGCCGTGCCGAGTCGCATCCCACAGGTGGCCCTGGAGAGCCCAGGCCGCTGCGTGAGTGCCCTTGCCTTGCCGGCAGGCATACGAATCGCCGATGAAGCTGGGCTCGAACTTCGGTTCGAGCAGCGCATGGAGCAGGTGATGAACGACCCGGTCGCGGAAGAGCGCCTCATGGATTTCGCGCGGCTTTGGCTGGTCGGTGACGAAGACCCAGCCAGGCCCGCGCAGCTCAGCGCCGAACGCAGCTCAGCGGGAGGTCAGGCGCTCGACCAGGGCGTCGTTCCACACCACACGAGTGGCGAGTTCACGTTCTTGGCAAGAAGTCCGACGCGGAGGCGCAGTACTTCGACTTCGTCGCGCCCGGCGACGTGCAGGTGAAGCAGGCGCACCGTCGTGACTCACTTCTTCGGGGCGGCCTTGTCCTCGGATTTGAAGGTGAACGGATAGGTGATCCTCACCACGCCGCCGCCCTCGGGCGGGTCGAACTTCCAGGTTTGCACGTCGTCGAGGATGCACGTGACCACGCCCGTGGACAGCTGCTCGACCCTGGCCGCACGAGAGGAGACGACCTTGCCGAGCGGGCCTATGAAGAACTCGACCACCACCTTTCCGCGGAGCTCCGGCTGCGTCTGCAGCGCGTCGGTGTAACAGCTGGAGATCCGATAGAGGTGAGAGTTGATGACCTTCGAGACCTTTTCCTTGTTCACCTTCCCCAAACGGCCGACGGCGGGAATGGCAGGCAAGCCGCCGTCTGGCATGAGCTGTTGCGGGGCGACGAGCTGTTGCGTGAATCCCGCTTCCCTGGCTGCGGACATCACGGCGGCCAGCTGAGACATCGGCACCTCGTCCACGATCATGAAGGTGACGCCGACGCCCGCGTCGGCGGTGCGCATTCCGACCACGGCCGCTTCGGGTTTCGTTGCGGCAGTGACGAGCACGTTCGCCCAGACTTTGAGCTCGGGGCCCCCGCCGAAGGGCCCCGGTCCGCCACGAAGAACGACGGGCTGGTCGCGGTGCCGCGCGCGGCCGAATAGAGGACCCGCTTGGCGATGCGGAAGGTGACGTCGGGCGCGAAGTGGATCTCCACGGGCTCCGGCAGGGAATGAAGGCGCTCGTCAGAGGTCGCCGGGGTTGCGCCGCTCGTGCTGAAGATTCAGGCTCTGCCCCCGCTTCTTGGTTTCCAGCGTTGCTCCCTTTTCCATCAGGAGAGTCACACCATGCGAATCGCCGTCCTCGCCTTCATCTTTGTCACGTTGGGCTGTGCCACCGCGCCGCGCATCACCCCCGAACAAGCCACCGCCGTCCGCAAGGTGGCGCTCCTCTCCGTCAGCATGGACCGCTTGGACCCCGCGCCCAGTGGTGTGCAGGTGCAGAAGGCTTCCTTGGATGCCGCCATCGACGCCTTCGCCGGGCGCATGAAGGAAGGCGGCCGCTTCGAGTTCGTCGACGTCCGAGGCGCGCAGATCGCCCAGAACTTCTCGTTTCCCACGCGCAGCAAGTCCTTCGCTGACGCCGCCAGCTCGGGCGCCGAGGCCGACCCGGACCTGCAGATGATGCAGGCGTTGATGGCCATGAAGGGCGGCAAACTCAACACCGACCCCTCCACCTTGATGCTCACCGCGCTGGAGCAGCAGCTGGAGACCCGTCGCGCGACCTCCGTGGCCACCGAAACCCTGGCCCACGTGCCCGTCAGCGCGCTGACCGCGAACACCGGCACCACCCGCTTCGAGTACCGCAACGGCAAGCGCGTGAAGACGAGCGAGGAGGCCAGGCGCGACCTGGTCCTCACGGCTGCGGGGAATGCGGCCAGAGAGCTGGGCGTGGACGCAGTGGTGCTCCTCCACTTCCGCGCTGAGGTGGGCTCGAGCGGCCCGCGGGTGTTCGTCAACGACCGAGGCCTCGCGACCGTCAAGCTCGGCGCCGGCTTCGTGCTGGTCAACGCCAACGGCGAGACCCTGGTCGACGTGGCCAGCCCCAACCTCGACGGCCTCGCCCCACAGCGCCTCGCGGTGCCTGCGTACCGGAAGACGGCCAACGCCCAGGAGGTGGACCTCGCGGACGCCAAGGGAGCGGTGCAGGCGACGTTGATCGAGTTCGCTCAGACCGAGACGGCGGCGGTGGTGGGGCGGCTGGAAAAGGCCCTCAGCCCAGAGGCCAAGAAGTAACGCCCCTCGAGCTGCCGTGACTGATGGTGGTGGCTGTCGATCTCAAAGCGCCGCGTCCAACGTCAACCCTGCACCGCAGTGTCTGCGTGCAGTGAGAAGCCCTGCAACCGGCCAGCCGTCTCGCGCGATGACGAGACGCCGACGCCTCGAGGAAGCCGATGCGCTCCTGAATGGCATGGTGGTGCAGCGCTCGCGACGGGGGCGCTGATGGGGGAGGAGCGCGTCGGGATCCATGAAGACGTCGGCGATGGTCGCCAGCGCGACGGTCTGCGCCTTCGTGGCGTCGAGCGCGATGGTGACCGCAGGCGCGACCCGCTCCTCGGGCTTCAGTGGCCGCCGTCGAGGCGCCCTCGCAGCCCATCGCGCTCCGCGCGCAGGCGGGCGTCCCGGGGAGACAGCTCGGTCAACACACGTGCTGCTGCCGGAGGGGCAGTGGGCTGAGACGGGCGCGTGGGTGGTGCTGCCTCCGCCGGAGGACGAGGAAGTCGAGTCGGTGCTGCATCGCCTCTTGCGGCAGGTGCGGGGGCTGCTGTCCGAGGTAGAGGAGACGTGGCCGGAAGAGGACCTCGACGTGCTGAGGGCACAAGGCGCGCAGCACCGCCTGCAGCTCCACGAGTCTGTGCCAAAGAAGAAGGCGCAGCGCCTGGCCGTGGCGATGGGCTTCTCGTTCCACTCGGACACCGCGGTGCATGCTTTCGACAGAGTGCGGGCACCCGTCCGCCCAAACTCGTGAATGCGCCCAACCGCCGGCCCTCATCAGCCCCCAAACCAGCCCCAACGCTGAGCCCTGGCGCAAAAGCGCTCCACCGGCTCGCCCACCACCCGACCGATTCTGGCGGTTTGTTTGTCCTCTCTCTCTGCGCTAGCGGTCGTGTGGTGCGACGCTTCTTTCTTTTCTCCCTGATGCTGCTCGTCGGATGCGCGTCGGTCGGCGCGGTGCAGACCGCCGACACGCTGGGCAAGGGTCACTTGCAGTTCGCCGTCGAGCCTGGAGTGCAGGCAGCGTCGAGCACCAGCGGCACGCCGGGCGCCATCGTCTTCCCGCACTTCGACGCAGCGCTTCGCTACGGGGTGAGCGACGGCGTCGATGTCGGAGCGCGGCTCGGCTACTCGATGCTCGAGCTCCAGGCGAAGTTCCTGCTGACCCGGCCGGGAGCGGGGGGCGTGGTGGTCTCGCTCGCTCCGACGGTGGGTGGGCTCGGCGTGCCTGCGGGTGGCTCGAACGTCGGGCTGCTGACGATGGCGCTGCCGGTGCTGGTCGGGTTTCAGCACTCGCACGGCAATGAGCTCGTGCTCGGCGCGCGGCTCCAGGGCCTGGTCGTGTTGGCCGGCGTGAGCGACGCTGGTTCGGGCGCGCTGTTCAGCCTCGGCGCTGGCGGAAGCGTGGGTTACTCGCTGCGCCTGCACGAGAAGTTCGCGTTGCTTCCCGAGGTCGCCGTGCTCCTGCCGCTGACCGTGAGCGGCACCTCGGGCGGCGCCGCCGGCCAGGGGAGTGCAGTGGTGCAATTCAAAGTCGGTGTGGTGTTCGGCAAGCAGCGCTCGAGCCCGGTGGAGACGCCATGAAGTGGATGATGATCGCAGCGACGCTCGCGGCGACGGGGTGTGGTCCTCTCGCGGTCGAGGTGCCAGCTGGAGCGGTGTTGATCGACGTCGAGTTTCGCGACGCCGTGCTCGGGTACCCGCTGGTGGGGCTCGAGGTGTGCGTGGCCGATCAACCTGACTTTCCGTGTGCGCGCACCGGGCAGGACGGCAAGGTGCGCGCGCCCGTGCCGGCGAACGCCGAGGTGATGCTGCAGTGCGCAGCGCCGCTGCACATCACGACCTACATGACATTGCTCACCCCCGGCGCAGACTTCGACGTCGGGGTGTTCCGGTTGCTCGAGCAGTCGACGGCAGACCTCTTCGTCGCGACTGCGGGCGCTCCACGAGACCCGACGCGGGGCGTGTTGTTGGTGAACGTCTACGACGACCTCGTGAAGCGCACCGTGCGGGTGGCGGGAGGCACGGCGGCGCTCGAGTCGAGTGTCGGCCTCGGCCCGGTGTACGGAGCCAACGGCGCGCTGCCGAGCTCGAAGCTGAGCGCGATGTCGAGCGGCGGGCCCGCGGGGTTCTACGACCTGAGCCCCGGCGACTACACCGTGACGCTCACGCACCCCGAACGGACCTGCACTCGGGGGTTCGGCTGGCCGACCACGACTGAGACCTCGATCCGCACGCGGGTGTTCGCGCAGGGCATGTCGACGGTGACGTGGGTGTGCCCGCCGTAGGCCATCGGTGCTCGGCTTCTGCGGCTTCATCGGAGCGTCAGCGTTGGCTCGTACGTTCGAGCACCAGCTCGGTCTGGGTCGGCAACCCGAGCGCGCGGCCCGTTGACTCGCGTACGGCGCGCCAGAAGAGCCTCGCCGTCACCCGACGCGCTCCGGAGACGGGGAAGCTGCGTGTCTGGCCTGCGGCGAGGGCGTGCGGCACGAGCGTGGTGGCGTCGGTGAAGACGTCGGCGCCTCCCAGGTCGGCGGTGAGGTCGAGTGCGCGCGGGACCTCGGTGACGACACCCGTCTCGTCCGTCACGGTCACCGCGACCCACACCTCGCGCAGGCCGACCTGCCCGGTGGGCACGGCGTGCGCTGCGCCGACGTTGGTGAGCTTCACCTCGGTGAGGCTGACGTCGAGGCGCAGCGCGCGCTCGAGCAGCTCAGCTGACGCGCCGGCGAAGCGGTGGCCGTCGAAGTGGCAGGTCGCGCAGCTGTCTTCCCCGGCCCGGTCGGACGCGCGGTCTCGGTGAGGGTCTGTTCGACGAGGTGGGGCGTGCGCACTTCGTGGCAGGTGCCGCACAAGGCTCGCGGAGCGGAAGAACGCTCGCGAGACGACGCGGTGTGGCGCCCTTCCGGTCGGTGACGCACTGGTCGCCACCGCGGCGTCTTCGTCGATGACCAACGCGCGGTTGGCCTCGCCGTTGTTGCCGACCGCGAGATGACACGAGCCGCAGGTGACCGGCGCGTGGCAGCTCTCGCAGCGCGCACGTTCCTGCACACCCCATGCGGCAGGTGCGGGGGCTGCTGTCCGAGGTGGAGGAGACGTGGCCGGAAGAGGACCTCGACGTGCTGAGGGCGCAAGGCGCGCAGCACCGCCTGCAGCTCCACGAGTCTGTGCCAAAGAAGAAGGCGCGGCGCCTGGCCGTGGCGATGGGCTTCTCGTTCCACTCGGACACCGCGGTGCATGCTTTCGACAGAGTCGGCCTGCGCAGGCTGTGCGGCGATGGCGCGCGAGGGCCGGTGTCCCTGGAGCGCCTGTCGCGACTGCCCGACGGCC
>JBILUC010000044.1:0-58789 GCA_044371205.1 Archangium sp.
AGACGACGGCTGGGGCTGAGCGGCTTTTCACGCGGGGCCATACGCTGAGCGCACACCACCCGCGCTCGCGGCGCAACTGCGGGCCGCGGAGTCGTCCCACTCTCCGACGCCTGTCATCCATGACTCCCGACGCTTCGAGGTCAGGGCGCGCGGAGCGATCCGGCCTGCCCTCCCCTCATGTTTGCCAGCCGCGCAGGCGTGTGCGCACGTTGCCGTTCTGGACACATCGCCCCCGAAGGACTCGGATGCCGGAAGCAGCGCATCACCCTCTGGAGGCAGCATGGCCGTCGTCGCTGAGAAACGCCGCTCGCAGCAATTTTCGGTGCAATGGGTGCTCGAAGTGCTCGTCACCGCGAACTCCATCACCGCTGAGCAGGCGCACGACCTCCAATTGAAAGAGGCCGCCGCGCGTACCCACCTGCAGAAGGCCTCGGGCGTCGAGAAGTACGACGTCTCGCCCATCGAGCTCATCGCCGGGTTTCAGCTGCCGCGCGTGGACAGGCCCGGCGACACGCTCGATCAAGACCGCATCAGCGAGCTCGTCGCGAAGGCCGCGCACGTCGGTTACCGCAAAATCGACCCGCTCAAGCTCGACATGAACCTCGCGGCGAAGACCGTGTCACGCCCCTACGCGCACAAGCACTGCATCCTCGCGCTCGAGGGTGCGACCGCGCCGGGCGTGCCGCTCACCATCGCCGTCGCCAACCCCTTCGACCGCGAGCTCTTCGAGAACCTCAAGCGCCTCACCGGCGGCCCCATCGTGCCGGTGCTCTCGTCGAAGGCCGACATCTTGAAGGGCATCGCCGACGTCTACGGCTTCAAGCGCACGCTCGCCGCCGCCGCGGTGGAGCACGCCGAGCCCACGGTGGGCATCAGCAACTTCGAACAGCTCGTGTCGTTGAGCAGCGGCCGCGAGCTCGACGCCGGTGACCGCCCCGTCATCCAGGCCGTCGATTACCTGCTGCGATACGCGTTCGACAACCGGGCCAGCGACGTGCACGTCGAGCCCAAACGCGATGCGCTGGTGGTGCGGCTCCGCATCGACGGGGTGCTGCACAAGGTCTACTCGCTGCCGCAGCAGCTCATCGGCCCCATCACCGCGCGCATCAAGACCATCAGCCGCCTCGACATCAGCGAGAGGCGCAGACCGCAAGACGGCCGCATCAAGGTCGAGCGCGAGGGCCGCGAGGTGGAGATTCGCGTGTCCACCCTCCCCACTGCGTTCGGCGAGAAGGTGGTGATGCGCATCTTCGACCCCGAGAGCCTGGTGGTCGACATCGCGCAGCTCGGCTTCGACGCGCACGAGCAGCCGCTCTTCGAGTCGTGGATTGCCGAGCCCCACGGCATGATTCTCGTCACCGGCCCCACCGGCAGCGGCAAGACCACCACGCTCTATTCCGCCCTCAAGGTGCTGGCCGGCCCCGACGTCAACGTCACCACCATCGAAGACCCCATCGAGATGGTGTGGGAGCCCTTCAACCAGGTGCAGGTGCAGCCCAAAGTGGGGCTCGACTTCGCCAACGCGCTCCGCCACATCCTCCGGCAAGACCCCGACATCATCATGGTCGGTGAGGTTCGCGACCCCGAGACGGCCGAGAACGCCGTGCAGTCGGCCCTCACCGGCCACCTCGTGCTGTCCACCCTGCACACCAACGACGCGCTCGGCGCCATCTCGCGGCTCGAAGACCTGCAGGTGCCGTCGTTTCTCTTGAGCTCGTCGCTCCTGGGCGTGATGGCGCAGCGCCTGGTGCGCAAGGTGTGCACCAAATGCAGCGAGCCCACCCAGCTCAGCCAGGCGCAGCTCGAGGGCCTCGCGGTCGCGCTCCCCGCCGAGACGAACTTCATGAAGGGCGCCGGCTGCGTGAAGTGCCGCGGCACCGGGTACTACGGGCGCACCGCGGTCTTCGAGATGCTCCCCGCCACGCACGAGCTGAAGGAACTCATCGCCCGCAAGGCCCCGCCCGCGAAGATGGTGGAACTGGCGCGCGTGCAGGGCCTGCGCACCCTGCGCGAAGCCGCCGTGCGGAAGCTGGCGCTGGGCGAGACCACCTTCGAAGAGGTGGTGCGCATGACCACGCAAGGCTGAACGAACCCCGCCGAAATGATGCGTCAGGGCGACGCGCACCGGGCACCGCTGCCCCGAAGCGCGCGGGCTCGGGTTTGCAATGCACGCCCCACGTGAAAGCCACGAAACCGACACCGCGCGGCAAGTCGCTCAAGCAGGTGCTCGACCAGAGCAAGCACGTCGAGGGCCTCGTCGAGCAGGCCGCGGCCGAGCTGTCGGCGGTCAACCAGACGCTCCAGAAGGAAATCGCCCTCGCGCAGCCACCGGCCCTCGAAGGCGCGCTCGACCAGAGCACGGCCGCCGAAGAGAAGGTGACCGACGCGTCTGAAAAGCTGGGCGTGGTGAACGTGGCGCTCAAGGCCGAGGTGGCCGACCGGCTCGTGCTCGAGCAGGAGCTCCTCACCGTCGCCAGGCAGAGCCTCGTCGACCGACACGCCGCATTGCACGACGCGCTCACCGGGCTGCCCAACCGCGCCCTCTGCCTCGACCGGCTCGAGCAGGCCCTCGGCCAGGCGCGCCGCCAACGGTGGAACGTGGCCGTGTTGTTCGCCGACCTCGACGGCTTCAAGGCCCTCAACGACACCTACGGGCACGACGCAGGCAACAGCGTGCTGCGCAGCATGGGCGTTCGCCTCAAGGACACCTGCCGCGCCGACGACACCGTCAGCCGCTTCGGCGGTGACGAGTTCCTCTGTCTGCAGCTCGACGTCGGCGACGACCACAGCCTCGAGCACGTGGTGCGCAAGTTGATTGCCCGCATGGAATCGCCCCTCGAGTTCCGCGCGCTGGGCGCGAGTGTCACGCAGGAGATGCGGGTCAGCATCGGCATCTCGGTCTTTCCCCGAGACGGGGAAACGGTGGCGCAGCTGGTCGCGAGCGCCGACCGGGCCATGTGCGAGGCCAAACGGCAGAAGCGGGGGTTTGCCTTCGCCCGCGATGCGCCAGGCTGACTCAGTACTTGAGCGTCACGCCTTCGCGCGCACCGAAGACCTCGAGCTCGGCGCCGTGGGCTACCGCGCGTTCCTGACACTCGAGCACCATCAGGTCGACGTCGCGGTCGCTGTGCATCGGGTCGTGGTGCGTGAGCGCCAGCTGCCGCACGCCGGCCTGCACCGCGAAGTCGACCACGGTGGTGGCGCGCGGGTGGCCCCAGCCGACCTTCTGCGCGTACTCGATGTCGGTGTACTGCGCGTCGGCGACGAGGAGGTCGGCGCCGGACGCCGCCTCGATGAGGTCGGCCGGCAGCTCGCGCAGCGCGTCGGGTGACGTCTTCACCACTGCGGGGTTCACCAACACCTGGTCGAGCTCGCTGTCGGTCGCAAAGACGATGCTCTTGCCATCGTGCTCGACGCGGAAGCCCACCGAGCCGCCAGGGTGCTTCTGCCCGAAGCTGTGCACGGTGACGTCGCCGGCCTTCACCGAAGCGCCCGCGAAGCTGCGAGAGACGATGTTCGCGCCGAGGTCGGAGAAGCGCACCGGGAAGTACGCGTTCGACATCTGCCCGGAGAGCAGCTGGTAGTTCTTGTCGTCGCCCCTGGGGCCGTACACGTACAGCGTCGTCGACTCGACGTACGCCGGCGCGAAGAAGGGGAAGCCCTGAATGTGGTCCCAGTGCGGGTGCGAGAGGAAGAGGTGCAGCGTCAGGTCTTTGGGCCGACCGCGCAGCAGCTGTACGCCGAGCTCACGCAGGCCCGTGCCCGCATCGAAGATGAGGATGGTGTCGTCGACGCGCACCTCGACGCACGAGGTGTTGCCGCCGTAGCGGCGGGTGCGGGGACCGGGCGTGGGAATCGAGCCGCGAACGCCCCAGAACCGAACCAGGATGTCACTCACTCAGACGCCCTCGCGGTACGAGAGAACGACGTCGCCCAGCTGCACCTGGTCTCCGTCGCGAAGCACCGCGGAATGCACCTTGAGCCCGTTGAGCACGATGCCGTTGCGGCTGCCGAGGTCTTCGATGGTGTATTCGCCTTCGGTGCGGGTGAGCTTCGCGTGCTGGCGGCTCACCTCTTCGCTGTCGAGGGTGAGCGTCGACTTCTCACCGCGCCCCAGAATCACCTCGTTGGCGTCGAGCACGAACTTCTGGCCCAGCCCGGGGCCCTGCTTCACCTCGAAGACGTGGGGGCGCTGCACAGTGGGCCGAAAGCCCCTCACCCGCACCGCCACCTGCGTGTGGAACTCTTCGAATTCCTGCGTGTCCCGAGGCATGGCCTGAGAGCGTATACCGGCCACGCAGACGATCCATGAGTGTCTTCCTCGCCCTCGATGTCGATGACGCCGTGCGCCGCGAGGTGATGACGCTCACCTCTGCCGAGCGTGCGTCGGTGAAGGGCAAGTGGTTGCCCGCCGAGAAGCTGCACCTGACCCTGGTGTTCCTCGGCAACCCGACGGCTGATCAGGTGCAGACCCTCGTCCCCCGCGTGCACGCGCTCGCCACCGGGTCGACCGCGTTCTCGTTGCACCTCGCCGGCGCCGGCACCTTCGTCACCGCCCGCGCGCCCTCGGTCTTGTGGCTCGGCGTGGGGGGAGACGTCTGGGCGCTCGAGGCCCTCCGCGCGCGCGCCGTCGCGAAGCTCGAGCCCGGCGATGCGCGACGAGAGCAACCGTTTCGCCCGCACGTCACCCTCGCGCGCGCCCACACCGAGCAGGCCCTCGACCCGGTCGCGTCGGCGTACGCGCGCTTCACCTCGGCGGCGTTTCGCGTGACGCACCTCACGCTCTACGAGAGCACCCACCACCAGTTTCGAAAGCTCGTCGTCGCTCCGTTTCCCTGAGCAGTGCGGTACACCGCTGGCTCATGTTCACTGGAGAGATTCGTCGCGCCCGCAGCAAGCGCCCGCTCGTCATCGGCCTGCTGTTCCCCGGCGTCGTCGCCCTCGAGAGGGGCGCGAACGTGAAGAAAGACGCGAAGCTGCGCGCGGTGGTCAAGGTGCCCACGGGTGAGAAGACCAGCAAGGGCATGGCGGTCGAGCTCGACAACGCGAAGGGCGAGTTCAAGCTCGGCACCAGCGGCGACGCGGTGCTCGAAGGCGAACAGCGCCCTCTCCTCGCCGGGATGATGTGACCTCTCCTCTCGGGGAGGAGAGCAGGCGAGCGATGACGACCCGCACGACCCAGCCCGTCGCCCTCACCATCGCCGGGTCCGACCCGTCGGGCGGCGCGGGCCTGCAGGCCGACCTGAAGACGTTCCACCAGCACGGCGTGTACGGCATGTCGGTGGTGACGCTCATCACCGTGCAGAACACGCAGTCGGTCTCGCGCGTCGACGTGCTCGACCCGACGCTGGTGCTCCAGCAGCTCGACGCGGTGCTCTCCGACCTTCCACCCGGCGCCATCAAGACGGGCGCGCTGGGGAATGCCGCCGTCATCTCCGCCGTCGCCGACGGGCTCGCGCTGAGCCGGGTGCCGCTGGTGGTCGACCCGGTGATGATCAGCAAGCACGGGCACGCGCTGATCAGCCCTGACGCGGTCGAGGTGTTGATCCATCGACTCCTGCCTCTCACGACGCTGCTCACCCCGAACACCCACGAAGCGGGAGCGCTGCTCGGTCGCACCATCGACACGCTCGAGCAGGCAGAAGCCGCTGGGCGTGAGCTCGTGCGCCGCGGGCCGCGCGCGGTGTTGGTCAAGGGTGGGCACTTGAGCGGGGCCGAGGCGACCGACGTGCTCGTCACGAGGGAAGGCGCCGTGCTGCACGTGTCGTCACCGCGCGTCGAGTCGAAGCACACGCACGGGACGGGCTGCACCTACGCGTCTGCCATCGCGGCGAACCTCGCGAAGGGCCAGTCGCTCGAAGGGTCGGTGCGCGCAGCAAAGGAGTGGCTCAGTCGCGCCATCGCGCAGCCGCCCGACGTCGGTCACGGCATCGGACCGGTGAATCACCTCGCGTCGCTGACACGGCCTTGATGAAGGCGCTGTTGCAAGGGGGTCGGGCGCAGCAGTCGAGCTGATCAGCCCCTCGACACGTCGCGGCAGTGACTTCACTTTCCCAGACTGGAGGGCCTGGTCGCGCTCACCGCCGTGTACTCACTGATTCGTCGTTTGAATCAGGGAGTACGTGGCTCCAGGAGCGCGCCCCTGCCTCCTCGTCTCGGGAACCGGGGGCTCGCTCTGGGTGAATTGAACGCAGTTCGCCACGCAGTGAGGGGCTGCACGCGACGAGCAGGGCCTCCACCCAGTCGGCCCCTTCGCTCCTCAAGGCCAGGCGTTCGTCGACGGCACTGCGCCGCTCTCCGGGCAGTGCGAACGGCGTCATCCCTCGCCTGAGGAGATGGGGGACGACAGCGGCGCCAACGTATCGGCGAGCTTGAGCATCGCGGTGCGCATGCGCGTCTTCACGGTGCCAAGCGGGATGCCCGTCTCTTCCGAGATTTCACTCTGCGTCATGCCGAAGTCGTACGCCTGCTCGAGCACGAAGCGCTGCTCGGCCGGCAGCTTCGCGAGCGCTTCCCGCAACCGCAGCGCCTCGCGCGTCTGGTCGACCCGCACGTCGGGCGCGACCACGCTGTCCTTCACCGGTTGCACCCCGAGGTTGTCGCGCAGCCGCCCGCGCGCGCCGTTCTGCCGCAGCCGGTCGATGGCGCGGGTGCGCGTCATGGTGAGAATCCACCGCTCGGGGGCGGCGCGCCTGGGGTCGTACCGGGTCGCGCTGCGCCACACGTCGATGAACACGTCCTGCACGATTTCCTCGGCCTCGGCGTCGCTGCGCAGCACCCGCCGCGCCACGCCGAACGCCCGCGAGGCGAAGCGCTCATAGAGCTCCGCCAGCGCCCGCTCTTCCCCGCGGACGATGCGATCGATCAACGCCTGGTCGTCGAGCTCTCGCAGGGTCTCACTCCGGGTCGGTCATCACCACCGAGGCGCAGATGCACCCCACGTCAAAGGCCGTGAAGAAATGTTCGGTGCCTGCTGCCATCAACTGCACCTCGCCGCGCCACACCTCGAGCCCGGCCGAGTCGCGATACCCGCCCTCGAGCACCAGCACCTGCTCGGGCCCCTCATGGGGGTGAAGAGGAAAGACTGCGTTGGGCTCGACCCGAACCAACGCCGTCATGGCGCCGTGGACCCGCTCGCCTCCTGGCACGCCAATCATCTTCACGCCGGGCGCCAGCTCCGCTTCCCACTCACCCCGCTCGGCTCGCTCCAGAACCCCCGCCGCCTCCCCGGTCGAGACGTCGAACAACTGCGCGACCTGCGCGACGAAGTATGAAAGCCGACCGCCCCGCGCGCGCTGTAACAACTTCGCGACACCATCGGGGTAAGCGGGCACATCGGACCGGCCCACGGTGCCTCCCTCGAGCGCGTCAACGGCGAGTCCCAATCGTGGTGCGGCCTCGAGGCACGCAGCACACGACCGCACGTGTTCCAGCGCGTCGCGTCTCTCGGTGTCATCACCCGAGGTCCACAACGTCACCAGGGCATCATGCGGCTCGCTCACTTCCTGCTCCTGAAAACCCACTTACGCGCGAAACCCGAGGGGTGGATTGCGCATGACGATGAACCACTTCTCGAGCGACTCAAAGGCAGAACATTCCTCACTGAATGATTGGTGCGGGGAAGTGGGCCCCCGCGCTCGGCTGACGTAGGGGCCGCGCGTGACGACCCGCACGCCCTCCGGAGTGGTGCTCGCCCAGGGCGAGACGGGCTCCGGGTTCTTTCACCGCATCTTGAGCCTCGGCAGTACCCGCTTCGAGAGCGTATTGGCAGGCGCGAAGCTCCCGGGCTCGCCCGCCGTCTTCAAGCGCACCTACGGCGACGCGGTGGCCCGCTTCGAGGCCGCGCGCCTCGCCACGCCGCAGCGGGTCGACATTGCCACCGCGCTCCACGACGCGACCCTCGCCTCGCTCGAGTTCGCGAAAGACGGTGCCACCACCCCGCTGCTCGAGTCGCTCAAGAGCACCAGCGTCGCGCCACCGAAGACCGTCGCCGTGGGGCCGGTGACGAAGGGTGCGTACACCCCTGAGCTCTCACTCGATGGCACGACGTACCGCGGCGTCGCCGAGGTGCGCACTGCGCTCTCGAAGCTGCATGACGCCCATCACCTCAGCGATGCCGCCTTCAAGGGCCTGCGCTGGTTGATGGGCTTCATCGAGGCACGTGGCGGCACGCTCGACCTCTCGAACGAACGCTTCGTGTTGCTGGGCGCGAGCGCCGAGCTGTCTCCGGTCGGCATCCTCCTCGCGGCCGGTGCGCAGGTGCGGTGGGTCGACGTGAAGCCGCCATCTCGCGATGCGGGCGCCGGGCGCATCGTCTCCTCGGAGGGGGGAGATGACCTGCTCGAGAACCCGCACGCGGTGATGGCGGCCATTCGCGAGTTCGCCGCGCCGGGCCCCGTGCACCTCGGGCTCTTCGCCTACGCCCCGGGCGCCAGCCGCGAGCTGCGCCTGGCCGGCGTGATGGACGCGATGGTGCACACGCTGGGGCCCGACGTCGTGAAGTCGGTCTCGCTCTACATCTCACCCACCTCGCCCGGTGAGCTGCAGCCCGAAGACCGCGCGGTGTCTGACGCGCGCGCGAAGTCGCTGAAGCTGTGGCAGCGCGGCTTTCAGGCCACGCGCCTGCTCAAGCCGGGCGGGTACGTCGAGGCGGGCGACACCGCGGCCGTGCGCGGGGTCATCTCGCTGCAGGGCGCCGCGTACCAGGCCGCGCAGTACCTGATGAAGATTCTCTCGAGCGAAGTGCTGGCCACGCGCGGCATCGGTGGGCGGCACGTGACGTTGTCGACCAACGTGGCCGGCATCACCAACACGCGCTCGCTCTCACACCCGCTGTTTCAAATCGCGTTTCAGGGGGCGCCCCAGTTCGGCGTGCGCATCTTCGACCCGCTCACCACGCGCGCCGCGAGCGGCATGTTGATGCTGCACGACCTCTTGAACCCCGAAGCGCCCGGCGCGGTGGGCCGGGTGTTCGCCTCGCCCGTCGAGCGCGCCCGCGCGATTCGCAGCGAGCAACTCCACGGCGGCACGTACAATCTGCCCTGGCAGTTCGAGTCGGCGGTGAAGTCCGCGGCGGTGTTCGGGCTCGGAAGACGACCCGACCTGCTGCTGCGCCGCCCGCACCGCTGATTCCTGTCGTGCCCGACGCCATCCGCTCACGTCAGCACCGAGCGCCGCACCTCGCGGCAGCGCTGGTGCTGCTGGCGTCCACCTCCATCGCGCAGGTGTTTCACCCGGCCCTGGTCGTTGGCCTGCCGACCCTGGCGCCGGCCACCTTGCCTCTCCAGGCCGAAGGAGCCAGTGCGCATCGACAGGCGTCGCGAAGTGAGTCACCGCGAGGCTTCTCCGGGCACGGCGCGAACCGTTGCCCCTTCGCCTCAAGGCCGCTTCGAGGCGAGCCGGTCTCCCCTCTCCCCCGCGAGGGAAGCGGGAGAGAAGCCCTTGGTCCACGTGGAGTGAAGGCGCTACACCGCGCCGCATGTTCTCGCGAACCCGCCTCGCCCTCGGCAGCCTCGTTTCGTTGTCGCTCCTCGCGTGCCCGGCCGAGAACAAGGTCGACGTCGCGCCGACGCCGACACCAGCGGCGCCACCGGCGCGCACCGGCAAGGTGACGCTGCTCGTCACCGGTCACGAGACCGGCCTGCTCCCCTCGAAGGGCGCGCGCCTGCTCGCGCAATGGAAGAAAGAAGAGAGCTGGCCCAACACACTCGCCTTCTCGACGGGTGACTCCTTCGCGGGCGCCGTGCTGTCTTCGCACTTCGACGGAACGCCCACCGCAGAGGTGATGAAGGCGCTGCAATACAAGGCCGCCGCGTTCGGCAACCACGACCTCGACCTCAGCGTGCAGACGCTCCAGAAGTTCCGCGAAGAGTCCCAGCTCACGCTCCTCGCCGCCAACCTGCAGGACAAGGACAACGCCGAGTCGCCGCTCAAGCTCGCCCCGAGTGGGGTGTTCACCCGGGAAGGCGTGAAGGTCGGTGTCATCGGCTTCACCAGCCCCAAGACGCTCACCACCACCCAGGCCGGCAAGGCGACCGACCTGCAGATGATTGCCCTCGACACCGCCGTCGGCCCGGCGCTCGAGTCGCTCAAAAAAGACGCGCCCGACGTGACGGTGGCGCTCATCGACGACTGCTTTCAGGTGCTGAAGGCCGTGCTCGACAACCACCGGGAATGGAAGATCGACCTCGTGGTCGGCACGCGCTGCAGCGAAGGCGCCGCCGAAGACGTGACGGGCTCGACGAAATACTTCTCGGTAGGCGATGACCTCACGCACTACGTCTCGGCGACGTACGAGGTGAACGGCGCGACGGTCGTTCCCACGAAGTCTTCCCGCAAGGAACTCGCGGCGACGGGTGACGAAGACGGCGACCTCGTCGTGCTGCGCGAGCGCTGGCAGAAGAAGCTCGACGCGGTGATGGGCGACACCATCGGCTTCTCGAAGACGGGCCTCAAGGAAGACTCGGTCGAGCTGCGCACACTCGTGGCCACCGCGCTCAAGGTGCAAACGAAGGCCGACGCCGCGCTCATCAACAAGAGGGGCATTCGCGCCGCGCTGCCCAAAGGCCCCATCACGCGCGCCACCATCTACGACCTCATTCCTTTCGAGAACGCGGCCATCACCGTGAAGTTGAAGGGCGAGGTGCTGCAGAAGCTGAAGTCGCACCCCGACGGCTTCGTCGTCGCGCCCGCGAAGCTCGAGCCCGAGAAGCTCTACGTGGTGGCCACCACCGAATACATCTACTTCGGCGGTGACGGGCTGGGCCTCGAGGTCGTCGCGCCCGACCCCGACTTCACCGGCGAGGTGTGGCAGACGCCCGTCGTCGAGTGGCTGCGCGCCCAGAAGTCGAACGAGAAGAAGCCCATCGAGGCCCTGCTCAAGTCGCTCAAGTGAAGCTCACGACCTGGAACGTCAACGGCGTTCGCGCCCGCGAGGAGCAGGTCGCCGACTGGCTTCGGCTCGAGAAGCCCGACGTGTTGTGCCTGCAGGAAATCAAGGCGTCTCCGCACCAGGTGCCGCAGCGGCTGCTCGAGCTCGACGGCTACTGGGCGCAGTGGCACGGGGAAGGCGGCTACTCCGGCGTGGCGTTGTTGATCAGCAAGGCGCTCTCGCCCACGCGGCCGGCGTTCACCTCTCCGTCCTTCGACATGGAGCGCCGCATCACCGTCGCCGCGCTCGACGACGTCGACGTGGCGAGCATCTACGTGCCCAACGGCGGCAAAGACTTCGACGCCAAAATCCGCTTCCTCGAGGCGATGCGCGACTGGGTGGCGGTGCGTCACGCCGCGGGCCGTAAGCTGCTGCTGTGTGGCGACTTCAACGTGTCGCTCACCGAGCTCGACGTGCACGAGAAGCTGCGCAACTCGAAGGAGACCGGCCAGACCGAAGGCGAGCGCGGCCTGATGGGCAAGGTGCTCTCGCACGGGCTGACCGACCTCGGCCGCAAGTTCGCGCCCGACGACGCGAACCTCTTCACCTGGTGGGCGCCGTGGCGGCAGTACCGCGAGCGCAACATCGGCTGGCGGTTGGACCTCGTGCTCTCGAGCCCCGCGTTGACCGAGCGCGCGACGAAGTGCACCGCGCTGCGCGAGTTCGGCACCAGCGACCACGGCCCGGTCACCGCCGTCTTCGAAGGGCCGCTCTTCGACGCGAAGAAGGTGGTCGGCGGCGACGAGCCCGCGAAGAAGACCGAGACCCCGAAGGCGCCGCAGCTCGACTTGTTCGGTTGATCAGCTCTTCGGCAGCAGCGTCTCGAGCGGCTTCTTCTCGTCGCTCTTCTTCGCCTTCGTCCACTCAATCAGCGCGCTCTGCCAGCTCACCTTCGTCTGCGTCGGCGCCTTGTCGGCCTCGTGCAGCTTGAAGCCGTCACCACCGAGGTACAGGTAGTCGGTCGTCGCGAGCGTGTACGTCTTCTTCGGGTCGATGGCGGCGCCCTTGCCGTCGACGAAGCCCTCGCCCTTCGCGCGCAGCCCGCTGAAGCGCGCCTCGAGGTTGCCCGCCGCGGCCAGCAGCTGCTCGCCCGTCACCTTCACGGTCACAATCTCGTTCTCGAACGGAATCAGGTCCCAGATGGTCGCCGAGGTGAACGCGCCCGCAGGCAGCCCCTGCCGCACGCCCTTGCGGTTGAGCAGCGCCACGTCGGTCTTGAACCGCTCGCGCAGCGACGTCGTCAGCCACTGCGACATCTCGACCGATTCCTGCTCGAGGCCCGACTTCGAGAACCCAATCGGCGCGCCGAGCGCGTCGTCGAGCTTCTTCTTCCAGCCCGCTACCACCTCCGTCACCTTCGCGTCGCTCTTCGCCTTGCCCGTCACCTCGACGAGCGCCGACTCGACCTTCACCACGCGCTCGACCTGCGGCTTGAGCACGTCGGCGGTCACCACCACGCGCGCGTACGCGTTCCAGCGCGAGCCCGGGTACACGAGGCGCGTCACGCCGACCGACTCCGGGTAGTCCTGCCCGCAATCGCGGCCCGCCACGAAGGCCACGCGCCAGTCTTTGTGCGCCTCGAGGAGCGACGGCAGGTCGTGCAGACAGCCATCGGTCACCACCGCGACGACCTCGGCCCCTTCGGCGCGCGCCGCGGGAATCGCCTGCGTCAACGCCGCCTCGTCGGACACCAGCTCGAGCCCCGCCATGCGCCCCGGCATCGGCGTCATCGTCGCCTTGCGCGCCGCGAGCCCGATGACCGCCACCTTCACGCCGCGCCGCTCGAGCATCACCGTCGGCTGCAGCCCGAGCTGCTGGCCCGTCTCGTCCTTCGGCTTCAAGTTCGCCGCAAGGTACGGGAAGCCCGCAGTCTTCACGTTCGAGAGGAACTGCTCGCGCTGCCAGTCGAGCTCGCGGTTGCCGAACGCCGAGGCCGAGTAGCCCATGAGCTTCATCACCTCGGCCGTCGAGGCGCCCTTGAAGTAGCTCGACACGCTCTGCCCGTTCGCGTTGTCACCGGTGGACAGCGCGATGGTCTTCGCGTCAGTGCAGCTCGCGCCCACACAGTGCCCTTCGTCGGCGACCCAGCGACCGAACACCTCGGCGACGCCACCGCGCAGCTTCTCGCCCTCGCCCGTCGGCAAGAGGTAGCCGTTCTCAGCGCCCGTCACGAGGAAGGTGAGCGCGACTTCCTTCGAAGGCACCGACGCGTCGACGGGCGCGGCCGCGTGCACCTCGGGAGCGGTCTCCTCCTTCTTGCAGGACGAGAGCAGCGACAACGACACCGTGAGCAGGAACGTGGCGCGCAGGAACATGGCGCGCTCCTATCAAGGAGCGCAGCGCTGGGCGAAGGTCGAGCGTTCGAGAACAAGAGCTCGGGGCCGTCGAAACTTGTCTTCGGAAAAGCGCATGGGCGTCAGCGGGGAGAGATGCACACCCGCTCGACGCCCAGACGAACAACACCAACGAGGAGAGAACCGTCGGGCGATTACTCGCCCCACTTCTTCTTGTTGTTGAGCTCCTGCAGCATCTTCTCGCTGCTCTGGCGCAGCCGGTCGAGCGTGGTCTTGCCCATCAGCTGCTGCACGAGGGCCTTCTCGACGGTCTTGGCGTCTTCGGGCGACATCTGGCCGCTGACCTTCTCGAAGAGCTCCATCGCCTTCTGCAGCCCCTTGTCGTCGGGGATCGTCTTGTCGAGGAGCTTGCTGAGCTCTTCTGCGTCGCTGCCGCCGGCCTTCTTGAGCGTGTCCTTCGCGGCGCTGAAGATGGCGTTCTGCGCCGCGTTGCTCGAGGTCGTCGACGAGGTGGCCGCCTGGAACGAGCTCGACGCCGAGTAACCGGGCAACTCACCAGAGGCAGCCTGAGCGTTCTTCGCGGTGGGGGCAGACTGCGTGGTCGGGGTGGTGACGGGGCGGGCGCCGCCAGAGCAGATGGTGGACATGGTCCCGGCGCACGAGACGAAAAGTTGCAACCCATCTCAGGCATTCAAGTACTCGGAATGCCTGGGACGCAGAGCTCGGAAATGATCAGCGACGCGCGCGGGCGGTGCGAGCCGAGGCCGAAGCCTTGGCGGTGCGCCGAGCGGTGGTCTTGCGAGCGGTCGGGCGCGCCGGAGCGGCCTTCTTCACCTGCACCGTGCTCTTCGGCTGGAGGTCTTCGGGCGCGAGGCGCACGGCGGGCATCTGCGAGACCGAGACGCGCTGCTTCATGCGCTGGGTACGAGCGACGAGCTCGGTCTTCACCTGGTTGAAGTAGTCGCGGCCACCGGGCACCGTGTTCTGCGCGTCGATGACCTCGGGCGCGGCCTGCACCACGATGGGCCACGCCGGGGTGCGCGTGTCGAGCTGCTTGAGGCGCTGCGTGAGCAACTGCCGGAAGGTCGTCAGCGTCTCGAGCTCGGCCACCTTGCCGGGCGCCAGCAGAATCGCGGCGAAGAGACCGGGGCGGCCGGACTCATCGAGGCCCTTCATGGTGAAGGCATCGGCGATGCCGAACCCCGGCACCATCGAACGCATCATCAACTCGCGGGACAGCTCCTGAAGTTTTCCGTCCAACCGGGTGTCGTCCAACATGGGCGCGGTGTGTACATGATCTTCACGGTGTGACGCATCGCCCCATACGAAGATTTTACCAACACTTTGTTTTTACAGGACTTTCAGTGCAACGGTGGCACGTTCTCAGTCGCCAAGAGTGAGGCGTTGGAGCAGCAACCGGGTCGCGTTGCCAGCGTTGGCGGACCCGCACGACGACCCCGGGCTCGAAGACGTGAACGCTGCCCTGCGGGAGCTTGAGGGCTCAGCTTGCCCCGCTGCAGCTCGCGCTCGATGAGCCAGTCGGGCAACCAGCCGAAACCCAGCCCGGCGACGATGGCGTCCTTCTTCGCGTGAAAGTCCAACAGGTGCACCATGCTCTGCGTGTCGAGCTCGGCGGTCGCGAGGTGCAGCCGCGGGTCACTCCCTCGCACGGTGAGCAACACGTGCTCAGCGAGGGCCTTGCGCGTCACCTTCTTCAGGCGTGAGAGCGGGTGCGACTTGTGCGCGACGAGGCGGGCGCGGAGCTTCGGCAAGCGGTGCACCTCCAGAGACGGCGACGCATCGACGGGCAGCACGGTGACCATCAGCTGCGCGTCTTCGGCCTCGAAGCGGGACGCCACGCCGTCGAGCGAGTCGACCGACAGCAGCGTGCGCGTGGGCGCCTTTGCCGCTCGCGCGAACGCGTCGAGGGCGCGGGCCTGGTCGAGCGTGACGTTCATGGGGTGATTGTTCAGTCGCCGCTCGCTGCGACGCGGAGCTGGTAAGGGCGCGCGCATGCGTGCACTCCCCCTGGTGTTCTTGATGCTGGTCGGCTGTGGGCCCGTCTCGGTGTCGGTCGCTGCCGACAAGGCCGTCGCGCTCGTCAATTCCGAATCGGTCACCATCACCGCCGCCGTCTCGCCGCCGCAGGAGACGCTGGTGGTGTTCAGCGCCTCGCCCGGGGCCACGCTGACGGCGACGCAGGTCAAGAGCAACGCGATGGGCGTGGCGACGACGCTGCTCACCTCGAGCGTACCCGGCCCGGTGACGGTCACGGCGAACGTGAGCTCGGGCTCGTCGTCTGGGGCCAACCTCGCGATGGTCACCTTCACGTCGGGCACCAGGCTGCGCTTCGCCACTTCGCCATCGAACACGCTGTCACAGAACCTGCTGCGACCGGTGCCCACGGTGAACGTCGAGCAGAACGGCGCGCTCGTCACTTCGTCGTCGGCGGCGGTGACCGTCACCGTGACGCCCGGCTCGTGCAGCCCGTCACTCGATTCCACGAGCCTGACGACGGTGAATGCCGTGCAGGGCGTCGCGAGCTTCTTCGGGCTCAAGATTTCGACGCCCGCAACGGGCTGCACGTTGACCGCCACGGGCAACGGGTTTGACCCCGCGGTCTCGGCGGCGTTCGACATTCAGTGACGCCGGGGCAGCGAGCTTCACGACGGAGATGCCAGCGGTGCGGGTGGCCGGCGTTCCTCGGCTGCTGAAGTCCCACACCTCGCCCGAGGTTGGTGCCGCGGTCGCGCTGCAGCCGGCGGGTGATTTTCAGGTCACTTGAGGCCGTGGCGCGAGAGCTTGTTGAGGAGCCCCTGGCGCGAGAGGCCCAGCTTCTCAGCGGCGTGGCTCTTGTTGCCGCCGGTCGCGGCGAGCGCACGCGACAGCTCGGTTCGCTCGAGCGCGGAGATCTTCCCTTCGAGGGTGAGGTCGGCATCGGCCGACGCGGGCGCCTGCGCGGTGAGCTCGGGCGAGAGGTCCTCGGGGAGAATCTCATCGCGCGCGCCAGCGAGCACCAGCGCCCGCTGCATCTCGTGCTTGAGCTGCCGCAGGTTGCCTGGCCACGTCGCGCTCTCGAGTACGCGCAACGCCGCCGGAGAGAGGCGCGGGTTCACGTGACCAGGCACCAGCGCGCGGGCGTGCGTGAGGAAGTGCTGGGCGAGCACCGGCAAATCACCGTGTCGATCGGCGAGGCGCGGCAGCGACACCTCAACTCCGCGAATGCGCCAGTACAGGTCGTCGCGGAGCTTCTCCTTCAGCGGCTGGTGCGTCGCCGAGAGGATGCGCACGTTCACGTTTACGCTCTTTGACGAGCCGACCGCGAGCACCTCGCCGTTCTCGAGCACGCGCAGCAGCTTCACCTGCAGCCCGGCCTCGAGGTCTCCAATCTCGTCGAGGAACAAGGTGCCGCCATCGGCTTCGACGAAGAGGCCTCTGGTGTCGGCGACCGCACCGGTGAAGGCACCCTTCTTGTGACCGAAGAGCGTCGACTCGAGCAGCGTCGGCACCAGCGCGCCGCAGTTCACCGCGAGGAAGGGCTTCGAGGCGCGGCGGCTGCGCGCATGCAGCAGGCGGGCGATGACCTCTTTGCCGGTGCCCGTTTCTCCCGTGATGAGCACCGGCACCTCGGTCGGCGCGACCTTCTCGACGAGCGAGATGACGTCTTGAAACGGCGCGCTGCGACCCACGAGGCCTTCGGGCGTCGCAGCGAACTTCTGCTCCAGCTCACCGACGCGGTCTTCGAGCTCGAGGCGTGCGCGTGCGCGGCCGAGCACCGAGAGCAACACGTCAGGGTCGACCGGCTTGGCGAGGAAGTCGTAGGCGCCCGTGCGCACGAGCCCAAGCGCGAGCGCGGTGTCACCGGTGCCGCTCACCACGATGATTTTCGCGGCGGGGTGGCGCTCGAGGAGGCGGCGCATGAGCGCTCCACCGGCCTCGGCTGTGCCGGCGGGCGGCAACATCAGGTCGAGCACCACCAACCTCGGCGCGTGCGCGGCGAACTGGGCTTCGGTCTCGGGACCGCTCGCGGCTTCGACGACCTCGTACCGCTCGGCTCGCAGAATTTCCGACAGCACCTTGCGCAGGCTCGCGTCGTCGTCGACCAGCAGCACTTTCATCGGGTGCACCGTAGCCTTCTCGAGGCTCAGCACGCCGCGACGAAAGACAGCCGACAAGGTTGAACTCGGCGAATGGGTTGGGCGCAACGCCGAGGGTGCGACAGCCCCTCTCCTCGAGCAGGAGTGACCTCACCTGAGCCATATGGGATGGCAGGAGCATCACCGGCGATGCTCCTGCCATCCCACATGGTGACCTCGTTGAACGAAAAGCACGAACTGGTCACTTCACATGAGCCATGTGACGGAGCGAGCCCGTCACCGGCGATGCTCCGACAATCCGATGGCATGACCTGATTGAACTCAAAGCTCGAGCAGGTCACTTCACGTGAGCCATGTGATGGAGCGAGCTCGTCACCAGCGATGCTCCTGCCATCCAATGGCATGACCTGGTTGAACTCAAAGCTCGAGCAGGTCACCTCAGGTGAGTCATGTGGGGAGCGAGCGCATCACCGGCGATGCTCCTGCCAACCGATTTGGCGACTCGAAGGAACCGGGTCGAAATCGAGTGGCGCGGTCGCGACGCTGCGGGTCCCGTCGTGTGCCTCAGGCTGGCAATCGCAACGTGAAGCGCGCCCCGTGAGGAACGACCGCCTCGTGCGACAACGAGCCCCCGTGGCGCAGCGCGTGCTGCCGCGCGATGGCGAGCCCGAGGCCGATGCCCGGGTGCGCGTGGTCTCGACCGCGGCCGGTGGCGAACAACTCGAACAACCTCGGAGCCAGCTCGGCCGGCACCCCCGGCCCGTTGTCTTCGACGACGAGCGCCACCTCGCGCTCCTGCTTCACGAGCGAGACCACGATGCGCGCGTCGGGCTGCGCGCCGAGCGCAATCGCGGCGTTCGAGAGCAACACCACCAGCGCATCGACGACGGCCTGTTGATCAGCCTCGATGCTGAACCCCGACGCCGGCGTCTCCATCGTCACCTGCGTGCCCAGCGCCTGTCGCACGTGACCCACCGCGCGCTCGACTGCGTCCTTCAGTTCGACGCGCGCCACGGTGAACGCCCGCGGCTTCGCGTAGCGCAACAGCTCGTCGACGAACTTCGAGGCGCGCGCAATCTGGTCCCGCACGTCGGCGATGCGCTCGGGCTTGACCCCTTCGCGCTCGAGCAGCTTCGTCTGCGCGAGAATCACGCCCAGCGGGTTGCGCACCTCGTGAGCCACCACGCTCGCCACGCGCCCCAGCTCGGCCAGCTGCTCCGCATGCACCGCGCGTTGCTCGGTCTGTTCGAGCTCGCTCGTCAGCGCGCCCACCCCCATCGGGCGCGAGAAGAGCTTCCGCGCGAGGCCTTCGACCACCCATTGCCGCAGCGGGTCGAGCGGCAGCGCGGCGATGAAGAACACCCACAGCCCCCAGAGCCACACGCCGTTCGCAGGCATCAGCAGCGGCGCGACCGTGCCCACGAAGAACGTGAGCCCCACCGCTGAAAGCGCTGCCGTCACCACGGCCGACCAGAGCCCCTGCCGCACGAGTTCTCCGTGACGGCCGGTCTCGTCGCGCAGCACGCTCCACGTCACCAGCGCGATGGACCCGAACAAGAACGGAGCCGCCATCACCACCGTGCCCCACTGCACCACCTCGAGCACGATGACGAAGCCGCCGCCGAGCGCGCCCAGCAGGTTGGCGAGCAAGAGCGCGCCGCGCCGGCGCCGCTCGTGCCCCTGCACCGCGAGGGTGTGCTTCAGCATCCACCCGTGCCCTCCCAGGGTGGCGAAGGTCGACACGATGGCGACCGCCCAGAAGCCCGGCCCGGGCGTCGACGTTGCGGGGTCGAACAGAAACTGCGGCGCGACGAAGCCCAGCGCCGAGATGGCCGCGCCCCAGCCCCACGCGCAGGCGACGAGCCACCCTCGCCGCTCGAGCTTCGCGACGTCGACGAACGCGTGCACGAAGCCGCCGGCGAGCAGCATGCCGCTGGGAATCAACTGCGCCGCCCAGCCCTGCGTCTGCGGGTTCTGCGTGAGCGTGAGCCCCAGCGCCCACACCGCAAGGCACGCGCAGAGCGCCACCACGCCGCGGCCCACCGCGCGACCGAGGCGCAGTGAGATGGCGGCCACTCCGAGCGCGACAGCCCACAGCGGGTACAGACACAGCACCGCGACTTCGCTCATGCGTCAGGCCTCCACGAAGCGCGCCGGCAATCTGCCGTGGGCACCGAGCACCTTCGAGGCGCCGTCGGGGAAATGAGTGCGCGCGAGCCGCTCAAAGCTCTGCTCGGTGTACCACTGAAACGCAGGGCGAAAGACGAGCCGGTCGAACACGCGCCCGAGCAGACCCCACCGCACCGCGTAGGTGTACGAGGTCGCGAACTCGACCACGCCGTCGGGCAGCTCGGTGTACCGCCACAGCCCCGCGCCACGCGTGATGAGGGAGCGCCAGTCGTCGCTCCAGAACTCGAAGGTCGACTGCTTCAGCGGGCGGTGCAGCGCGTAGCGACCGAAGCCGCGAATGGTGAAGGGCCCGAGGTCTTTCTCGTAGCGCATCGTGGTGCCGGTCTTGATTTCAGCGCCGAGCATCTCGATGCGCGAGAAGCGGTGGTCCCACGACGGGTGCAGGTGGTGGTCTTGCGTGAAGTCCCACAGCGCACGCAGCGACGTCTTCAAGCGCACGCGCACGTGAATCGGCCTCGGTGCGCGCCACGTCACTTCCCACAAGCTGAGCGCTTCGAGCAGTGAGACGGCCACCGAGCCAACGGCCATGCACGCCATGAACACGCGCAGCGCCCACGGCACCTCGGTGACGAAGAGCACCCGCGTCGGCTCGCGCCAGTCACCCCAGGCCGTCGCGAACACCGAGTGCAGGAGCCCGCCGACGAGCACGCTGAGCACCACGTGAATCAAGTACTCGCTGGGCGTGAGGCCGCCGTCGGCTTTGCGCGATGCGGGCTCCGAGAGCACGTCGGCGACGGCGATGGAGGCATCGATGACGAAGAGCACCACCAGCGCGGAGAACCAGGCGCCCTGCAGCCGCACGTTGGGCACCACCAGGAACTGCGCCCCGTAGACGAAGCCACGCAGCACGTGAATCGAGGCCTCGGTGCGCGACTCGGCGCGACGCGTGAGGCGCGCGCACCAGGTGTGGAAGTACGCGATGTCGAAGGCCCCGAGCAGGCCGATGGAAAGCAGAAACAAAGTCGCAGTGAGCATTCGCGGCAGCCCAAGCGAGCGTCGTGCCACCTCGAGGTGACGGGCACCTGGCCCGCGGCGATGTGAACCGTGTGGACGGGTGGTGTCCACGCCGTGGACAGGGCCGGCCTGCAGGTGTGCGCAACCACGCGGTGGCACGAGCCTCGCTTTGGGGGAGGGCATGAGAACCCACCTCCTCAGGCTCGGTGCACCGCTGCTGGGGCTCGCGCTCTTCCACGAGTCGGCTGAGCTCGGCGTGCTGTTCGCGCTCGCGGCGTACCTCGGCGCCTTCGCCTTCGCGCACGACGTGGCGCACGGTGCGCTCCGGCTGCCCCGGGCCGTGAACGAAGGACTGCTCGCGCTCGCCGCTCTGCCGATGCTGGTGAGCGGCCACTCGATGCGGCTGATGCACTTGCGCCATCACGCGCGACCCCTCGCCGGCGACGACCTCGAGGGTGTCGGTGCCAGCATGGGCTTCTGGAAGGCGCTCTCGCTCGGCCCATCGAACTTCGTCGCGCTGCGGCTCGAAGCGTGGCGCGCGGCGAGCGCTCGGGACCGGCGCTTCATCGCGGTCGAGAACGTGGCGTGTGGGGTGCTGCCGCTGCTCGCCATGCAGTGGCCGGCGGGGCAGGCGTGGCTCGCGACCTGTCTGGCGATGGGGCTCACGGCGAGCGCGTGGGCGAGCCACCTGCCGCACCAGCCGCCGCGGTGGATGAAGGCCATCGCGCTCCACCTGTCGTGGACCGGGAGCGCCGTGCTGCTCAGCTTCGCGTTTCACGACGAGCACCACGCCCGCCCGAAGGTGCCGTGTGGCGAGCTGGCGACTGCTCAGTGATCAGAGCCAGTCCTGCACCTTGAGCCCGGGGACCCGACGAAACTCGCGGGTGTTGTGCGTCACCAGCGTCCACCTGAGCGACAGGGCGTGTGCGGCGATCAAGGTGTCGAGCGGGCCAATGGGTGCTCCGCGCCGCTCGAGTTCCTTTCGGAGCGCGCCGTATTCGAAGGTTGCGGCCTCATCGAAGGGCACCGTGGCCACCTTCGCCTGCAGAACCCTCAAGTTGGCAGTGGCCCTGCGCGCGCTGTCGCTCTTTGCGATGCCGAAGCGCAGCTCCGCCAGGGTGATGGCGCTCATGCGCAACTGCGACGGCACCGTGGACTCGAGGCGGGCTCGAACGCGCTCATCGCGGTTCATGATGGCGATGCAGATGTCGGTGTCGAGCAGCAACCTCACAGCGGCCTGCGCTTCTCAACCGGTTTGGTCGGGTGACGCTTGACGGGGTCGGCCAACGGCACGAGGCGTTCCCAGAAACCAGCCCAGCTGTCGCCGTCGTCAATCGGCTCGAGCACCAGCGAATCGCCGCTGCGGTGAATCGACACCTCGGTTCCCGGCAGCCGAAGCGCCTTGGGGAGCCGAACGGCCTGACTGCCCCCCGACCAGAAAATCTTCGCGCGCGTCGACCTGGACATGACCTCTATATACTCACTCTACATAGACAGCGCACTCCCCGACCGAATGTTCATGACGTCGACAGTCTCTGCGTCATCTTTGTCACTTTCGTCGAACAGCGGCCGTTCGTTACGAATCGACCCATGGACATCCCCTGGATCCGCGGCGACGACTGGCTCACCGCGCGGCAGGGTGTGCTCGGCAACGCCGACGTGAAGCTCTCACTGGCGACCTTGAACGCGCCGATGCCGTACCTCTTCCGCAACGGCGACGCCGACGAGGTGCTCTTCGTGCACGCCGGCGCCGGCCGCCTCGAGACCGACTTCGGCCCGCTGTCATACGAGCCGGGCGACCACCTCGTGCTGCCGCGCGGCACCGCGTACCGGCTCTCGCCCACCAGCGCGTCGCGCCTGCTCGTCATCGAGGCCTTCAGCGAAGTGAACTTCCCCGAGAAGGGCATGCTCGGTCAGCACGCGCTCTTCGACCCGGCGGTGGTGCAGGTGCCGACGCCCGAGGGCAGCTCGCTGACGCCGAACGCGGCCGGCGAGTGGGAGCTGCGCATTCAGCAGCAGGGCCAGCTGACGAAGGTGTTCTACCCGTTCAACCCGCACGACGTGCTCGGGTGGAAGGGCACGCTCGCGGCGATGAAGTTGAACGTGCGCGACATTCGCCCGGTGTCGAGCGACCGGTACCACCTGCCTCCGTCGGCCCACACAACCTTCGTGATGCGCAACGCGGTGGTCTGCAGCTTCTTGCCGAGGCCGCTCGAGAACGGAGACCCGGCCGCGCTGAAGGTGCCGTTCTACCACTCGAACATCGACTTCGATGAGGTGCTCTTCTACCACTCGGGCGACTTCTTCAGCCGCGCGGGCATCGCGCCGGGAATGCTCACCTTCCACCCGCAGGGCATTCACCACGGGCCGCAGGCCGCCGCGTTCGACCGCAGCAAGGCCGCGACGCGCACCGAAGAGGTCGCGGTGATGCTCGACACGAAGAACCCGCTGCAGGTGCTCAGCGCCGCCACCCCCACCGAAGTCACCGACTACTGGACGTCGTGGAAGGAGAAGAAGTGATGCAGCCCCAGTTCCCCGTGTCCGACCACAACCCGTGCGGCCTCGACGGCCTCGACTTCGTGGAGTTCGTCTCGCCCGACCCCGAGCGCCTCGACACGCTCTTCAAGGCCTTCGGCTTCAGCAAGACGATGCGCCACGAGAGCAAGCCCATCGACCTCTACCGTCAGGGCGACATCACCTTCCTCGTGAACCGCGAGCCGCGCTCGTTCGCCGCGCAGTTCGGCGCGCTGCATGGCCCCAGCATCTGCTCGATGGGCTGGCGCGCGACAGACTCGAAGCGGGCGCACGAGGTGGCGATGGTGCGCGGCGCGCGCTCACGGCCGGAAGGTGACTACCTGCGCCGGGGCAGGCCGCTGCCCGCCGTCTTTGGCATCGGAGACAGCCTCATCTACTTCGTCGACGACTTCGACGCGGGTGACCGCTGGGTGTCGCAGGGCTTCCTGCCGCTCGAGTCTCCGGAGTTGGCGAGCGACAAGGGCTTCCTCGCGCTCGACCACCTGACCAACAACGTCGACAAGGGCACGATGGGGCAGTGGGCCAGCTTCTACAAGCAGGTCTTCGGCTTCGAAGAGGTGCGCTACTTCGACATTCGCGGCGCGAAGACGGGGCTCACCTCGTACGCGCTGCGCTCGCCGTGCGGGCGCTTCTGCATCCCCATCAACGAGGCCGACGAGAAGAAGTCGCAAATCAACGAGTACCTCGAGGAATACAAAGGCCCCGGCATTCAGCACCTGGCGTTCATCACGAAAGACATCTTGAGCTCGCTGCAGAAGCTCGAGGGCTCGCCCATCGAGATGCTCGACATGGACGACGAGTACTACGTCGAAGCGTTTCAGCGCGTGCCGCGCGTCACCGAAGACAGGGCGAGCTGCGCAAACGCAACGTGCTCGTCGATGGCGACGACGAGGGGTGCCTGCTGCAGATCTTCACGAAGAACCTCGTGGGCCCCATCTTCATCGAGCTGATTCAGCGCAAGAACCACAGCTCGTTCGGCGAAGGGAACTTCGGGGCGCTCTTTCGCTCCATCGAGCGCGACCAGCAGAAGCGCGGCGTGTTCGACTGATAGAGCCCTATTGACTCTTAGTTGAGACCATTCAACACTTCCGGTCGCCATGGAGCCGGAAGCGTCATTCATCGCCTTCATTCCCCTGTCGAACTGGCTTCGCGGCTTCGACCGCTACGGCATGCGCTACTCGAAGGCGCGCATCACCGAGTCGACGTACCGCGACGCGTTCTATCTGCTGCGCGAAGACGAGAGCTGGGCGCCGGGCCTCGGCAAGGTGCGCAAGCTCGTCGCGAAGTTGGGGCTCGGGGGTGACCGGGTGGTGGCGCTGCGCGCGCGGCTGCCGAGTGAGGCCGTGAAACAGAATGATGTCACCGGCACCGACATCGGGTGGCGCTGGCCCTCACCCGAAGTGCCGCTGAGCGGCGTCGCGTGGGTCGATGACGGTGGACAGCTGGTGCCGACGCGCCACGAAGACGTCACCGCGCACGCGTTTCAGTTGCACGACGCGACGCTCGCGCGGTGGGACGAGTGTCGACCGCGCTCGTTCTCGGTGCTGCCCGTCGCGCGGGCGTGCCAGGCGAGCTGCGCGTTCTGCTTCTCGAAGGCGAGTGTGTCGGACCTCGAGCGGCAGCAGAGCGCGTCGCTCGAGCACGTGCTCGCGTGGGCCGATGAAGCAGTGCGACGTGGGGCCGAGCGCGCGGTGGTGACGGGCGGGGGTGAGCCGACGTTGCTGGCGCGCGAGAAGCTGCTCGCGTTGACGCGCGGGCTCTCGGAGCGATTTTCGAAGACGCTGTTGATCAGCAACGGCGCGCGCCTCGATGCACCGTTCATCAACGACCTGCGCCACCACGGCCTCACCACGCTCGCGCTGAGCCGCCATGGTCTCGACGCAGAACACGACGCTCGGGTCATGGGGCTCTCCGTCAACTCGGCCGAGGTGGCGCGGTCTGGGGTGAAGGCCGGCTTGCGCGTGCGCGCCATCTGCGTGCTGCAGCGACAGGGCGTGGCGACCGTGGAAGACGTGCGGGCGTACGTGCAGCGCTCGGTACGCGAGGGGTTCCACGAGGTGTGCTTCAAGGAACTGTACGTCTCGAGCCTGTCGGAGAACCCGTGGGCCCCGAGCGTCGTGAATCGTTTCTGTGAAGAGAACCAGGTGCCGCTCGCGGTGGTGCTCGAGGCGATGAAGTCGCTCGGGTTCGTGAAGCGTGACGAGCTCCCGTGGGGCAGCCCGGTGTTCGAAGGCGAGGTCGAGGGGCGCAGGGTGAAGGTCGCTGCGTACACCGAGCCCTCCGTCGGGTGGGAACGCGCGAACCGGTTCGTGCGCTCGTGGAACGTGATGGCCGACGGGTCGTGCCTGGCGTCGCTGGAAGATCCGAAGTCCAGGGTCGCTCATGCGTTCGCCTCCTCTCCCCGACCCTCTCCTCCGCAGGAGGAGAGGGAGTGAAGGAGTTCCTCGCGCAGCGTGAAGAGCTCAAGCGCTCTCGGCCCGAGCTCATCGACCGCGCCGAGCTGAACCTCTACCGCTCTCTCGGCCCGAGGTTTTCGGTCATCGCGCCCTCGACGCACCGCGAAGCGCCCTACCGCTGCCACCTCGCCGAGCGCTTCCTCGCGCACCTCGAACTCCCCGCCGGGTGGAAGGCGCGCACCCTCGTCAGTCACGGCGTGCGTCGCTCACTGCGCGCGCTGTTCGGCCTCGTACAGCGGGTCGCGATTCCTTCCGACGTGTACCCGGTCTACCTGCAGCTCGCGTCAGAAGCGGGAGTGCAGGTGGTGCCGTACGAGTCCACGTTGGAACTCGGCCTGCGTGAAGACTGCGACTCGGTGTTGATCTGCGAGCCCTCGAAGCCGTGGGGCACCGCGCTGACGGATCAGCAGACCGACGCGCTGATCACCTGGGCTCGAAACGGGAAGCTGATCATCATCGATTCGGCGTACGCGACGCCGCCGACGAAGAACGCGCTGCGGCTGCTCGAGAGTGGTCACGCTGCGTTGCTGTGCTCGCTCTCGAAGGGCTGGCTCATTCCTGATCACGGCGGCATCTGCATCGTGCCCGAGGACTGGATGTCGCGCGCCCGCGCCGCCTTCGCCGCGCTGCCGAAAGACGAAGCAAAGCTGCGCATCGCGTACGCCGCGTTGACTGAGTTTCCGAATCGCCCGCGTGAAGTGGCTGCGTCACTCAGCGCAGCCGCGAAGGAACTCGACGCCTGGACCCTTCAACGCCCCGAGCTGAAGCTCAACCCGTGTGTCGGCTACTTCGCCGTGAGCGAGCGGTCGTTCGAGGAACTGCTCGCTCTCGGTGTGCTCGGCGTTCCCGCGGCCGTCTTCGGGTCGACCCGCGCGCGGTGCGTGGTCACTCCCCTCTGCCCCGCAGGCGGAGAGGGAGAGAGGTGGCGCTCACACTGAAGGTCAAAGCGTGGGAACGTGCGCCTTCTTCCCGGTGTCAGGGGGCTCACCGTGTTCCTTCGTCTCTCGCTCATCACGTCGCTTCTCATCGCGTCCGCCGCGCACGCCTTCTGCGGCTTCTACGTCTCTGGCGGCGGCGCCCAGTTGTTCAACGACGCCTCGATGGTGGTGCTGCTGCGTGACGGCACGAAGACCGTGCTCTCGATGCAGAACAACTACCGCGGGCCGCCCGAAGACTTCGCGCTGGTGGTGCCCGTGCCAGTGGTGCTCGCGAAGGAGAATGTGCAGACCATTCCCCGCGAGGCGTTCACGCGGCTCGATGAGCTCACCTCGCCGCGCCTCGTCGAGCAGCCCACCGAGTCGTGTCTGGGCCTCATGGGCATGGGCAGCGGTGGCGGTGGGCTGGGCACCCTGGGCACCAGTGGAATCGGAGGCATGCCGCGCGACCTCGGCGTCACGGTCGAGGCGAAGTTCGAAGTCGAGGAATACGAAATCGTCATTCTCTCGGCGAAGTTCTCACTCGGCCTCGAGATCTGGCTCAAAGAAAACAAGTACCAGATTCCCGCAGGCGCGCAGGCCGCGCTCCAGCCGTACGTGCAGAATGGCTCGAAGTTCTTCGTCGCGAAGGTGAACGCGAAGAAGGTGAAGCTGCAAGACGGCCACGCGGTGCTCTCTCCGCTGCGCTTCCACTACGACAGCGAGAAGTTCGAGCTGCCGGTGCGGCTGGGCCTGCTCAACAGCGGCGGCACGCAAGACCTCATCGTGCACGTCATCGCGAAGAGCCGGTACGAGCTCGCCAACTCACCCAACGTGCTCGTGCCCACCAACATCGACGTGCGCACCCGCGCGCAGCCGCAGTTCGGTGGCTTCTACAAGGAGCTGTTGACCCGCACCTTCGCGAAGCACCCGAAGGCCGCCATCACCGAGTTCGCCTGGCAGGGCGCGCTCCCGCCCCCGACCGAGATGGTCAGTGGCGGCATCTACGGCGTGACGTGCGACCCGTGTCCGCCACCGCACCCCGTCGACAACCCGCTCGCGCGCTACCTCGGGGTGAATCTGCTGCCGAGAATCAAAACCGACGAGGGCATCGCCGCGTTCGCCAGCGCCGCGACGGTGACGCGCCTGCACCTGCGCTACACGAAAGACAGCGCGCCCGATGACCTCGTCTTCAAGATTGCCGACCCGATTCACGGCGGCATCCCCGAGGTGAAAGTCGCCGGCCCCGCGAAGACCAACCGCTTTCAAGGCCGCTACGTCATGTGGGTGCAGGGTTGCGGAAGCGGCGGGGGCATGTTCAGCCCGCCCCCCACGCTCTCAGGGCCGAGCGCGACGTCGACGAAGCTCATCGACCCCTTCGAGCAGATTGTCGTCAAGGACGTCCCCGAGCTCGACGTAAAGGCGGTGCCGCTCGACAAAGACGCAAAGCCGCTGCCGTACACCGGGCCCTCTTTGCGGAACTTCGCGCCGCCACCGCCGCCGCCGCGCCCGACGGTGAAGGTGCTCGACGTGCAGGTGAACGGCGCGCTCGACAAGGAAATCGTGAAGCGCATCGTGCTGCGCAACCGCGGGCAAGTGCAGTTCTGCTTCGAGCGTGAGCTGCTGCGCAACCCCGGCATCGGAGGGAAGGTCGTGTTGCAGATGGTCATCGCCGGGAACGGCTCGGTCACCGCGTCGAAGCTGAACCAGGGCCTCGGCGTGAGCGCTGTGGACGACTGCCTCAGCAACCGGGCGCGCACCTGGCAGTTCCCCGCGCACGAAGGCAACGCGACCGCCACCGTCCAGATGGTCTTCGCCGCTCCGCAATGACATTCGAAGAACATGAACGGCGGGTCGAGGCGTCGCCGCCACGACACCCGATTCGAGAGCTGAATCAACGACTTGCACCTCCCGCTCGCGCGGGGGGAATGCGAATTTTGCCGAAGGGGGGCGCTCCCTACGGTGAAGCGCATGAACCTCGTCGAGCAAGCGAACCGTCTCTTCCTGCAGCAGCTGGTGAAGTCCCCTCGCGGCCGCGCGCATCTCCTCGCGCAGGTCGCACACGCTGAGGCCTCGGGCGAGGTCGCCGTCTTCGAGCGCCTCGCGTCGCTCGCGTCTGACCCCGAGGTGCAACGCCTCATTCGCCGCCATTACGCCGATGAGGTCGAGCACGCAGCGCGGCTGTGGGCGCGCGTCGACGAGCTCGGCGTCGAGCGCCCGAAACTCCCACCGCAGCTCAACATCGCCGCGGGACTCGACGCGCGCCTCGGCGTGATGACCCACCCGCTCGACACGCCCGAAGACCTGATGCGCGCGTACCTCTTCCTGCAGGTGCTCGAGGAGCGCGTGGTGTGGCAGTTCGCGCTCTTCATCGACGTGCTGCGCCCCGTCGACCCGACCACCGCCGACCTCTTCGCCGAGCTGCTCAAAGACGAAGAGCGCCACCTCAAGTACTGCCACGCCATCACGCGCCGCTTCGCGCCCAGCCCCGCGACGCTCGAGGCGACGCTCCGCCCACTTCCGCGCCGCCGAGGCCGCGGAGTTCGAGGTCAACGGTCAGCTGAGCCTCCGCTTCATTCTCGACGAAGGGCTGCTCGACGAGCCGCGCTGGGTGCAGCAGGTGTGGCGTGGCCTCAGTGCTGCGTCGCGCGTGCTCCGCAAAGACACCCACGACCTGCGCTTCGAGCGCACCGACGCCCCCGAGCCGCACCGCGAACGCCGCCGCGCGCTGCTCGCGATGGAGCCGCGCATCGCCACGCTCTTCGGCTTCGACCGGCGCACCATCGCCGTCACGCTCGCGGTGGCCGTTGCGCAGCTCGCGCTCGCCTTCCTGCTCTCCACTGCGCCGTGGTGGCTGTGGGTGACGAGCGCCTGGGCCGTGGGCGCAGTGCTCAGCCACTGGCTGGGGCAGAGCATTCACGAGACGGCACACCACCTCGCCGCGAAGACGCCGCTCGCCAACCGCGTGCTGGCGTGGGTCGCCAACGCACCGATGGTGGTGCCCATCTCCGAGACGTTCCACCGCTACCACCTCGAGCACCACGTGCACCTCGGCACCGAGGGCCGTGACTCCGACCTGCCGCTCCCCATCGAGCTCGACGTCGTCGGCACCCGACGCGGGGCGAAGCTGGTGTGGCTCGCGCTCTACCCGCTCGTCTACGTGCTGCGCGGTGCCCGGTACGCGCGACGCATCTCATCGACCGAGTTGTTGCAAATCGGGGCGATGGTGGTGCTGAACCTCGTGTGGTGGAAGCTGCTGGGCCCGGCCGGGCTTGCCTACCTGGCGCTCTCGACGTGGTTCGGCCACGGGCTGCACCCGGTCGCCACGCACTTCATTCACGAGCACTACCTGTTCGAGGGCCGACAGGAGACGCACTCCTACGATGGCCCGCTCAACCTCGTGACCTTCAACGTCGGGTTCCACGTCGAGCACCACGACTTCATGAACATTCCCGGGTGGCGGCTGCCCGAGTACCGCGCCCAGGTGGCACGCCACGGCGTGCGCAGCGCCGCCCACCCGTCGTGGTTGCGCGTGCTCTTCGACTTCATCGTGCGTGACGACCTCGGCCCCCGCGCGCGCCTGGTGCGCAGCGCCGTCACGGCGAGCCCCGAGTCGCGCGCTGCAGCTTCGAGCGCGAACCTGCGTGAGCGTCAGTGCGCGAGGTCGACCCGCGTGTCGCGCCCCTCCTGCTCGGGGATGAAGGCCACCGACATCAACGCGTCGGCGAGCACGTGGTGCGTCACCGAGGTGAGCTGACCCAGCAGGCTCCGTTGGCGGTGGGTGCCCAGCACCAGCAGGTCGACCCGCTCCTGCGCGCCGACTTCCATCAGGCGCTCGGCGACGTGCGCGTGGCCCACTTCCAGCCGCACCTTGTGTTTCACGTTGTCGGGCAGCGGCGACAGCGCCGACTGCGTCTCGTCTAGCACCAGCCGCATCAGCTCGTGCTCGAGCTTCTCGTCGAGGGGCCCTGCCATGCTGCGCCGACGCAGCTCGTCCTGCGGGTGCCAGACGTGGCAGGCGGTGAGCTCGAGCGGGCCGAACTCCGCGAGCTGCCACACCCACTCGCGCGCGAGCCGCGAGGTCCACGACGAGTCGATCGCGAGCAACACGCGCAGGGGAACCCGGTCTCGTAGCCAGTGGTCGAAGGGCCGCACGCTGCGCACCACGAGCACCGGCACGCTCACCCCACCCACCAACTGGTCGAGCGGCCCATCGAGGAAGAGGGGCTGCGGGTGGCTCGTGTCGCCCGTCACGAGGAGGCGCGCATGGGTGAACCGGCACAACTTGGCCACCGTGACGTCGAGCGGGCCATGCATCACCTCGGATGCCACGTCGACGCCCTCGCGACGGAGCCGACTCGCCTCGAGCTCGAGGTGCATCGCCACGTTTCCATCAAGATGACCGTCGGTGGCGTCGAAGAAGGGAATCTCGGGCAACACGCTGGCGAGAATGAGCCGCTCGCCGCTGCGGCGCGCGAGGGTTGCGGCGACGTGAACTGCGTCATCGGACGTCGGCGTAAAATGCGTGGCGCAGGCGATGGTCATGGTGAGCCTCCTCGCCGACGGGTTGCATCGGTCGTGCCCACTGAGCGCATCACCCCAACCCTGTCCTGAAAGTCCCACGCCCTGCGAAGCGGGGAGAGGGAGAGAAGACTTTCGTTCCCCGTGGTCGACGCAGTCGGTGTCGTCTCTCCCCGCCAGCAGGGAGAGGGAGTTCGTCCTCTCAGTCCTTCAAGCGCTTGAGCGCAGTCGCAGCGGCCGCCTTCGAGTTGCAGCCGAAGATGAGCACCTGCTCGCCGTCGTCAGGCCCGCCGTCTTCGGCGAGGTCTTCGAGCTTGCCGCGAGCGCGCTTGAGCTGCAGGTCGGCCACGCCATCGGCCGCCGCCGCGCGCACCGGGCACTTCGCGTGCGCGAGCAGGTCGATGAGGCGCCCTTCGGCGTCTCTGGAGCCGGCGCGCGCCGCTGCGACGTAGTGCGAGGCCGCGGCCGCTTCACCCAGCTTCTCTGACAACAGGCCCAGGTAGAGGCTGCGCTGCTTCGTTTCCTTCTCGGCGTTGATGAGCTTCTTCGCGGCTTCGATTTTTCCGCGCCGCTCTTCGGTCTTCGCGCGCGCCGCCTCGTCGATGGCGCGCTCGACGTCACTCTTGCCGAGCGCGACGAAGAGCAGCACCAGCACCGCCATGGCCGCGCCGACGCCGAGCAGCACGTTGCGCTTCGGCAAGCCCGCCTGCTGCGCGGTCGCGAGCGACGACTGCATCAGCTTGCTGGTGCTCTCGAGCACGCGGCTGGTGCTTTGGAGCGCGCTGCTCGCTGCCGAGCTCGCGAGCTCGAGCGCCTTGTGCGAGCCGGTGTTCTCTGCGGCCTTCGCGAGGCCCTTGTTGCCGTAGGGCGCTTCACCCGGCTGCGTCGACACGCGCGACACGCGAAACAAACGTATCGGCTCGGGGATGCCCTTCAGGTCGAAGCGGCCCACCTCTTCGGTGGCCAGCTCGGCGCGGTTCATCGAGAGGTACACCGCCTCGGTGAAGGTGACCTCGTCGGCCTCGGCGATGCCCTCGACGCGCGCGGCGATGTTCACCGGCTCACCGAAGACGTCGTTGCCCTCGAGGCGCACCTCTCCGACGTTGATGGCGACGCGCACGTGCAGTTGCTCGTCGCCCACCGCCGACTGGTTGTACTTCCACAGCGCGTCCTGCACGGCGATGCCGGCGAGCACCGCGGAGGTCGGCGACTCGAAGGTGACCATGAAGGCGTCACCGATGGTCTTCACGATGCGCCCGCCGAGGTTCTTGAACAGCGGCGCGAGCAGCTCGTTGTGCGTGGTGAGCAGCATCTCGTTCTGCTCGAGGGTCTGCCGGCTCGTGCGCTCGGTGAAGCCCTTGATGTCGGTGAAGACGATGGCGAGGTTGGCGGTGCGCACGGTCGAGGCCGCTCTGGGTGCAGCGAGAGGGCAGACTCAGGCTGCTGCGGGCGGCAGCGTCTTCTTGCGCATCGCCACGTAGACGCCACCGAGGATGGCGCCGAGCACGGCGCCGCCGGCGCACCAGGTCATCTGGTAGCGAATCATCGTGTCGGCGCCCTGCCGCGCGACCTCATGGCAGATGCACATCGCGTTGGGCGCCTCGGTGGTGTTGTTCCACGCGATGAATTTCGGCCCGATGAGACTCGCAGCGAGCACACCGAACAGCGCACCAGCGACCATGAAGTTCAGCACGAGGCGAACAAGAGCCATGTCGAATCGTCTAGCATCGGCCGTTGCGGAATACGTCTTTGCCTGCACGCATTGAGAGGTATGAGACCGACATGATCGCGCTGGGCCTCCTGCTCATCTTCATCTCCGTGCCCTGCTACGCGCTCGTGCTCGTGCACGCGTTTCAGCGCAGCGTCGGCACCGGGTTCATGGTGCTCTGCCTTCCGCTCTACACGCTCTATTACGCGTTCTCCCAGTTCGAGCACCGCCGCAAAGGCCTGGTGCTCGCGGGGTGGATGGGCGCGTTCGTCACGGGCGTCGTGCTGCGCGTGGTGGGCGCGAGCCTCGCCGCGCAGGGGTGAATCACCGGGTGCTTCAGAACATCAGCGCTTCGCCTTCCGAGGCGACCTCAACGGCGCCGGTCTCGACGAACTCCACGCCCTGTTTGAAGTCGCAGTCGATCCACGCGTAGGCGTCACCCTTGTCGAAGGCCCACGTCAACGGCCCGGTCTCGCCATCGACACACGGCGAAATGCGGTTGCCGCGAATGACCAGAGGCGTCGCGATGGCCACATCGAGCCCGTAGCCGAGCAGGCGGTTCTTCAAGCGGCCCGCGAGCTGGTTGGTGAGCTCACCGACCCAGTCTTCGACGCTTTCACCGGGGGTCTGCTTGGTGTGTTGCAGCGCGCGGTCGCTCATCGCCAGCATCACCGAGCCCCGCAGCTTGTCACCCGCGAAGCCGATGATGGCCGCCACCTTGATGTCGAGCGTCTCGCGCGTTCCCGGCGATGAAGAGGGACGCAGGTCGTACGCCTCGAACAACTGCGCACCGACGGTGAACAACAGCTCCTCGACGCGCTTGGAGTGCTCGTGGCCCACGCGTCACCCGACCACTTTCTTCACCACCGACAAGAGCTGCTCGGGCTTGAACGGCTTCACCAGCCAGCCCTTGGCGCCGGCCTTCTTGGCGCGCGCGATGAGCTCGGGGTTGCCTTCCGTGGTGAGCATCACGACCGGCATCGAGCCCGCGGCGCGCTCGGCGAACTCGATGCCGTTCATGCGCGGCATGTTCACGTCGCAAATGGCCATCGAGCAGCCGGTGCGCTTGTCGAGCGCCTCGAGCCCGTCTTGCGCTTCGACCGCCTCGTAGCCCCCCTGGGTGAGCAGCAACGAGACCTGCATGCGAATCGAGGGAGAATCATCCATGACGAGAACTTTCTTGCTCATGGGTGCCTTCTTTCGGAACTGCGGGGTACCGGCGGTTGAGCAAGCAGCAGTCCCACTGAAAGCGTGTAGGATTCGGGGAGTCCGGGTGGGTCACGAAAACCAGACCGGGTGTTCACGACCGTGAGGGGGCGCAGCCTCAGATCGGAGCCGACCTGCTCCAACGTCAAGCCACGCAACACTGCAACTCCCCAACATTGGGCCTGGACCGGTGAGCCGTGCTGGCCCGCTGGGTGCACAGGGGGACGACATGATCCGCACGCTCCTTCTCGTCGCCGTCTCCGTCGCTTCCACCGCTCTGGCCACGGGCGAGCGCATTCAGGTCAGCGGCGCGGCGCGCCCCCTCCAGGAGACGCTCTGCATCTCGATGAACTGCGTGCAGGGCGGCGGGCGCGACTTCGTGGTGACCGGCCGCTCGGTGAAAGGGGGCGTCGAGGTGACGGTAACGACCTCCACCGGTCAGACCCGCCTCAGCCACGTGGCCCCCCTCAACGGCAGCGGGCAAATCGGCTCGACCGACCTCGTGCACGCCACCGCCCTCGTCCTCCAGGCCATCGAAAAGGGCCCCGTCGCCGCTGCAGAAGCCCCCGTCGCGACGAAGCTCGCCAAGGCCGCACCCCGCAAACTCCCCAAGTCGGCCGTCGCCAAGCGCTGAGAATCCCTCAAGAAGACTGTAGGGAACGGTAGGGGGATTGACATACACCGAACAAGTGGAGCATTCGTGTCCCTGCAGGTTGCAAAGGGGATACACGATGCACGACGCATTCTCGAAGGCTGGCTCCGTCTCGTCCGTCATCAACCGCACGGGCCGCTCGACCGCTTCTGGGAAGTTCTCGCCGAGCTTCGGTGTGCACCGCGGGCTCATCAAAGACCCGAACTGGCCGCCCGCACAGTTCCCCGAGCATGGCTCGGCCGCTTCGCGCCGCTTCCGCCGCATCGACACCCGCTTCGTCGTCGCCACGCGCGGCGAAGAGCTGAGCGTCGCGGGCGACATCTCGGAAGGCGGGGCGATGTTCCTGCTCGACCGCCGCGTCGACACCAAAGTCGTCGACGTGGTCTTCAACGGCCACTCGGCCCGCGCCGAGGTGCTGTCGTGCTCGAAGAAGGGCGCGTTCTTCGCGCACCATTGCCGCTTCCTCGACCAGAACGAGTCGAAGCCGGTGTGGCAGGCTGTCGCGTCTGCCTGAGCTGGTGGTGCGGGCGTCAAGCTCGAACCTCGCGTGCTGAACGCGCGGTGGTAGCGTCCGCTCCGTGTCCTCCCGGGTTGGCGACGAGACCATTCGCAACGTCAACCTGGTGACAGTCACCGACCCGCTGTTGGGTCAAGTCGTCGGCCAGTACAAGGTCGAGTCACTGGTCGGCACCGGCGCGATGGGCATGGTCTACAAGGGCCTGCACCAGGTCATCGGCAAGTCGGTGGCCATCAAGGTGCTCAAGCCCGACTTCGCCGACGACCCCGAAATGGTGCAGCGGCTCGTGCGCGAGGCCCGCACCGTCAACTCGATTCGGCACCCCGCCATCGTCGACATCTTCGACTTCGGCACCCTGCCCCGCACCGACCAGCCGTACATCGTGATGGACCTGCTCGAGGGCACGCCGCTCGACGAGTACCTCAAAGAGCACGCGCCGATGCGGATGCAGGAAGTCGGCCCCTTCATCGACGAGCTGCTCTCGGCGCTCGAGGCCGCGCACGCGGTGGGCGTCATTCACCGCGACCTGAAGCCCGGCAACGTCTTCGTCGAGTCGAAGCCCGACGGGCAGAAGGGCATCAAGGTCATCGACTTCGGGCTCGCCAAGCAGGCCGACCGTGCAGGCGGCTCGGTGAGGCCGACGAATCCGGGCACGCTCCTCGGCACGCCGGCCTTCATGGCACCGGAGCAGGTGCTGGGTACGAAGGTCGCCCCGACGACCGACCTCTACGCGGTGGGCGGCATCGTGTACCAGATGCTCACCAACCACCTTCCCCACGAGGGCGCGACGGCCATCGACGTGATCTCTCAGAAGATGCAGCACGACCCGATTCCACCCAACAAGTGGCAGCCGTTGATTGACGACGAGCTCTCGGCGTGGGTGATGAACCTGCTCTCGCGCGAGCCCGAGAAGCGCATGCAGAGCGCCGACGAGGCGCGGCGCGCGCTGCGGCGCATCGTCGGTGGGCGCACCAGCGCGGTCGACCCGCTGCTGCCTCCGGTGAAGAGCGCCTCGGGCAAGAACCCGGCCCTCTCGAGGACCACCACCGGCGTGGTGCCTAAACGCGATTGGGGCGACGCGAAGACGCTGCTGACCGAGAGCAGCGTGCCGCCGCAGCCGCTGATGAACCCGCTCGACGAGACGCAGCGGGAGTTCGCGCAGCAGCAGGAAATGGAGCCCACCGCGCCGCCGATGCAGTCGCCCTTCACCAGCTCGCGCACGCCCGCGCCGGTGCGGGCCCCTCTGCCGACCGAGGTGAAGAAGAAGGGCGAGAGCTCGCCGACGCTGCCCCCCATCAGGCTCAACGCCGCAGAGGAATCGGACACCCGGCCCGGCGCCGAGCAGCAGACCGACCCTGCGGGGCTCACGCCTCCGGAAGCGCCGCAGTCGCATCTGGCCCTCTACGTCGCCCTCGGAACGACCATCGTCGCCCTGCTGTTGGGGCTGGCCTATCTTTTCCTGCGTTGATCAGTGCTGCGACCGGTCATGAAACACCGTAATCTTGCGTCGTTGGGCGAGCCGATGGGGCGTCGTCTAAGGGTAGGACATCAGACTTTGACTCTGAGTATCGTGGTTCAAATCCACGCGCCCCAGATGTAGCGAAAGCGCGCGGGTGTGACTCCGCGCGAAGTGAGACAGAATCAGCAGCAGTTGCTGGTACCGTTGCCTTGCCTCAGTCGAGGGGGAGCGCAGCATGGCGGTCAAGGAGCTGCAGTTGGTACCCGTGGGCCCCGTGCTGGCGGCCTTTCTGCGTGAACTCGAGGCGCCCATCGCGCAGGTGCTTGGCGTCAGCGCGTACGTCGGCAAGGGGGCGCTGCCGCAGCCCGCGTTTGCGTTCAACAAAGACCGCAACCAGTACCACACCAGCTCGATTGCCCGACGGCTGCTCACCCTCAAAGACCTGGGCACGCCGTTCATCCTCGGCGTCGCCGACGTCGACCTCTTCGTGCCCGACTCGACCTTCGTCTACGGCGAAGCAGACCGCGAATCGCATGCGTCGGTGATGAGCATCTGGCGGCTCAAGGGCGAAGGCGAAGCATGGAAGCGGCGCACCTTCGTCGAGGCCGTGCACCAGACAGGGCACCTCATCGGGCTCTCGTTCTGCGAAGACGCCCGCTGCGCGATGTTCTTCGCCAGCACCATCACCGACGCCGAGCGGCGCCAGCTGCACCTCTGCAACAACTGCCGAAACGAGCTGGCCAGGATTCGCCGCGTTTGAGGGTTGAACAGAGGCGTGCTGCGATGCGTCGCATGCACATGCGTCACCTGCTCGCGCTCGTGGTTCTCCTCTCGTTCCTCGCAAGCTGCGACCTGTTGGGCGGCGGCGGCGGTGGTGGAGGCGGTACCGGCGGTGGCACCGGTGGAGGCACCGCCTTCACCTTCACGAAGGGCTTCTCGTTCGTTCGCAAAGACGACCGGAACATCTACCTGGTCGACGACGCAGACCCGAACACCACCACCACGTTGACCGCGTCGGCAAACGTGCGCACGCCTTGGTTCTCGCGCGACGGCAAGCGCATCGTGTTCGTGCGCGGCGGCACGATGGACTCGGAAATCGCCACGGTCGCGACCGAAGGGGGCCTCATCACCACGGTGCTCGCGAGCTCGATGGCGGCGAGGAACTTCAAGACGCCGCAGTATTCGCCCGACGGCACGCGCATCGTGTTCGGCTTCGACGAGGGCACGCAGGCGAACGTGGGCATCGTGAACGCCGACGGCACGGGCTTCGTGAAGCTCGCCAACGGAGGGCTCGCGCAGAGCTTCCCCTCGTTCACGCCCGACGGGCTCGAGGTGGTGACCGCGGCGGGTGGCGTGGGGCTCACGTTCAACCAGCTGCAGAAGGTGGTGCTGGCGACCAACTCGGTGGCACCGGTGACGAACTTCCTGGGCAACGAAGCGCAGGGCATTCAGAACCGCGTGGTGGTGTCGCCCGATGGCACGAAGGCGGCGTTCGACGCGCGCGTGTCGACCGGCTCGACGCGGCTGTTCGTCATCGACCTGTCGACGAAGCTGGTGACGTCCCCGTTCGCGGGAGACCTCGGCACCAACGACACATTCCCCTGTTGGATGGGGAACTCGACGTTGGCGTTCTCGTCGGACTCGGGCGGCAGCGACAACGTCTACAAGGTGAACCTGCCGAGCGACCAGGCCGCGCTGCTCGTGCCGAAAGCCATCGAGCCGAGCTACTTCGCCGCGCCCTGAGGCTGAAGCCGCTGCTCTCGGCGAGCGGGGAGAACGGTTACTGACAGGTCTTCGTCACGCCGTTGCAGATGCCGCCGACGAACGGCGTGGGCGCGAGCTGGCAGGTTCCGCCGGCCGAGACACAGATTCCGATGCCGAGGCTCGCGATGCCATCGCAGCAGTCGGTGCCGGGGCATGCGTTCGGGCTGGCCACGTCGCAGCCCCCGAGCCCGCCGCCGTCGAGGCCCGGAAAGCCGCCACCGTCGGTGGTGCCGCCGCCCATGACGCACGAACGGGTGGAACTCGAGCAGGTGTTGCCGCCGAAGCACGAGACGCACGCCGCGCCCGCGGAGCCCTGACCACACTGCGCGTTCGAAAACTGGGAGGGTTGCACGCAGGTGTTTCCGTCGCAGCACCCCGAGCAGTTCGTCGAGTTGCACTGCGCGCCGCCGGTGCAGAGACCGGTCTGGCAGCTCTGGCCGGCGGCCTGGTCGCACGTCTGGCAGAAGCCGCCGTTGCGACCACACGACGTGTTGCTCGTGCCGACGACGCAGGCGCCGGTGTTGATGTCGATGCAGCCGCTGCAGGGTGCGCAGGCGCCGGCGACGCAGGTGCGCCCGGCCGAGCACGAGGTGCACGCGGCGCCACCCGCACCGCACCGCGCGGGCGTGGTGTTGGTGATGCAGACGCCGGTGGGGGTGCAGCAGCCTTGAGGGCAGCTGTTCAGGTTGCAGCTCGGGGTGCCTCCACCGCCCGTGGTGCCGCCGCCGCCGCCGGTCGTGCCACCGCCCGTCGTGCCGCCGCCGGTCGTACCTCCACCCGTCGTACCGCCTCCTGTCGTGCCGCCGCCGGTCGTGCCGCCGCCGGTCGTGCCGCCACCCGTCGTGCCGCCACCCGTCGTGCCGCCGCCGGTCGTGCCGCCGCCGGTGCCGCCACCCGTTGCCCCGCCGCCGCTCCCGCCTGTTCCGCCACCGGCGGCGTTGGTGATGCACTGGCCGAACGTGCACGCCTGAATGTTGGTGCAGACCTGGCAGAGCGCGCCGCCCGCGCCACACGCCAGGTTCGACCCGCCCGGTTGGCAGGTCCCGCTCGCGTCACAGCAGCCGCCCGTACAGGTGCTTGTGCTGCAGGCGGCGGGGACGGTGCCGCAGGACGATGCAGCGGCGCCGGCGAGGCACGAAATGGTGAAGACGAGAGCGAGGGTGCGCATCGAGGGAAGGCCGTAGCACACCGTGCGGAGCGGGATCATCTCGCGCCCGCCACGCGTCCCTTCCAAGAGCGCGCATGAACGCGTCACCGAACGCACACGCCCACTGCTTCGGAGGGGCCCACTCCGTGGAGCTCGCAGCGCAAGCCCTCAGGGCAGGCGCCGTCGGGGTCGCACGGACGCGTGCAGTACCCGAGCGCCGCCGCCGCCGGTTCACGCGCGGGCACCGACGAGTCGCGAACACACCAGCCGTACTCACACTCCACCGAGCCAGAGAGCACGCGACCGCCATCGGGCACGCGCGCCTGATACTCCGCCTCGGTGACGGTGCGGCCGGCGACACCCGAGACGAGCAGGCACGGCGGCTCGGTGGCGCAGCCCACGGCGAGGAGCGAGCAGAGAAGGAGCGCGAGTCTCATGCGGCAGTGAGTGGCACGAGCGCGCTCAATCCGTTGGCGAGGTGCTATGTGCGCGGCATGGCCCACCCCCACGAAGCCATCGCCCTCACCTGGCTCGACGCGTTCAATGCCGGCGACGTGTCCCGCCTCGTCTCGTTGTACGCCGAAGACTGTACGCACACGTCACCCAAAATCCGCACGCTGCACCCCGAGACGGGCGGCAAGCTCGTCGGCCGCGCGGCGCTGACGACGTGGTGGGCTGACGCGATGAAGCGGCTGCCGGGCCTGCGCTACGAGAAGACGGCGCTCACCGCGAACGACGAGCGGGTGTTCCTCGAATACGTGCGGCACGCTCCCGATGGGGCGCCGATGCCAGTGGCCGAGGTCTTCGACGTGCGCGCTGGCAAAATCGTCGCCTCGCGTGTGTACCACGGCTGACCGAAAGCCTCCGACGCGTCGTCTGGCTCCGCGCCTTACTCGCCACGATGCGAGGGCCTTCACTGGCCGGTCATCGCCGACGAGCCACTCCTGACCGACATTCGTGCGAGCGGCCCGCGCAGTGAGTCGCCCACTCGGGGTCTGAATCCACCTCGAGCGTAGAGAGCCGCAGCCCGAGCGGGGGGGCGGCGGTCGCACCACCGCCAGTTCGAGTACTCAGGGGTCGCTGCACCGGCCATCAGGTCCGAGCATTTTCATTCCCCGCTGCCTCGCGCAGCGCTCCGCTTCTCCAGCCCCGCTCGGTCACCTGTCGCTTCGCTGCGGCTCGCACTCGTTTTTGCTCTGCTCAGGCTCCGCTTGTGCGCAGGGTCGCTTCGCACCTTGCTGTCTCGCGCAGCGTTCCGCTGCTCCGGCTCCGCTGTTTCGGGGGGTCGCTTCGCCTCGGCCAGCAGTCCGCTTCGCTCCCTGCTGTCTCGCGCAGCGTTCCGCTGCTACGGCTCCGCTGTTTCGGGGGTCGCTTCGCCTCGGCCAGCAGTCCCCTTCGCTCCCTGCTGTCTCGCGCGGCGTTCCGCTGCTACGGCTCCGCTGTTTCGGGGGGGCGCTTCGCCTCGGCCAGCAGTCCGCTTCGCTCCCTGCTGTCTCGCGCGGCGTTCCGCTGCTACGGCTCCGCTCCTGTGAACCGCTCGCTGCTCTTCCTCACGGTGCTGGTCATCGCCACGTGTGGGCTCATCTACGAGCTCATCGTGGGCACGCTCGCCAGCTACCTGCTGGGTGACAGCATCACGCAGTTCTCGACGGTCATCGGCGTCTACCTCTTCGCGCTCGGCATCGGCGCGTGGCTGTCGAACTTCATCGACAAGGGCGTGCCGCAGCGCTTCGTCGAGATCGAGCTCGCCGTCGCCCTGTGCGGAGGCATCAGCTCGCCCTTCCTCTTCCTCACCTTCGCCGCCGGCAGCAACTTCCGCGTCGCGCTCTACGGCCTGGTGCTCGTCATCGGCACGTTGGTAGGGCTCGAGATTCCCCTCTTGATGCGCATCATGAAGGAGCAGCTCCAGTTCAAGGAGCTCGTCTCGCGCGTCCTCACGTTCGACTACCTGGGCTCGCTGTTCGCCTCACTCCTCTTCCCCATCGTGCTCGTGCCGAAGCTCGGTCTCGTGCGCACCTCGCTGGTGTTCGGCCTCATCAACGCCCTCGTTGGTCTGTGGAGCACCTGGCTGCTCGAGCCCGTGCTCCCCGGCTCGGTCACGAGCCTGCGCATCAAGGCGATTCTCGTCTCGGCGCTGCTCCTCGTGGGCGTTGGGATGGGCGACACGATGACCAGCTTCTTCGAGGAGCAGCTCTACAACGACGAAGTGGTGCACGCGCAGAGCACGCCGTACCAGCGCATCGTCGTCACCCGCAGCCACCGCGGCTTCTCGCTCTTCTTGAACGGCAACCTGCAGTTCAGCTCGGTCGACGAGTACCGCTACCACGAGGCGCTCGTGCACCCTGCGTTTCAGGCAGCGGCCAAACGCGGCGAGGTGCTCATCCTCGGAGGCGGTGACGGGCTCGCGGCGCGCGAGGTGTTTCGCTACGGCCACGAGGTGAAGCGCGTCACGCTGGTCGACCTCGACCCGGCGATGACGAAGCTGGCGGTCGAGGCAGAAGAGCTCGCGAAGCTGAACCACCGCGCGCTCACCGACCCGCGCATGCGAATCATCAACGACGACGCGATGCAGTGGCTCACCCAGACCGACGAGACGTTCGACGTGGTCGTCATCGACTTCCCAGACCCCAACAACTTCTCGCTCGGCAAGCTCTACACCACGCGCTTCTACGCGCTCTTGAAGAAGCACCTCGCCGACGGTGGAGTGGCGGTGATTCAGAGCACGTCGCCGCTCTTCGCGCGCACCAGCTTCTGGTGCATCGACACCACGCTGCGGGCCAGCGGCTTCACCACGCGGCCGTACCACGTGTGGGTGCCCAGCTTCGGAGAGTGGGGTTACGTGCTCGCGAGCCGCAACGACTTCGAGACGAAGCACGCGCTGCCCGAGGGGCTCGCGTTTCTCAGCGAGGACACCGTGCCCACGCTCTTTCAGTTCCCCAAAGACATGAGCCAGGTGCCCGCCGAGGTGAACCGGCTCAACAACCAGGTGCTCGTTCACTATTATGAAGACGAGTGGCGTCGCTGGAACTGATCAGCCGCGCTCGCGCACTTCCCGCACCAACGCTTCGAGCGGCCAGCCCTCGAGCTGACGCCAACGCAGACTGAAGAGCCATTCGACGCGCTCGACGTCAGGGGCCTTCGAGACGCGGGCGGTCACGAACTCGCGACTCCAGCGGAAGGGGTTGGCGAGGCCCTTCTCGATGAGCGCGTCGCGCAGTGCGCACCGTGGTGGCGACGGGCGAGGTTGGCGCTTCGGCGGTGGTGAAGGCCGAGGGCTCGGTGAAGGCCTTGACAGGTCCCTTCTCGATCAAGGCGAGCGGCTACGGCAGCGCAGGCGCCGAGGCGAAGGCGTCAGGCACCATCGGCTACCAGGACGGCAAGCTGAAGCTGGGTGGCTCTCTCGGCGCGGCGGTCGGGCTGGGCCTCGGCGGCGCGGTCGAGGTCGAGGTCGACGTCGAGCAGATTGGCACCGCCGCGAAGAACACGGCCGTCGCGGCCGGGAAGGCAGCACACAAGGCGGCCGACCAGAACGGTGACGGCAAGCTCGGCCTCGACGACATCTCGGCAGGCGCGAGCAACGCGGCCAGCGCAGCGAAGAGCGCGGTGTCGAGCGCGGCCAGCACGGTGCGCTCGTGGTTGCCGTGGTGAACGCACAGCAAGTGAGCGACACTCCGTCTCCGCATGGGACAGACAGAGCTGTTTCGAAGAGGGCTCGTTGAGCTGAAGGCCGGTCGTTACGCCGAGGCCCGCAAGCTGTTCAACGAGAACGAAGAGAAGTCGGGCACCGCGCAGGAAACGAAGGAACTGCTCCGCATCGCGGAAGCGAACCTCGCCGCAGGCAAGCTCGACCAGGGTGCCTCTCAGCTCGCCGCCGTACTCGAGCGGAACCCCACCATCCCCGAGGTGTATGTGGGGCTGGCGCGCGTGGCGCTCTTCACCGGGCAGCTCGCCGACGCGCGCACCCACGCAACGGGTGCGGTGAAGGTCGGCCCCCAGCTCCCCCTCGCGTGGACGTTGCTGGGCCTGGTCGACGAGGCCGAGGGCAAAATCAAAGACGCGCTGTCGAACCTCGAGAAGGGCGCGCAGCTCGGGCCGCGCACGTACCTGTCGCAGTTCAACTTCGGGCGCATCCTCGCGGCGGAAGGCCGGGGCGGTGACGCGGTGCCGTACCTCGCGAAGGCCACCGAGCTCGAGCCGAAGAGCGCCGACGCGTTCATCACGCTCGGCCTCGCGCTGCGGCTGCTCAAGCAATACGAGAAGGCCCTCAAGACCATCGAGAAGGGCAAAGACCTGGCCCCGAAGAACCCCGACGGCTGGGCGACGCTCGCCGACGTGTTGTTCGAGGTGAAGGAATTCAAGGCCGCGCGCGACGTGCTCGACAACGGGCTCAAGGCGGTGGGCGACCACCCCGCGCTGCTCGAGAAGGCGCTGGCGTGCGCGATGATGCTCAACGACCCCGAGGGTGGGTGCGGCTACGTCGAGCGCGAGCTGAAGGTGGTGCCGAAGCACGAGCAGGGCTGGCTCAACCTCGCGCACCTCTCGTTGATGACCGAGAACCTCGACCGCAGCGAGAAGGCCGCGCGCGAGCTGCTCAAAATCAACCCCAGGAACTGGGAAGCGTGGCTGCACCTCGGCAACCTGTTCGACGCGATCCCCGACGAGGCGAAGGCCGAAGCCGCCTACCGCAAGGCGCTCGAGCTGGCGCCCGACAACTGGAAGGTGCTGATGAACTTCGCCGCCGCGCTCGTGCAGACGAAGAACGCGGCCAAGCACGCCGAAGCGAAGAAGGTGCTGCTCAAGGCGAAGGGCCTCGTGCCGCAGGGTGAGTGGCGCGTGCACTACAACCTCGCGCTCGCGCACGTGCGGTTGGGCGAGACGAAGGAAGCGCTGGCGCTGGCGAAGGAGATTCAGAAGTCCGCGCGGCCCGACGACGCCATCGCCCTCGAGGCGAAGAAGCTCGAATCGAACCTGCTCGAGAAGAACTGATCCGTTCTTCATCGGGTGACGCGGAATCGGTCAAGACGTCGACCCTGGCTGCGAAGTGCACGGCGAGGAGCCCGCTCGAGCAGGCACGTGCCGATGCATCGTCGATGCGCGCGACGGGAGTTTCCATCAACCTGCTAGACCGCGCACATGGCTTCGACGGTCGAACTCGACGTGCAGGACGGGGTGGCGACGCTCACGCTCTCGGATGTCAGCCGAAAGAACGCGATGTCTCCCGAGCTGGGCGACGCGCTCGAAGCGCGAGTGCGCGAGCTGATGGGTCGCACCGACGTGCGCGCGGTGGTGCTCACCGGCGCCGCGCAGACGTTCTCGGCGGGCGGCGACCTCGCGATGCTCGAGAAGCTGCGGGCCAGCTCGTTCGAGGAGTGTCGTCGCTTCATGCTCTCGTTCTACGGGCGCTACCTCTCCGTGCTCGAGCTGCCGATGCCGGTGGTGGCGGCGGTCGAGGGCGCTGCGATTGGCGCCGGGTTGTGTGTCGCGCTGGCGTGCGATCTGGTCATCGCCAGCGAAGACGCGAAGCTGGCGCTCAACTTCGTGCAGCTCGGCCTGCACCCGGGCATGGGCGCGACGTACCTGGTGCCACGGCGGGTGGGCGCTCAGCGCGCAGCCGAGCTGCTGCTCACGGGTCGTCGCTTCGACGGGCGTGAGGCGGCGTCGCTCGGCCTGGTGTTGAAGGCGGTGCCCGGCCCAGAGGTGCAGCTCACCGCGCAGGCGCTTGCGAAGCAGCTCGCCTCGGCCGCTCCACTGGCCACGCGCGCGCTGAAGAAGAACCTCGGCGTCGACCGCGCGGCGCTGCAGCAGGCGCTCGAGCGTGAGGCGCTCGCTCAAGCCGAAAGCTACGGGAGCGTCGACCTTGGAGAAGGCCTCGCTGCTGCCGCGCAGAAGCGGGCTGCGAAGTTCGTCGGGAAGTGAGGGGAGAAATCAGTTTGGTGCGGTGTGACACAGGGAACGCTGAGAATCCCCCCGCGCTCCTCGCTGCGACAAGCAGACATGCATCGCACCGACCAGACCTTTGTATGACACAGCCTGATCAGCCGCGCCACTCTGTGTGACGAGATTGATCAGGTTTTCCTGACGCGGCGCGTGACGTGACCTGCCCGTCACCTCGGCGTGTTGTCTTCGAAACCGTCGGAGCGGAAGGCGTGGTTCTGGGGCCCGCGCCGGTTGACCAAATCGAAGGCAAAGCCGAGCTCCTCGAGGTCCTGCTCCGAGGTGAAGCCGTCGAGCGCGGCGAGCAGATTCTCGGCCGTGTCGTGCCAGTACAGCTCGTCGTTCGAGCCGATGACGTCGAGCGTGGCGTTGCCCTTGCCCGTGCGCGCGCGGAGGTCGTCGAAGTAACGAAACGTGTTGCAGCCGTCGAAGAACATGAGCTGGTAGCCCGGCGTCAACGGCGTGGCGTCGAGGTCGTTCTTGCCGACGGTGACGTGGCCGGGCTCGAACGGCGCGCCGATGACGAAGTTGCCCGCCGGGGAACGGATGTCGTCGAAGTCGGGGCCGGACCCGTAGCGGCCGTGACCGCCGTAGAGCACCAGCTCCTGCGTGCGCATGGCGGCGGCGAAGCGCTGCTTCGCGTCGGGGTCCTCGTCGGTGACCAGCTCGAGCAGCACGCGCGCCGGCGCCCCGTGGCGCTCGATGAACTTCGTCACGAAGCGTCCGGTGGCCCCCAGGCCCAGCTCTGCGCGCTCGGCCCGGGTGACGGGGTGGAAGCCGCGCTGCTCGAGGCGCTGGATCAGCTCGGTGCGCTCGGGCTCCTGTGCGCCCGACTCGTCGTAGCCGACGGCCAGTACGCCGCGCAGCACACCGTCGGCGAAGAGCGCGTCGTAGTTCGGCTTCGGGGGTGGCGTTGCCGCGAGCGTCTTCAACGTCCGTGCGTCGAAGCTCCCGGTCTGCGGCAGGCCGTTGGCCTTTTGAAAGCGCAGCACCGCAGCGTTCGTCTCGCCGCCGAAGCGGCCGTCGGCGCCGTACCGCTGCAGCGAGTAACCCGCGCGCAGCAGGAGGTTCTGCGCCTCGACCACCTCCGGCCCGCGCGCCCCGCGCCGCAACGTTCGCGGACTCGTGCCTCCGGAGGACGGGGTGCCCGGCGGCGACGTGGTGGTGGTCGATGGCGCCGTCGCGTCCCTTTCATCCGGAGGAACGAGGTCGAGTCGGAGTGACGAAGCAATTCGGGTCATGGCGGTTTCCTGTTTCGTGGCGCGCGGGAATCGCGCGCGACGCAACGGGTGCGTTTCACCCATGGGGCCACCCGCATCTCTGCGGCATCGCGCGCATGGCGTACCGAACCGGGTCCACGATGCGGGAACGTTGGACTGACCCACGTGGACTCCAGAACTCACTCTCGCGACACGAGAAGAACCCTTTCTGTGCGCGCCTGGCTCCCAGCACGTGGAGGCAGTCATGGCAGCTCGTGAACCGATGGTGGTGGTGCTCCCCGGGGGGCGGCGGGTCGACGTGCAGGTCGGCCGGCACGTGGTGCGAACGGATCAACCCGTGAAGGGGGGAGGTGACGACAGCGCACCTTCACCGTTCGACCTGTTCCTCGCTTCCATCGGGGCGTGCGCGGGCATCTTCGTGCAGGGCTTCTGCGCAGCGCGCAACCTGCCCTTCGAGGGCATCACGATTCTCGAGCGTCCCCACTTCGGCGAAGCGGGAGCGCTCGAAGCGGTCGACCTCGAGCTCCGACTGCCGAAGGACTTTCCCGCGCGTTACCGCGACGCGGTGGTGAAAGTGGCAGAGCAGTGCTCGGTGAAGAAGGCCATCGCTGCGCAGCCGCGCTTCACCGTCACTGCCTCACAGGTCGCCAATGAAGATGAGGTGCTGCCCGTCGACGCTCTTCTCGACCGAGGCGTGAAAACCGACCTCGCGCAGCCGCTTGTTGAAACCGGGGTGGGTGCTGGCGCTGAACGCCGCGAGCCGCCCCCCCTTGCGAAGTGAGGCGCGAACCGAGCTCATGCCGCCGATGCTGTACATCGACTCGTTGTCATCGATGGTGACCGCGAAAGGGCCGTTGTCGATGTCGAGCAGCACCACGTCGTAGGTGCCTCGGTTCTTCGAGAGGTGGCGCTGCACCTCACCCACGTCGACCTGCACCCGGTGGTCTTCGAGCGCGTGGCCGTGCATCTCGGCGAGGGCGCCCGCGTTCCAATCGACGACGCGCTGGCTCGCCTCGGTGACGGTGACCTGCGCGCCGTCGGGCAGACAGTCGAGCGCGCCGCGCAGCATGAAGCCGAAGCCGAGCCCGCCGATGAGCACTTTGGGGTGGCTGTCGTTGATGCGCGCGCAGCCGACGCGGGCGAGCTCGTCTTCGTTGCCGTGGCGTCGGCTCGTCATCAGGATTTTCCCGTCGACCTGCACCATGAACTCCGAGTCCCTCTGGCGCAGGGCCCACTTTCCGTCGGTGGCGAGCGTCTTCCACGGCTTCATGCGCGCGCGTGTCTCACGTTCGTCCGGGCTTGTCGCGTCTCGTCAAGGCGTCGGCCTGGGCAGGTGGCCCGCTCGCTTCGCGCAGCGACCGAAGAAGTTGTCGGGTCGGCCGTGAGGCGGGCCATCGGGGGTCGGTTCTCGACGACACAGGGTCCGTGTCAGGCCCCGCCAGCCCCTGCGGTGGTGGCGCGGGCCGACACGCAGCGCGTCTTTGTCGATGCGTGCGGTCCATTGAAGCGGCCGCTCCCTGTCGAGCCAGCAGGTCCCACGCGAGCCGTCACGGGTCGACGACGCGTGTCGATTCTCGACGGCTCGTTGTTCCTCCCGGCCGTCCCGCACCCGCTGGGACCTCCGTCGCGCCCGATGTCGTTGCCCCTGCGTGAGCCGTCACAGGTCGACGGTGTCGATTCTCGACGCCTCGTTGTACCTCCGACCCTCCCTCACCGCCGGACGTAGCCGCGCTGGGACCTCCCTCGCGCCCGATGTCGTTGCCGCTGCGTGAGCCGGTCACAGGTCGACGAGGCGTGTCGATTCTCGACGCCTCGTTGTCGCTCCGACCCACCCTCACCCGCCGGACGTAGCCGCGCTGGGACCTCCGTCGCGCCAGATGTCGTTGCCCCCTGCGTGAGCTGTCGCCAGGGACCGATGATCGACGTTCACGGCCCGAGCAGCCGCTTGGCGCAGGCAGGGCGGTGGACACTCTGCGGTGGCACCGAACATCAGAGGCCGCGAACGAGTCGAAGACGTTCATCCTTCAGCACGAAGTCACGTCGGCCTTTCGCGGCACCTCGTCTCGCCGTTGGCGGCGAGCAGCGCGCCGAGCGGGAGCCGTCTTCAGCGGCGACGACGGGCCAGCGCACCGAGCATCAGCAGCACGCCGAGCGCCTCGACCCCCACGCCCGTCGAGCAGCCCGCGCAGCCAGACTTCGCGTTCGTCCCTGCGGGGCCGGAGAGGGTCTTCCGGTGAATCGTCAGCGACGCCGTGAGCGTCTGCCCCGTGGTGCCCGACGCGAGCGCGGTGATGACGTTCGCGCCCTCGATGAGCGGCACGGTGGCCGAGAAGCCCCCCGCCCCCAGCAACTCTGCGTTTGCGCCGTTCACCTGCACGCTCGCCACGTCGAAGCCCTTCACCACGCCGTAGAGCGTCACGGTGTCGGTGTTGACCGTCGCCTCGTCTGCCGGCTCGATGAAGGTGATTTCACTCTGCACCGCCTCGTCGATGCCCTCGGTCATCGCGACGTTCAGCGAGAGCCGGGCATCGGCGGGAACGGTGACCGTCTCGGACCGCGTGAGGAAGCCGGTCTTGCGCACCACCACGAGGTAGTCGGCCGGCACCACCATCACCGGCGCGAAGTAGGCGCCGCTCGCGTCAGACGTCGCCGTCGTCACCAGCGTGCCGCTCGAGGCCTCGCGCAGCTCGACGGTCGCATCCGCGATGCGAGTCGCTTCCATGTCCACGAGGTGGATGAAGCCCGCCACCCCCGCGTTGAAGGTCGCGGTGCTCGTGGCGCGCCCGGTGTTGTTCGCCGCGTCGGTCGCGCTCACCGTGAAGGTGTTGGTGCCCGGCTGCAGCTGTACTTCCACCGCGAAGGCGCCGTTGGTCACGGCAACGTCCGAGGCGGTGCCCCCGTTGAGCGCGACCTTCACGCTCGCGACGGCGCCGCGGTCGTCTGACGCGGTTCCCCTCAATTCGATGCGGCCGAGGTCGAGCGTCGCCAGGTCGCCCGGAAAGGTGATGGCCACCTGCGGAGGCTGCGTGTCGGCCATCGAGGTCGTGCTCAAGCCCACCGAGCCCCAGGTCGTGGCGCCGGCTGTCACGCTGCGCGAGACCGTGCTGTTCGTGTAGCCGCTCTTGCTGACCGTCACGTTGTGCGTGCCAGGCGCGATGGTGAAAAGGTAGAGGCCGTCGGCCGCGGTGGTCTGCGTCTGACCACCCGCGGTCACCGTCGCTCCCGCAATCGCCACCGTCATGTTCGCGGGGTCGGCAGGGTTGAAGGCGAAGATTTTCCCGCGGAGGGTGCCGGTGGCAGTCGAGCCGTTGAGCTCCACCGAGCCCCAGGTCTGGGTGCCGCTCGTCACGGTGCGGGTCACGGTGGCCGTCGCGAAGCCCGACCGGGTCACCGTCGCCGTGTAACTGCCTGGCGCGAGCGTGAATTGGTACAGACCATCAGCGCCGGTGGTGACGGTCTGGGTGCCGACGGTCACCGTTGCGCCCGAGACGCGGTTGCTCGTCGAGCCCCCTGTGTAGATGGCGCCGATGAGCACACCGCTCGACGTGGTCGGCGCCGAGCCGGTGACGAGCTGCAGGTACTTCGTCCAGTTCCAGCCGCTGCCGGGGTCGGTGTGGCCTCCGGTGTTGCAGGCGCGGGGCACTTCGACGTGGCCGATGATGCGCGCGCGCGTCTTGGGGATGTTGTGGCGGTCGGCAATCCACCGGGTGAGTCGGGCCGATTCCCGGTACATCGCGTCGGTGTACCAACGCGCAGGGTCTTGAACGAACCCCTCGTGCTCGATGCCGATGGAACGGCCGTTGTAACACTGCGCATGCCAGGCCGTGTTCCGGTGCTCGACCATCTGGGTGACCTGCCCGTCGCTCGAGCGAACGATGTAGTGCGACGACACGTTCGAGCTCGAGTTCTGGAACCACGACTTCGTGCCCGCGTAGCTGCCTTGCATGGTGTGAATCAGAACGAACTCGTAGCTGGTGCGGCCCGACGAATAATTGGGTGACGCCACCCACCCCACCGCGCCGGGGTACTCGACGACGGCGTCACGGCGCGCGCTCTGCACGGGCGCGTGGTTTCTCCAAGCCGACGCCACGGGCCGCTGGGTCAGCACGCCCTCGCGGCCCTCGACTTCGAAGCCGGCCTCGAGGTTCAGGAAGACGTCGGTCGCGTAGTCCGCAGCCACCATCGCGGAGTCGAACCCCGGGTAGTGCGACACCGCCACGTACCAGTCGCCCACTTCGCTCGCGTCGAGTGTGGGCTGTGACACGTGGCTGCTGTCGAAGAGTTCGCGCAGCACGGCGGCCGCTCCGAGGATGTTGGCGACGGGGTCAACACGAAGCCGACCTTCCGTCACGCCCGTCAACTGCGCCGCGCGCGCCAGGGTGTCGACGTCGCCGCGGCGGGCGAGTTGCATCACGCCGACGCCTCCCGAGCCCGATTCGAGGTTGGCCTGGGTCGACAATCGCGTCTCGACGAAGCCGACGGCCTTCAACACCGCGACCGGCACCTGGTACTGCCGCGAGGCGTCGTCGAACGCGCGCTCGAGCGGGGAAGCCGCCCGGACAGGCGCTTCTGGTTCGAGACCGACACCACAGGCTGTGAAGAGCGACACCAGCAGGGTTGATGAGACGAGGCGCTTCATGGTCGGACTTCGTAGGGCGAAGTGTCTGCGAGCGGGGGAACCGCGTGCGGAAGTGTCGCGCGGGGGTGACAGCTCGACGTTTGCCCGAAACTCGACGTCCTCGCTCCTCGGCTTGAGCGCCTCGAGGACCGCCTCAGGGCGACTCGAAGTCTGACACCTCGCGACACGTCCACCGTGGCCGCGTTCACCGTCGTGCCCGCGTCAAGACGAACGCACGGCCCCGTTGGAGCCTGGATGGTGGGCAGATGTGCACCCGCGGCGGAGGTGCCACAGCACCGTCCGCGACGGGCGCCTGCGCCCTTCATGCCGCCCTCCACGAGCGACCACGCCTGGCAGCGCCCCGGGACACGGCGCCGACTTGCCAACAATCGACAGCCCTTGTCGGTTTCTTCCGTTTCGCGGTGCCCGCAACGCGGAAGCACGGCGGGCGCCGTGCCTCCGTCTCAGCCACTTTCCTGGAATTACTCAGCGTCGCGACCTTCAACGACGCGCTGCTGAATCGCCTGCTTGAGCGAGGCGGTCTCTGCGGCGTCGAGCGCGCCGTCGCCGTTGGCGTCGAACTGCGCCACCAACTCTGCCCGGCGCGCGCGGAAGGCGGCGCTGCGGTCGTCTCGAAGTGCAGCGCGTTCCCCGTCGTCGAGCACGCCGTTGCCGTTCGCGTCGTATCGACTCAACACCTGAGCGCGGAAGGCCTGCACGCGGGCGCGCAGCGCCTCTTTCGCCGCCTGTCGTTCGGTCTCGTCCAGGCGACCATTGGCATTCGCGTCAAAGCGCGCGAGCACCTGCGCCTTGATGCGCTCGCAGCGGGCCTCGAGGGTATCGACCAGAGCGGTGCGCTCATCGGCCGAGAGCTGGCCGTCGGCGTTCTCGTCGAACACCCAATGCAGGCGGCGCAACACATGGCGGCGGTGCGCGACCCCGAAACGCACGGCGAAGGAGCGGTCGGCGAGGTCGGCCTTGAGCGCCTGCACCTCCGCAGGGTCGAGCTGGCCATTGGTGTTCGTGTCGTACCGCGCCAGCACGCGCTGGCGGCGCCCCTGCAGGTCGCACACGCCGCTGGCGCCGGCAGACATCTCGGGCAGGGCGGCCGACTCGTCAGCGCTCGCGGCCGAGACGAGGTCGGACTCTCCGCCGACGGCATCGGCGGTGACGTCACCACTCTCATCGGAGAGCTCGAGCGCAGCGCTGGCCTGCCCAACGACGGTCTCGTCTTCAGGCATGGCGCCGCGCCCGCAGGCGAGGCCTCCGAGGGAAGCGGCAGCGAGCGAAAGGGTCAACAGGGTCTTGCGAAGCGAGTGCATGGTGTCTCCTGGCAATGTCCGGCCATGCAGAGGAACCCCGGTGGTTGTGAAAAGTTGCGGGGGTCGGGTCAAAAAAAAGGCGGCGCGACAATCGGCCGGTAGAATCCCAAGTCGTTGATCTCGCCCGGAGAATCCGTGTTCACTCGCCTCGCTGCCCTGACCGTGTTGCTGACCGCTGCCCTCGTTTCAGCCGAGCCGTTGCAGGTGGCCGTGGGCATGCACGTCATCGAGATGCGTCAGGTCGATACCCGCACTCAGAGCTTCTACGGCGACTTCTACGTGTGGCTGCGCTTCCGCAAAGGTGACCTCACCGAGGAGCGCCTCAAGCAGGTCACCCACATCGAGCCCGTGAACGGAAAGTTCGAGTCCTTCGAGGTGAACGACGAGAAGGAGGTCGGCGACGAGTACTACGTCTGCTACCGCGTCACCGGGACCTTCTTCTTCGTGCCCGACTTGAAGAACTACCCCTTCGATACGCAGACGCTGCCGCTCACCCTCGAGAATGCGTCGCTCGAGGCCTACGAGATGGTCTTCGTCGACGACCGGATCAGCTACGAGCAGAGCGGCACGCCAGAGGTGCGGTGGGGCCTCAGTCCGACGCTGAGCATTGCCGACTACACGCTCAAACAGGTCGACCGCACGGTGTTCACCGCACGCTACCCGACCAACTTCGGGGACCCCTCGAAGGACAAGGCGGGCACTTCGTACTCGCGCTTCACGCTCAAGGTGGGCTTCGAGCGCCTGTACTGGAGCTACGCGTTCAAGATTCTCATCCCCCTGCTGATCATTCTGGCGATGGCGTACCTGGTGTTCTTTCTGCCGCCCGCCCAGCTCGACACGTCGGCTTCGGTGGCGATGACCGCCCTGCTCTCGTGCATGGCGTACAACGTGGCCGTCAGCCAGAACATGCCGGAAATCGGCTACCTCGTTCTCAGTGACAAGTTCTTCATCGCCACCTACCTGTTGCTGCTGCTGACGCTGGCGCAGACCTTCGCGACCTTCATTCTCGATACGAGGGGCAAGACCGAAAAGGCCGAGAAGCTCGACCGCGCATCGGCCATCGCGTTCCCGCTCCTGGTGGTTGGCATCTTTGCGTTCTTCATCTGGAGCGTCTGAGCCGAAGCCGCAGTGACCCGTCAAAACTCGACACGCCTCGTCGAGTGACGACGGCTCGTCTCCGGGGAATGTCAGTCCCCCCTGATAGGAGTCTCGCTTCGGGGGGAAGCGATGGCCGAGACGAGCTTGTTGACGACCGCAGAGACGCAGTTCGGTGTGGTGCACCACGAAGACGAGAAGGTCCTGAACGACCGGCAGGTGCGGTACCGCGTGAAGCAGGGGCGGTGGCACCGGCTGATGCCGGGGGTCTTCCGCATCGCCGGTTGTCCGCAGTCGTGGGAAGGCGACCTGCTCGCCGCAACGCTGTGGGCAGGCACGCGGTGCGTGGTGTCGCATCGCTCGGCAGCGCGGTTGCATGGCTTGAGCGTGTTCGCTCAGACGACGGCGCTCGAGCTCACCAGCCCGCGGGCGTGCCGCTCGTCGAAGGTCACGGTGCATCACACGAAGGGGGTCAACCACCACGACCGGCTCGACACCGACTTCCACCACTTCAAGGTGACGACGGTCTCCCGCACGCTGCTCGACATCGCGCCGCTGTGTGACGAGCGCGAGCTGGCGACATGCCTCGACGAGGCGCTGTCGCAGAAGAAGGTGACGTTGGAAGAGCTCGAGCGGGTGCTCGCGCGGTCGAAGGGGCGCCGTGGGGTGCGCGTGTTGCGAGCGCTCGTGGCGAACCGGTCAGGGGAAGGAGGGCCGACCGAAAGCGAGCTCGAGCGAGTTGCCTTGAGCGTCATCGAGGAAGGCGGGCTCCCGAAGCCGGCGGTGCAGCGTCGGGTCAGGCTGCGGGGCAAGCGGGCGCGCGTCGACTGCAGCTTCGTGGCGCAGGGCGTGGTCATCGAGTGCGACGGGTACGCGTTTCATTCCGACGTGAAGTCATTCGAGGAAGACCGCAAGCGAATCAACGCGCTGACCGTTCGCGGGTTCGTGGTGCTGCGATGGACATGGGCGGCGCTGCACTCGCGACCAGAAGAACTCGTCGATGAACTGCGCACCGTGTTGCTTGCCCGAAGTGGCTGACGAGGGTCCCCCGTCACGACGATGGCTGGAGCCGCGGCGGCGGTGACGCGCTGCGGGACGGTGCGGCGGCGCACAGCGCTCTGTGACTCCTCGGCCCGACGGGGTTGGGCGCGGAACCGTTCAGCGTGAACGGGGGCGCGCATCGGCGACAATGAAAACAGTCGAGGTGGCGAATGCACCATCGCCGACCCGTCGCAGTTCGCAGCCTCTCGCAGTCAGCTTATGGTGCGCCGCCATGCGCGCTCTTTTCCTCTCGTCAGTCGTCGCTTCGGCAGCCTTCGCCCAGGGGGCACCCGACGGTTCGGCAGCCGCCCCTTCCGGCCAGCAGTCGGTGGTCATCGTCGGGGTGGTCGCATCGCTGAACGATGAGGTGGCGAAGAAGCAGGCCGACGCCCTCGCCAGCTTTGTGGGCATCGCCGTGAAAGAGCAGACCATTTCGCGCGTCTTCCCCGACCAGGAAGCGCTCGCGCTCGCCGTCGGCAAGAACGAGGTCGACGTGGCGTTGATGGGCCCGCTCGCCTGGCTGCGGGTGGAACCGAAGGCAAAGGCACAGCTCCTCTTCCGCACGGTGCGCGAGGGCACGTCGACCTACCGCTCGGTGCTGTTCGCCGCCCCGAAGGCGAAGTGGACGAACCTCGACGCGCTCAAGAAAGAGAAGAAGCCCCTCAAGGTCGCCTGGGTCGAGACGTCGAGCGCCACGGGCTACGTCATCGCCAAGGCGACGCTCCTTTCGAACGGCATCAACCCCGCGCAGGCGTTCGAGACCCAGGACTTTCTCGGCTCGCATGACGCGGTCTGCAGGGCGGTGAGCGAGGGCAAGTATGACGTGGGCGCGACGTTCTCCGACCAGGCGAAGAACAACACGCGCGTCAGCGGCTGCATCAACGCCCTCGGAAAGAAGGCCGACGCGCTCACCGTGGTCGCGACCTCAGCCGAGGTGCCCAACGACGTGGTGGTGGCTTCGCCCAGGTTCTCGTCGGCGCGCGGCGCCGCCATCACTGCACAGGCAAAGGCGTGGGCAAAGACGGCCGACGGCCAGAAAATCTTGAAGAACGCCCTGCTCGCCGAGGGCGTGGCCGACGTGAAAGACGAAGACTTCGGGCCCGTGCGCAGCGCGCTCGACGCCTTCGTGCCGTGAAGAAGCAGGCCCACCGGGAGCCCGGCCAGCGCAGAGCGAATCGAGTCGTCGAGAATCGACAATCGCTGTCTTCGTCTGCCGGCTCGGTCGCCCCCAGACCCACCCGGAGCGGCAGCCGCTCGAGGTCCCACGCAGGAAGAACCGTCGGCCTCACCGCGGGCCAGCTCGTGCGTCCCCTCGGATTTTGGGCGCCTGAGGCGCGCGCCTCTTCGACGCGGTGCTAATGGCCCGCGTCATGTCCGACGCCACCATTCTCGCGTTCGATCTCGGCACCTCGGGGTTGAAGGCCGCGGTCATCTCGTCGCGCGCGACCATCGTCGACAGTGAAATCGTCCCCCTCGACGTGACACTGCTCGCGGGCGGCGGAGCCGAGCAGCACCCCTCGGACTGGTGGAACGCCATGGTCAAGGCCGCGGCGGCGCTCTGGGCCCGCGGTACGGCGAAGCCCACCGACGTCGTCGGCATCTCGCTCAGCTCGCAGTGGGGCGGCACGGTGCCCGTGGACAAGAGCGGCACACCCCTTCGCCCCGCCTTGATCTGGATGGACTCGCGCGGTCGCGACGAGGCCCGGCGGCTGGCCGACGGCTTCCCCAACGTCGACGGCTACGGCGCGCTCAAGGCGCTCACCTGGCTCAAGAAGACCGGCGGGGTGCCCAGCCTCAGCGGCAAAGACCCCGTCGGCCACATGGCCTGGCTCAAGAAGCACGAGCGCAAGACGTGGGACGACGCCGTGCTCTTCCTCGAGCCCAAAGACTGGGTGAACCAGAAGCTCACCGGCCGCGCGTGCGCGAGCTTCGATTCCATCGTCGCCACGTGGGTGACCGACAACCGCGACATCAGCAACGTTCGCTACGACGACGCGCTGATCAAGATGATCGACTGCGAGCGCTCGAAGCTGCCCGAGCTCGTGCCCTCCGCGTCCATCGTCGGCACGTTGACCCCCGAGTCTGCCGCCGCGCTCGGCCTCACCACGAAGGTGCAGGTCGCCACCGGCGCGCCCGACATGCACGCCGCCGCCATCGGGGCCGGCACCGTCGACGATTTCGAAGCCCACCTCTGCCTCGGCACCTCGTCGTGGCTGCTCGCGCACGTGCCCTTCAAGAAGGCCGACCTCACGCACAACATGGCCTCGCTGCCTTCGGCGATTCCGGGGCGCTACCTGTTCTGCAACGAGCAGGAATCGGCGGCGGGCGGCTTGAAGCACGTCGTCGAGAAGTTGCTGATGCGCACGGGGCCCGACGCGTACACCGCGCTCTTCGACGAGGCCGAGCAGGCGCCTGCGGGCAGCGACGGGCTGCGCTGGTTGCCCTGGCTGCATGGCGAGCGCTCGCCCGTCGACGACCCGAAGCTGCGCGGTGGCTTCGTCGGCCTCTCGCTCGAGCACGACCGACGCCACCTCATCCGCGCGGTGCTCGAGGGCGTGGCGTGCAACACCCGCTGGCTGCAGAGGTACCTCGAACAAAACCTCGGCCGCCCGCTCACGTCGGTCACCGTCGTCGGGGGCGGCGCGCGCTCGTCGCTCTGGCTGCAGATTCACGCCGACGTGCTGCAGCGCCAGGTGCGGCAGGCCGAGCAGCCCCAGATGGCCAACGCGCGCGGGGCCGGCATTCTCGGGCTCGTCGCGCTCGGGCTGCTCAAGTGGAGCGAAGCCGGCGCGCTCGTGCCCATCGCGAAGACCTTCGAGCCCCGCGCCGACCACCGGCAGCGCTACGACGAGGTGTTTCAGCAGTTCCTCCTCGAGTTCAAGCACCGACAGGCGATGGGCAAGAAGTTCGGAGTGGGGCACTGATCAACGTTCGGGTGCCTCGGGTTTCGGTTTGAGCCCGTGCGCGCGGTGCTCGCGGTGTTATTCGACGCGCCATGGAAATCCCCGGCGCAGCGCAGGCAGTGCTTTCCCGTCTCCCCAGGGGCGTCGCGCGACGCCTCGAGATCGTCCTCGACAAGTTGCCGGTCGTGGGAGACCTGGTGCGCGCCGAGAAGAAGAAGCTGAGCGAATCGCTCAAAGAATCCGTTCGCAAACACCGCCCCACCGAGCTGCGCTTCGACGAGCTGCCGCGCCTGGGCATGCCGACCACAGCGTTGCTCGAGACGCTGGGCGCCCTCGCGAAGAGAGAAGCGCCGATGTGGCGCGAGGGGCGCGTGTCGGGCGGCGTGTACCACGGTGACGAGTCGCACCTCCACTTCCTCAACGAGGTGTACGCGCTGTACTCGCAGGCGAACCCGCTGCACGCCGACGTGTGGCCGAGCGTGGCGCGCTTCGAAGCCGACCTCGTGCAGTTCACTGCGCGCTTCCTGGGGGGCAACCCGAAGCACGAAGACGACGAGCAGGTGGTGTGCGGCACGCTCTCGTCAGGCGGCACCGAGAGCATCATGCTGGCGATGAAGGCCTACCGGGATTTCGCGCGTCTCCACCGCGGCATCAAGAAAGGCAACATCGTCGCGCCCGCGTCGGCGCACCCCGCGTTCGACAAGGCCGCCCACACGATGGACGTCGAGATGCGCCGCGTGCCGGTGCTCGACGACGGGCGCGCCGACATCGCGGCGATGAAGGCGGCGTGCGACGCGTCGACGCTGGTGATGGTGGGCTCGGCGGTGAGCTTCCCCCACGGAGTGCTCGACCCCATCGAGGAATTGAGCGAGTTCGCGCGCAGCAAGCGCATCGGTTTTCACACCGACGCGTGCCTCGGCGGCTTCATTCTCGCGTTCGCGGAAGAGGCGGGCTTCCCCGCGCCGAAGTTCGACTTTTCGCTGCCGGGCGTGACCTCGATGTCGGCCGACACGCACAAGTTCGGCTACGCGGCCAAGGGCAACTCGGTGGTGCTGTACCGCGGCAAGACGCTGCGTCGGCACCAGTACTTCACGACTCCGGAATGGTCGGGCGGGCTCTATGTCACGCCGGGCTTCGCGGGCAGCCGACCGGGGGCGCTCATCGCGAGCGCGTGGGCGACGATGATGTCGCTGGGGCGCGAAGGCTACGTGAAGAACACGAAGCTGGTGCTCGAGACGGCGCGCGAGATTCGGCAGGGCATCGAGTCGATTCCGCAGCTGCGCATCATCGGCGACCCGATGTGGGTGATTGC
>JBILUC010000092.1:0-17489 GCA_044371205.1 Archangium sp.
GCCCGCGTCGCCAGGACGGGCAGCACGTGTGCGCGACGAAGTCTGTCCCCCTCTCCCCGCGCGGGGGAGAGGGTCGGGGAGAGGGGAGACCTTTCGCGCGCCGTCTTCATGCCCGCGTCGCCAGGACGGGCAGCACGTGTGCGCGACGAAGTCTGTCCCCCTCTCCCCTCGCGGGGGAGAGGGGCGCGAAGCGCCGGGCGGGCTCGTTTGTGCACCTCATGATTGATGGACTCGCGGTGGCCCAACCCCCGCTCACGGGGGAGGGTGGCGCGAAGCGCCGGGGGCTCGTTTGTGCACCTCATGATTGATGAACTCGCGGCTGGCCCAACGCCCCGCTCACCGCCAGCAGCGTCGCGCGGTTCGCCCCGCTCGCCTCGCTCAACGCGTCGATGAACCGCACCGCCTCGGGGGGGCAGGGCGCGTCGCTGGTGCGCAGAGCCCACGCCCGCAGCGCGCGGTGTTCCGACAGCAGCCCTGCGAGCGCAGGCCAGCGCGCGCTGACGAAGCGCCACGACACGGCGTCGTGCATCGCGCGCTGGGCATCGCGGCGCAGTGCAGAGAGGCTGCCGGCCCACTCGCGGTACTTCACGAGCGGCTCGTCGAGGTTGTCGGCCTCGTGGTGCACCAGCGCGCGCGACCACAGCTCGAAGTCACCACCAATCAACAGCTCGGGGGCGTAGGCCAGGCCGAGCGACGTGCGCCACATCACGCTGCTGTGTACGAACGGCGGGTCGACGGCGCATCGCGCGAGCACATCGGCCCCGCGCGGCACCGCCTGCTGGCCGAGCACCCGACCCTCGGCGTCGATGCGCGTGCACGCCGAACCGAGGAGGCCGAGGTCGGGGCGGCGCTCGAACTCCGCGAGCTGGCGCTCGAAGCGCGTGGGCTCGCAGAGATCATCCGCATCGAGCCGGGCGATGAAGACGCCACGCGCCCGGGCCAGCGCCTCATTCGCTGCGGCGAAAGGGCCGACGGGTGTCTCGTGCCGAAAGACGCGCAGTCGTGGATCCTCGACGTCGCGCAGCACCTGCGGGGTGGCGTCGCTGCTTCCGTCGTCGACCACCAGCAGCTCGAGGTCGCGCACCGTTTGTGTCAGGACGGTCACGACGGCCTCTCGAACGAACTGCGCCCCGTCTCGCACGCACAGCACCGTGCTGATCAACGGGCTCGCCACGCGCGCGACTCTCGACGCGACCTCGTGTCACGTCAACCTCACTTGAGATCGACCACACCCGGTGCCAGTGTGTCCCGCGCTTGATGACCGACTCGACCGCGCCGCTTCGCACCGTGGAAGACGCCTTCGCGCGCATGCAGGAAGTGCTCATCGCGAGCGGCCCCGCCTTCGCGAAGGTCGGCGGTGACGTGGCCTTCTACGTGCGCGGCGCGAAGCCGCCGTGGTGGCAGGTCACCAGCATGGGTGGCCACGTGCTCATTCGGCCCGGCAACCCGGCCTTTCCCGTCTTCACCATCGGCATCATCCCCGAGGCGTTGAGCTGGTTCGTCGACGGCACGCTCGACGTCGAGAAGGCGTTTCGCAAAAAGCGGCTGGCCGTCGAGGGTGACCTCGAGGCGCTCTCCCGCTTCGTCGCTTGTTTTCAAGACTGACCGCAGCATCCACACCGCAGTACTTTCACAAGGAGAAACACCATGCCTGTTCAGGGAACCAAGCTGACCGATGTGCGCGCCGGCGTGAAGTTGTTGTCGGGGCTGATGAAGAAGATCGACGCCGAGGGCAACAACAACGCCCGCGTCTCGAAGGCCGAGCTCAAGGAATTCGTCGACTCGTGGGGCGACGGTGCATCGCTCAACGCGGCGCTGACCAAGGTGTACTCGTACGCGCAGAAGCGCTTCGACGTCGAGTCGCCTTCCATCTCGCAGCTCAACAAGGCGCTCGCCGACGCGATGGCCGGGGCGGCGCGCGGTGACAAGAACGCCAGCGGCAACATCTCGCCCACCGAGAAGCGCGCCCTCGCCGCGACCTGGAAGGCCGTCGTCGACTTCTCGGCCGACTACAAGGGCAGCAGCGTGCGCGACGTGATGGGCCTCAACAACGCGCCGTGACGTTGGCGCTGTTGGCAGTTCTTCTGGCAGCCCCGGCTCCTCTCGAGGCGCCGGTGGCTGAACGTTTCGCGGCGCTGGCGCTGGCGTGCGTGCACCGCGAATACCCGAACAAGCTCGCGCACGTGCTCAACGACGCGCGCGACGTGAAGGCGCCGAGCGCGCTGACGCCTGCCTTCTACGGTTGCTACGACTGGCACTCGTCGGTGCACGGGCACTGGCTGCTGGCCCGGTTGGCGCGGCTGTTTCCGCAAGCCCCCTTCGCCCCACAGGCGCGCAAGGCGTTGGCGAAGTCACTGACCGCGAAGAACCTCGCGGTGGAGCTGAAGTACTTTCAGGGCCCCGGGCGCGTGAGCTTCGAGCGGCCGTACGGGCTGGCGTGGCTGCTGCAACTCGCCGCCGAGCTGCGCGAGTGGGACGACCCCGACGCGAAGAAGTGGAGTGCGGCGCTGGCCCCGCTCGAGCGCGCTGCGGTGGAGCGTCTCAGTGCGTGGGTGCCGAAGCTCACGAAGCCGATTCGCATCGGGGAGCATGACCAGACCGCGTTCGCGCTGGGGCTGATGCTCGACTGGGCGAAGGTTGCGGGTGACTCGACGTTCGAGGCGCTGCTCAAGGCGCGCATCGACGCCTGGTATGGGGCCGATCGCGATTGCCCGATTTCGTGGGAACCCAACGGGCAGGACTTCTTGTCTCCGTGCCTCGCGGAGGCAGACCTGATGCGCCGCGTAAAGTCACCGGAGGCGTATGCGACGTGGCTGCGCGCGTTCCTGCCGAAGGCGGGGGAGAAGAGCTGGCTCGAGCCCGCGGTGGTGAGCGACCGCGCGGATCCGAAGTTGGCGCACCTCGATGGGTTGAACCTGTCGCGCGCGTGGATGCTGGAGGGCATCGTGTCGGGGCTCGCCGCGAGTGACTCGCTGGTGCCAGCGCTGAACGTGGCGGCCCTCGCGCATCGCACCGCGGGGCTCGAGGCCGTCACGGGCGAGCACTACGAGGGCGGCCACTGGCTCGGCAGCTTCGCGGTGTACCTGACCTCGCGGCGCGGCGTGAGGGAGTGAACGGGGAACGCTTCTTCCCGAAGGGAGACAGGGGCGGGGATTCAGGCCGTGCCGCGAGCCCCGCGTGCCCCTCGACGTCGGGCGAAGTCGCGGCACTTCGCGAAATCGCAATGGCGGCCGACTTGAGCACCCTGGCGTGATGCACAAGTCGACCGATATGGGCGAAGTGAGCCGAGCCGACTTCGCCCATCGAGGCAGGCGCGAAGTCACTGCGCCGCGGCTTCCTCGAGCAGGCGCAGCTGCGTCGCGAGGTTCTCGACGTACTTGATGTACATGTCGTATCGGAGGTCGACCGGGTCGGCGGCCATGAACCGTCGCAGCATCGGCGCGACGAGCTGCGCCTGACTCGCGCTCGCCTCGCTCGCGCTGTTCGCTTCACCTACCGCGCGCATCCCCGGCTCGAAGCGTCGCCAGTACAGCCGCAGCGCGAGCGTCGCCGGCACGCCGCGCGCCCACTTCGTCTCTCGCTGCGTCTGCGTCCACCGCTGCGCTTCCATCGGGAGTTGCGCGTTCACGTCGAGCGGTACCCACGCCCCGAACAACCGCAGCGCGTTCTGCGTTCGCTCGAGCGCCATCACCTCGGAGAACGTCGGCGCGAGCGACTTGAGGTCCTTCACGCGCTGCAGGAATGCTGACTTCGCCTCAGGTGACGCCTGCTTCGCCGCCTCGAGACAGAGGCCCATCGTGCTGCCCATCGTCACCAGCGTCGGCAGCATGCTCTCGAGCCCTTCGAGGCGTTGCCAACCCACCGCCAGCACCCACAGCTCCCCGCACTCGCGCAGCACCTGGTCACTCTGCAGCGTCTCGGTGCGCCGCCACTTCAGCGGCGCGAGTGACGACAGCGCGTCCATCAAGCGCGGCATCGACTGGCGCCGCCCGTGCCGAATGTCAGCGTACGGACCGATGCCATCGGTGGGCACGACGAAGCGTTGTTCCCCGCAGGCGAGCACGCGATCCATCCACGCAAGATGACTCTCGAACTCGACGCGTTGCGCTTCGGGCAACGTCGAGAACGGTGCGTGCCCCTGCGCGATGGCGCGCACCGTCGGGTCGAGCGAGCGCAGCCCCTGGCTCAACTCGGGAGCGACGTCGGCTTCCGGTGCGACGCACTCGAACACGCTGCCTTTGAACGTCGCGGCGTCGAGCTCGAGCGTGCGCGCCTGCATCGCGTTCACGTCGGTGCGCAGCGCCTCGCTCGCGGCGCGGCCCTGACGATCGAGTACCAGCGCGAAGACGAGCCCGAGCGCGAGCAGAACCGCCAGCAGCGACAGCCAGACTCGGCGCATGTGCAGAGAAGTAGTGCAGCCTCGGCGTTTCGTCCTGGGTCAAGACGCTCCTCTCCTCGACCCTCCATGGGAGGAGAGGGAGCGCGGGTGGGAGGTGATAGACCTCCGCGCGTGCAGCGCTTCGTCGCCCTCTCGCTGGTGCTCTTCGCGTGCGAACGCCCCGCGCCGCCCCCCTTGCGCGACCCGTCGCAGGCCGACCTCGCGCTCACCGGCGTCACCATTCGCTCGTACACGCGCGGCGAGCTGCAGGTCGTCACCACCGCGCAGAAGCTCGACGCGTTCCGCGAGGTCGGCACTCCGGGAGACCTCCTCGCGCTCGATGCGGGCATCCTCCTCGTGCGTGACGGCACTCGGCTCACTGCTCCGATGGTGCGCGGCAACTTCTTGAGCGGTCAGCTCGAGGGCAGCGGCGGCGTGGCGATGGTCGGCCCGAAGGGAATGCGGGGCGCCACCGAGCGCGTGGCGTTCGACCGGACCCAGGGCACCGCCGGCGTCGCCTCGTCGGATGCTGGCGTCTCGCTCACCCAGCCGGGCAGCGAGCTGCGCGCCAGCGGCTTCACCGCCGACCTCGCCGACGAGCACGTCACCTTCGACGACGCGACCACCCGCTTTCAGCCCGCCAGATAGCTTTCACTCCCGCGCCGCGTCGCGGGTCATGCCGCAGTCATCCCACTCACACCCAGGAGCTTCACCATGCGCTGTCTGATGAGCCTCGCCGTCCTCGCTACGTTGTTCGCGTTGCCTGCCGTCGCCGCCGACTTCAAGTGCAACAACGGCCGCGTCGAGAAGAGCGGCAGCACCCAGTACACGTACAAGGAATCGTCGTCGGAGATCGTCATCGAGAAGGGCGGCTCGACCAAGGGCAAGGCCGTGAAGCGCGGCTCGAAGTGGTACGTGGAGATCGGCGGCAGCACGCAGGCCACCATCGAGAACGGGAAGATCGAGAAGGGCGGCTCGAGCTGGGCCACCGCCAGCGACGCGCAGCGCACGTACGACTGCAACGCCGACGTCGCCGCGACGCTCTGGGTGCTCTCCCAGAAGGGCGCGCTCTGATCAGCGCCTGACGCAGGTGCCCTTCGTCGAAGGGCTCGCGCCGACGGGCTTCTCGCACTTCTTCTTCGGGCCACCCGCTTCGGCGCAGTCGGAGTTTTCCTGACAGCAGTCGGGCGCAGTGCAGAGCGTCGAGAGGCTCACCGTGGCCATCTCGCGCTCCGCCGCGCCGTACGCGTCGGGGAAGTCGTGCACGCACTGGTAGTCTTCGCAGCGATCTTCGCTCACCACCTGCTGGTCCTGGCACATCGCGTTGGTGGTGCAGTAGCGGTCCGGGTACACGGTCTCGCAGCGGAAGCGGAAGAGACCGCCGTTGGTGGCCATGCCCTTCTTGCAGCGCGTGGTGGTGCCCGGCTCGGTCATCGGGCACTGCGCGTCGAGGCAGCACTCCGACACCGGGTCGCACGTCGTGGGCACGTTGCCGGTGAAGGGCGTGCACTGGTTCTGCACCAGCGGGACCTTGATGGTGCCGAGGTCCATCGTCTCTTCGATCAACGTCAGCCCCAGCACCTCGATCACCGCGCCCACCGCAGGCGTCACGCCCACGTCGAGAGACCGGCACAGCTCCCCGGTGACGGGCATGCCGCTGGCCGTGCTGCGCAGCTTCGCCTTCGCGAACGTCTTGAGCGTCACCGTCGCGCCCGCGATGCCGAAGGCCTTCACGTCGAGCTTCGGCGTGATGAACGCCGTGGCGTCGATGCGCCCATCGAACGTGACGTTGGGCCCGAACTCGGTGAAGCGGCTGTCGCGCTCGTCGATGGAGTACCAGTCGAGCCGATCGGAATACCCGAACCCGAGCTGGATGGAGTCGGTCTGCGAGAAGCCCGACTCCACGGTGAGCGAGGCTTCGCCTGAGAGCTCGTAGCCGGCGCTGAGCGAGGGGTTGACGGTGATGACGATGCCCGCCACCGCGAAGGGGATCTCCGGGCCTTCCCAGATCTTCACCTGCTGGCCGATGGCGCCGCTCACGGTGAGCTGCAGCCGCGCGCGCAGCTCGGACTCGACCGCGCCGCCCACCGAGAGCTCGAACTTGTCGAGGTTTGCGAAGCCTTCGTCCCACTCGAGCACCGCGTCGACCCAGGCTCTCAACTGAAAGCGGCACCGGGTGAAGTTCAGGTCCACGTTGCCCGCCACCACCGGCTGGCCGGGGACCACGGGGCCGACCACCGAGCCGTTGAGAACGCTGCCCGAGCAGTCAGCGGGCCCGAGCGCGATCTCGAGCGGCTGTCGCTGCACCCCGGGCACCGAGGTCAGCGGCTGCCCGGTGCTGGTCTGCTCGGTGAGGTAGAGCCGGGTGCGAATGCGACCCTTCTTGAACGCGTCTTTGATGTTGACGCGCTCGAGCGTTGCCGACACGTCGGTGCCCTTCACCGTGAGCGTCTTCACGCGGTGGAGCAGCGGCGGCCGATCTTTGCGCGCCCGCACGAGGATGGTGCCTTCCTTCACCCGGTCGTCGAGCCGCGAGCCCTGCTTGAGCCGCAGCGACAGCACCGAGGTCGCCGCGTCCCACGAGGCGGTGTCGATCTTCAACAACGCCTCGTTGTCGATGCGCACCACGTTGGCGCGCGCCTCGAGGCAGTTCTGGGTGGGGTCGTCGGCGCGGCACTTCGGGGCGGCGGCCACGTCGTCGAACTCGGTCTTCACCTCGGCGTACGGGTCGGCGGTCTGACCGCAGGCGCCAAGCAGCACGAGTGACAACAGCGAAAGTCGGTTCATGTCAGGCTCCCTGGGTCTTCGGCGCGACCTTCACCTTCTTGCTCGCGTCGGCGTGGCAGATCATATCGATGACCACGGCGCTAGCGAGGATTAGCACCGGGTCTTCGCCGTCGGCGATCTCCACGCCGTAGGTGTCGGTCAGGCGGAACCACTTCTTCGACACGATGGCCACCTCGCGGCTGCCCCGCTTGAAGGTGTACTCGTGGTCCAACAGGCTGCCGGTGGCCTCGAGATCATCAGGCCCCGGCACGTCGACCGTGAAGCCGACCCGGAGGATGTTGATCAGGTCCTTCTTCACCACCGCCGCGACTTCTCCGTTGCGGAGGATCTCGTAGCTCGGCGTGAGCGAGATCAGCCGCTCGCGAATAAAGGCCAGCTCGGTGCCCGCGCGGTCCTTGAACGCCAGCTTCTCGCGCAAGAGGGTGAACGCCTTGCCGTCGACCGAGTACAGCTCGTCGCCGTCTTCGTTCTTGATGGTGAAGTCGTCGCCGAACGAGATCAGGTCCTGCTTCATCACGTAACGCGTGGGCATGGCGTGGAACCTACCCTGTGCGCTTCACTTCTCGTCCATGCTCACGCTCCTCCTGGCGCACCTGCTCCTCGCCGACCCGCAGCCCGACGCGGGACTCGAGGTCGCCTGCACCACCGTCGACGACTGCTGGCTCGACGAGCGCGGCAACGCCATTCCCCGCCCGAAGAAGTTCAAGAAGCGCGCGCCGCCCCGCGGTGACTGCGGCAAGAACAAGCTGTGGCTGCGGCACGAGCTGACCTGCACCGAGAATCGATGCGTCAGCCGGTTCCGCGGCGACAGGTGCTGATTGTTGCAGGGGGCGGGGCAGTGTAGGAGCACGCGGCCCCGTGAAGTCCCTCGCCCCCGTCGCCATCGCCATCGCGGTGCTCGCGCTCCTGCAAGTGCTCACGTCGGGCAGCGAGTACTTCGTCTACCTCTCGCTGCTCGTCGGCGTGAACGTGGTGCTCGCGGTCAGCTTGAACGTCATCAACGGCATGACCGGCCAGTTCAGCATCGGCCACGCCGGTTTCATGGCGGTCGGCGCGTTCAGCTCGGCGGTCACCAGCATGGCGCTCAACGACTACCGCATCGGGTTTCTCCCCGAGGCGGTGGAGCACCAGCTCTTCTTCGCGATCTCGCTGCTGGTCGGCGGCGCGCTCGCAGCGGGCTGCGGCTTCATCGTCGGCCTGCCCAGCTTGCGGCTGCGCGGTGACTACCTCGCCATCGTCACGCTCGGCTTCGGCGAGATCATCCTCGTGGTGGTGCGCAACACGCCCTCGCTCGGCGGTGCCCTGGGGCTCTCAGGCACCCCGCAGCACACCAGCTTCTTCTCGGTGTGGTTCACGGTGTTCGTCGTGGTGCTCTTCGCGCGCCGGCTGCTCGCGTCCCCACATGGCCGCAACCTCGTCGCCATTCGCGAAGACGAGGTCGCCGCCGAGGCGATGGGCGTCGACACCACCGCGTACAAGGTGCGCGCCTTCGTGGTCTCGAGCTTCTTCGCCGGGCTCGCGGGCGGCCTGTTCGCGCACTTCCAGAGCATCATCACGCCGGGTGACAGCTTCTCGTTCGTGAAGTCGATGGAAGTGGTGGTGATGATCGTCGCCGGCGGCCTGGGCAGCACGACGGGCGCGGTGGTGGCGGCGGTGGTGCTCACGCTGCTCCCCGAGGCGATGCGCGCGGTCTTCATTCAAATCGGCGGCGGCAACGCGGCGCTCGCGCAGAGCATCGACCAGCTCCGCAAGCCCATCTTCGGGCTCTTGCTGGTGGTGATGATGCTCACCCGGCCGCAGGGCCTCTTCGGCACGCACGAGCTGTGGGACCTGCTGGGCAAGAGGAAGAAGTCCACGTGAGCGACGCGCTGCTCCACGCGAAGAAGGTGTCGATTCGTTTCGGCGGCCTCAAGGCGCTGTCCGAGTTCGATCTCGAGATCCGCAAGGGTGACCTGCAGGGCCTCATCGGCCCCAACGGCGCGGGCAAGACCACCGCGTTCAACGTGCTGACCGGCGTGTACCTGCCGTCCGAAGGAGACGTGCTGGTGGGCGGCGAGAAGGTGAACGGCCGGCGCCCGCACCAGATCAACCGCCTCGGCCTCGCGCGTACCTTTCAGAACATTCGCCTCTTCAAGCAGCTCACCGTGCTCGACAACGTTCGCATCGCGGTGCTCGCCGACCGCAAGCCGATGTTCAACCGCCAGAAGGTCGAAGCGCTGCGGCGTGGCGCGCAGCCCGGCGCCGCGTTCGGCACGGTGCTCGACGCGATGGACAACTACCGCGACTGGTGGCGCGCGCTGTTCCGCACGCCGGGCTTCCTGCGTGAAGAAGAAGGCATCGAGAAGAAGGCCCGCGAGCTGCTCGAGGTGATGGGCCTCGGCCACCGCGTCGACGAGCTGGCGAAGAACCTCCCCTACGGTGAGCAGCGCCGGCTGGAGATCGCGCGCGCGCTCGGCACGAGCCCGAAGGTGCTGCTGCTCGACGAGCCCGCGGCCGGCATGAACACCCGCGAGAAGGCCGACCTGATGGTGCTCATTCGCGAGCTGCGGTCGCGCTTCGAGCTGGGCATCCTCGTCATCGAGCACGACATGAAGCTGGTGATGGGCATCTGCGAGAAGCTCACTGTGCTCGACCACGGCGAAACCATCGCGCGGGGTGAACCCGCCGCGGTGCGCGCCGACGCGAAGGTCATCGAGGCCTACCTCGGGGAGGCCCCCGCCCATGCCTGAGCCCCGCCGCCTCGGAGAGCGCCCCGCGCGCGAGCCGCTGCTCGACGTGAAGGACCTGCAGGTCAGCTACGGCGCCATCAAGGCGCTCAAGGGCATCAGCCTCTCGGTCGGCGTCGGCGAGTGCGTGGCGCTCATCGGCGCGAACGGCGCGGGCAAGACGAGCACGCTGCGCGCCGTCTCGGGGATGCTGAAGCCCCAGGCCGGCACCATCACGCTGCGCGGTCAGCGCGTCGACGGCCTCAAGTCGCACGAGCTGGTGCCGAAGGGCCTCGCCCACGCGCCCGAGGGCCGCGGCGTGTTCCCCAACCTCACCGTGCAGGAAAACCTCGATCTCGGCGCGTACCTCCGCCGTGACAAAGACGGCATCGCGGCCGACCTGAAGAAGGTGTTCGGCTTCTTCCCCCGCCTCGAGGAGCGCAAAGCGCAGATGGCCGGCACGCTCTCGGGCGGTGAGCAGCAGATGCTCGCCATCTCGCGCGCGTTGATGTCGCGGCCGACGTTGCTCTTGCTCGACGAGCCGTCGCTGGGCCTCGCGCCGCAGGTGACGCAGACCATCTTCCGCATCTTGCGCGACGTGAACGCGCAGGGCGTGTCCATCCTCCTCGTCGAGCAGAACGCGCACCTCGCGCTGGGGCTCGCGCAGTGGGCCTACGTGCTCGAGACGGGGGAGCTGTCGATGGAAGGCACGGGCCAGGCGCTGCTCGCCAGTGAAGACATTCGCAAGGCGTACCTCGGCGAGTGAGCGCTCAAAATTGACGCGCGGTTGATCGGCCGTAACGTGTCTGTCGCGCCCTGAAGCACTCCACCGCGCGCAGGAGTCACACCATGATCGAACAGCGCCTCGCAGACCGCACCGAACTCTCCGACACCACCGTGCAGGTCGTCGACGTCGAGAGCGGCGTCGAGTTCCGCGGCGAAGGGCTCAACGTCTCGGGTGGCGGCCTCTCCTTCCGCTCGGAGCTCGAGCCGCCCATCGGCGCCGACATGAAGGTGACGCTCAAGGGCGCCCGCTCGCTGTCGGCCGAGTTGAAGGTCACCCGCGTCGAGAAGCAGGACAGCGGCTTCGCCGTCGCCGGCACGCTGAGCCGTCAGCGCTGAGCGACCAGCGGCGGCTCGACCAGCACGCGCGAGAACTTCCCGTACGTGACGGTGTAGCGCTGGCCCTGCTCGAGCGCGGGCCAGGGGTTGGAGAGGACATATGCCACGAAGCGGCCGTCGGGCTCGGCCGTCGTCACCAGCACCCAAAGCAGCGCGACGCGTTCAGCGCTCCGTAGGGTCGCGCCCCGTGAAGGAGTCGGCGTGGAGCCCGGCTGCCAGCCGCGTGTGCTCAGGCGTGCCGAGCGTCGATACGAGGTCTTCCGGCCCGTGCACGAAGCGGCGCACGAGCCCGCTGACGCGCGCTCGCGCCTGCGCGAGCCGATCGTTCGAGATCTCGCCGCGCTCGACGGCCTTCACCAACGCCTCGATGGCGCGGCGCTGCACGTCGGCGTGGTGACAGACGAGGAACAGATCGACGCCCGCGAGCACGCCTTCGACCACGGCGCGCTCGATCGAGAAGTGGTCGGCGACGGCCTTCATCTCGAGGTCGTCACTCACCACCACGCCGTCGAAGCCGAGCTCTTTGCGTAGCAGCCCGTCGAGCACCTTCGCGCTCATCGTCGCCGGCACCTTCGGGTCGAGCGCTTCGAAGATGACGTGCGCGGTCATCACCGAGGCGAGGCCGGCCTTCGCGTACGCAGCGAAGGGCACGAGCTCGACGTCGCGCAGGCGCTTCAAGTCGTGCGGCAATTTCGGAAGGTCGGTGTGCGAGTCCTTGGCGGTGTCGCCGTGCCCGGGGAAGTGCTTCGCGCACGACGCGACGCCACCGGCTTCCAGACCGCGTGACAGGGCGACGCCGAGCTTCGCGACCTGGTGCGCGTCGCGGTGAAACGATCGATCGCCGATGACCGGGTTGGCGGGGTTGGTGTCGACGTCGACGACGGGCGCGAAGTCGATGTCGAAGCCCATCGCGCGCACCTCGTGGGCGAGCAGAAGGCCAGCGCGTTCAACGAGCGAAAGATCTCCACTCGCGCCGAGCGTGCGCATCGGGGGCAGGGCGGTGAACGGCGCGCCTCGCAGCCGCGCGACGCGACCCCCTTCTTGATCGACCGACGCCATCAGCGGCCGCCCCGCGTGCGTCTTGAGCGCGCGCACGAGCGAGCCAATCTGTGCGGGCGTCTCGACGTTGCGCTTGAAGAGGATGACGCCACCCACGCCCTCGTCGATGAGCTTCTTCACTTCGGCGTCGGGGCTGGTGCCGGGGAAGCCGACGATGAACAAGCTGGCGCAGTCACGGAAGAGACTCATGTGCCGCTGGTTCTACCGCTGGAATTCTCCTCGGGCGAGAGCACGAACTGGAACGTCCACGCCGCGTCCGTCGAATGAGACGCCTGTTCCATTGCTTTGCGTGTGAGCAGCGGCGGAACAGGTCGTGCACCGCTCGTCGGTGGGTTGTTGGCGATGAAGGCCGCGGCGGGGCCCCGCCGAAAAGAGGCCGCGCTGATTCGGGCTGCGCCTCTGCCCACGAGTTGCTCGGGCTCGCGAGCGCGCGAAGGTCGGCGCGTTCCGCTGCTCGCGCCTGAGTCGTTGCGGCGTTATGTGCGGTGCATGCGCTCGTCGTTGCTGTTGATGCTCCTCACGTTCACCGCCTGCAAGACCACCGACACGCACGTGCACCACGCGTTCGACGACGCCGACGCGTGGGCCAAACGCTTCGAAGATCCCTCCCGCGACGCGTGGCAGAAGCCCGACGAGGTCATCGCCGCGCTCTCGCTCCCGAAAGACGCGAAGGTCTGCGACATCGGCTCGGCCACCGGTTACTTCCCCGCACGCGTCGCGAAGGTCGTCAGCGAAGGCCACGTGTACGGCGCTGACGTCGAGAACTCGATGGTGGAATACCTGAACAAGCGCGCGGCGACCGAGGGCCTGGGCAACCTCACCTCGCACCTCGCCGAGTTCGCCGACCCGAAGATTCCCGAGCCCGTCGACCTCGTGATGATGGTCAACACGTACCACCACATCGAAGGGCGCACGGCCTACTTCACCAACGTCGCGCGTTCGATCTCACCCGGTGGCCGCCTCGTCATCATCGACTTCACGCGCGCCTCGAAGATGGGCCCGCCCGCCGAAGCCAAGGTGCCGCGCGAAGGCGTCGAGCAAGAGCTTGCCGCCGCAGGCTTCACGTTGATCAAGGCGCACGACTTTCTGCCCGAGCAGTTCTTTCTCGAGTTCCGCGCGCCGCCGCCGAAGCCGACTCGCTGAACCGATCAGTACGGGTTGCCGAAGCCGAGCACGGTGCTCATCGAGCGCGTGCGACGCCACACGCCCTCCTGCCCCGTCTGCGGGTTCTCGGTGTTGCCTTCGATGGTGCCGATGCTGCCGTCGGCGTTCACGCGCTCGACGATGCCGATGTGGTCGGCCGTGCCGTCGCGATCCCAATCGAAGAGCACGAGGTCGCCGGGCTGCGGGTTCGACGTGCCCTTCCAGTTGCCGTCGCGCTTGAGCTGGTTCACCACGCTCGGGCAGTACGGGTCGTTCATGCGGCCGCCGCTCCGCTGCATCACCCAGCTCGCGAAGTCGGCGCACCAGGCCTCCGCGCCGCGACCAAACGACTGTGGATACTTGAGCGCCGCGCCGCGGTTGTTGCCCGACTCGAGCGTGCCGAGCTCCCCGCGCGCCACGTCGAGAATGCGCTGCCGCCTCGAGCCCGCCGCAGGAGGCGTCGGCGCCGCCGGCGCGCTCTCGAGCGCCCGCCACGTCGCTGCGTTCACCACGCCGTCGGCGTTCAGCCCCTTCGCGCGCTGAAACTGCACCACCTTCGCGCGCGTGTCGGACCCGAACTGGCCATCGACGTCGGTGAAGAAGCCGTGCCGCGCGAGCGACCGTTGCAGCTTCTGCACGTCGGCCCCGAAGTCTCCCTGGCGCAGCGGCTGGCTCGGTCCACCGGGCGCGGTCGGTGTCGACGTGCGTCGGAGTGCCCCGAAGGTCAGCTCGCCCGCGATGCCGTCGACCGGCAACCCGCGCGAGGCCTGAAAGCGCCGCACCGCGGCCTGCGTCATCTGGCCGAAGTCACCATCGATGGGCCCGGTCGGAACACCCGCGCGTTGCAACAGCTGCTGCAGCTCGGTCACAGCGGCGCCCGAGTCACCGAAGCCAAGCTCGCGAGTCGAAGTGAGCGTGCGAGAAGAAGTGAGTCGAGCGGCAGGCGCAACGGGCATGGTGTGACCTCCACCTTGATTGTCGCCGCTCGAATTCCCGAGTTTCTTCAGGAGGTTACGTGTAGATTAATTGACACTGCGGACCTGCAGAGTGGTGCGTGCGCACACCTGAAAGTGGTCTGCACGCGCTCCGGATGCGCCTCCGATTGAAGAAGTGTTGGGGGCTGGGCGGCTTCTGGCAGCGCGGGTTAGGCAAAGGCTCCAGATGCGTGAGCCGACCCCAGAGACGAGCGCCGCCGGTTTCCGCGACATCCCCGTGTTGTTGTTCATTCGCGGGCTGGCGCTGCTGCTCGTGATGTCGAGCCTGATTGTCGGGCTTCATTACTATCTGGGCCTGCGGCTGATTCGCGATGCAGCCATCCCCGAGCCGTTCGCGACGGCCGCGTGGGCCACCTTGTGGGTGAGCTTCGCGTCCATCTTCGGTGGGTTCATCGGAGGCCGGCTGCTCGGTCGACGCCTTGCGAAGGTGCTGCAGTGGGTCGGCTTCGTGTGGATGGGCGCGTTCGGGTTGCTGTTCGTGCTGACCGCGGTGAGCGATCTCGGCTTCGTGGTCGCCAGCCGCTTCACCCCGGTGGACCCGGCGTGGTCGGTGCTGCGCGCCGAAGCGGTGTTCGCGGTGGTGGTGCCGGCGTTGCTTTGGGGCTTCTTCGTTTCACGTCGCCCTGAGACGAAGCGCGTCACGGTCGACGTTCCCGGCCTCCACCCGGCGCTCGACGGCTTCCGCATCGCGCAGATCAGCGACGTGCACATCGGCGAGACGCTCGGTCGCGACTTCGCGCAGCTGGTGACGGATCAAGTGAACGCGCTCGACGCCGACCTCGTCGCGGTGACCGGAGACCTCATCGACGGCTCCGTGCCCCGCTTGCGTGATGACGTCGCGCCGCTCGGCGGGCTGCGCGGCAAGCACGGCGTCTTCTACGTGACGGGAAACCACGAGTACTACCACGGCGGCTCGGCGTGGCAGGCCGAGGGCCGGAGGCTCGGGTGGACGGTGCTCCACAACGAGCACCGCCTCATCGCTGACGGCAAGCTCGTCATCGGAGGCGTCACCGACCTCGAAGGCGCCCGCTTCTCGGAAGCGCACGCCCCCGACGTCGCGCTCGCGTTTGCCCAGGCGCCTGCCGACGTCACGCGCGTGCTGCTCGCGCACCAGCCGCGCTTTGCCCGGCACGCGAAAGACGCGCGCGTCTCGCTCATGCTCTCGGGCCACACCCACGGCGGGCAGATCTTCCCCTTCATGTTCTTCGTGAAGCTGCAGCAGCCCGTCATCGGCGGCTTCGAGGTGCTGCACGGCGTGCCGACCTACACGAGCAACGGCACCGGCTACTGGGGCCCTCCGTTTCGCATCGGGCCGCGCGGTGAGGTCACGGAGATCACCCTGCGCGCGAAGTGACGGCCCGGTGATTTCAGGGCTGTGCGACACTGTCCTGCAGCTGCCTTCGTTTTGATTTGCACAGCATGTAGGTGCATGGGTGTCATTTCGGCACAAGGGCGGGACCCATGCAAAACTTCAAACAAATTCTGGTGGTTGCGGTGCTGAGCGGGTGTGGGGTGGGCCAGGATGCGGTGCTCCGCGGTGACGAAATCGAGACGCCGGCCGAGGTGAAGGGTGCCGAGGCGTGGTCGCAGCAGGACAACCCGTCGCTTTTCTCGAGCTCGCTCGAGCTGCGGTACGACGCGCTGCCGCTGCAGGGTGAGGCGGCGATGATTCCGTGGGCGGGCAGCTACTGGCCGACCTACGAAGACAACATCAACTACCGGTGGGACGGGCCGACCTCTGACTCGGCGCCGCTCAAGTATCAGAAGGCGTTCGGCGGGACGGGGCTCGAAGACGCGGTCTCGCGCAACCACGGCATCGAGTCGGTCTCGAAGACCTGCACCGAGACGACCGAGTGTGACTCGTTCCTTGGAGAGACCTGCGCCAGGCGTCCGGGTCAGACAGCAGGTCGCTGCGTCGCCACGTGGTGGGGCATCTGCCATGCGTGGGCGCCCGCCTCCATCCTCTTCCCCGAGCCGAAGAACCCGGTGACGGTCAACGGCGTCACCTTCCAGGTGCAGGACCTGAAGGCGCTCGCGTCGCTGGTGCACAACTCGACCCGAAACAAGTTCATCTCGCTGCGCTGCAACAAGCACAACTCGGTGCCTGACGGCGGTGGCATTCGCCTCGACGCGTACGGTCGCCCCGTCGACGCAGACCGCGAGTGCCGTGACACGAACGCGGGCACGTACCATGTGTTGATCACCAACTACCTCGGCCTCATGAAGCAGTCGTTCGTCGAGGACCGCACGAATTCGTACGAGGTGTGGAACCAGCCGCTGCGTGGCTACAAGGTCACGTCGCAGCGCGAGGTGACGGCCGAAGAGGCGAATACGCTCATTGGCGTGACGGGTGGGGAAGACGGTGGGGCGCCGCTGACGACGTACCGCTTCAACTCGGTGGCGACGCGCTTCGTCTTCGTGAAGGCCGAGGTGAAGTACATCAGCGAGTCCGGCGCCGAAGACGGCTTCACCGGCACTCGCATCGATTGGTACACGCGCACCGATCACTACGAATACGTGCTCGAGCTCGACACGGCCGGGAAGATCATCGGTGGCGAGTGGGTCGGCTCGAGCAAGTTGAACCACCCCGACTTCCTCTGGCTGCCGACGGGCGCAAGCGGCACCGTGGCCGGAGGGCTCATCAAGTACGACGAAGTGAAGCGCATGGTGCTCGAGTCGGCGGGGCAGGGCGCGCTCGTCGGAGCGGCCGTCGAGGTCAACGAGTCGGCGACGCTCGCCAGGAGCGAGTGGAAGCACTTCGGGCCGTTCACCACCGCGGCCGGGAACATCACCGTCACCCTGACGGGCACCGGCGACGCGGACTTGTACGTGCGGCTGAACGGGCAGCCGTCGTTGAACGTGTATGACTGCCGGCCCTACGCGGGCACCTCGACCGAGGAATGCACGCTCTCGGGACCTGGCGCGCTCTACGTGTCGGTCAACGGGTACTCGGCGGCGACGGTGCAGTTGAAGATCAAGTTCTCGGGCTCGGTGGCCGATGGCGGCGTGGCGTTCGATGCGGGCACGACGGTCGACGCAGGCACGACGGTGGATGCGGGCATTCGCCCCGATGCAGGCACGGTCGACGCGGGCATTCGTGCCGACGCGGGCACGACGGTCGACGCTGGCATTCGCCCCGACGCGGGTGTGGATGCTGGCACGACGGTCGACGCTGGCATTCGCCCCGACGCGGGTGTGGATGCTGGCACGACGGTCGACGCTGGCATTCGCCCCGACGCGGGTGTGGATGCTGGCACGACGGTCGACGCGGGCACGACGGTGGACGCGGGCATTCGCCCT
>JBILUC010000093.1:0-17453 GCA_044371205.1 Archangium sp.
CATTTTCCCCCTCGGAGAATCGCGCAGCAAAGTTCCGCTTTTTCGGGCCACCACCCTCTCCCAGCCCCGAGCGGAGAGAGGATGGGACCCTGGCGCGAGGCCGAGGGGCTGCGTGGAACGAGCAGGGCGCGAACCAGTGACGCCAGCGCCTCCCCTTTCGGCTCTGTCGGCGTTCGGAGTCATCTCCTCCGCAGCGTGACCGTCAACAACGCCGCGAACGCCACCCCATCGAGCACCACGCGACGAGCGCGACCCGCATCGCCCGCGAGATGCTGGCCGCGAGTACCGTTGCCTTCTGATTGGAGGGGAAGAGCGCCGCTGTTCAGAACTTGAGCTTCTTCACCGTGGTCTCGTTCGCGAGAATCTCGACCTCGACGGTCGTCTGGAGCGAGCCGTCGCTGCCCACCAGCTTGAGGGTGTGGGTGCCGACCGGCAGCGCGAGGTCGACCAGCGGCGTGTCGCCCAGCTTGCGCGAGCCCAGGTACACGGTCGTCCACGGAGTGGTCTTCAGCGACAGCTTGCCCGTGGCCTTCTTCGCCTTCTTCGCGGGGACCCTCCGCTTCGGCTCAGGCGTCGCGACGGGCTCAGGCTTCACCGGCTCGGGCTCGATCTTCGGTTGTTCGACTGGCTTTGGCTCCACCACCGTGACGGGCTCGGGCACGTTGGGCAACAGCGCAATCTCGACGCGCAGCTTCTCGCCCGCGGTCTCGAGCGTGAACGTGCGCGTGGTGGGCTGGAAGCCGTCTTTCTTCGCCAGCACCTCGTGCCTGCCCAGCGCCAGCTCGTCGATGGAGATGGGCCCCGGGCCGCGTTCGCTCCCGTCGATGAAGAGCACCGCGCCCGACGGCACCGAGTCGACCACCAGTGAGCCGACGCGCTTCGCGGGCGGGTTGATGACCGCCGGCGTGGCCACCGACGGCTTGTCGGCCTCGCGCGAGCCGGCCATCGCCTTGCGCGCGACGGCGCCGCCGATGGCGAGCACCACCACCGCCATGGCGATGACGCTCGCGACCAGCCCGCGGCTGTGTGACTGCGTGGCGCGGGTGCGCGAGCGGCTGCTCGACGATTCCTGCGAGACGAGCTTCGAGAGGTGCTGACCGAGCGCAGGCGTCAGCTCGGCCGAGGTGGCCTGCTCGATGAGCTGCCGTCGGTCGTGAATGCGCGCCGCAAAGAGGTTGCGCAGAAAGTCGGCGAGCTCACCGCTCGAGACGCCCTTGCCGGTCTGTCGAAGCCATTCCTCGAGCGCCTCGTGGAACTCGCGCGCCGACTGGAAGCGGTCTTCGCGGCGCCGTTGCATCGACTTGTGGAGAATCGCATCGAGGCCCGGCGGCGTGTCGCCACGGCGCTCGGTGGCGTGGGGCCACGGAGCGTCACCGGCCATGGTGTCGAGCAGCTCGGCGTCACCGAGCTTCGGCAGCAGGCGCCTGCCGGTGATGGCCTCGAAGAGCACGATGCCCAGCGCGTAGACGTCGCTGCGCGCGTCGAGTGGCTCACCGCGCGCCTGCTCGGGCGACATGTACCCGAGCTTGCCCTTCAGCTTCCCGGAGTTGGTCGCGTGGGTGAGCTGCTTGGCGATGCCGAAGTCGACGACCTTGAGGCCGCCATCGAAGGTGGCGATGAGGTTCTGCGGTGAGACGTCGCGGTGCACGATGCGCAGCGTCTTGCCGTCATGGCCCACGAGGGTGTGCGCGTAGTGCAGGCCCTCGGCGGCCATCGAGACGATGCGGGCGAGGTACCGGTCGGGCAGGGCGATCTTGTGCTTCTGTGCCGTGCGGCGGATGACGGCGAGGTCTTCACCGTCGAGGTATTCCATGACGATGTAGAGCGAGCCCGCGTGCTCACCGAGCTCGTAAATCTGCACCACGTGCGGGTGCGTGAGCTGCGCCGCGAGCCGCGCTTCGGTGAGGAACATCTCGGTCGACTCTTCTTCGACCTCGACCATGCGCTTGATGACGACCAGCTTCTCGAAGCCGCTCAGACCCGATTGGCGCGCAAGCCAGATCTCGGCCATCCCGCCGCGAGCGAGTGGAGTGACAAGAGTGAAGCGCCCGACGGTCCGTCCTGGCTCCCAGTTGCTGCTGACCCCCGGCGCGTTGCTGATCTGCGACGGCACGCACCCCGGAGTCTTCCACCGCTTCTGCGAGGGGGGAAGTAGAGTCCCGCTGGTGAAAGCGCGGCTCCTCTTCCTGTGTCTGACGATGTGGGTGTCGCGGGCTGTAGCAGGTCCGCTCGACGAAGCGCGCAGGCTGGTCGACGACCTCGAGTTCGGGCCCGCCTTGAAGCTGCTCGATCAACTCGAGAAGTCCGAGGGCCTCGACGCCGAGACCCTCAAGGAAGTGTGGTTGTTGCAGGGCATCTCGTACGGAACCAACGGAAAAGAGGCAAAGGCACGCGACGCGTTCCGCAAGCTGATGCTGGTGTTCCCTGACGCGCAGCTGCCCTCTGACGTGCCGCCTCGGGTGCGCACGCCGTTCCTCGAGGCGAAAGACTGGGCGGCGGGCGAAGGCCTGCTGACGGCCACCGCGTCGGTCGGTCTCAACGCCGGGTCCATCAACGCGCTGCGGATCACGATGGGCGAGAAAGACGTGCTGCGCCTCGCGAAGTTCGCGCGCTTCAAGGTGCGCGTCGACGGCGACGCCGAGCAGGTGACCGAGCAACCCCTGGTGAATGGTCGCGCCGAAGTGCCCGCCTCGGGCAAACGCATCGAGTGGACGGTGGAGGTGCTCACCGACAAACACTCCGTGTTGCTGGTGCGCTCCCGTCGCGATGCCGACGAGCCGACCGCGACCGCCACCCCCGCGAAGGTGGGGGCGAACACCGTCGCCACGTCTGCTCCTGTGGGAGGGGGTTGGCGAAGGCCGACCGGCTTCGTGCTTGCGGGTGCAGGCGCTGTCGCGCTCGGCGTCGGCGTGGCCTTCGGAGAGAGTTCGACCGCCGCCACGAAGCGGCTCTCGGGCGCCTCGCGTGACGAGCTGGGGCGCGTGACCGGCCTCTCGCAGCGTGAATTCCAGGCGCTCGAGGCTCAGGCCAACACCCAGGCCACGGTGGCGAACGTGTTGTTCGCGACGGGAGCGGTGTTGGGGGCTGCGGGCCTGGTGTTGATCATCGTCGGTCCGTCTGATGCCCCTGTGGCGCAGGTGACACCCGCTGGCGCCGGCCTCATGCTGAGCGGGAGGTTCTGACGTGAAGACTCGGACGCGCCTGCTTTCCCTGTCTCTCCTCGCGCTCACCGCCTGTGAGTGCACGGGCCTGACGAAGACCACCCGCTTCACGTGCACCACCTCGGCTGAGTGCGCCGAGGGCTTCGAGTGCCGTGATGAAGGGCAGGGCCCTGAGTGCATGTCGGTCACGGGTGCTGGGGGCGGCACCGCGATCGGCGGTGGCGCGGGCGGAGGCGGGGCCGCGGGAGGTGGCGAGCCAGACGCTGGTGAGCCGACGGGCGGCGGGGCCGGGACGGGTGGTGGTGACCCGATGGGCGGCGGTGACCCGATGGGCGGCGGTGCAGCGACGGGTGGCGGTGCGGCGACGGGTGGTGGTGACCCGATGGGCGGCGGTGCAGCGACGGGTGGCGGTGCGGCGACGGGTGGCGGTGCGGCGACCGATGGGGGGATGCCGAGGCAGCCCGTCGCGGTGGCTTTCGTCACCGCAGAGCAGGTCACCAACCCGTCGGTCTGCACGCAGGTCATCGTGCTCGAGACGCGTGACGACGCCGGGCTGGCGACGGCGGTGCTGGGTGACACACCGGTCTCGCTGAGCTTCGACGGCGGCGTCGATGCGGGCACGGTCTCGTTCTTCGGTGCGGCGAACTGCGGTGGCGCCGCGACGAATGGGCTTACCGTGTCCACGGGCGCCTCATCGACGTCGTTCTCTGCGCGGGTCGATCGCAGCGGCGTCTACGCGCTGCGCGTCAACCCCACCGGGCTGGTGGGTGCGACGCAGTTGCTGACGGTGTTGCCCGTTCCGACCGGGCTGGTGTTCACCACCACGCCGCCCAACCCCGTGCGCGCGGGTGAGTGCCTGCCGGTGACGCTGCAGTCTCGCATCGGCGGCGCACCGGCCCCGGTGGTGAGCACCACCGCCATCGGTCTCACGGTGACTGCCACCGGGGCTGCGGTGTTCGCGTCTGATTCCCAGTGCAACTCGACCATCACCAGCGTGCAGCTCGCGCCTGGCACCTCGTCGACCAACCTCTTCGTCAAGCCGCTCACCGGCGGCGCGGCGACGCTCAGGGCCACCGCGCCCTTCGCCACCGCGACGCAGATGCTCAACGTGACGCCGATGGTGCGCCGCTTCCGCTGCGACTTCGGTGCGCGCATCGATTCGGTGGACGGCGGTCTGCCCGACGGCGGCAACACGCCCCCCGTGTTTGCCAACACCGTGAACTGCGCCATCTCGCCAGCGCTCACCGACCTCACCGCGACGGTGTTGCTCTCTCAGGCGACCTCGACCACCAGCGCCCTCGAGCCCGGCTCTGGCCTCGTGCGCTGCCGCATCACCACCACCGCGCAGGTGCAGTGCGTGCGCCGCCAGGACCAGGACCCGGCGCAGGTCTTGATTCAGCTCGCGGAGGTGCCCCTCGGCGTCTTCGTACAACGCGCGACGAATTCGACGGGGTGCACGGTGGCGCCCCTCGCGACGCCGGTCGACCTCGGCAAGAGCTTCATCTTGAAGGCCGTGGCGCAACCCCAGGTGAACTTCGACGACGAGGAGAGCCAGCGCATCGCCCTCACTTCGCCGACGACGGTGTCGGTCACCACCGCGCTGTGTGGAGGGCTCGACGTGCAGGTCGTGCAGTGGGACGGCGTGAGCGTGCTGCGGGGCGACCTGCCGGGGGTCGGGTTGTCGGCGGGGCAGTCGTCCATCACCGTGTCGGGGCTCACCGCCTCGAGCCCCCGCACGCTGGTGCTCTCTCAGTCGGGCACCACGGCGAACACCAATCGGCCGGTCTGCAACACGCTCCTGCGCGCGGCCGTCGCCTCGCCGACGTCGCTCGGCTTCTCCCGCGCCAACGGCGACGCCGGCTGCGGCCTGACGAACCTCGAGCTGGTGCACTACGAGCGCCTCGACTTCAACAACGAGGCGAACGTGAGCGCCTACAGCGTCACCTTTGCGCCCGGCGAGCGCGAGAAGTCGGTGAGCATCTCGCCGGTCGACACCACGCGCTCGCTGGTGATGACGTCCAGCCAGAGCGCCGGCGGCCAGGGGGCCGGAGAGACCGACTACGCCGGCAATGACAAGCACGGTGAAGGGGTCGCGCGCTTCAACCTCGAGAGCGCGACGCAGGTGCGGGTGACGCGCCCGGAGTCGAGCGCGTCTGCCCGCTTTACCTTCTACGTCGTCGAGCTGACGCCCTGACGCTCACTGCGGCGAGGGGTACTTCCGGTCGGGGAAGCACAAGCCGTCGTTGTTGAGGTGGCCGAACGTCGACAGGTTGTAGGTCATGTAGTCGGCGAGGTCCTTCAAGCCCGCCGCTCCGCCCGCGGGGTTCACCGGCACGTTGACGGGGTTGTACGAGACGGTGCCCGTGGTGCGCTCGTTGGCCTCCTGGGGGCCACAGGTGCGCCAGGGAATCGCGGCGCCCTGCGCGTCTTTCGGCGCCAGAAAGTCGAACGCGAGGTCGGCGGTGTTCAGCTCGACCATCGCCGGGCCCTGGCCCGTCATCACCGACTTGCGAGCGGCCAGCGCGTCCCACCGCAGGGGCGCGTCTTCCTCGAGCGCTTCCCAGAAGGGGTGGTCGAGGTGGAAGGTGAGCTGCGCGACCGTCTGGGTGTTGGTGGCGGTCTGCACGCCGCGCGAGTCGGCCGGCGAGAGCTCGGGGTTGACGCAGTTCTTGAAGTCGACCGGCGCCTTGAAGCCGAACGAGAAGTTCACCGTCTGCGGCAGGCGGGTGAAGTCGTACGTGCCCGTGGTGCGGCACGCCGGCGAGCCCTGGTTGCCCTTCCACGTGGCGGTGCCCTTGAGCCACACCGACCAGCCGTTGGTGGCCATGGTGCGGTAGGCGGCCTGCGCGTCGGCGTCGAGGTTGACGTTCTGCGCGCCTTCCGTCGCCGCGGCGAGCGAGTACCCGAAGGCGTACTTCGCCGTGGCGTCGAACGCCGGCGTGCCCGTCTTCTTGTTCTGGTTCGCCAGCCGCGTCAGGGCGAAGGCCTTGCCGTTCTGTTCCTTCGAGTCGAGCGGGCCTTCCTTCGCGAGGTCGACCGCCCAGGGGCCCGTGGCCTCGGCCACCAGCGCCCCCGTCTGCGAGGGGTCGTTGGGGTTCAGGTCGGGGTTCTCGCTGACCGTCACGCCGCCCACGGTGACCACCACGTGCTCGAACGTCACTTCCCAGCCGTCGAGGAAGTACCCCTCACCGCCGGCCGCCGGAGGAGGGAAGCCGATGCCCTCGGTCGCCGTGCCTTCGCCGGTCACCGTCACCAGCAGCGAGTTGTTCACCGCCGCCGTCGAGGGCGACGTGAAGCTGGAAAAGAAGCCGCCGTCGCTCGCGGTGCCTGCGTCGGTGCCGCCGTCGGTGCCCATCATCTGGCCGCACCCGCTCAACGCGAGGGCCGCCACCATCCACTGTGTCGTCTTCTTCATCATGGTCTTCTGCCTTTCATTTGTGATTGCAACTACGTGGAAACACGAACCCTGGCGGCCGGCCGCCGCGCGGGTTCAGGGGGGGAAGGTGAGCTCGAAGCGGTAGGGCCCCGCTGCGCTGCGCAGGGCGGCGTAGAGGGCCTTGTCGGCCTGGGCCGACGACGACTGGTCGTCGATGAAGCGGTACGCGAGCGGGGCGTCGCTGGTGCGGGTCAGCGACGAGAAGTCGACGGCGGTGAACCACGCGCGCGGGTCGACCAGCAGCGCGACCTGGCTGCCTTCGGCGAGGCGCGCTTCAAAGGGCACGGGGCTCACGATGCGCTGCCGACACAGCGGGTTGCTGCCGGGCAGCGCCGGGTTGCGCGGAGGGGTGACGCGGTTGCCCGAGATGGTGACCTGCCCCTCGAAGGGGAAGGTGTCGGCGCCTCGGGTGGCCGTGCCCGCCACGTCGAGGAGCACGGTGCGGTCGCTGTCGGCGTCGAGGTCACCGCCGGTCAGCCACAGCTCGGCCGCGAGGGTCTGCGCGTCGGTGCCGTTGCCTCGAACGGGGAAGGCCTGCGGAACCGGAGACAGCGCGTCGAGCGTGAGGCCGCCGCGCACCTCGCCCGAATAGATGCCGTCTTGAATGCACGACTGCTCGAGCGTGTAGTTCTGTGGGTTCTGCTGGTTGAAATACAGCGCTCCCACCGTGAGGCGCGCGCGGGTGAGGGTGACGGCGAAGCCCGCGGGCGTGGTGAAGCTCAGCGGTCCGCTGTCGACGATGGCCGGGTCTCCCTGCGCGACGGCGTCGAACGAGACCAGCGCGCCACCGGTGGTCTGTACACACGCGCTGAGTGCGAGCGCGAAACAGGCGAGCAGGCGCTTCATGACTCGCCTCCGAAGTGCAGGCCGACGGTGAAGAGGAACATGCGCGGCGCACCGGCGACGAAGTGTCGCGCCGGTACCAGCGGCGGCAGGCTGCCCGAGGTCTGAAAGTCGCTGGCGTAGTTGAGCTCGACCTGCCGGTAGCGCGTGTCGAGGAGGTTGGTCGCCGAGCCGCCGAGGCTCACCCACTTCCACGAGAGTTCGACCGAGGCGTCGACCACGAAGATGACGTCGCTGCGCTGGCCAAACGGCAGCGCGCGTCGGCCGACGTACGTCATGCCGAGCCCGGCGCGGCCGCGAATGGGAGCGCCGAGCGGGCGCAGCAGCGGGAGGTCGTGGAAGCCGCTCGCGTCGAGCCGCGCCACGAAGTCGGGCACGTAGGGCACCAGCAGCCCGGTGTCGTCGAACCTCGACTGCACCCAGGTGAGGTTGCCCGAGACGTCGAGGAACGAGGTGCGCACCCGGCCGGTGACGAGCGCGCCGAGGCGCGAGGTCGAGCCGCCGATGAGGCCGCGGCCTTCCTGCGCGTTGAAGATGAGGTCCTTGTCGACGCGGGTGCCGAAGACGACGGCGCGGGCGTTCGCGTCCCAGTCGTCGGTGCGCTGCTGCCAGGTGGCGCCGCCTTCCCACGAGAGGATGCTGGCGAAGGGCGTCTTCAGGTTCTCGGTGATGAACTGCGGGTCGATGCTGCGCACGCCGGTGCCCACCGCGCCGCTGAAGGTGACGTTGGCGAAGGGGCCCAGCAGGAGCGACGCGCGCGGCATGAAGGCGCTGCCCGCCGTCGAGTTGCGCTCGGTGGGGTCGCGGTAGAGCCCGAGGTCGCGCTGCGAGAGGCAGCTCTCGTCGCCGGGCGGGTTGCTGATCGACGGGCGCCGCACTTCCTTCTGCGCGCAGAGGTCGAGCACGTCGTAGGTCAACACCTCGCCGCGCACGCCGCCGCGCACGGTGAGCCACCACAGCGGCGAGAAGTTCACGTCGGCGAACAGCCCGATGTCGCCCAGCTTCGACTCGAGGTCGAGGTCGCGCCCGTACGGTGTGTTGGAATTGGCGAGGATGCGCAACTGCGTGCCGCGCACCACGTCGAAGCGGCCGAAGTAGCCGACCTCGAGGTCCTGGTTGCGCTCGAAGAGCCGCGCCCGCCATCGCGCCGAGCCCTTCGCGCCCATGGAGAAGGTCGACGTGGTGCGGTCGAACAAGTCTCCGCGCTGGCCGTGCGGGTTCTGTTGCGCCAGCTGCACGTCGTTCAAGAAGCCGGTGAAGTTCTCGAGGATGCGGGAGTTGCGGAAGACGAAGAAGACCATCTGGTCGTACGCCACGTCGCCGCGGTGGCCGTGCAGGTCGAAGTGCGCCTGGAAGCGCAGCGCGTCGCCGCCCTGGCGCGGGTCGTAGGTGTCGAAGAAGCCCGCCGTGCCCGCGTTGACGTCGTCTTCGCGCACCACTCCGGCCGACTTGAAGAGCGCGGCGTACCCCAGCGCGCCGACGCGGAAGCTGGTGCTGTCGTTGATGGCGCCTTCGTACTGCGCGGCGAAGCGGGCGTTCTGCGCCTCGCGGTTCTGCCCGAAGCCTGCGGTGCGGAAGAGCTGCACCCCGCCGAAGGTGCGCGACGACTCGCCCGAGGGGCCCCACAGGCCGACGAGGCGCACGGTGTCGAAGCTGCCGTAGCCGCCGCGCACGTGCAGCCCGCGCTCGGGGAGACCGAGCTGGTAGTCGGCGCTCCCCGCGACGGCGAAGTTGCCCTGGCGCGGGTCGAAGGGGCCCTCGAGCACGCGCAGGTTCTCGACCAGCTCGGGGATGATGAAGTTCAGGTCGGCGTAGCCGTTGCCGTGGAGGTTGCCACTGTCGTTGATGGGCACGCCGTCGACGGTGAGCTCGAGGTCCTGCCCTTCGCGCGCGTCGAAGCCGCGGAGGAAGATGCGGTCGGGGTGGCCCTCGCCGCCCTCGTTGGTGAGCATAATGCCGGGCGCGAGCTTGAGGAAGTCGGCGGCGCTCTTGCGCGGCACGGCCTGCAGCGCGCCGACCTCGATGGAGAAGTCGGACGCGCCGCGCGAGCGGGGCTGCGAGCGGCCCAGCACGGTGGTCGAGAACTCGTGGGCGGGGTGGCCGGCGTCGGGCTCGTCGGCGACGGTGATGGCGGGCTCTCCCGCGTCGATGCTCGCGAAGGAGGTGCCGGCGTCGAGCTCCACGACGGGCAGCGGGGCGCCGGCGTCGACCACCAGGGGGCGCGGCATGTTGAAGGAGAGCCGGGTGCGCGCGTCGACGGGCACGCCCTCGTGCGTCGCGGCGCGGAACTGCCACTTGAGCAGCGCGTCGAGCGAGGCCTTGTCCCACGCGGGGCCGGCCGACTCGATGACGATGACGTCGGCCGCGCGGCCCTCGGCGGTGACGGTGAACTCGAGCAGCACGTGGTCTTGCGTCGGCGCAGGCGCGTCTGCGGGCACCATCGCCTCGACGCGCGAGAGCACTTCGGGCGCGACGACGTCACCGGCGGCGAGCGCCAGAGACGAGAGCAGGCTGAGGAGCAGCAGCGGACGGAGCACGGGGCCCCTTCGTGAGCGGTGGAGAACGACGACGCGCAGCGGCACCACGCAGGTGCACGAGCGACGAACGGAGAGGTCGTTGGGGTGACGGCGAGGCCGTCAGCTCACAGGCGGGGACGACTTGGGCGCCACCACGAGCGGCGCGACGGCGTGGTGCGACGGCGCCTGGGTGACGCGCGGTACGAAGGAAGAGGAACGTGTGACGGCACCGGTGATGAGGCCCGGCACCTGCGATGCGGCGCGCCAGGTGCTGATCACCGGGCACCCCTGCGCGTCGCTCGAGGCCACCGTCACGTCGGCGCAGACGTGGCCCTGCTCGTCGTCGTGGGTCTCTTGCGCGAGGGTCTCGTGCTCGAAGACGCCGCCGAGCTCGTCGAACGAGTGGGCCGCCTGGCTCAGGTGCGCGAGCGCGAAGCCCTGCACGAGCAACACCACCAGGCTGATCAGCCGCACGAACGACACCTGGGTTGCCTACGCTCCTGCCTGTGCGTGGTCAAGCTCTTGCCATCATGTTGCAAAGACGGAGACCTGCCTCGTGAAGCGTGAGACGCGCACGGTGGTGTGGGTGCTGGTCGCGCTCGCGACGGTGGGCTGTCTGGTGAGTGGCGGTGCGATGGCGGCCTTCGTGGTGGCGGTCGACGGGCTCGGCGGGAACGACGCGTGGAGTGAAGACGCGCTGCCCGAGCGGCAGTTGCCCCCGGTGTTCGGGGTGCGGCTCCCCGTGAAGCCCGTGCGGTACACGAGCCGGCAGTTCGGGTTTCAAGATGCGTTCTTCGAGGTGCTGGTCGAGCTGCCACCCGGTTCGGCGTCGGTGTTTCTCGGCGCGAACGGGCTCACGCGGGGGCTGACGGCGGTGATGGGCGACGAGGTGCTCGAGGTGCTCGAGTCGATGTGGCCCGGCCATCCCCCACTGACGGCGACGGAGTTGACCCTGCCCGACGCGATGCTGCCCGACGGAGGTGGATGGACGCTGAACCGCCGCGCCGAGTTGCTGGAAGGGCCGGGCGGGGAAGTGTGGGTTCACCTGCAGGCGTTCGAGACCTGATCAGCACAACCCCCTCTCCCTGCGAGAGCGGGGAGAGGGCCGGGGTGAGGGGCCCGACCTGTGCGCAGCAGCCCCTCATCCGGCGCTGCGCGCCACCTTCTCCCCGCGTCGCAGGGAGAAGGGATCAGCCCAACTCGATTTGGCAGCTCGAGTCGCAGCCATCGCCGGGCACGATGTTGCCGTCGTCGCACGTCTCTCCGCGCGAGGGTGAGAGCTGGCCGTCGCCGCAGCCCGACTGCCCGCCGCAGCCGGGTGCGCACTGGTTCGGCCCTCCGAGGTTCATTCCGTCGTCGCACACCTCGCCCGCGTCGGGCTGCACCGTGGCGTCACCGCAGAAGCCGCCGCGGCCCAGGCAGCCGGGCTGGCAGCCTCCGTAGCGGCCGTCGTTGATGCCGTCGTCGCAGACCTCGAAGCGCGTCACCACGCCGTCGCCGCACCGGAAGGTGCAGCTCGACTTCGGCGCGTTGAAGCCCCGCAGGGTGAGGCGGTAGCTCGAGCCCGTGGTGTGGCGCTCGGCCTGGAACACGATGGCTTCGTAGACCCCGCCGTCCTGCAGACCGAGCGTGCTCGCGGTTGTCGCGTCGAGCGTCACGCCACCGCTCTGGGGTCCGTGCACGCCGCCGAGGTCGACGGTGCGCTTGCCGTTGATGAAGACGAAGACGTCGTCGTCGCCGCGGAAGTCGAGTGACTCGTTGCCCGCGAAGTTGAACCAGTAGCGCAGCTCGCTCGTGAAGTTGAAGTTGTGGCCCGCCTGGCTGGGTTCGGAGCCGTCGCTCTGCCAGCCGCGCCCATCGAGCGGGAAGAAGTCGTCGCTGTCGAAGACGTACGAGCCGGTTTGGTCGCGCGTGACGACGAGCGTGTCTTTCACCGTGCGGTTGACGCCCGCGGTGTCCCGGTACCACTGGTCGAAGGCGGCCTGGCCGTGCGTCGTGCCGGTCGTTCCTCCGGCGTAGACGGGCTTGCCGGTGGGGCCGATGGTGGGGCCGACGATGCCGGGGTCGTTGGCGATGACGTTCTCGAAGTCGATGTGGCCGCCCGGCGTGCCGTTCGCGCGGAAGTCGCGGTACACGATGGGGATGGCCAGCGTCGGCTGCGCGGCGGGCGTGATGTCGGCGCACTGGTAACCGGCCTCGATGAGGCACCGCGGGCCACAGCCATCACCCGCGCGCGTGTTGGCGTCGTCGCAGGCCTCGGTCGCCTGCCGAATGCCGTCGCCGCAGACCGCCGTGCAGACGCCATTGGTGCACCGCGGCTCGGAATGGCAGGCGGTGTCGCAGCCGTCGCCGAGGTCGTTGTTCCCGTCGTCGCACTGCTCGATGCCCTCGCGCGTGCCGTTGCCGCAGGTGGTGCGGGTGCACATCGCGCCCGGCGTGGCGCAGGCGAAGCCTTCTTCGATGACGCAGCCCGCGGTGCAGCCGTCTCCAGGAGTCGTGTTGCGGTCGTCGCACTCTTCGAAGCCGGCGAGCAGGCCATCGCCGCAGGTGGCCGCGACGCAGGCCGCGCCGATGGTGGGGCACGCCCAGCCGGGCTCGAGCATGCAGGTCAGGCTGCAGCCGTCGCCTGACGTCGGGTTGCGGTCGTCGCATTGTTCGGAGCCGGTGCGCAGGCCGTCTCCGCAGACGATGGTCGAGACACAGGGCGCGCCGGGTGTCGGGCAGCGGGAGTTGGGCTCGAGGATGCAGACTTGATTGCAGCCATCGAAGTTGGCGAGGTTGCCGTCGTCGCAGCGCTCGAGGTCTTCAAGCACGCCGTTGCCGCAGGTGGCCGCGGTGTTGCCGCCGCCCGTGGCGCTGCCGCCGCCGCCTGGGGTCCCGCCTCCGCCGCCGGTGGCGCCTCCGCCGCCGGTGGCGCCTCCTCCGCCCGCCGGGCCGCCGTCATTCGAGACGCCGCGGCAGGAGCCGCCGACGCAGACCTGCGAGCTCGTGCAGTCGGCGGAGGTGGTGCACTTCGCAGTGGGGCCGCATTGGCAGCCGCCGAGCAGCGCGAAGAGGAAGAGGAACGTGCGGGATGACACGGAGGCAGACTCGCTCAGGGCGAGGGAAGTGTCGAGCCGAGTGCTCGATGCGGGAGGCCGCTTTGCCGTGAAGGTCGCGGGCTGTCGAGGGGGCGTCTGCCGTGCCGCGAGCCGGTGCGTGCCCCTCGGCCTCGGGCCACCACCCTGTCCCGCCCGCGAGAGGAAACAGGATGGGACCCTGGCGCGAGGTCGAGGGGCTGCGTGGAACGAGCAGGGCGCGAACCAGTGACGCCAGCGCCTCCCCTTTCGGCTCTGTCAGCGTTCGGAGTCACCTCCTCCGCAGCGTGACCGCCACCAACGCCGCGAACGCCACCCCATCGAGCACCACGCCGACGAGCGCGACCCACATCGCCCGCGAGATGCCAGCCGCGAGCACCGCCGCCTTCTGATCAGCCGGCACGCCCTCCGCCGCGTGAAAGGCCCACTTCAGCCCGAGCGCCGTCCCTCCCAGAGACATGACGAAGCCGACGAGCAACACCGGCATCACCCACCGAAGCCACGAGGGCGCACCCGGTCGTCGCAACAGCACCCTCGACCAGATGATCAACGCCAGCGCAATCAGGTCCACGAATGCGAAGATAGGCCCATGCTTTCGCCGATGCTGGCTCTGCTGCTCGCCGCCGCGCCCTGCCAGAGCACCGAGACCGTCACGCTCGCGCTCCAGGAAGGCATGCACCTCGAGGCCATCGCGACCTGGGCGACCACCGCCTTCTGTGAGCCCTTCGCCCTCGAGCCCGGCACCGACCCGAAGCTCGCGCTGCCCGTGAGCCTCGGCGGCAAGGTCAACCGCACCCACGCGAAGCGGCTGCTCGAGGCCGCCCTCGCGCCCATCGACTTTGCGCTCAAGGTCGGCCCCGACGGGTACGTCATCGCCCGCCGCACCTCGCCCTCGAACGAGGTCTGCGAGCGCGCCGCGAGAGGCATTCGGGTGACGAGCGAGTTCGAACGCGTCGTCTCGCGCGAGGCGTGGAACCTCGAGTGGACGACCTGCGCCGCGATGGGCGCTCGCGTGGTCCCCTCGATGAAGCAAGGTCGCCCCGTGGGCCTCAAGCTCTTCGCGATTCGACCCGACTCCCTCTTCGCCGCCGCCGGTTTCTTCAACGGAGACCTCCTCACCGACGTCAATGGCCTGCCCCTGACCGACCCGGACGCCGTGCTCAAGGCCGTCGAGACGCTCCGCAAGGTCGAGAAGCTCGACTTCCACCTCACGCGTCGCGACCAGGACGTGCACCTGCGCCTCGTGGTCGAGCCCGCGAAGTGAGCGTTCCCTGTGCGCCGTGCTGGTGGGACGACGGCGACGACGCCGCGCGCCTCGTGCACGCCGATGCGCTCACCAGCGCCGGTGACCCTCGCGGCGAGTTCATCTTTCTGCAGTGCACCGCGCCGACCTCTCCCCGACTGGATGAGCTGTGGCGCGCGCATCACCTCGACTGGCTGCTCGAGCTCGAGCTGCCCCGCTACACCTGGTCACCCAAGAAGGCCGGCCTCTCGACCGCGTTGTTCGGCGCGAAGAGCGGCCTCGAGCTGTGGACGGCGCAGTTCGAGCGCGGGTTTCTCACCCGGCTGTGGGCACCGCGACTGGCGAGCCATCAGGTCGAGGCGATGCAGTCGCGCGCCACGCTGCGACACCTCGAGCTCGAAGAGAGCGACCTGAGCGCCGTCGTCGCCAGCGCGTCGGCGTTTCGTCTCGAAGGTCTCGGCGTGCTCGGCGCCACGTCGGTGGAGCCCGCGAAGCTCGAGGCCCTCGTGCGCGCTCGCGTCTTTCTGGAACTCGCGGAGCTCTCGTTCAATGCCGGCACCGAAGACGCCGACGCTCGCGCCGCGTGGATGGTGCGGGCGGTGGAGCACGCTCCCCGGCTGACGCGGCTGTCCTTGAGCGGCGTGCTCAGCGTCAAGCCGCTGCGGGTCATTCGGCAGCTCGACTGGGCCCGGCGCCTGACGCACCTCGAGGTGGCGACGCGCGACGCGACCGAAGAGCTGGTGCCGCTGCTGGAGCAGCTGCCCGCTCTGCAGTCGCTCACCTTGAACGTGCACCACGCACGCCCCGAGCTCGCTCAAGCCCTGCTTGCGCACCCCGCGCTGAGACAAGCGCGCATTCGCACCAGCGCGCCCACGTTGTTGCCGGAGGAACTCGGCTGGCAGCTGCGCGAGCGCCTCGGTCCGGAGGCCCTCGTCCGGTTTTGATCAGCACTCGCGCCTGAAAGGAACGTCTCCTCCTCCCCGACCCTGTCCTGAAGTCCCTCGCCCTGCGAAGCGGGGAGAGGGTGGCGCGAAGCGCCGGGTGAGGGGCTGTCGGCGCTGCGGTCGGGGCCCGCCCCCCCCCCCCCCCCCCCCCGGGCCCCTCACCCCGACCCTCTCCCCGCTTCCGCAGGGAGAGGGAGAGAAGACTTTCGTTCCCCGTTTTCGACGCAGTCGGTGTCGTCTCTCCTCCATGGGAGGAGAGGGAGATCCTGAGGGCACGCCTCCTCTCAAGCGCACAGGGCAGGCAGCACGTCGGCGATGGGCGCGTTCACCTTGACGGTCGCATCGGCGTCGGCGCGCGTTGGCCCGAGGTTGACGATGGCGACGGGCAGCCCCCGCTCCCTCGCCCGCAACACGAAGCGGTAGCCCGAGAACACCGTCAACGAGCTGCCCACCACCAACAGGGCGTCACTCGCGTCGAGCGTGGAGAAGGCGAGCTCCACGCGGGGGCGCGGCACCGAGTCGCCAAAGAACACCACGTCGGGCTTGAGCGTGCCGCCGCAGTCGCAGACCGGCACCACGAAGTCGCGCACCACCTCGTCGGGCACATCGGCGTCACCGTCGGCGAACAGCGTGAAGTGCGTGCCCAGCAGCCGCGCGTTTGCCCGCTCGAGCTCGAGCTGCAGCGCGTCGCGCGACCGCGAGCGCGCGCAGCTCAGACACCGCACGTCTTCCAGCGCACCGTGCAGCTCGAGCACGTCTCTCGAGCCCGCCTTGTGGTGCAGCCGGTCGACGTTCTGGGTGATGACGCCGTGCACCTGCCGCCACCCTGCAAGCGCGCGGTGCGAGACGTTGGGCTGTGCCTCGCGAAACTTCGGCCACCCGAGCATCGACCGCGTCCAGTACCGCGCGCGCACGTCGGGCCGCTCGAGGAACTCACGGTGTTGAATCGGCGGCCGCTTGCGCACCTTCGCCTTCGGGCCGCGGTAGTCGGGGATGCCGGAGTCGGTGCTGATGCCCGCACCCGTCAGCACGCACACCCGCTTGCCCTGCAGCACCTCGGAGAGCGACGTCACGTTCACGAGCACACAGGTACGCAGTTCCTGCAGCCCGCGCACGTCGCTCCGCACTGACAGCTCGTGCCATTGGTGCAGGTGCCCGCATCGGCGCCCAGCTCGCAGGCCGGCCGACACGCAGGCTCGGGGTCGCTGCCCACATAGACACAGTCCTGCCCGACGGGGCACGAGCCGGGCTTGCACGTGAAGAGGTTGCCGCACCCGACGAAGGCGAGCGCGCTCACCACCGCCAGCGCTGGGGTCACTGCGTGATTCCCGCCGTCATGGTGAAGAGCCCACGCGAGATGGCCATCACGCCACCGGTGATGAGCAGGAGCGCCCCCACCACGCCCGCCAGCGGCAGCGTCAGGCCCGGCTCGGGCTTGCGGCGGTTGAGCGACATCGTCACCTGCGCCACCACCGCCGCGAGAATCATGAGCACGAAGTGGCCGATGAGCTGCGGGTAGTACCGGCCCATCGCCACCAGCACGATGCCGAGAATCACCTGCAGGTGCAGCGTGCCGGCGAAGGCCGCGCCCAGCGCGCGGTGCGGGCGGCCAAACGGCTTCTTGCGGGCGAGCCCCAGGGCCAGCACCAGCACGTTGAGCGCGCCGAGGAGCAACACCAGAAAGCGGAGACCAGAGTGGGCGTGGAAGAGGGCGTTCACGGGGCAAGCCGTAACACGCGCGCCCGGTCGCGGCATCAGCCTGCAGCGGCGCAGGGGCCCCGTTACACAGAGGCCCGATGTGGCCGACCCGGTTCCTCTGCGCTGCTCCGTCTCTGCGAGAGGCCCGGCTTGCGTCGTTCCTCAGCCTGGGAGACCCGCTCGCCGACGCGGCCATCGAGGCCCTCACGCCCTTCGCGCGGCCCGAGCAGGAAGCGCTCATCGCGCGCACGCTGAGCCTCAGCCCGGGCACCCTCCCTCCGCCCCTTCTGCACCTGCACCAGGCGCTGCGCGAAGGGCCGCTCTGGTTCGACGAGGCGCGCGCCAACGCGGGCGGCGAAGTGCTGCTGCGTCACGGGCTGTTGTCGGGCCTCGTGCTCGGCTTCAAGTCGCTGGTGCTCGGGTACTGCAGCCCCGCGGGCAACAAGCCGCTCGTCTTCTCCGGTCGCCTCACCGCTGACGTCAACCGCCGGCTCGCCGAGACCGCGCGCTTCGTCGAGGCGGTGAGCCACCCGCG
>JBILUC010000046.1:0-58337 GCA_044371205.1 Archangium sp.
CACGCGATCGCGGTCGTTGTCGGGGTCGATGCAGCCGTCGTCGTCTTCGAACTGGTCGGCGTCTTCGGGCTCGAGCGGGCACTTGTCGCGCCGGTTGACGAGGCCGTCTTTGTCGTCGTCGAGCTCGGGGCAATCGGCGGGCGAGTGCGGCTGACCGGCTTCACACTTGTCGGCCTGCGGCTTGAGGCCCACGCCCGCGAGCACACGCACCGTCGGCGTGCCGGGCAGGCTCCCGAAGCCGGGGCCACCAAGCGCGAACAGCTCCAGCGGGCCGACGGGCACACGCACCCCGCCCAGCAGCTCGAACCCCGGAGGCGCGGTGCCTTCGAGCGCCACCAGCGAATGGAACGAGCCTTCGAAGCGCGCGCCGTCGCCGGTGCTGCCCACCAGCAGGCGAATGCCGAGCTGCGAGCCGACGGTGTCTTTCAAGGTGCCCGAGGTGAGCGCCGTCGACGAGCCACGGATGATGGAGGTCACCTCACCGCCCAGGCGCACCGGGCCCAGGTCGCGGCCCAGCGAGAGCTGCGGGGTGAGGTTGAAGCCCGTCTCCTGCGCGAGCGCGTTGCCGACGCCGAAGGGCAGGGCGAAGCCGAGCTGAAACGCGAGGTCGAAGGGCATGTCTTTCACGAGGCCCGTCTGGCCGTGCGAGAGGATGCCGAGGCGCACCGCAAGGCGCGGCGAGCCCATGCCCACCGAATCGGGGCTCACCGTGCCGGCGAGCTGGGTGAGGTCGTCACCGGTCTGGGCGACGACGATGGGGAGCTCCCCGGTGACCTGCAGCCACGAGGTGATGCCGAAGCCGAGGCCGATGTGGAGCTGCACGCGGTGCGCGACGAGCGCGCCGACCCGCGTGGAATTGCGGAAGTAGACGAGCGGGTTGTTCTCGTAGTGCAGCGCCAACGTCGCGCGGAAGCGGTGGTTGGGCAGCGTGTCGCCCGTCGCCGCGGTGAGCGCGCCTCTGCCGCCGTCGTTGAGCGTGAAGCGCGTCAGCGAGAACGCCGGCAAGGGGGCCGCCTTCTGCGCCGAGGCCGTCGTCGCCACCAGCGCGAGCGCCAGCGCCAGCACGCTCCCTCTCCCTGCGACAGCGGGGAGAGGGCTGGGGTGAGGGGCTGCGACGGGGCGTTTCGAGGCGGTCGGCCCCTCACCCCGACCCTCTCCCCGCTCGCGCAGGGAGAGGGAGAACCGATTCGTGCTCACGAGCGCCCCCCGCTGCGGCGCCGCAGCACCAGCAGCGCGAGCGCCCACAGCAGACCCGGCGCGCTGCTGCAGCCGATGAGGCCCTGACCGGCGAAGCGTTCCTCGACCTTGCGCACGCTGAAGTCCACCGCCGCCGACTTTGGCCCGCGGTTGCCCGCCGCGTCCCGGGCATCGGCCTCGACGCGGTGCGCCCCCACGCCAATCGACACCGGGTCCGCCGCGAACGAGAAGCGCCCGTTCGAGTCTGCCGTCGTCGAGCCGACCTCTTTCCCGTCGATGTAGATGGTCACGGTGCTGAGCGGCTCGGCGAAGCCCGTGATGTCGAGCGGTCGGTCATCGTCGACCGTCGACTGCGCGATGGGGTTGCTGATGTTCGGCGCGGTCGGCGCGGTGCTGTCGATGGTCACCGTCACGCCCATGCCCTGCGGCCCGGTGTTGCCCGACACGTCGGTCGCCGCTGCGGTCACCACGTAGGTGCCATCGGCGAGCGGCGTGGGGGGAATGAACGTCCACTCGCCCATCGAGTTGGCGGTCGTGGTGCCGACGCGGTTGCCGTTGACGTACACCGTGACCGTCGCGCCCGGCTCGGCCGTGCCGGTGACGGGCGGCGCGTTCATCGTCGTCACGGTGCCCGTCTTCGGCGTGCTGATGAGGGCGCCCATCGGCGCGGTGACGTCTTTGCGCACCACGCGCGTGTCGCTGCCGGTGCCCGCCGCCGTCGTCTGCGAGGCGCGCACGGTCACCATCGTTCCATCGGGCACCGCGCGCACGTCGATGGTCGCCGCGAAGTTGCCGTTCGCGCACGGCACCATCACCGTGATGAGGCCCACGCTGACCGAGACCTGCCCCGCGTTGGCGCTGCACACGCCCGTCACGAGGTAGCGCTCGACGTTCTCGCCCGAGACGTCAGTGGGGGTGTTGAGCAGCACGTTGGGCAGGCCATCGACCGTGAAGGTGCGCGGGGGCGAGTCGACGCTCGCGTTGCCCGCCTGGTCGGTCTGCCGCGCGACCACGGTGTGCGGCCCGGTGCCGAGCACGGTCGAGCACGACCACGCGCCCGCGGCGTTCGCCGTCACCGAGCAGACGAGGGCCATGCCTTCGAACACGTTGACCACCGCGAACGGCTCGGCAGTGCCCGTGAGCATGGGCATGGGCGCGACGGCCGCGTTGGTGGTGGGCGTGCTGATGATGGGCGCCACCGGCACCTGCGTGTCGATGGTGAAGGTGCGAGAGGGGCTCACGCCCGACGGGTTGTCAGCCCGGTCGGTCGCCCGCGCGGTCACCGTCACCGAGCCCGGCAGGAGCGCCGATGAGGTGCACGCCCACATGCCCGACGGCGGCACCACGGTGCTGCACAGCTCGACGCCGCCGCGGCTGACGCGCACCGTGCTGCCCGGCTCACCGGTGCCCATGAAGGTGGGCGTGGTGGTGTTGCTGAAGCTGGCCTCGGCGGGGGACGCCACCACCGGCGTCGCAGGCTCGACGGTGTCCTTCAGGGTGCTGCGCGTGTCGGTGCCGGTGCCGGTGACGTTGGTCTGTGACGCGGTGAGCACGATGGCCGGCCCATCGGCCAGCGACGTGGCGTTGACCGAGGTGCTGAAGCGGCCCGCGGAGCAGCTGGTGGTGGTCTGCACGGTGCCCACGCGCACGGTGACGGTGCCTGCCGCCGTCGTGCAGTTGCCCGCCACCGCGACCGAGGTGGCGTTGGCGAGGTTGATGGGCGCGGGCGTGTCGAGCGTGACCGTGGGCACGTTGGCGACGGTGAAGGTGCGACCGACCGAGTTGGGGCCCGTGTTGGCGGCGCGGTCAATCTGCCGCGAGACGATGGTGTGGGGGCCGGTGCCGAGCGTGGTGGGGCAGCTCCACTGGCCGGAGGTGTCGGCGGGCGTGCTGCACAGCTGCGTGGTGCCTTCGAAGACGAGCACCGTGGCCAGGGGTTCCGACGTGCCGCTCACCGAGGGGTTGGGGGCGACGGTGGCTGCCGCGGCCGGGTTGGTGATGAGGGGCGCTGCGGGCGGCATGGTGTCGATGGTGACGGTGCGACCGGGGCTCGTGTTGCCGGTGTTTCCGGCAGGGTCGGTGGCGCGCGAGGTGAGGGTGTAGGTGCCGTCGGCGACCATCGAGGCGACGCAGCTCCACGTGCCCGCAGCCGAGACGACGGCCGTGCAGATTTCAGTCGTGCCTGCGTACACGCGCACCGTCGCGCCGACCTCGCCCGTGCCATTGACGGTGGGCGTGGAGTCGTTGACGAACGCGCCGCCCGCCGGGGCGGTGAACGCCGGCACGCCCGGCACCACCGTGTCTTTCGAGGTGGTGGCCGAATCGGTGCCCGTGCCCGCGCCGTTGGTCTGGGCGCCGCTCACCGAGAGGCTGGTGCCATCGGCGAGCGCGACGACCGAGAGCGTGGTCGAGAAGGTGTTGCCGCTGCACGGCGTGGTGGTCAGCGCCGAGCCGACGCGCACGGTGACCACACCGTTGGTGTCCTGGCAGGTGCCGCTGACGCGGTACGCGGTGGCGTTGCCGGCGTTGATGGTGCCCACCGGGTCGAGCCGCACGATGGGCGCACCCATCACGACCGAGAGGGTCTGGTCGGTAACCTGGTTCTCGACCACCGAGATGCCCGAGATGTTCGACTGGCCGTTCACGTACGCGCCCGCCATCGACGAGGTCACGTTGACGGTGATGGTGCAGCGCGAGACGCCCATCGCGAAGCCGCCGCCCGAGAGCCGCACCGAGGTGCTGGCCGGCCCGATGGCGCCCCCGCTGGCCGTGGTGACCGAGCCGCCGCAGGTGTTGCCGACGGTGCCGTTGGCCATCACCAGCCCGTTGGGGAAGGTGTCGGTGAAGCCGAGGTTGGTCTGCGGCAACGCGCCGGGCACGTTGTCGATGGTGAAGGTGAGGGTGGTGGTCTGCGGCACCGAGAGCACCGTCGCGCCGAAGCGCTTCGAGAGCTGCGGTTGAAAGGAAAAGAACGTGAGGTCGTTCTGGCTCGAGTACGTGCCCGGCGCTGAGCCGAAGTTCCACATGATGCCGAACGAGTTGTCGACGGTGGTGGGCTCGATGTAGTTGGTGAAGGTGCCCGCCGCGTTGACCGAGTTGTTGTGGCCCACCGGGCACGCGGTGTCGCGGAACAGGCACGAATAGAGACCGGCGAAGTACCCCGTCCACGCCAGGCCGCCGCGGAAGCGCCACGCCTCGACGATGTTGGTGGCCTGCCGGAAGCCGCCCACCAGCGCCGGAGGGCCCAGCGAGAAGAAGCTCGGGCCGTAGTCGTCGCCGCCGAGGTACGCGTCCATCACGTGGTACAGGCGAATGGTCGCCGTGTTGCCCGCGGGCACCACCAGGGAGTGGGTCACCACCACGAAGTCGTTCGGGTACGTGTACTGCCAGGTGATGGTGAGGTCGTAGTTGCGCAAGCCGACCACGCCGCGCAGCACGGTGGTCGCGGTGCCGCCGTTGCCCTGCGGCGTGAGGGTGTTCGAGATGGGAGTCCACTCGACGAGCGTGACGCCGCTGCTGGCGAGCGTGGCGAAGTTCTGCGGGCCCACCACCGTGTTGCCGACGGCGAGGTACACGCCGTTGTCCATGATGGAGTTGGTCGTCGCGCCCGCACTGTTGGTGGGGCTGAAGAGCTGGCCGGTGCCGTTGCGCAGCACCTGCATCTGCCCGGTGTTGCCGATGGTGACGCGAATGCCGTCGGTCGAGCCGGTGCCACCACTGGGATTGATGATGACCTGAGCGGCCGCCAACAAGGGCAGCAGCGCCGTGATGGCAGACAGGACACGAAGGGTTGATCGCAAGGGCTCTCCCGGGGTGAGCAGCGCCAACGCCTAAACCGTGTCGGGCGATGTACGTCAAGGGGCGGAAAATGGGGGTCACGGCGGAATGACACGCGTTCGGTGACCCGGAGGGGGCTGGGCAATCTCGGCCCCTTCCGGACGGATCAGCGCTTGCTCTTCGACGGGGGCATGAAGCTGCAGCTCCCGGTGAAAGATCCACTCGTGTTGGTGCTCGTCGCCCAGGTGGTGGTGATGGTGGGCGCACTGGCCTTCATGGCGGGGAGGGCGGGGCGGCCATCTCCGGCGCCGGTGGCGGCTGTTGAGATTCCCGCAGACGAGGAGCCCGTCGAGTTGCCGAAGGTGAAGGCTGAGCCCCACGCGCCGCCCGTCCCTCCGCCGCTGCCACCGCCCGCTGCGCTGTTGAACGATGAAGAGCCACACAGCGCGAAGGAGTTCGCCGCGTGGCCCGCTGGGGGCGCCCCCGGCGCGCACCCTGCTCCGCCTGAAGAGGTGAAGCCGGCCGGCATCGAGGAGCTGCTCAAGGTGCTGACCGAGGGCAACGCGCGCGCGGTCGAGGGCGTGATGCGTCAGCGTGACGTGGTCTCGCTGCGCCACCAGTTCGAGCACGGAGAGCGCGCCGACGCGGTGGTCGTCACCTGCACCGACAGCCGCGTGGTGCCCGAGCAGGTGTTCGATCAACCGGCTGGCACCTTCAGCGTGGTGCGGCTGCCCGCAGCACAGCTCGATGAGGCCGCGGTGCGAACCGTCGACGAAGCGGTGAAGCGGCTGCAGGTGAAGACGGTGCTGGTGATGGGTCACGTCGGGTGCAGCCACGTCGAGAAGGCACTCGCGAAGGCGGGCCCGAAGCGCGTCGCGCGGCCGGCCACCTTGTCTGCGGCGCTGGGCGGTTTGTCCGTGCTCGAAGGGGAAGCGAAAGACGAAGCGGCCACCGCCGCGTCGATCTCGTTCTCGACGTGGGAACTGCGGCGCCGCAGCAAGGTCCTGCGCGGCAGCGACGTCACGGTGCTTCGCGTGCTCTACCGGCCCGTCGCCGGTGACGTGCGCTGGCTCGATGGTGAAGAAGAGGCTCCTGTCGCAGCCCCCGTCGGTCGCGCTCCCAAAGGGCACTGAGTTCTGTGTCGTTTCCGGCCAGGGTGAGACACTGCGTTCATGGAGACGCAGGACGACGTCGAGCACCTGAACCTGCTCAGAATCTTCTGGTTCGTCGTGGCCGGCCTGCACGCCCTGGGCGGCTGCATCCCCATCGTGCACCTCACGTTCGGGGTGATGATGCTCAAGGGTGGCCTGTTCCCGCCCAACGGCCAGGGTGACGGGCCGCCCGAGGCGTTGGGGTGGCTCTTCATCGCCCTCGCCGTCACCGTGATGGTCGTCATCTGGACCATCGCGTTCCTCCAGTTCCTCACCGCGCAGCGCCTCGGCGAGCGTCGGAGCTACACCTTCGTGCAAGTGGTCTCGGCGCTGGTGTGTCTGTCGATGCCGTTCGGCACGTTACTGGGCGTGTTCACGCTCATGGTTCTCTCGCGCCCGTCGGTGAAGGCGTCGTTTCAGACCAGCGCGTCGTGAACCAACCGGGTCGACTCGCGCAGTTCCTCTCGTTGCTCGACGTGGCGCGCCTCGGTGCGCAGTTCCCCGACGCGTCTCGGTGGCGGTCTCTGGTCGAGGTGCTCCAGCGGGGTGGGCCTCGTGGTCGGCCGATGCACGTCACCCTCTCACCGCACTCGGGGTTGATCACCGCCCGCTCGCTCTTGCATCTGCATCGCCTGCAGTTGGTCGCGCGCGAGTTCTTTCAGAAGCACCGCGCGCGCCCCACGAAGGAAGCGAGGGCGTTCTCGATGGCGCTCGCCGCGGTGGAGCTGCCGCCGCTGTCGTCGACCACCGCGCGGCTGGTGGCGAGCACGACGAGCGGCGCGCGCGTGCAGGTCATTCACGAGGTGCTCGCGCACTCGGCGCTGCGCTTCACGCTCACGCTCGAGCAGGGATCGCGCGGCCCCATCACCGTGGGGAAGGACAAGCTGTGCCGCGTCGGCAACTCGCTCGCGCTCACCTTGAAGAGCGCAGGCGCCGGGTCGGCAGGCGACGCGCTCATCGCGGTGTCGTCGCTCGACGGCGTCAAGGTCGTGGAGGTGGTGCGCGGCGAGCTGGGCCCTGTCGTGTGGGGTCCGGCCGTGGCCTGCCTCGACGGGGCGCCAGCGCCCCACGCGCTGCAGTCCCTGTGCAGCACTGCGGACGACGCGATTCTCTCGGTGACCCTGCAGCGGCTCGCGGCCGATGTGGCGCAGCGCTCGATGAGAGACCCGTGGCCCCCGCCAGTGATCGAGCCTGCGGGCTTCAAGCTCGCTCACGAACGTCGTCTCTTCTCCACTGCGTCGGTCGCCGAACCGCTGAGCGCGCTCGTGGGCAGGCAGGTGGTCGTGCGTTCTGCCTGAGCGTCACATGCAGGTGTCGGCCAAGCACGCGTTCCTTGAAACCACACGGCTCACGCGATGCTCGACACCGGCGTGCTCGATGGCCCGGCAGACGTGGGTCTGCAGACCAGCTTCGCGGGGGGCCAACCAGATCGGCTACCGCATCTTCGCGGGCTTCATCGAGGCCTTCAGCGAGAACCCCATCGTCAACATCGCGGCCGGCGCCCGGTACGACCACCACAACGTCGTCGGTGGCGCGCTCGTGCCGCGTGTCGTGTTGCTGCGCAGCTTCGGGCCCGTCAACTTGAAGGGGCTCTTCTCGCTCGCCTTCCGCTGGCCGGGCATCGAGAACATCAACCTCGGCACCGACCTGTTGCCCGAGCGCACCATGGTGTTCGAGTTCGAGGGCAGCGTCGACTTCAGCCCCCGCGTGCGGCTCGCGCTCAACGTCTTCAACATCGGCATCGACGCCCCCATCGCGTACAGCGTCAACGAGGTCACCGGCGCCGAGGGGTACCAGAACCTGGGGCGGCAGGGCACCACGGGCGGCGAAGCAGCGTTCAAGGCGCGGTGGGGCTGGGGCAACGTGAACGCCAACTACTCGCTCTGTGTGCCGACGCTCGCCGACAACGTTCCCAACTACCAGGCGCCCGGCATCACCGGCATCTTCCTCTCGGCGCCCAACCACCGCGGCATGCTCACCGGCGCGGTGAAGCCCCTCGAGTGGCTGTCCATCTCGCCGACCGTGCTCATCTTCGGGCCCCGCGCGGCCATCGGCCCGCCCAACGCGAACGGCGACGACACCGGCACGTTGCTGCCCACGCAGGTGATGGCCAACCTCGTGGTGCGCGCCGAGATTCCGGTCGTGAAGGGTCTGTCGGCGTCGCTGGGCGTGTACAACCTCTTCGGCACCCCCTTCAGCTTCGTGCAGCCGTACACCGGTGGGCACGCCCCCTCCCCTCGATGGATCGCGAAGTGATGCTCAAGGTCAGCTACCTTTTCGAGCCCACCTACGAGTGAGTCACGCCGCGAGGGCCGGACCCGCGCGCTTGACCAGTTGGTTGAAGCCCGTCGCCGTCTCTCCGCTGAGCGCGAAGGGCTTGAGTTCGATCACACACCCATCGTCGGCGACGCTGCAGGAATGCACGGTGGCCGGGAACAGACTGCGTCGCCAGCTGTCGCGGCGCATCGCGGCGAGGGGGCCATCGATCGAGGCCTCCACACCCAGGGTGCCGGCGATGGCGATGTTGCTCAGCGTCGCCGCACCGACGCGGGAAATTGCCTGCGACAGGGTCGTCACCGGCGTGGTCGCATGAAAGAAGGCCGAGTTCGCTGCGCGCAGCACGTGGCTGGCCAGCGCGGCGTCTGACTCGACCACGCGAACCAGATCATCGAGGCCGTAGTTGTCGGAGCTGATGACCCGTTGCAGCTGCAAGGCGACGCCGGGGTAGGTGGGGAGCTCGATCAGCCTGGCTTTGATCAGGCGCACCACTTCCTCGTCGAGGTCGAACGGCGCGTGCGTGTCTGGTCGCGACGTCCCGTCTGGCTGCTGCGCACGCCAGAGTTGTGACGACCCACCATCCACCCTCACTGAACTACGCTGCACCGCCCATGGTGCTCGATGAACTGGGTGGAACCGTCGTCCCCTTCTCCGAGGTCGCGAAGCTCTTTCCCGGCGAAGCGTGGCTCGAGATGCGCGAGCTGATGAACGACGGAGACGAGACGCCGACGCGGGTGGTCGAAGGCGGCGCGCGCGTCGAGGGCCTGGTCGCAGGTGACGGCCCCTGGGCGCTGGTGGTGCATGGCGACCTCCACGCCACGGGCGACCTCGACTTCTCCACCACCGACTATGCGGTCAGCACGCTCGTGGTGCGCGGCAACGTGACGGCCCGCAACCTGTACTTCAGCAACGGCGCCAACTGCTTCATCACCGGCGACCTCACGTGCACCGGCGTCGTCGTCGGGCAGTACGGCGACGAGTCGGCCCGGCTCGTCGTCGAGGGGCGCCTCGAGGCGCGCGCGCTGATGCTCGACCATGTCACCGGCGCGGAGGCCGAAGAACTCGACGCGCTGGTGTGCAGCGCCGAGGGCTGGGGGCTGCCGCGCGACCTCGACCAGGGCGCCGACTCACACCGCGAGCTGCTGCACCCCGCGACCCTGGACGACGACGGGCGGGTCGACGGCAACGCCGTCTGGGCCCACGTGTCCGCGGGCGGCGAACTCTTCCTCCCCGGTGTCGAGGAGAAGCTCTGGGAGCGCCTGGCATGAAGGGCCCAGGCGGCATCGTCGAGGAGCTCGTTCATCAATTCAGCGACCCCTTCGCGTTCTACCGGGAGCTCATTCAGAACAGCATCGACGCCGGCAGCTCCCGCATCGAGGTGAGCCTCACGTGGCGGCCCGGCAGCCCGAAGGGGCTCGCGCTGATCAGTGTCTCCGACTGGGGCGAGGGCATGACCCGTGAGGTCATCGAGAACTACCTCGTCACCAAGTTCCGCAGCACCAAGGAAAACGATCTCACGAAGATCGGCAAGTTCGGCATCGGCTTCGTCAGCATCTTCTCGTGCAAACCCGACGCGGTGACCGTCGACACGTCTCGCGATGGCGAGTCGTGGCGTGTGCTCTTCAAGTCCGACACCACGTGGGAACTGCTGCGCCTCGCCGAGCCGCTCGAGGGCACGCGCATCACGTTGCACAAGGAACTCACCGCCGCCGAGTACGCAGAGTTCGTCGTCAAGTCGCGCGAGTCGCTCTCGCGGTGGTGCAAACACTCCGACGCCGACGTGGTGTTCGCGGCCGCGCCTCCCGATGGCAGCGCCGCACCCCCAAGCCAGCCGGTGCGCGAAGAGCTGCGGGTCGACGCCCCGTTTCAAGTCGAGCACCAGGAAGAGGGCACCCAGATCATCGCAGGCCCCTCGCGCGTCGAGCCCGCGCTCACCGGCATGTACAACCGCGGCCTGACGCTGCTCGAGACCACCGAGCCGCTCGTGCCCGGCGTGGCGCTGAAGATCGTCTCCCGCTACCTCGAGCACACGCTCACCCGCGACGACGTTCGCCGCGACAAACACTTCGCTCGCGCGATGAAGCTCGCCCAGGCGCTCGTCGACGACAAGCTGATGCCCCGGCTGCCCGAAGAGCTGAAGCTCGCCGCCGAACGACGTGACGGCGCGCGCGACTTCGAGGTGCTCTTCGACTTTGCCCGCACCCGTTTGAAGCCAAAGCAGCTCTGGTGGCGGCTCACCGGAGGCGGCTCGGTGGCCCACGAGCTGCTCACCCAACGCGTGAAGGCCGACGGCTTTCTCACCGTGGCCAGCACGCGGAGCCCCACCGTGCAGCGCCTCCTCGACGCGCAATGGCCGGTGCTCGAGCTCGCGCCGGGTCATCAGCGCACCAACGCCGCGCTCACGCTGCTCAAGTGCCGGCACGTCGCCGAGGCCGACCACACCTTTCTCTATGCGGCGCCGCCCGAGCGACCCACGCCGGCCCCCTTCGCCAGCGCGCTGACCCGGCTGCTCAACGACGCGGGGGCGCACGTGAAGTCGGTCGAGGTCTCGGAAGTGCGCGGCGCGAGGGAAACCGAAGCCTGGGCGCTTCTCGACGCGCTCTCGAAGCCGATGACCGCCGACCGCGCGCGGGGCTCCCCCATCTCGCGCGGCGCGCCGCCGCTGCTCTGCCTCAACCTGTCGCACCCCTCGGTGGCGAAGGCGGTGCCGTTGTTCTCGTCTGCGCCCCGGCTCGCTGCGGTGTTAATGGCCAGGCTCGTGCTCGTCACGCACGGCCGGCTCGACGCCGCGCGCGATGAGGCCCTCACCGGGTGGGCGCTGTCATGAAGCGCGAGCTCGAGCAGGCGCTGCGCGAGGGCGGCGAGAAGGTCACGCAGGGCAAGATTCGCATCGACACCACGCGCGCGCTGCAGCGGCTGCGCGACTTCCGCTTCGCAGACCCGGCGCACTGGGTGCTCGAGGTGCTCCGCGCCGCGTCGCTGAGCATGGCGAAGCACGTCACGGTCGAGACCGACGCCGATGACGTCATCGTCGAGTTCGACGGCGCCCCGTTCAACCCCGGGGCCATGGACCACCTCCTCGAGCGCGCCCTCGAGCCCGGTGACACGAAAGACGACGCCCGCGCCCGCCTGCTCGCGCTCGGCATGGCGGGAGCCCTTGGCACCGGCGCGAAATCGCTGCACCTGCACAGCGGCAGCAAGGTCGTGCAGCTGACGCCCCAGTCCGTGGAGGTACAAGACGCCGACCGGCTCAAGGGCACCCGCGTGCACCTCCGCAAGGCGTTCGGCTGGCGCGTCGTGTCGGGCTTCCTTCGCGGGGTGCCTGAGGCCGAGGCCGTGCGTCACTTCGCGCGCCGCTTCCCGGCGAAGCTGACCGTCAATGGCAAGGGCGTGCCCTTCGTCGGCAAACCGCCGCGCCACGTCATCGCCTCCACGCTCTCGGACAAGGGGTTCGAGCTCGACACCTGGTTCAACCCCGAACGGGCGCGCCCGGGCTCCGTGCTGCACCTCGACGTGTCGGGGGTGCACGTCACCTCCCGGGTCATCGAACTTCCGGGGCTGCCGCTCGAGGCGACGCTCGTCAGCAGCCAGCTGCGCCGCAACGCCTCGGGCTCCGATGTCATCGACGACGACGAGCTCCTCGTCGCGGCGCTCGCGTCGTTGAAAGAGCGCTCGCTCACGCTGCTCGACGAACAGCTCGATGCGCTGTGCACCCGGGCCGAGTGGCGCGATTATTTCGTCAGTCGCCTGCTCGAGGAGGAGCTCGAGCCGCAGGTCGCGAAGCGCCTCTCGAACGCGCGCGTACTGCCCGACCCCGCAGGTGAATTCGTCTCGCCCCACCTGGTGGCCGAACAGTTCAAGAAGAACGACCGCGTGCTCATCGCGACGCGCGCCTGGGCGAAGGGCAGCTTCCCCGAAGGCACCGTGCTGCTCAATGCGAAGAACCAGCACCTCGTGCCCCTCTTGCCCCGGGGCAAATGGCTCGACGTCGAGAAGCAGGTCCTCAGCCGGCAGCGCGTCGCCGAGGCGCGCGCGCAGCTCGAGGCCCGCGAACAGGTGCCCGCGAAGCTCGCCGAGCGAGACTGGGTGGCGACGGGCCCCGTGAAGGCCCCCCACCTCCACGGTGAAGTCGGCGTGGGCCCGCGGGCGCGCGGCGCCTTCGTACACGTGCTCCACAACGGCCGCCTCTTCACTTCGGGCGAGCTGGTCGGCCTCCACCCGCTGGGGCTGCGCGCCGTCGTCGACTGGCAGAAGTCCATGCCAGACACCTTCTTCGAGGAAGGCGGCGAAGAGCGCATGTTGGGGCTCGTCCGCGGCCCGGTCGAGGACGCTGCCATCGCCGCCATCTGCGCCTCGCTCGACCGTCCCGAGGCCCAGCCGCTCGCCGTCGACTTGTTGCAGCGGTACGCCCTGCGCAACGCCCAACGCAGCCACATCCCCGCGCGGCTGCGCGCCACGCCGTTGTTCCCCTGCCTCGGCGGCGAGACCGTCTCGCTCGACACGCTCGACAGCTGGGAGCGCTGGTCGTGGGTGCCGCAGCAGCGCACCCATTCCCTCTTGAGCGGCGAGCCGGTGCTGGTGCTCGACGGCGAACAGCTCGAGCTCCTCAGGCGCCTCGGCGGCAAGCGCCTCGAAGACGCCAGCCACCAGCTCGACTTCGAGGTCGCGATTCGCCGCCGCATGGCCAACGCGCCCGAGCGCGCCGAGGTGACCGAGCCGGTGGTGGTGCGGGTGCTGGTCGACGACGGCCCGATTCAGGGGCAGGTCGCGATTCCCACCTCGGGTGAGGCAGACCTGCTGCTCACCGTGCATCGCAACGGGCTCAAGCTCGAGAGCACGAGGCTCACCGCGCGCTTTCAGTCGGCCGTCGCCGTCATCGACTCGAGCGAGCTCACCCCCAACCCGCGGTGGACGGCCTTCGTGCGCAACGAGGCCTGGCAGCGCGTCATTCGCGCCGTGCAGCGCGCCGAGCGCGAGCTCGCGGTGCGCCTGGTCAACGTGCCTCGCGACGAGTGGGGCGCCGCGGGCGAGGCCTTCTTTCAGGCGTTTCTGCAGAAGGACTTCAGCCGCTTCGACCCCGAGTCGTTCGACGTGGTGCAGCGGGTCGTCGCCAAAGCCACGGTGTTCGCTGCGGGCGCGCGACGCGTGAGCCTGCTCGAGCTGCACGCCGCGCCGCGCCTGCTCTCGCACGACGGCTTCCCGAGCCCCGAAGTGCCGCCTGAGCTGCTCGTGGTCTCCGAGCCGCCCGCGATGCTCGTCGCCATCCACAAGGCCATCGGCCGGCAGTTCGAAGACGCGGGCCCTGAGCTCGAGCGCGCCAGCGCACACCGTCGCCTGCTCTCGTTGCCCGTGTTGCCGTTTCAGTTGCCCACTCCCCTGATGCTCGAGGTCTCGGTCTCGGGCGAGCACTGGAACGCGGTCGCCGGCTTCCGCATCGACCTCGCCGCCGAAGCCAGGGTCGAGGTGCGAGTGCGCGGCCGCTCGTGGACCTCGCTCACGTTGCCCTGCTCGTTGCCGCTGACGGTGGTGGCCGAGTTGCCCGGCCTCACGCTCGACCCGTCGCGCACGTTGACCTCTGAAGACGCGCGGGTGGTCGACTGGGTGCTCTTGCTGGCCAACCAGGCCGTGGTGCGCGAGGCCCTGCGCGCGCTCGAGCGAGACCCCGAAGGCAAGACGGCCATCGCGGCGCGGGCGGCGTTGCTGCTCGCGCTCGGGCGCAGCATCGACGAGGCGATGGAGCCCGCCGAAGGTCTGGCGGTGCGCGAGGTGAAACTCTTCCCCTGCACCGACGGCACGCTCCGCTCGTTCGAACAGCTCCGCGCCGAGCCGGTGCGCTTCGTGGGCTCGGCCTCCCTGTCGGGCGGGCTGCCCGACGGCCGACCCATCGTGGTGGCCGAAACACCGATGTTGCGCCTGGCCTTGTCCCGGTGGAAGCGCCGCGACGACGTGGAAGGTGCGCTGCGGCTGCAAGTCGACGCGCTGCGCGAGCGGCAGTCGATTCGTCAGGTCGAGGAGGTCGTCTCGGCCGCTGAGTCGCCGTTCCGCCGCAAGGTGAGCCACGCGGGAATCACCGGCGAGGTCGTCTTCGCGCCCGACCACGGTGGACGGCTGCAGCTCTGGTTCGAGCGCCGCCCCCTCGTCACCTTGCCCGACGCGGTGCCTTCGCCGCTGACGGCGGCCCTCGATTCCCCGCGCCTGCGCCCGACGCCCGGCTTCAAGGGCGTGGAGAAGGACGCGGCGCTTCAAGAGGTCGTCGACCTCGTCAAGGACACGGGCGAAGCGCTCGCCGAGCAGCTCGCCACCGACCAGGTCCCCACAGCGTGGGAGTCGGCCTTCGCCCAGCTCGCCTTCTCCATCGCCGAGCGGCGTGCCTGGTCGTGGCGAACGAAGAAGTCGAAGAGCAGGGCAAAGAAGAAGCAGAAGGTCGAGAGCGCCGAGGGCAGGGCGCTGCACCCGCTGATGCACAAGCCCCTCTTGCGGCGCCACGACGGCACCTTGTTCTCGGTGTTCGAGCTCATCGAGGTGCACCTCGAGAAGAACGCGGTGCCCGTGGTGTCGCGCGGCGGGGAGTTCCTCGACGACAGCTCCGCGTGGTGGCCCCGCTCTGCGGCCGAGCAGAGCTGGGCTTTGGCGCTGGGCCTCACCTTCACCAACGTCACCTCGCAGCTCGAGCTCGCCGACCGACAGCGTGCGCGCCCCCGCTACGCCACTCTCGAGGCGCCGCTGCAGTCACCCTGGCGCGCCCGCCTCACGGGCAACGGCCCCGAAGGCGAGGTCGCGTTGCCGCGGGTGCCCGACGGTCAGCTGGTGGTCGAGGTGCTGCACGACCGGCGGCTGCTCGAGCGCTGGTCGGGGCCGCACCCCCTCGGCGGCGTCGCGCGGGTCGAGTCGAAGCACGTCTCTCCCGACCGCGACTTCACGGCGGCGAAGCGAGACGTGCACTTCAAGAACCTGCTGGCGGCCACCGAGGCCGCGCTCGAGCGCGCCGCTGCGGAGCGGGTCAAGCAGCTCGGGGTCAGCCCTCCGCTCGACGCGTGGGTGACGGCGGTGCTGCGTTGGCGTCACGGGCACGCGGGCGCCGTCGGCACCCAGCTCGGCGCGCTCGAGCTGTTCACCACCCTCCAGGGGACCCGGCTCACCGTCGATGAGGTGGTGGCGCTCGCCAGCTCACGCGGCAAGGTGCCCGTGGCCGACGTGCTCGTCGCTCCGATGACGGGTGACGCCGTGGTGCTGGTGCACGACGAGCGCACGCTGGCAGGCCTGTCTGCCATCGGGCTCACCGCCGACATCGTCACCGAAGAGCTGCGTCGCAAGGGCGAGCTGCAGAACGCCCTGACGCAGCGCCGCCTCACCTCCCTCAAGTGGAATGGAGAGGCCCTCGTGCGCTCGACCCTCTCCAGGCCGCTCGGCGGGGAACTCGCCATCGCGCTCTCGGGCGGCACGCTCGTGCTCGCACGCGAAGGCATTCCCGTTCAGCCGCTCGAGCACGCCTGGCCCGACGTGGTCGGTGTCGTCGAAGTGCCCGGGCTCGAGGTCAACTCGAACTGGACGAAAGCGACCCCGACGCACGCGCAGCTCGCCCTCATCGCCGCCGAAGTCGATGCGCTCTTCGTCAAGCTGGTCTCCAACGTCGGCGAGCTGAGCGACACGCAGCGGGAGCGCGTCATCGCCTCGGCGCTGGCGTACCTGGTGGGCGAGGGAGGGGGAAAGGTGGTGCTCGATCGGCTCGAGGGGGGTGGCCTCGCCATCGCGCGCGCGCCGCTGTTCCGCACGACCGATGGGTTGCGCGTGTCGCTCGAGCAGCTCGCCAGCGCGGTGTCGGCGTGGGGCCGCGTCGCCGTCTTCGAGGCCGGCTTCGGGTTACCGAAGCGCGACGGGCAGGTGGTGCTCGTCACTTCTTCCTTCGGCGCGCTCTGGCTCAAGAGCCTCGAGACGGTGCTGGGCAAGAGCCGCGTGTGGAAGGTCGAGCACCGCGCCGAGTGGGACGCGGTGATGCGCGAGGCCGAGCCACCGGCCCACACGCCGCTCGCAGAAGGGCTCGAGGCGCTGCGGCGCGAGGTGCGGCTGTTGCGCGCCGGGGCGCTCGGCCATCTCACACCGGATGATCTCGAAGACGTGAAGCTGAACCGCGCGGGCGGTCAAACCGCACTGGTCTACGACGCGAAGCGAAAGCTGGTGCTCCTCGACCCCGAGCACCCGCATGTCGGCAAGACGCTCTCCGAGCTCGCCACCCGGCCCGAGCGGCTGTGGGTCTTGCTCGCGGCCATCTTCGGCGTCGTGAACCGGGCGCTCAAGCACGTCACCGACGAGCACGAAGCGAAGCTGACCCTCGCGCTCGCGGCGCACCTCGCTGACAACCCGAAGCTGCTGCTGCCCCGCAAAGAAAAACCCTCCTCCGCGTGAGCGAGGGAGGGTGGTGTGGCGAGAGGCGTCTGCTCAGCTGAGCGCCCTGGCGAGCTCGACCGCGCGCTGGCCCGTGAGGCTCACGTTGCTGATCTCGTCTTTCGAGAGACCGTTGGTGTTGAGGTCGTACTTCGCCACCAGCTTCTGCTTCGCGCAGGTGACCGCGCGGTCGATATTCTTCCGACGAACTTGAAGAAGATGTCGGCCAGCTTCCTCTCCCTTGTTCGAGTGGAATTGCGTGGAAACTGCAGCGGGGAACTGCACCGGCGCCGAACGCCTACGTCGCGTCCCAGCCCAGATCTCGTTGGAGCGGCATCATCATCGTCGCCAGCACCGACAACAGCTCGAGGTCGCCGCTCGCCTTGATGTCTCCGCTGCCGATGGCCGCGACGGGGTCGAGCGTGCCTTCGATGAACTGCTCGAACGCCGGGGGCGTGAACGTGAGCCGCAGGTCGGCGTCGGGAATGGCACCCGCGCTCACGGGGTTCTCGACGTCACCGAAGGTCAGCGTCCACGCGCCTTCACCGACCTTGAACGAGATGGCGCCAGACACCGCGAGGAAATCATCGAAGCGCGACACGAGCAGCGCTGGCAACGTTCGGTCGAACCATTTCTGCACTGCCATCACGCGAGCCCTCTCTTCGGAAAAGCCGCGCGATGAGGCCACAAGCCGCCTCCAGATCACAAGTGGAGATAGATCTGGAGATCACCCACGAACCCGCGCCGTCAGCGCCTTGAGGAACGCCCGGAGGAATTGGTCACCACAGGGCCTGAAGTTCGGGTGGTCGGGCTTGCGGAACAAGGCGCTCAATTCGGGCCTCGAGATCTCGAAGCCCGCCGAGTGCAACATCTGCCCGAGGTCGTCTTCCTTCAGCTCGAAGGCCACCCGCAGCTTCTTGAGCACTGTGTTGTTGGTGACGTGCTTCTCGGGACCGGGCGCCTTGCCGGGTGGGGGCGGCCCGCGCCGGTGAATGATCAACCCGTCGAGAAACTGGCCCATCGTCACGGCGTCACACTCGACGAAGCCGGGCTCGTCTTCACGCTTCAAGAAGGCCGCGACCTGCATGGGCGCGATGGTGCCGCCGCCGAGCTTGATGATGTCAGAGAGGGTCGAGTCGCCGACCTTCAGCATGAACCGCACGCTGCGCAGCACGTCGTTGGTGAGCATGGTCGCGGTCACACCGTAGCGGCGCTGGAGTGAACATCACCACTTCCATTCCGTTCGGACTCGGCTAGAGGGGCCGCTCGCTGTTGCACGAAAAGGAACATCGCATGTCCGCCAAGACCATCATCTCCACCCTGGTGTTGATCAGCGCCGTCGCCCACGCCGGCGAGTTCAAGGCCGCGTACGTCGACATTCAGCGCGCCGTTCAGGAAGTCGACGAGGGCAAGGCCGCCAAGGCCCGCCTGCAGGTGATGGCCGACAAGAAGCAGAAAGACTTCGAGAAGGAACAGGGCGCGCTGAAGCTCGAGTTCGAGATGTACCAGAAGCAGAAGGCGACCATGGCCGAGAAGGCCGCCAGCGATAAGGAACTCGAGCTGCAGAAGAAGCTCGTCGACTTCCAGCAGAAGAGCGAGAAGCTCCGCGCCGAGATGGCCGACAGCGAGCGCAAGGAACTGGGCAGCATCTTCCCCAAGCTCGAGACCCTGCTCGGGCAGATCGCCCAGCGTGAAGGGCTGACGATGGTGTTCGATCGCAGCAGCTCCGGCCTCGCGTGGGCACCGACCTCGCTTGATCTCACCAACGAGTTGATCCGCATGTACAACAACCAGTTCAAGGCGACCGTGCCCGCGGTCCCCAAAGACGCTGGCGGCAAGCTGGGCAACGACAGCAAGGGCCCCAAGGGCAACCTGCCGCCGACCGCGCCGGCGATCCCCCCCACCAAGCCCTGAGCTGATCAGCTCGGCGTGTTCTCACCCACCACCCGCGTCGCCCTCGCACTCTCACTCGTGTTGTGCGGGCTGGCGTCGGTGTGGTTCAAGCGCCGGCAGAACCGCGCCAACACCAACGCGTGGGGCGGGAAGATCAGCAGGCCCAAGCTGCTGTGGTTGTTCTTCTGCATCTGGTTCTGGTTGTTCGAGTGCGCGGTGCTCGCCTTCGAGCCCTCACTCCCGCTCGCAATTCGCGCGGTCTGCGGCGCCCACGCCCTCTCGATGTGGCTGCGCGGCGGCGTCGAGATGTTCATGCTCTACGTCACGAAGAACTGGCGGCCGCCCATCGGCATCGGGCACAACGTGTTCTGCGTCGTGACGGTGCCGCTGGTACTGCTTGGCATGGGAGGTCTCGGCGAGACCGGCGTCTGGGGCCTGTGGGCGTGGGCGCTGGTCGGAATGCTGGTGTTCAGCCTGGGGGTCGAGACCCTCTACGCCGCGCTCTTCTTCAAGGCGGTGAAGGGGCAGACCACCGGCGAGAAGGGCATCTGGTTCGCGAGCGAAGACGAGGAGCGCTTCAAGCGCATCAACCGCATCACCACCGCGTTCAACGTGCCGCAGGTCGCTTTTCAGCTCGCCCTGCTGGCGGTCGGCTTCTCTCGCTGACGAGCGCGGAGGCGAACGCGGCGGAGGCGAACGAGCTCAATAAACAGAGTCGGTCTGGTGCACCTGGCCCGGCGTGTCGAGCTCCCGAATCCACTGCACCAGCTCGCGCTCGCTGCCCTTGCGCTCGATCATGTCTTCGAAGGCGTAGCGGGTGGCCTTCATGGCCTTGTTCTCGTCCCCCAGCCGACGGAGGAAGTGCGAGAAGAGGACGGGACCAAAGCGGCGGTAGAGGCTGACGAGTTCGGTTGAGCTCATGATGGCGGGTTGTCGGCTTGACCCCCGATCGGCGACGACACGTGAAGAGACTGTTTGCGACACGCTAAGTGTTTGAAATAGCGTGTTTTTTGACGTCGCAGCGTCCAGGAGGCCTTTCCATGTGGCTGTCGTCGATTCTGGTGCTGGCCGTGGCGGCCAGCGACAAACCGAAGCTCGCCGTGCTCGACGTGACCGCGAACGGGGTCGACCCGGCCCAGGCGCACTGGGCGCGGCGATCAGCAAGGAGCTCGCCTCGCGCGGCTTCTTCGAGGTCATCAGCGCCAACGAGCAACTCGCTCTACGTCGCTACGCAGAGCGGGCAGGTCATCGAGGTGCTCGCCACGGGACCCTGTCCCTGAACGTGTGACGCGATAAGAGAGCCGCATGCGTTCGGCTCTCCCCGGTCTCGTTCTGATGTTCGTCGCCTGTGGCCCGGCCACCCCCACTCCAGATGCGGGCGGGGCCTGCCTCGACACCGGCAAGACGCCGGCCAACCTCATCGAGAACGCGCGCTTCGAGTGCGACTCGATGGACTGGTCGGGCATCTTCGGCACCCTCGAGCTCGCCAGCGGTGGCCGGAGCGGCCGCGCGGCGAAGGTGACGGTCAACCAGGCAGGTGGGCGCTTCGCCTATGCGAAGGCGTTCACACCGAACCCTGGCACGAAGACGTTCTGCTTCAGCGCGTACGTCTCGGGCACCGCGCCCTTCATGCGCATGCGCGTGCTGCGCGACTTCAACGGCAGCGTGCAGGAAGTCGCCTTCAGCGAGCAGATCTTCAGCGACTTCCGCAAGGTTCCCACCCTCAAGGTCACGGGCGAGAACGCCCCGAAGCTGCAGCTGGTGTTCGAGGTGCAGACCAACCGCGGTGACGGGCAGAACGCGATGGCTGGCCAGACGATGCTCATCGACGACGTCGACGTGTGGGAGACGAGCAACAACTGCATGGAGGCCCGCTGATTCTCGCGTTTACGTACATGCGCCCACAGAGCACCCGCAAGGAAGCCTTCGCCTGATCCGAAAGCTCGGCGTGACGCAGCTGTACGGCCGCAAAAGTTTCGCTCACTCCCCCGCCTTCAAATGTCTTGGAGCGGGGTGATTGCTATGACAAATCGCCGTCGTTTCCGATTCGGAGCCCCATCGAATGCACCACCTGAAGTCGTCGAAAGCCCTCGCTCTCGCAGGCTCGCTGCTCGTGTTGGCACTGAGCGGCTGCCGGCCTGACGGAGCCAAAAAGACGCTGCCCGGTCACGAGCTCTACGCCGCGTGTGTCAGCTGCCACGGCAAAGATGGGTACGGGCAACAGAAGATCGCTGCTCCGGCCATCGCGGGTCTGCCGCAGTGGTACGTCGAAGCGCAGCTGGTGAAGTACCGCACCGGCGTTCGCGGGGCGCACCCTGAAGACTACGAGGGCCTGCGCATGCGGCCCATGTCGCGCCAGATGATGGACGAGGGCGAAGTGAAGGCCGTCGCTGAGTACGTCGCTTCCATGACGCCCATGAAGCAGCCCACCACGATTGAGGGCGCCGATGCGGTCGCCGGGGCGGCGACCTACGCGACCTGTTCGGCGTGCCACGGGGCTGACGGCAAGGGCAAGAAAGAGGTCAACGCGCCGCCCATTTCCGGCCAGCACGACTGGTACCTCGTCAGCCAGCTCAACAAGTTCAAGAAGGGCATCCGTGGGACCAACCCGAGGGACACCACCGGCGCGACGATGCGCCCGATGTCGATGATTCTCGCCGACGAGCAGGCGATGAAGAACGTCGTCGCCCACATCTCCACGCTGGCGAAGTGAGGAACACCGTGGCTTCTCAAGAGACCAACCCTGATGTGCTCTCGAACACCATCTTCTACCTGGTGGCCGGTGGAGCAGTGGCCTTCTTCGCCGTCGTCTATGTTTTCGTCCTGAGGTGATTCGATGATTGAACAGTATCTGCCATCAGGGTCGAGCTTCTCAGGTGACATCGATCACCTGATCTGGCTCGTCACCGCCATCGTCGGCTTCTGGTTCCTGCTCGCCGAGGGCATCTTCTTCTACCTGGTCATCCGCTACGGCGCGCAGGAAGGCGTCAAAGCCCAGTACGTCGCCGGCGAAGACCCGAAGGAAAAGCGCTGGGTCGCGATCCCGCACTACCTCACCCTCGCGTTCGACGTGTGGATCATCATCGCCGCGATTCGCGTGTGGCAAGACGTGAAGCAGACGATGCCGCAGGCCGACGAGACGGTGCGCATCATCGCTCAGCAGTGGGCGTGGACGTTCGTGCACCCCGGCGCCGACGGCAAGCTCGACACCGACGACGACATCACGCTGGTCGACGAGCTCCACGTGCAGAAGGGCAAGACGTACCACTTCGAGCTGCAGAGCCGCGACGTGCTCCACAGCTTCTCGGTGCCCATCTTCCGCCTCAAGCAGGACATGATCCCCGGCCGCACCATTCGCGGCTGGTTCAAGCCCACCATCACCGGGGGCTACGACATTCAGTGCACCGAGATCTGCGGCATCGGCCACGCCATCATGCCCGCGCGCCTGATCGTCTCGACGCCTGAAGACCACGCTGCGTGGGTGCTCTCGCAGACGCCCGCGACGGCGGCCATCGTCGCCCCCGCAACGCAGCTCGGAGGAATGCCATGAGCAGCACCGATCACGCCCACACGGCCGCAGGCGGGTGGGACGATCCCCACGGGCACGGTGGTCACGCCGACCACTCCCACGCTCACGTCGAGCCGAACTTCTTGCTCAAGTACTTCTGGTCGACCGATCACAAGATCATCGGCATGCAGTACCTGTTCACGGGCATGTTGATGGCGTTGATCGGTGGGTTCTCGGTCTACGTCTTCCGCATGCAGCTCGCCTTCCCGGGCACGAGCGTGCCGCTCTATGGCCGCGTCACGGCGACCGACTACAACGCGCTCGTCACCACGCACGGCTCGGTGATGATCTTCTGGGTCGCGATGCCGGTGCTCATCGCCGCGCTCGGGAACTACCTCATCCCGCTGATGATCGGCTGCGACGACATGGTGTTCCCGCGGCTCAACCGCTTGAGCTACCAGCTCTTCCTCATCTCGAGCATCGTCCTCATCTATTCGTTCTTCGTCGACGGCGGCGCCTTCGGCGGCGCGTGGACGAGCTACCCCCCCCTCTCGGCCAAGGCTGAGTACAACCTGACGCCCACCGGCGCGCCGCTGTGGCTCTTCGCCGTCGCGCTCGAGTTCGCCGCCTTCCTGCTCGGCGGCATCAACTTCGTCACCACCGTGATGAACAGCCGCGCGAAGGGCATGCGCATGTTCGACGTGCCGATGGTGGTGTGGATGATCATCATCGCCTCGATTCTCTTCATGGCCTCGGTCGGCCCGCTCATCGCCGGCGCGGTGATGCTGATCTTCGACCAGACCATTGGCACCGGCTTCTTCGACCCCAACAAGGGCGGCGACCCGGTGCTCTGGCAGCACCTCTTCTGGTTCTTCGGTCACCCTGAGGTGTACGTGGTGCTGCTGCCCGCGATGGGCATCGTGGCCGAGGTCATCACCACCTTCAGCCGCAAGAAGCTCTTCGCCTACAAGACCGTGCTCTACACGGCGGTCGGCACAGGTGGCCTCAGCTTCTTCGTGTGGGCGCACCACCAGTTCATCGCCGGCATCGACCCGCGCATGGCGAACATCTTCTCGGTGACGACGCTGCTGATCTCGATCCCCGTCGCAGAAATGGTCTTCGTCTTCATCGCGACGCTGTTCGGCGGCTCGATTCGGTTGACGACCCCGATGCTCTGGGCCCTCGCCTTCATCGGCGAGTTCCTGCTCGGCGGCGTGACCGGCATCTTCCTCGGCGCGTCAGGCGCAGACATCTACTTCCACGACACGTATTTCGTGATCGCGCACTTCCACTACACGTTCTTCCCCATCGCGTTCATCGCGACGTTCGCGGCGCTGACGTACTGGTTCCCCAAGATGTTCGGGAAGCACATGAGCGACACGTGGGGGAAGGTGCACTTCTGGGGCACCATCATCCCCTTCAACTTCATCTTCATTCCGCTCTTCCTGCTCGGCGCGCGCGGTGACCACCGCCGCATCTACGACTACACGCACTTCCCCGACCTGATGAAGCCGGGCATGCAGGATCTCCGCATTCTGGCGACCCTCTCGCTGGTGGTGCTGCTCATGTTCCAGGGCGTGTTCCTGGTGAACTACTTCGTGAGCATGTTCAAGGGTCGCAAGGCGGAGGCGAACCCGTGGCTCGCCAACACGCTCGAGTGGCAGGCGCCGTCTCCTCCGCCGCACGGCAACTTCCCCGACGGCCTGCCCAACGTGTACCGGGGGCCGTACGAGTTCAGCCACCCCGATCGCCAGGAAGACTTCTGGCCTCAGAACGCTGCGAGCTGATCCATGTCTTCATTTTCACGACCCATCGCGACGACGCGCAGTGCCACCGGCATCTCCACCGGCAAGTTGGCCGTGTGGTGGCTGATTGCCTCTGAAATCGTCATCTTTGGCGGCGTGCTCGGCAGCTACATCATGCACCGCATCGGTCACCCCGAGTGGGCGAGCCAGGCCGAGCACACCAACACCTGGGCGGGCGCGTTCAATACGTTCGTGCTCCTCACTTCGTCGCTCGCCGCCGTGCTCGCGCACCAGGCGGCCGAGCAGAAAGACGGCAAGAGGGCGGCGAAGCTCCTCTACCTGACCTGCCTCGGCGGCATGGTGTTCCTCATCGTGAAGTCCATCGAGTGGACCAACGAGATCCACCACGGCTTCACCATCACCTCGCACACCTTCTGGTCGTTCTACTACACGGCCGCCGGCATCCACGGCCTGCACGTCATCATCGGCATGATCATCATGCTCGTCGTGGCGGGCGACGCCGCGAAGGGCCGCGATCTCCAGCGCGTCGAGGCGGTCGGCCTGTACTGGCACTTCGTCGACATCGTGTGGATCTTCCTGTTCCCGCTTCTCTACATCGCCAAGTGAGCAAGGGCCTCGACCATGTCTGACACTGCAACCGCTCCTGCGCCCGTCGGCGATGGCCACGGTCACGCCGACGCGCACCACACGAACTACGTGAAGATCTGGGGCATCCTCCTCGGGCTGCTCGTGGTCTCGGTGGTCGGCCCGATGATTGGCATCCCGATCCTCACGCTGATCACCGCGTTCGGCATCGCGCTGGTGAAGGCGTACCTCGTCATCAAGTACTTCATGCACCTCACGGTCGAGAAGAAGTACGTCGGCTTCCTGCTGCTCACGATGCTCGCGTTCATGCTCGTGTTCGTCGGCGGCGTGTCGCCCGACGTGATGAAGCACGAGGGGCAGCGCTGGGTGAACACCGCGGCCAAAGACGTGGTCGAGAAGGGCCTCAAGAACACGGGCGAGGGTCATGGATCCGACGCGCACCCCGCAGCCGCCCCTGCGCCCGCCGCGCCGCCTCATTAAGGACTGACGCAATGGAGGCCGCCTTGAACAGACCGCAGACGCTCCCCGAACCGCCCGCGCGGCGACCGGTGGTGCCGAGCGCTGTGCTGGGCACGCTCTTCTTCGTCGTCGCCGAGGTGATGCTCTTTTCGGGGCTCATCTCGGCCTTCACCATCAGCCGAGCGGGCGCGCTGCCCGGCATGTGGCCGATGCCTGGCCAGCCGCGGCTGCCGGCTGAAGCCACGGCGCTCAACACGGTGCTCTTGTTGTTGAGCGGCGCAGTGCTGCTCGTGGCGCACTTCCTCCACAAGCGGAAGAACCCCGTCGCGCACTGGGTGACGTTGACCGCGTGGGCGCTGGGCGCCGGCTTCCTTGCGCTGCAGGGTGTGGAATGGGCGACGCTGCTATCTGCGGGCCTGACGCTCACCAGCTCGCCGCTCGGCAGTTTCTTCTATTTGATTGTCGGCGGGCACGCGCTGCACGCGGTGTTCGCGCTCGCGGCGCTCGGCTACGCCTGGTTCAAGATGGCGCGCGGCACGATGAGCGACGGCCTGTACTTTGGCGCACAAACATTCTGGTACTTCGTGGTGCTGATGTGGCCGGTCATCTACGCGCGGGTGTACTTCTGATGAACGCGCTTACGCTGGCCTGCGCCGTTTGCGGAGCGGGTGAAGACCCGGCCCGCGGCACCTATGTGGTGATGACGCTGATCATCTCGGGGCTGCCCCTTGCCATGCTCGGCGGCATTGCGTGGTGGGTGATCAAGAGCAACCGCGCCCATGAAGCCGCAGATCGAGCGCAAGCAGCAGCGCGCACGAGCGTCAGCCCGCCGCAGAACCCGGCGGCGGAACCGCGGTGACGGTGATGACCGAAGAGTCGCCGCTCAAGGCGAGCGAGCCGTCATCGTGGAAGCCCTACCTCATCGGCTTCGGCATCGGCGCCGTCATCCTCACGTTGATGCCCCTGCTCCAGGCGCGCTTCCTCAAAGCGCCGCCGCCGGTGATGCAACTCGACACATGGTCGACCACCTCGCTGGCGGGCGGTGACGTCGGCTCGAAGGTGTTGAGCGACAAGGTGACGATGCTCTCGCTCGAGCTGGGGCCCTGCGATGCCGACTGCGCTGCCCGGGTCAAAGACTTCGGCGCGATGGTGTCGCACGTGAACGACCTCCGTGGCCGCGTGGTGCTGGTCTCGATGATCAACCCCGACGACGCGGCCGTGCTCAACGAGGCCATCAAGGGCGCTTCTCCGATGTGGCGCTTTGCCGAAGGTGACCCACGACTGATGACCCAGCTGCAGAAGGCGTTGGTGACCTTCCTCGGGGCCGACAAGACTGACCTCGCGCGCTCACACGCCATCGTGATCATCGATCAGAACAACGCGGTTCGCGGCTTCTGGCAGCCCGACATCGCCGGCCGGGGCAATGCGGTGAATGCGGCCCGGTTGCTGGCCAAGCGCGGCCCCAGTCCCTGATCCACCACTCAAGGTGAAGGTGGCTAGAAGCAACGCTCGTTTCTCCTGAAGCGAAGTGAAGGTCAGGGAAATAAAAGTTGTTCCGCAATTGCGGATTCGGTACGTGCCGCAGCCCTTCCCGAGGACACCATGGCTCAGATTTTCCCCCGGTGGACCAACCAGACCCCCAAGCTCGTTACGCTCGGTGCCCTCACCGGCCTCTGCGCGGTGGTTTTCGTCGTGTACTGGTGGTTCTCGCCGTACCACACCGACGTTGGCTACGCGCCGAAGCAGCCTGTGGCCTACAGCCACGCCCTCCACGCGGGCGAACTCAAGATGGACTGCCGCTACTGCCACGCGATGGTCGAGCAGGGTGCAATCGCCGGCGTTCCTCCGACGGCCACCTGCATGAACTGCCACGCGCAGGTGAAGACGGGCTCCGAGAAGCTGAAGCCGGTCTACGACTCGTGGGCCGACGGCAAGGGCGAGAAGAGCGTCGAGTGGGTGAAGATCCACAAGCTCCCCGACTACGCGTACTTCAACCACTCCGCGCACCTCGGGGTCGGCGTGGGTGAGAACCGCGCCGCCATCGGCTGCGAGACCTGTCACGGCCGCATCGACACGATGGAAGTCGTGCGTCAGGTGCAGCCGCTCTCGATGGGCTGGTGCATCGAGTGCCACAGCGAGCCCGCAAACAACCTCCGGCCGGTGGCCAACATCACCACCATGGGCTGGAGCGCGGACCTGAATTGGCGCGAGAAGCAGAAGCTCATCGCCGCCACGCTCAACCCGCCCGGCTCGCTTTCGCAGGCGCAGAAGTTCGTCGACGGCCACTACAAGACCTACGCGACGGCCGGCTGCTCCGGCTGCCACCGCTGAAGACAGGGAACGGAAAAGAGTCATGAAGAAAGACCCCTACGCCCCGCTCCGCTCCACGATGACCGAGACGCCAGAGTACTGGCGCTCCATCGAGCACCAGAACCTCGACGAGTCGGTGACGAAGAACGCCGAGCTCGAGTTCCCCAACGGCATCACCGCGCCCCACGGCTTCAACCGCCGCGACGCGATGAAGATCGCCGGTGCTTCCCTCGCGCTCGGCTCACTCGCCGGCTGCGAGAAGATTCGTCGCGACCCCGACGACATCCTCCCGTTCGTGCGCCAGCCCGAGGCGTACGTCGCCGGCAACAGCGTCAACTACGCGACGGCCATGCAGCGCTCGGAAGGCGCCGTGGGTCTGCTCGCCGAGGCCAACGAAGGCCGCCCCACCAAGCTCGAAGGCAACCCCGCGCACGGCAGCTCGCTCGGCGGTTCCGACGTCTGGGCGCAGGCCGAGATCCTCAAGATGTACGACCCTGAGCGCCAGAAGAGCCCGCTCAAGGCCGGCGCACCCGCCAAGTGGGAAGAGTGGGACGCGTTCGCCAAAGACCACTTCGGCAAGTTCGTCACCGATCAGGGCAAGGGCCTCGCGTTCCTCGTCGAAGAAGACATGGGCCCGACCTTCGAGCGCCTGCTGGCGAAGCTGCCGCAGGCGAAGGTCGTGCGCTTCGACGTACTCGCGCCCGACAACCAGCTGCAGGGCACGCAGCTCGCGTTCGGCGCGGGCGCGCGCCTGCACCACGACGTGAGCAAGGCGAAGGTGCTCTTCTCGCTCGATTCCGACTTCCTCGTGTCGGGGCCTGACCACCTCGCCCACGCCCGCGCGTTCGGCAAGACCCGCGCGGTCGACAGCGCGGCCGACATCGCGAAGATGCAGCGCCTCTACATCGCCGAGTCGGTGTTCTGCACCACTGGCACCAACGCCGACCACCGCGTGCGCATCGCGGCGGGTGAAGGCTTGAACGTGCTCAAGGCGCTCGCCGCCGAGCTGGGCCTCGCTGACCTCGCCGCGGGTGGCGCGCAGCTGGCCGACGCGCAGAAGAAGTTCGTCACTGCGCTGGCGAAAGACCTCTCTGCCAACAAGGGCGCATCGATTCTCTTCGTCGGTGAGCGTCAGGGCCCCGCTGCGCACGCGCTCGGCGCGGCCATCAACCACGCGCTCGGCAACGTCGGCGCCACGGTCACGGTCAGCTTCCCCGAGACGCCCGCCGCCCGAACCGGCATGTACGAGCAGTTCGAGGCGCTGGTGAAGGGTCTGGGCACGGAGACCACCACCCTCGTCAGCTTCGAGACGAACCCGTTCTACACGGCCCCCTCAGCGCTGAAGTTCGCGGAAGCCGTCAGCAAGGTGACCTACATCCACGCGGGCGTGTTGCCGGAAGAGTCGGGCGCGAAGGCGACCTGGCACCTCCCGACGGCGCACTTCCTCGAGGCGTGGGCCGATGCGCGCGCGTGGGACGGCACCGTCTCCATCGTGCAGCCCATCATCCTGCCGCTCCTCGGCGGCCGCGCGGGCACCTCGCTCGTCGCGCAGCTGGTCGGTGAGGCCGACACCAGCGACAAGAAGCTCGTGCTGGCCACCTGGGCCGGCAAGCTCGAAGGCAAGGCGTGGCGCAAGGCGCTCCACGATGGCCTCGTCGCTGGCTCGGGTCGCAAGGCCGGCACCGCCGAGGTGAAGACCGCAGACGTCACCGCCGCCGTCGCCGCAGCGAAGACCTCGACCGCGACCAAAGACGCGCTCGAGTTCATCGCCGTCGAGGGTCACCTCAAAGACGGCCGCCTCTCGAACGTCTCTTGGCTCATGGAACTGCCTGACTCGATGTCCAAGCTCTGCTGGGACAACGCAGTGCTCGTCTCGCCGACGCTGGCGAAGGAGATGGGTCTCGACAGCTCGGTGAAGAAGAACTCGTACGTGTCTGACGTGGTCGAGCTCTCGGTCGAGGGCCGCACGCTGAAGGCGCCGACGTTCGTGCTCCCCGGCCTGCCGACGTACTCGCTGGTGATGGCACGTGGCTACGGCCGCACCTGGGGCGTGGTCTCGACCGGCATCGGCGCCAACGCCAACGCGCTGCTCGGCAACGGCAGCGTCATCGGCGGGGTGAAGCTCACCAAGACCGGTGAGACCACGATTCTCGCCTCGACGCAGGACCACTTCGGCGTGCCCGGCAACCCGTTTCGCGAGCTGACGTTCGCGCAAATGACTGCTGAGCCCGCGGGCGCCGTCGAGCGCACGATGGGCCTCTCGACCCGGCAGCTCTTCCGCTCGGCCTCTGGCAGCGCGTACCAGAAAGACGGCGCCAAGTTCGCTCGCGAGGGCGACATGCCGGCCAACCTGGTGCAGCTGGGGACCCCGAAGAACCGGCCGAGCAAGCCGATCCAGCCGACCACCGAGATCACCTACGAGGGCCAGCAGTGGGGCATGGTCATCGACCTGTCGTCGTGCATCGGTTGCAACATCTGCGCGATCGCCTGCGTCGCGGAGAACAACATCGCCGTCGTCGGTCGCGAGCAGGTGCTCCTCGGCCGCGAGATGCACTGGATCCGCGTCGATCGCTACTTCACTGGCGACATCGACACGCCCCGCGCCGTGCACCAGCCGCTCAACTGCATGCACTGCGAGAACGCGCCGTGCGAGCCCGTGTGCCCGGTCAGCGCGACCGTGCACGACGAAGAGGGCATCAACTCGATGGCGTACAACCGCTGCATCGGCACGCGGTACTGCGCCAACAACTGCCCCTACAAGGTGCGCCGCTACAACTACCTCGACTTCACGCACACCGGCGACTTCTCGCAGGGTGTCGGTCAGCCCTGGCCGTTCAAGGGCGACGAAGGCGTCGACTGGAAGGAGCGCATGAAGACGCTCAAACTCCAGCGCAACCCCGACGTCACCGTGCGCTACCGCGGCGTGATGGAAAAATGCACGTACTGCGCGCAGCGCATCGACGAGGCGAAGATCGCCGCCAAGCGCAAGGGTGAAGACCGCAAGAAGCTGCCCGACGGCGCCGTCACCCCGGCCTGCGCGCAGGCCTGCCCGACGCAGGCCATCACCTTCGGCAACATCAACGATCTCGAGTCGCGCGTGGCCAAGCTCAAGCAGTCTGAGCGCAACTACGAGCTGTTGCAGGAACTCAACGTTCGGCCGCGCACGACGTACCTCGCGCGCGTTCGCAACGAGAACGAGGAGCTCGCGTAATCATGGCCACTGCCCCTTCCGTCACGCTGCCTGACGACCCGATGGTCCGCGGTGACGTCGTTCTCCCCGACGTCATCGAGGGCCGCGAGGCGCTCGTTCGTGGTCCTCACGACTTCCACGCCGTCACCGAGATGGTCTGCAAGGTGAACGAGGCGCCCATCAAAGACACGCCGATGCCGATGATGTTCGGCCTGGCGCTGTCGGGCGCCGTGCTCGCCATGTTCGGCGGCTACATCGGCTACCTGCTGTGGACCGGCCCCGGCATCTGGGGCAACAACAACCCGGTCGGCTGGGCGTGGGACATCGTCAACTTCGTTTTCTGGGTCGGCATCGGCCACGCCGGCACGCTGATCAGCGCCATCCTGTATCTGTTCCGCCAGAAGTGGCGCACCTCGATCAACCGCTACGCCGAGGCGATGACCATCTTCGCCGTCATTTGCGCCAGCTCGTGCGTGGCGCTGCACACCGGCCGCGTGTGGATGGACTACTACCTCTTCCCGATTCCCAACCAGATGGGGCTGTGGCCGAACTTCCGTTCGCCCCTGGAGTGGGACGTGTTCGCCGTCAACACGTACTTCCTCGTCTCGCTGCTCTTCTGGTTCACCGGCCTCGTGCCCGACTTCGCGACCCTGCGCGACCGCGCGACGGTGCGCTGGCGCCAGGTGTTCTACGGCGCGCTCTCGCTCGGGTGGCGCGGCTCGATGCGCCACTGGGTGACGTACGAGAAGGCCTACCAGATTCTCGCCGCGTTCTCGGCGCCGCTGGTGCTCTCGGTGCACACCATCGTTTCGTTCGACTTCGCCGTCTCGCAGCTGCCCGGCTGGCACACCACGATCTTCCCGCCGTACTTCGTGGCTGGCGCCGTGTTCTCAGGCTTCGCGATGGTGCAGACGCTCATGCTGCCTGCGCGTCACTTCCTGGGGCTCAAGGACCTCGTGACCAGCAAGCACATCGAGAACATGAACAAGATCATCCTCGTGACGGGCAGCCTCGTTGGCTACGCCTACGCGATGGAGATCTTCATCGCCTTCTATTCGGGCAATGACTACGAGGGCTTCACCTTCATCAACCGCACGTCTGGCCCGTACTGGTGGGCGTACTGGATCATGGTGAGCTGCAACGTCATCACCCCGCAGCTCTTCTGGTTCCGCAAGATTCGCACCTCGGTGATGTGGAGCTTCGTGCTCTCGTTCTTCGTGAACATCGGCATGTGGTTTGAGCGCTTCGTCATCACGGTGACCTCGCTGCACCGCGACGCGCTCGTCTCGAGCTGGGACTACTTCGTGCCCGTCACCGAGGTGTTCTACCTGCTCGGCACCTTCGGTCTGTTCTTCACCTGCTTCCTCCTCTTCATCCGCTTCTTCCCGGTGATCGCCATTGCCGAGGTGAAGTCGGTGATGCCGCAGGCCAACCCGCACTGGGAAGGCTACGAGCACGGCGAGGGTCACGCAGCCACCGCTCCTGCCGCCGCTTCGGGAGGCCACTGATCATGACCACCAAGACCAACCTCTGGGGTGTGCTCGCGCAGTACGAGAACCCGCACACCGTCTACAAGGCCTGCGAGCAGGTGCGCGACGCCGGCTACGAGAAGTGGGACGCCTGCACGCCGTTCCCCGTGCACGGGCTCGACAAGGCGATGGGCGCCAAGCCCTCGAAGCTGCCGTGGGTGGTGCTGACCTGCGGCCTCGCCGGTTCGACCTTCATGCTGTTCTTCGAGTCGTACGCGATGGGCACGCTGTACCCGATGGTGGTCGGCGGCAAGCCGCTGTTCTCGCTGCCGGCGTTCGTGCCCATCTGGTACGAGTTCACCGTTCTTTCCAGCTGCGTGAGCTGCTTCTTCGCGAACTGGATTTTGAACGGCCTGCCGCGCCCGCATCACCCGGCCTTCAACAGCAAGGCCTTCGAGCGCGTCACCGACGACAAGTTCTTCATCATGGTCGAGGCCGCTGACCCGAAGTTCGATCTCGAGAAGACCAAGGCCCTGCTGCAGGGCGCCGGCGCGACGCTGGTGGAGGAGCTGGAGCCGTGAAGACCCGAATTCTGATGCTCGCTGCCTTCTCGCTCTCGGCCTGCCGCGGCTGGGAAACCGAAGAGCGCCCGGTTCACCTCATCAAGAACATGGACACCCAGGAGAAGGGCAAGGCGTACCGCCGCGACTCTACGGGCCTGTTCGCTGACGGCCGCATCTCGCGCCTGCCCGTCGAGGGCACCGTCGCGCAGGGGCAGCTCGCCGACGACACGCAGCTCGAAGACGGGCTCGAGCAAGAAGAAGAGGCGACCAAGACCTTCCCGGCGTCGGTCACCGAGAAGTGGGACGACAGCGTCGCCCGCGGCCTCAACCGCTACACCATCTACTGCGCGCCGTGTCATGGCGGTGCGCTCGACGGCAACGGCACCGTGGCGGGCGTGGCGCTCGACGGCGGCCCGCGGTTCCAGGGCGTGAAGAGCCTCCACACCGAGCACGCGGCGAAGGAGCTGCGGGTCGGAGAGCTCTACCGCATCGTCAAGAATGGTCAGAACACGATGCCTTCGTACGCGGCGCAGATTCCGGTCGCCGACCGCTGGGCCATCGTCGCCTACGTGAAGCAGGCGCAGATCGACAAGGACTCGACCGTGCCGCGCGAGCCGGGTGGCCTCGCCCAGGTGGGTGACGTGAAGGTCGCTTCCGCTGAAGTCGGTGCCCAGCTGTACAAGACCAAGACGTGCTCAGGCTGCCATTCCATCGACGGTACGCGGCTGGTGGGCCCGTCGTTCAAGGGCCTCTGGGGCCGCACCGAAGAGTTCGAGCAGGGCGGCAGCCTCACGGCCGACCTGGCGTACTTCATCGAATCGGTGAAGCAGCCGAACGCCAAGACCGTGAAGACCTACCCGCCGGTGATGCCCGTTCTTCCCGTCACTGACATCGAGATCGAGAGCATTGCGCTCTACGTCCAGACCCTGAAGTGAGGCCAACGTGAGCCACGCAGAGATCAAGAAGCCGGAAGACATTCAGATTCCGCCGAGCTCGTTCCTCGCGAAGCTGCCCATGCTGGGCGGCATCTTCGCGGTGGCAGGCCTCGGCGCGACGTTCGCGTCTGCGTTCGGTGAGCACAAGGGGCGCGCGCTGTTCAGCTACCTCTTCGCCTACGAGACGGTGCTCGCGCTGGCGTTGGGTGCGCTGGGCTGGCTGCTCATCGACCACACGGTGCGCTCGGGTTGGGCGGTCGTCATTCGCCGCTTCATCGAGACCACGGCGGCGACGCTGCCGTTCTTCGCGGTGATGTGGATCCCCATCGGCCTCATCGGTTTCCACGAGCTGTACCCGTGGGGCCACGAGCTCGACGACGCCATCCTCGCCAAGAAGCGCTGGTTCCTTGGAACGGGCTTCTGGTACTTCCGCGCGGTCATCTACCTGGCGATCTGGTCGGGCCTCGGCTGGTTCCTCTACTCGACCTCGATCAAACAGGACTCGCTGGCTGACAAGCCTGAAGAGCGCGAGCGCCTGGTGCACCTGATTCGCAAGGTGTGCGCCGGTGGCATCTTCCTCTACGGTCTCTCGCTCAGCTTCGGCGCGGTCGACTGGGTCATGTCGCTCTCGCCGCACTGGTATTCGACCATCTTCGGCGTCTACTACTTCGCCGCGTCGATGCTCTCGTTCTTCGCCTTCATCACGCTCATCTCGATGGCGGCGCAGTCGGCGGGCGTGCTCAAGACGGCCATCACCACCGAGCACTTCCACGACATGGGCAAGTTCATGTTCGGGTACACGATCTTCTGGGCCTACATCGCATTCAGCCAGTTCATCCTCATCTGGTACGCGAACCTGCCGGAAGAGACCGAGTACTACCTGATGCGGCTCGAGGGCGGCTGGGAGAACATCTCGTACGCGCTCCCCGTGCTGCACTTCTTCGTGCCCTTCCTCTTCCTGCTGAGCCGGCAGATCAAGCGCAGCCGCGGCCTGCTGATGTTCGGCGCCATCTGGACGCTCGTGATGCATGCCCTCGACATGTACTGGCTGGTGCTGCCGAACTACGGCTCGCACGGCGGCGGCGAGCACGGCCCGCACCTCGCGCCAAGCTACCTCGACTTCACTGCGCTGCTCGGTGTCTTCGGGGTGTTCATCATGGCGTTCGGCCTGCTGCTCAACCGCAACAAGGTCATCGCCATCAACGACCCGCGCCTGCCCGAGTCGCTGGCGCACGAGAACTACTGACCCCTGCTGGACTGCAGCTCGAGGCCGCGTTCCCTTTGTCAGGAGCGCGGCCTCTGTTTTTTCACGCGGTCGCGAAGAAGACGGACTGCGTCATTTCCTCGAGTGGCTGCTTCAGCAGCTCGACCTTCGAGAACCCCGCGCGGGCCGGGGGTCGATGAGCGAATACCAGTCGGTCAGGTCGGGAGAGAGTTTCAGGCGGCCCGTACGCGAGGGTCGAAGTTTCAGCGCCAGTCGTGGCCGCGCACGGGCCGCTGAGTTACGAAGCAACCATGTTCCGAACGTGCTGGGCCCTCGTGGTGCTGCTTCCGGCGCTGAGTCTCGCGTCACCGTCTGCCCGATTGCTCGATGACGCGCCCAAGGTCATCAACGCCGCCACGCCGAGGCTGATCGACCAATCACTCGCCGCCGCCGACGCACAGCAGACCGCCCCCGCGAAACAAGCCATTGGTCTCGGCGAGCTGTTCGCCAAGACGTACGCCGTCGCGGTCGCCTCGAGCGCCGCGGGCATCGTGCTCGGCGCGGGCCTTGGCGTGCTCTCGAACAATCTCGTCGGCGCCGCCATCCCCGGGTTGCTCATCGCCAACCTGATTCTTCCCCCCTTGCTCACCGTGCTCGCCGCCACCCTCATGGGCAACTGGGACCAGGCCGACCGCTTCGGCTTCTGGCTGCCGTTGGGCGCCGCCTTCCTCGTCAACGCCGCCGCCATCATCGTCACCGGGCTCTTCCTGCCCATCGCGGTCGGCATCACCAACCCGCTCTCGCTCGTCGTCTTCTCGCTCATCGACGGCCTGCTCATGAGCGGCGCTTCGATTGGCGTGATGGCGCTCACCGAGAAGAAGAAGGTGAGCACCGTCAGCTCGTTCGTGCCCGGTGTCACCGACACCACCTTTGTCACCCTGTCGGAGGTGAAATTCTAAATGCGCTCCCTCACGCTCGCCCTCGTCACCCTCGCGTCGGTCGCCTCGGCGCAGACCTGCCCCACGCGCAGCTCCTGGCCCACCACCGACTGGCCGAAGCAGCCCGTCACCGGCAAAGACGCCCAGATTCAGGCCCTCGAAGACTTCGCCTTCACGCTGGTCGGCGAAGACAAAGAGCGAAAGGGCTACCGCACCAACGGTCTCGTCATCATCAAGAACGGCACCATCGTGTACGAGAAGTACGCGCGCGGCTTCGACGAGACCAAGCGCCACCTGAGCTGGTCGGTCGCCAAGAGCGTCTCGAGCGCGTTGATCGGCATCGGCGTGCGCGAGGGGCTCCTCTCGCTCAGTGATTCCATCTGCACGCACCTGCCCGAGTACGCCGGCACCGCGCAGTGCGCCATCACGGTGAAAGACGCCATCACCTTCGCGACCGCGCTCGACTGGCAGGAAGAGTACGAAGACCAGAGCTACCAGGTGAGCTCGGTCATCGCGATGCTCTTTGGTGGCGGCCACCGCGACCAGCTCTCGCACATCATCGACCGCAAGCTGGTCGGGGAGCCCGGCAAGGTGTGGAGCTATTCCACCGGCGACGCCGAGCTCGCCTCGGCCGTCGCCAAGCGCGCGCTCGCGAGGAAGCACGGCAACGACGCCTTCTGGAAGCTCCTCTTCGACCCCATCGGCATGCCGCGCACCGCGTTCGAAGAAGACGTGAAGGGCACGCCGCTGGGCGGCTCGATGGTCTTCGCGACCACGCGCGACTTCGCGAAGTTCGGCTTTCTCTTTCTGAACGACGGCTGCTGGAACGGGCAGCGCATCGTGCCTGAAGGGTGGGTGACCGCGAGCACCACGCCGTCCGACGCGTTCGTCAACTCCGCGCCCGACAGCGAGACCACGCCGTCCGGTTATGCGTGGTGGCTCAACCGCCCCGTACCTTCGCGCAACAAGCCCGCCCCCTGGCCTGACGTGCCGGGCGACACCTACGCGGCGCTCGGCCACTGGGGCCAGCGCATCATCGTCGTGCCGTCGGAAGACGTGGTCATCGTGCGTGTCGGTGACGACCGCGAGGGCAGCATCGACGTGAACAAGCTGACGAAGTTTGCTCTCGAGGTGACGCGATGAAGCGCTTCTTCTTTCTGGCCGCCCTCGCGCTGTCGTTGGGTGCATGCGCCGACCGAAACGCCGAGCCGTTCCACACGTACGAAGCCAACGATCTCACGCTCGCGGTCGGCAACTCCGCGCGCATGGGTTGCTCGTGCATGTTCGTGATGGAGATGCCCGAGGCCTACTGCCGCGCCTGGGTGAAGGCCTCGCCCGACGTCGCGAAGGTGACCTTCGACACCGTGAACAAGCGCGTCGAATCGACCGCGTTCTTGAGCTGGGGCGCGGTCGCTCGCTACGTCGACGAGAAGCGTGGCTGCGTGCTCGAGTAACCGCCCATGGCAGGCGTCTCGGGGGAAGACAGCGGCATCAGCGACGGTCAGGTGACGCAGCCGTTTCTCACGACCGCGCGGCTCAAGCTGGCGAGGCTCCACCTCGATGGAGACCTGCCGCGGCTCTACCGGCAGCTGTGTGAGATTTCGGCGCATGCGCTGGGCGTCGCGCGGGTCGGGGTGTGGGTGTTCGACCAGAAGGCGCAGCAGGTGCGCTGCGATGCGCTGTGGAGCGAGAAGGGCGACAGCCCGCCGTTGCCGCTGCCGATGAGCGCCATCCCCGTCTACGTGAAGGCCGTGAAAGAGCTGCGCTTCGTCGCGACGAGTGATGCGCGCACGCACACCGACACCGCTGAGCTCCACGACTACCTCGAGGAGTGGCACGTCACCTCGCTGCTCGACGCGGCGATTTATCGAAACGGCGAAATCTTCGGCATCGTCTGCCACGAGCAGGTCGGGCCTCCGCGCGAGTGGAAGCGGGAAGAGCGCCAGTTCGCGGCGACGGTGGCTGACCTCGTCTCGCATTTTCTCGAGGTCAACGAGCGGGTCGCCGCGCAGGAGCACGCGCACCAGCTCGAGTTGAAGCTCAAAGACGCGCACCGCCTCGACGCGCTGGGTCGCATGGCGGCAGGCGTGGCGCACGACCTCAACAACTTGCTGGCCATCATCACCAACGGCATCGAGATTTTGCAGCGCACCAGCGACCCCGAGATGTTGAAGACGATGGAGACCTCGGCGCGCCACGCCGCCACGCTGGTCTCTCAGTTGATGATGCTCGGCCGCAAGCAGCCCCCCGCCGCGCAGTTGCTCGAGCTGCAGCGCGTGCTCTCGCCCCTCGAGGCGATGCTCAAGCCACTCGCGCCCGAGGGTGTGAAGCTGGTGTTCGACGTCAAGGAGGACCTCATCGTGTGGGCCGAGCCGGGCCAGCTGCAGCAGGTGTTGCAGAACCTGGTGACTAACGCGTTTCAGGCGATGAAGAGGGGGGGCGTGGTGGTGCTGCGCGCCCACGGCAAACAGCACAGCGTGGTCTTCGAGGTCATCGACACCGGTGAAGGCATCGCGCCCGAGCATCTCGACAAGCTCTTCGACCCGTTCTTCACCACGCGCGCGAGCGGCCACGGCATCGGGCTCGCGCTGGTGCAGCAGCTGGTAGGCCAGCACGGCGGGGACATCAAGGTGAGCTCCACGCTCGGCGATGGCACGACCTTCCGCGTGGGGTGGCCGGTTCAACCTCCATGAGCGGGACGTGGCCGTCGAGGGTGGTGGGCTGCCCGCGGTGCGGCGGCGCGTTGGTGTTGCCCGACGCCGAAGCTGCGAGCTCGTCGCTGGTGCGGTGTGCGAAGTGCGGGCCGTACCCGTGTCTGGCGGGCGTGCCGGTGCTGGTGAGCGATCCATTCGGATACTGCCGCGCGCTTCGAGACTCGATTCTGGCGACGCTGGCGGAACACGACGCTGCCGATCGCGTGGCAGTCGCGGTGGTCGACGCTTTCTCGCGCGGGGCCAGGTCGAGTGAGGTGTTCGCCGACGACTGGACGGAGCACGAGGCGGCTGGCCAGTCACCTCCGCGGAGCGTGAAGGGCCCGTCTGCGGCGTCGCTCGCGCGGCTGCAGGCCGAGTCGGCGCGCCATGGCCCCGGGCAGTGGATTGCGTCGCGGGTCCCGAAGGGCGGCACGGTGCTGGAGATCGGCTGCGGCGCCGGCGAGCGCTCGGTGGTTCTGGCGCAGCGGGCTGAGCGGGTGCTCATCGCGGACCGCTCGCTGCGCGCGGTGCTGCAGGCGAGGAGGCGCGCGTCGGGGGCCGGGGGCGGCGGCGAGGTTGCGGGCGTGGTGCTCGACGCCGAGGCGCTTGCCCTGCGACCGCGTGGCGTCGACGTGGTGGTGGCTGAGCACCTGGTGGATTTGCTCGACGAGCCGCGCGCCTTCTTCGAGGCGGTTCGTTCGGCGCTCAAGCGGGGAGGGCGTCTGTTGGTGACCACGCCCGACCCTTCGCTGGGCACAGGTGACGACGACGCGCTCACCCAGGTGGCGCGCGAGATGAAGTGGCGCGTGGCGCAGCGGCGCGATGGGCTGCCGTGGTTGCGCGTGAACTCTGCGCGCTTCGTCGAGGTGTACCTCGTGCAGGCGCTCGACCTCCGCTGACGCCCGCTGGGCCCATCGCGCATGTGCGTCGTGCCGTGGTTGCGGGTGAACTCTGCGCGCTCCGTCGAGGTGTGCTCCCCGGAGCTTTGCGGTGGCTGCCTGCGCCGTCGGAATCTGCCCGCTGAAAGGGCGGCCCGGTCGCCCCGTCAGGCGAGGGCCACCTCGAACCCCGTGCGACCTGCTGGCCAGACCTGCCGGGCAATGCGCGCGGGCGTGACGCCAAAGAGCGTGAAGCCGAGGCGCTGGGTCAGGAAGCCCTTGAGCGCGGGAGCCAGCGAATCGCCTTCATCGAGCTCGAAGGTGAAGAAGTGGTACCCGCGCGGCTGCAGTCGTGTGTAGGCGTGCTCGAGCAGCGCGCGAAACGTCGCAGGCGCCTCGTCGCGCACCCAGAGGTTCGCGAGGTACGCAGAGCGGAACTCCCCCCCGGGCTCAGGCAGCCGCGGCCAGCCCGCCATCGCGGCGGCGAGGTTGAACCCGCGCTTCACCCACTTCATCGAGCCCCGGTACGCGTGCACGCGGTACCGCTTCACGGTCGCCGGGTCCCACAGGGTGGTGACGCCGAGCAGCGCGCCTCGTGCATCTTCTGCGACGAGCGTCTCGTCGAGCGTGAAGCCGGGCCAGCGCGCGAGGCGATGCTCGAACTCTCCCTGGTCGTAGCGGTAGCCGAAGGGCCGCGTGCGGTGCGACGCCGCGAGCGCCTCGACGATGCGTTCAACGTCACGCTCGGTGGCGCTGCGCACCTTCACCGGGCTCGAAGGCGCGCGCCTGCGCGTGAGCTGCACCTGCACCGCGTCGAAGGCGTGCAACCGGTGATACCAGGGCTGGTTGGGCCGCTTCGGTCGCCGCTTCGTGAGCGCGTTGAGCGCCGCGCGGTTCGAGCTGAGAATCGACGTCACGTAGGCGGTGCACTGCGCTCGCTCGCAGAGCTGGTCGAACAGCTCGCCGAAGAAGCGGCCGAAGGCGCGGGATCGATCGAAGTGAACGCGCAGATCGCCGAGGTAGCCGACGCGCGTGGATTGTCCGTCGAGCCAGCCCTCGCGGATGAGCGCGGTACACATGCCGACCAGCTCGGGGCTGCCATCGTCACCTACGTACGTGAAGGGCTCGACCTTTTGCATCGAGTACAGGCCGAAGAAGTCGGGCTCGCGCTGCGTCGAGAGCACGAGGTCGCCCTGCATCGGCACGGCGCCAAAGAGGTCGAGGCATGCCGCGTTGTCGGTGGCAGTCGCGAGGCGCGGCGTGACGTCGGCGGGCACGACGCGACCGTACGCCGTCCGTCGCACGCCGCGAAAGGAGCTTCTCGCCGCGGTGCCCCGTCTCCGAGATGGCGCTCGCCGGCAGGAGCCAGTGTGAAGTCGGTCGACGCCGCGGGCACTGAGATGGCGCTCACGAGGAAAGCGGAAGGGCGGAGCCCCGAGCACATCGACCTCGAGCGGCTCGGCGTGGTTTCGCATGAAGCTGCAGCCTTGAGGAAGAACGGGTGAAGGTCTGGCCGTGCTCGTCGCGGTGGAGCCCCTCGACCTCGCTGTGAGTGGTTCATTTGTCCGCGATGATGACGAGCCGAGGGGGGGCTGCCCCCCTCGAAAAGCTCGTCCGCGACGATGACAAAGTGTGCGTCGAGCAGAGGCACTGCGTGCTGCACCATCTCCTGGCGCATCGACTTCAGGGCAGCGGCCAGCTTCGCCGGCTCGCCCACGGCACCTTCGACTGCGGCGGGCCGGCTTGGATGCGCGCGTGTGCTGCCTTGAACTCTTCGAGGACGCTCGGGTCGACGCGAAGAAGGGCCCCCGCACTTCATGCGCGGCAACGGGGTCCCCAGCCCACATTCATCGAAGGAACGTCAGTGACGTGGTGCAGGTCGCGTGGTTCAAGGGCGTCGTGACGTCGATGGAACACACGCAGCACACGGTCACCGCGCGGCTCCTTCGGCGGCGGGGGTTCTTCCGTCCCAGTCGCGGCCTGCAAGCGCGAGTCAGGCGAGTTCCTTCGCTGACCGACCGCGAGCTCGAGCTGATGTGGACGCTCTTCGAGAAATCGTACGCGGGAGCGCGACGCGAGATCTTCGAGCGTGATTTGGCGGAAAAGAACCATGTCATCGTTCTGAAAGACGCGTCGGGGCTGGTGCAGGGCTTCTCCACGTTGCTGAAGATGGAAGTGGCAGAGCACGACGCCCTGGCCGTCTTCTCGGGTGACACCATCATCTCACCAGGCTTCTGGGGGCAGACGGCCCTGCAGCGCGCTTTCCTCTGGTACCTGCTGGCGCAGCGTCATGCCCGCGCAGGCAAGCCGGTGTACTGGTTCCTCATCACCAAGGGTTACCGCACCTACTTGCTCATCTCGCGCTACTTCCCCAACCATTGGCCTCGACACGACGACCTGATTCCAGTGCTGGAATCGGGCGTGCTCGACGTGCTCTGTCGCCGAAAGTTCGGCGAGGCGTGGGACCTGTCGAGCGGGCTGCTGCGGTACGCGGGCACGCCCTCGGCGGTGCGCCTGAGCGCCGAGCTGGCCGACGTGCCCCCGCGCATGCTGCGCGACCCCGATGTGAAGTTCTTCCTCGCGAGGAACCCGAAGTGGGCCGAGGGCGACGAGCTGTGCTGCCTCGCGCGCGCCGACGACGACTTCGTCGAGTGCGCGACGCGCATCTTCTTGTGAGCGACACTCCCAGGCGCGTGAAGCTCGACGTCGTTCCCCTCAACCTCGCGTGGGCGGTGTCGCGGCGGGGCAGCGTCTCGGCGTTTCGCCGCGCGCTCGATGCCCCCGAACGGGCGCAGCGCGAGTTGCTCCAGCGAGTCGTGCAGCAGGGCCGTGGCTCTGCGTGGGGCCGCGCGCACGGCTACGAGGGCGTCGACTCGGTCGAGGCGTTTCGCGCGCGGGTGCCCATCTCGACCTGGGCCGACGTCGCGCCATGGGTGCAGCGCATCGAAGCGGGGGAACGAGCGATGCTGACGAGCGAGCCCGTTCGACTGCTCGAGCGCACCTCAGGCTCGCTCACGGGGCCCAGGCACGTGCCCTACACCGAGGGCCTGCTCGGCGACTTCGGTGCGGCGACGGGGCCGTGGCTCGAGGACCTCTTTCGTACCTTCCCCAGGCTTCACCGAACGCGGCAGTACTGGAGCGTCTCCCCGGTCGCCCGCGAGCCCGAGGTGACGACGGGCGGTGTGCGCATCGGCCTCGAGGACGACACCGGGTACTTCGACGCGGCGACGCGCTTCGCGATGAAGCGCCTCTTCGTGGTCGACGGCACTGTGGCCCGCGAGCGCGACGTGACGCAGTGGCGCCGCCGCACGTTGAGCGCGCTCGTCGCGGCGCGAGATCTCGGCTTCATCTCGGTGTGGAACCCCTCGTTCCTCACGCTGCTCATGGAGGCGCTCGAGCGCGAGTGGGCTTCTTTCAGCGCAGCGCTCGTTCCAGCGCGGCGCCGCGAAGTGGAGCGCGCGCTCGAGGCCGCTGGCGCCTTCGTGGGCGAGGCGCTGTGGCCCTCGCTGCAGGTCATCAGCTGCTGGACCGACGCGTGGGCGGCCGAGGCGGTGCCTGGCCTGCGCCGATACTTCCCGCGCACGCCGTTGCAGGGCAAGGGGCTGCTCGCCACCGAGGGCGTGGTCTCGTTTCCCCTCTGGGGGCTGCCCGCGCCCGTCGCGGCCGTCACCAGCCACTTCCTGGAGTTCGAGCCGCTCGACGGTGGCGCGGTGGTGGGCGTGCATGAGCTGCGAGCCGACGCGACGTACGCGCCGCTGCTCACCACGCGCGGGGGGCTCGCGCGCTACCGGCTGAATGATCGCGTGCGCTGCGTCGGCTTTCATCACCGCGTGCCGATGCTGCGCTTCGAGGGTCGGCTCGACCGCACGGCAGACCTGCGCGGCGAGAAGCTCGAGGCGGCGTTCGTCGAGGCCGAGCTCCGGGGCGCACTCGAGCGTTTCCCCGCGCGCTTCGCCTTCGTCGCGCCGGAGCTGTTGTCTCCGCCTCGCTACCTCCTCTTCGTCGAGCGGTGTGCTGCGCCGGACTCGCTGGCCGCAGCGCTGGAAGACCGGCTCCGCGCGCAGCCGCACTATGCCTACGCGCGCGACCTGGGGCAGCTCGCGGCGGTCGAGGCGCGCGTCGTCGTCAACGGGGAGAGTGCGCGCGTGCGGGCGCTGCAGGCGATGGGGCTGCGCCTGGGTGACATCAAGCCCGGCGGCTTCGACCCGCGACCGGGGTGGGAGGAGCGCTTTCGATGTTGCCGCTGAAGATGACGCTGCGCGATGGAGCGACGGCCGAGGCCCGGCTCTTTCGAGCGGGTGACGACGCGCCTGCGTTGCTGGTGCTGCCCGCGATGGGCGTCAACGCGCGCGCGTACGACCGGCTCGGTGAAGAGCTGGCGGGGCAGGGCGTGACGGCCATGGTGCTCGAGCACCGCGGGGGCGGCTCGTCGTCGGTACGGCCCAGGCGCGGCGTAGACTACGGCTATGTGCAGTTGCTCGACGACGCGGTGGTGCACCTCGAGGAGCTCGCGAAGCTCAGCGCGCGACCGGTGAGCGTGCTGGGGCATTCGCTCGGCGGGCAGCTCGCGACGATGGGGCTCGCGGCGTGGCATCGGCCCGGCGCGAAGGTGGTGGTCATCGCGTCAGGCACCGTGCACTCCACCGCGTGGAAGGGCCTCGCGGCGTTTGGCGTGTATGCGGGCACTCAGCTGGCCGGCGCAGTGGCGCGCGGCCTCGGCTACTTCCCCGGGCATCGGCTTGGCTTCGGTGGGCTGCAGGGGCGCACCCTGATTGTCGACTGGGCCCGCGCTGCGAAGACAGGGCACTTCGGAGAGATTGAGCGCGAGCTGGAGCGGTTCACTCCCGAGGTGCTCGCGATTCACGTCGAGGGCGACACGATGGCCCCGCGCTCGGCCACGGAAGGGCTCATCGCGAAGGTGCCAGGGGCGAAGACGAAGTGGATCCACATCACGCCGCCTGCGCAGCCGAAGAAGATGAACGCGCACTTCCGGTGGCTGAAAGATCCGTCGCGCGTGGCGAGTGAAGTCGCGGCGTTTCTGCGCTGATGGGGCGCATACACTGAAGCCTGGGGGGGGCGATGGGCACGCGCACGCGTGGGCCGTGCTCGACTCGTGCTTGCCCCTCGACTTCGCAGCAGGTGGGCTCACCTGATGCTGATCAGCGCGCAGTTCAGGGGGGCGATCTCTGGCGTGGTCGCCCGGGCAACCACCCCCAACAAGTGCGTCAGCGGGACCGGGGTCGAGGGGCTCGCGCGACTCTCGCCGCTGCCAAAACCCTGCGCGACCGCCCTCACCAGGGCTGCAGTTCTCAGCGACGCGGTTTCGTCGAGAAGTGCATGACGCCGTCTTCATCGACCCAGCGGTAGACGTTCGTCTTCACGCCCTTGCGGTCGTCTTCTTTCGCGCGCTCGACGCGTGCTGCTTCGCGCGCTGCGATTTCCTTTTCGCGTTCTTCGAGGGCCTTCGCTTCGAGCGCGGCGCGCGCCTGTGACAACTGCGCCTGCGCCTCGGCCGCCTCACGCTGCAACGCCTCGTACTGCCGCCGCTCGAGCTCCGCGATGCGCCGCTGCTGCTCCGCCACCACGTACGCCTGCTCGAGCTGCCGCTGCGACAACGCCTGGTCGCGCTCGGCGACCTCGGCAGCCCTGCGGGCCAGCGCTTCGCGGTCGAGCCGCTCGGCCTCCTGCTGGCGCTCGACGAAGTTCATCTGCTGCCAATACGCCTGCTGGTTGGCGAGCTGGCTGATGGACGCGGCGAGCACGTACTGTTGGTACTGCGACGCCGTCAGCCGCAGCGGCACGCGCACCCCCCAGCCCATGCGCACCGGCGACCGGTTTGGAGCCCAGCCGCCGACGTACCCCGTCCACACCCCATCCACCGGTTGGGCGAGTGAGCTGAACGACACCAGAACGAGAGCCAGAAGGGACGCGCGCATGACGAGCACGACTCTCCCACTGTGCTGCAGAAAAAACGACGGCCCGCCGTTCCCGAAGGAAGGGCAGGCCGAAGCTCGTCGCTCCGATGGTGGGTGTTTACGGAGCGACGTAGGTCGCGGTCAGGCTGTACGAGCCCGCCTTGAAGCCGTTGACGGCCATGTAGAACCGGGAAGCATTCGCGGGCACGGTGAGGGTGCACGTCTCGCTGGCGCCGCTCACGTAGGGGCGGCAATCGAAGAGGGTCAGCGACGGCTGGCCGGCGAAGCGCACGTAGAGGTCGGGGTCGCCGCTGCCGGTCATCTTCACCGTGAGCTGCGAGCCGGGCACCACCGCGATGGGGTTGAACTGGATGATCTGGTTCGTGCCCACCTGACCGGAGGCCGTCGAAGTGCGCGGCGTGCCCGTCGAGGGGGCCGGCGTCGAGGCGCCCTTCGTGTACTCGACGCGCAGCGAGATGTTCGCGGCCGTGTAGCCGTTCACCAGGACGTACGCCGATGCCTGGCCCGCGGCCACGGTGAGGTTGCACTCTTCAGCCGAGCCATCGAGGTACGGGCGGCAGTTGAAGCTCGACGCGGTCGGCGCCCCACCGAAGCGTACGTAGAGGTCGGCGTCGCCGGTGCCGCTGAGCACCACGCGGAAGCTCGTACCCGCCACCACGTTGAAGGGGCCGTAGTTCTTGTTCGCACCCTGCGCGATGGCCGCGGTGAAGGTCTCGACGTTCGGCGCGCCCGTCGTCGGCGGAGGCGTCGGCGTGCCGCCACCCGTGCCCGGCGCGCCGTAGAGGGCCGCGGCGCCCTGCGCGTCGGTCGCGGTGATGGCGAGCGAGGTGAAGGAGCCCGTGCCGTTGCACTGCGGGTAGTGCATCACCGACGCCGCGTCGTACGGCGTGAGCGCGCGCCACGAGTTGTCTTCGAAGCAGGTGCCGGCCTCGGGGCGGGTGTGTTCGTGACGGAAGCCGAGCGTGTGGCCCAGCTCGTGGCGGATGATGCCGACCAGCGAGACCGACGGGTCACCAAACGAGCTGCCGTCGATGAGCACGTTGCGGTTGGCGCGCGACTCCGCGGGGAAGAAGGCGCGGGCGAGGTAGCTGCCGTTCGCGTTCACCGGGCGCACGTCGAAGACGACGTTGGCGTTGCTCGCGGTGCAGTTGGCGTCTTGCGCCGAGACGTAGACGTACTTGATGTTCGCGACCGCAGCCCACGCGTTGCCGGCCTGCGCCATCGCCTGCACCACGGCGGCCTTGTTCGCACCGAACGAGTTCGACACGCAGTAGGTGAGGTTCAGCTTCTGGGTGTCATTCCACTTGTCGTCGGCCGAGCCGATGCGGTTCACGATGAGCTGCCCGTCGCGAACGTTCATCTCGTAGAACTCGCGCAGCTGCTTCTCGCTGAAGAAGGGCGTGTCACCGTCGGCGATGAAGACGCCCGTGTCCGCCTCGACGTGCACGTACTGCGCACGGAACTGCTCGTACGTCAGGCCGCTGCCAGTGGTGTTCTCCTCATCAGCGCCACCAATCTTCCCCGTCCCCACACCACACGCTGTCGTCACCGCCAACAGCACCGCTCCCAGGATCGACTTCTTCATGACCACTCCCAGCGACCGTCTGCCCCCACCAGAGCGACTGACGCGCAGGCCTCTTGAGCACGATCCCTGCCACTCAGAAGGTATTGATATTCCTGATGAATTCAGGTGTGCGACAAACTCTTGAAACTCCATGTAGTTGTATCTGCACTTGGCAGGGAACCCCTGATTTCGTGAAGTATCAATGGTTTGATGTGACTGACTGAAGTTCGGTCGGTCGCTCGATTTCGACTGAGGCTCAGGCAGTTGAGTGTGGGGTGCCTGATTTTCAGCCGATGAGAATCAGATCACCGGATCAGCGGCCGAGGTCTGGTACTCGCCGGTGCATGATCAAGAAGACCCTCGTGGCCGTGACCGGAGCGGTGGTGTTGGCGGGCTGTCCCGACAAGAAGGTGGAACCGACGAAGCCGCCTGAGCCGGCGGTCGTGAAAACCGACGCGGTGGTGGCGCCTCCAGCGAAGACGTACTCCGCGTTGAGCCGACTCGACTTCAACCTCCGCGCGCAGGAACTGTTCCTTCCGCTCTTCTGGCGCGCAGACGCAAACGCGAACACGTCACTCGACCCCGACGAGCTCGCGGTGCTGGTGGGCCCGTGGACGCAGACGCGCGCTGACTTCATCGACGGCAAGGGCTTCACCGCGAAGTTCGACGAGGCGTATGCGGCGCTACAGAAGGCGCCCGACGAGAGCGCGTTGACCGCCGAAGAGAAGGCCCGCCGCGCCGCGCTCAAGCTCGAGCTCGAGCAGGGCAAGCCGACGCTCGTCGAGACCGACCTCTCGGTGGGCACCGACGCCGACCGCAAGGCTTTCCCCCACTTCGTGAAGGCCGCTGTGCTCATCGAGAAGCTCTACGGCCTGCAGCACGGCACCACCGAGCTCGCCGCGAAGATCCCCGCAGACGACACGATGAGCCGCGCCGTGTTCCACCGCAACCAGGGCGCTGCGTGCGTTGCGCCGAAGACCGAGAAAGACGCGAACTGCACCGCGCTCGTGCCCGCGCCGCCGCACACCGTGGGGCTCTACCCGGCCGAGGTGCAGGCCGACCCGAAGTTCTGCGCGAAGTTGGAGAAGGAGAAGAACAAAGCCGACCTGATGGGCCACTTCTCGACCGTCGTCGCCGACGGCAAGGGCTTCAAGGTGGTGCCGTACTCCGAGGCGTACAAAGCCGACATGGAAGCGGTGGCCGTCGAGCTCGAGGCTGCGGCCGCGGCGTTCGGCGACGACGAGGCGGCGCTCAAGGCGTACCTCGCGGCTGCCGCGAAGGCCTTCCGCACCAACGACTGGGAACCGGCGAACGAGGCGTGGGTCGCGATGGGGGCGACGAACTCGAAGTGGTACCTCCGCGTGGCGCCCGACGAGACGTACCACGAGCCCTGTTCGTGGAAGGCGGGCTTCGCGCTGCAGCTCGCGCGCATCAACCTCGCCTCGCTCGAGTGGCAGCAGAAGCTCGAGCCGGTGAAGAACGACATGGAAAAGGCGCTCGCCACCCTCGCCGGCCCGCCGTACGCCGCGCGTGACGTGAAGTTCAAGCTGCCCGACTTCATCGACGTGACCTTGAACGCGGCTGATCAACGCAACCCGCACGGCGCCACCATCGGTCAGTCGCTGCCCAACTGGGGCAAGGTCGCCGAGAAGGGCGGTCGCACCGTGGTGATGACCAACCTGTACACCGACTCCGACTCGCAGGAAGCGCTCGCGAAGCAGGCCAGCTCGTTGTTCTGCCAGGCGACGATGGCGCAGTACTCGACCGACCCGAAGCCGGCGCTGCTCTCGGTGGTGCTGCACGAGGCCGCGCACAACCTCGGGCCCGCGCACGACTACGCGGTGAAGGGCAAGACCGACGACGCCATCTTCGGCGGCACGCTCGCCTCGACGATGGAAGAGCTCAAGGCCCAGACCAGCGCGCTCTTCTTCACGTGGTGGCTCGTCGAGAAGGGCGTCATCACCGAAGACGACGCGAAGAAGGCGGCGCTGCGCGACATCAGCTGGGCGTTCGGCCACATCAGCCGCGGCATGTACACGGCCGACGGCACGCCCCGGAACTACAGCCAGCTCGCGTCGATTCAGCTGGGCCACGTGCTCAAGGCCGGCGCGCTCTCGTGGAAGGCCGATGAGAAGGCCGCCAACGGCACCGACGTGGGCTGCTTCGAGGTCGACCTCGTGAAGTGGAAGCCCGCCGTCAACGCGCTCGCCGACCGCGTGCTCAAGGCCAAGGGCCGCGGCGACAAGAAAGACGCCGAGGCGATGAAGGCCTCGTTCGTCGACGCGAAGGACGAGTGGGAAAAGCACCGCGCCGTCATCGCCGAGCGCTGGTTGCGCGCCCCCAAGGCCACCTTCGTCTACTCGGTGAAGTAACGAGTTCGTGAAACGGGGCGCCTCGGCGCCTGTCCTGTCCACGATGAACACCGACCACCCCCCTGACGAGGCGCTGGCAGCCTGGGCGGAAGGCGGCGCTTCGGCTGACCAGGTCGAGCGCATGACCTCGCACGTCGCGACGTGCAACGGCTGTCGTGCCGTGTGCGCTGACCCATGACGACGGCGAGCCCAGAGTGCCGGTGGTCGGTCGCTACCAGCTGAAGGAAAAGGTGGGCGCTGGCGGCATGGGCAGCGTCTGGTCGGCGTGGGACCCGCGCCTCGCCCGGCGGGTCGCGCTCAAGCTCTCGCACACCCGACGCGAAGGCGGCGAGGCGCGCTTCGTTCACGAGCGGCACATTCTCGCCGGCCTGGAGCACCCTCACATCGCCCGGCTGCTCGACGCCGGCGAGACCGACGACCAGCGGCCGTGGTTCGCGATGGATTACGTCGACGGGCTCCCCATCGACCAGCACTGCGAGCGGTTTGGGTTGGGCGTGCGGCAGCGGGTCGAGCTGCTGCTCCCCGTGCTCGCGGCGGTCGAGCACGCGCACCGGCACCTCGTGGTGCACCGTGACGTGAAGCCAGCCAACGTGCTGGTCGACGGCGCAGGTCAGCCGCACCTCGTCGACTTCGGCATCGCCCGCATGCTCGAGGGCGACGTACGCCTGACGCAGACCGGTCAAAGCCCGATGACCCCGGCGTGGGCTTCCCCCGAGCAGGTGCGCGGTGAAGCGGTGACCACCAGCACCGACGTCTATTCGTTGGGCGTGATGCTCTACGAGTTGCTGTGCGGCGCTTCGCCGTATCGGCCCCGCACCCAGAGCGTCGAGGCGCTGCTGGATGCGATTCGCGAGCAGGAGCCCGAGCTCTGCAGCAAAGCCGCGCAGCGCGTGAGCAGCCACGCCTCGTTCGCTGCGGAGCTGGAAGGCGACCTCGACGCCGTCGTCGCCAGGGCGCTGCGCAAGAACCCGGCCGACCGCTACGGCTCCGTCACGGCGCTGGCCGCGGACCTGCGGGCCTACCTCGAGGGCTCGGTCACCGAGGCGCGCCGGGGTGATGCGCGCTACCGGCTGGTGCGCTTCGTGCGGCGCCACCGGCTGGCGGTCGGCGCGCTGACGGTGGTGGTGCTCTCGCTGGCCGGCGGGCTCACCGCGACGTTGTGGCAGGCCCGGCTGGCGCGCTCGGAACGGGATCGCGCTCAGCACCGCTTCGAGCAGCTGCGCTCCCTCGCGCGCACGGTGCTCTTCGACTACCACGACGGCATCGCCGACCTCCCCGGGGCGACCGCGATGCGCGAGCGTCTCGTCAAAGACGCGCTGCGCTACCTCGACTCTCTCTCGAGTGACGCTGACGGTGACCTCTCGCTGCAGTCCGAGCTCGCGGTGGCGTACGTGAAGGTCGGCGACGTGCAGGGAGACCCCTTCGCGGCGAGCCTGGGTGACACCGAGGGCGCGCGGAAGAGCTACCTGCGCGGGCGCGAGTTCGCCGAGGTGGTGCTGAAGGCGAGCCCGAGAGATCGACGCGCGCGCGCCGCCATCGCGAAGAGCGACGAGAAGCTGGGGTCGATCGAGGAGGTCAACGGCAGGCTCGATGACGCCGTGGCCGCGTACCGGCAGTCGGTCGCGTGGGGGCTCGCGCTCGTCACCGAAGAGCCGAACGACGCCGCCCAGCGCAGCGAGCTGGCGCGGGCGCAGCTCTCACTGGGGCAGGTCTTGCTGCAACAGAACAAGCTCGACGAGGCCGAGACGTCGTTGAACCAGGCGCTGGCCTCGAAGCGCGCGGCGCTCGCGATCGCCAACGAGCCGCTCTACCGGCAGGGCGTCGGCGCGGTGCTCAACTCGACGGCTGAGCTGCACATGCAGCGGGGCCAACGCGAGGCGGCGATTGGTGACTGGGAAGAAGCCGCGGCGCTCTTCGAGCAGGTGCTGGTCGAGCAGCCCGCGTCGTCTTCGGCGCGCCGGGGGCGCTCGGCGGTGTCGTCGTCGCTCGCGTCTGCGTACCTGGCCGGGCAGCAGTACCCGCAGGCCCTGGCGTTGACCTCGCGCGGCGTGGCGCTCTCGCGTGCCGACGTCGAGGCCGACCCGCAGAACGCGGTGGCGGTACGGGATCTCGCCGTGGCGCTGGGGCCGCACTGCGTGGTGCTCGCGGGGCTCAAGCGGTTCGACGAGGCGCTGGCCGCGGCCGACGAAGCTGAAGATCTGCTCGAGGGTCTCGTGCAACGCGAGTCGACGGGGCTGGCGCGGCGCGACGTGCTGCAGAGCAAGATGCGCACGGGCTACGCGGCGCTCGACGCCCAGCGGTGGGACGTGGCGCTCGGCGCCTTCACCGGGCTGCGCGACGGCGCGCGCCGCGAGCTCGAGGCCGACCCCGGGAACGCGGTGTTGCTCGAATGGCTGGGTGATGGGCACTACGGGGTCGGCTCGGTGCTCTCGCAGCAAAAGAAGCTCCCGGCCGCGCTGGGGGAATTCAAGGCCTCTCACGACGCGCTCTCGAAGCTGGTCGCCGCCGAGCCCGACAACGTGCGGCTGCAGGCCCGGAGTGCGACCGCGCTGACCGACTACGGCCACACCCTGCTCTCGCTCTCGCGACGCGAGGAGGGCTGTGCGGCGTTGAAGACGGCCCGCGGTGTCTTCGAGGGGCTCGACGCGAAGGGTGAGCTGCCGCCCGCGATGCGCGAGTCGCTCGACCGCGCCAGATCGGGCTGCGAGTAGAAGACGTCGTCTGTAGGGTGTGCCATGTCCCGTGCCTTCGCGCTCGTCGTGGTGCTCACTGTGGCTGTCTTCGGTGGGCGAGCGCAGGCGGCTGAGGCCGGGGTCGAGGCCAGGCGCGAGCGCGGCGCTGACTTCGAGGTCGATGAGGCATTCCAGGCCGACGGTGGGGTGCAGCTCTTCTTCGAGCTGGTGAGCGCGCCGGCGCGGCCGGTGGCGGGCTCGGCCTTCGAGCAATTCCACGCGCTCGATGCGACCGACCGCCTCGGGGCGCTGAAGGATCCGGTGCACGCGGCGATGTCGCGGATCTCCTACGTCATCAACAAGGACGTGATGTTCTTCAATCGGGAACGGCTCTTCAACGTCACCTACGTGCAAGCCATCGCTCCCGACATGCAGGTAACGTCGGCGCCCGACGGCGGCTTTCAGGTGGGGCGCGCGCCGAGCCACCGCTTCTCACTGACCTTTCACGCCGACGCGTCTGGCCTGGCGCCGGCCGTCGTGGCGTTGGCGCGGGCGCGAGGTGCGCCGGTGCTGGTTCAAGAGAACGTCGACTTCGCGCGCATCATGGGGTGGCGCACCGGTGCGTGGAGCACGACGTGGACGTTCCACGAGGCACTTGGGCGCGACCGAACGCGCGTCACGGTGCTGACCTTGAGCTACCTCTACAACCTGCCGCCGTTCTGGCTGGGTGGCGCCGACGGCGTCTACGCCGAGACGCTCTCGCAAGCTCGGGCGTTGATCGGCCGGCTGCGGAGCTACGTGCCCCCGGTGCGCTGAGCGCCGAGCCTGCATCGCGCTGCGGTCTGATGAGCGCATCGACGAGGTCGCCGCCCGGGTTCGCGAGAAGAAGGTCACTCGGGTCGAGTTTCGCGAGTGACGACTTCAGCCTTGGTGAGGATGCTGTTTTCACGGTGCCTTCGCACAGCAAGACCAGGCGTGCCGCTCGACCTCGGGCAAGCTCGTCTCGTCACCAACTGGCCATCTGGGATGGAAGGAGCATCACCGGCGATGCTCTCGCCATCCCAGATCGGTGTTCCGCGGGTGGGGACCCTTGCCCGAGGCGAGGGGCAACCCCGGGTCGAGCACGGCCTCGACCCCGAACCCCCGCCTTCCCCACTGGGGACGGGACTCTCCGCCGCGACGCTCTTCTCAATCGCGGGCGATGATTGGCCGGCCGCGGAGCTACGTGCCCCCGGTGTGCTGAGGGCCAAGCCCGTCGACGACAACCACTCGAGAATCCAGACGCTCGAGGGCCAGGTGCCGACGCTGCAGTCGAGCCTGATGGGCGTGCAGTCGAACGTCACCACCCTGCAGTCGAGCGTGGCGACCGCGCAATCAAACATCACCACCCTGCAGTCGAGCGTGGCGACCGCGCAATCGAACATCAGCACGCTGCAGTCGACGGTGGGCACGCTCAACACGAGCGTGGCGACGCTCAACTCGACGACCTGGCGGCGTGGCGGCAACCTCGGCACCAACCCGGCGACGGACTACCTCGGCACTGCCGACAACACGCAGCTCGACCTGCGGGTCAACGCCAGCTCGGTGATGCGGCTGGCGCCGGGCCAGGTAGGCATCAACACCACGACCCTCCCGAATGGGGTTGAGGTCGCGCTGCGCGGTGCGGGCTACGCCAACCTGTACATGGCGCAGGCCAACGACCCGGCCGGCTTCCTCTTCAGCACCGGCGACGCCAGCCAGAACGCGAACGACCCGCGTTACCACCGCGCGAGCCTCTATCTCGACGCATACGACCCGGGCTTCGTGCAGACGCGCCGGTTGGTGATTGATGAGGCTGGTCGCGTGGCGTTCAACCGCGGCGACGCCTTCGTCGGCGGTCAGCCTGTGGCGTTCATCGTCGGCTCGTCGCCCACCACCGGCAACGGCGCGCACCTCACGCTGGGTGGCATGTGGACCAGCACCTCGTCGCGCGCGCTCAAGCACGCCTTCGCGCAGGTCAACACCGGCGCGGTGCTCGACAAGGTCGCCGCGCTCCAGGTCTCCACGTGGGAATACAAGAACTCCCCCGAAGGGCGGCACCTCGGCCCGGTCGCCGAAGACTTCGCCGAGGCCTTCGGCCTGGCGGGGAATGGCAAGTTCATCAGCGCGAATGATCTCGCGGGGGTCTCGCTGGCCGCAGTGAAGGGCCTCAACGAGAAGCTCGAGCGCGAGAACGCGCACCTCTCCGAGCAGCTGACCCGCCAGCAGCAGCAGCTCTCGGCGCTGGAAGCGCGGCTCTCGAAGCTCGAGCGTTGAGCCCGTGCGCGCCGGGAGCGCGGTGGTTACTCCCGGCGGCATGCCAGAAGGCCACACGATTCATCGGCTCGCGCTCGACCACCGCCGGTGGTTGCTCAACCGGCCGACCCGCTCGAGCTCGCCGCAAGGGCGCTTCGCCGACGAAGCCGGCGAGCTCGATGGCCATCGCCTCGAGGCCGTCGAGGCGTTCGGCAAGCACCTCTTCTACCGCTTCGAGTCGGGCGCCCAGGTGCACGTGCACCTCGGGCTCTACGGGCGGTTTCGCAAGTGGAAGCAGCCGGCGTTGCCCCCACGCGGCGCGATTCGGTGGCGCATTCAGACCGACGACGTGTGTCTCGATTTGAGCGGGCCGACGGCGTGCGAGCTGCTCGACGTCGAGGAGGTGACGGCGATTCGACGGCGGCTGGGGCCCGATCTGCTCCGCGCCGATGCGCACGCCGAAGACGCCTGGGACCGCATCTCGGCCTCGCGTCGCGCGCTCGGGGCGCTGTTGCTCGACCAGTCGGTGCTGTGCGGCGTGGGCAACGTGTACCGCGCCGAAGGGCTCTTCGTCGCGGGCTTGCACCCGGAGATTCGCGGGGTCGAGCTCGAGCGACGCGACTTCACGCGGCTGTGGAAGGTGTTGCGGCAGCAGCTCGAGCGCGGCGTCAAAGACCGGCGCATCGTCACCGTGCCGCACCCCGAAAGCCGTCGCGCGGTGAAGGGCGAGCGCACGTGGGTGTACGGCCAGCGCCTGTGTCGTCGCTGTGAGGGCCCGGTGCGCAAGTGGGAGCTCGGGGCGCGAACGATGTTCGCCTGTGAGCGCTGTCAGCTGAGGTGACTCACCGTCGCGTGCGAGGGGCGGGTGCTTCCAGCGCCTTCGAGACCGCGTCGGCGAAGTGGGCGAGGTGCTCGCTCAGGGGGCGACTGCGCCGCGTCCCCGCCTGCTGCTCGAGGTCGGCCATCACTTCGCGCAGCCGCGCATCACACGCGACCCAGGCCCGCTGCCCGCGTGGAGTGAGCTCAAGGACGCCGCCGCGCGCGTCGTTCGGGTCGTCGATTCGGCGAACCAGCCCAGCGACTTCCATGCGCGCGACCAGCCGCGAGGTCGCTGCCTGGTCGGGGAAGTTCAGCTCAAGAAGTCGGTGCGACGCGCGCCGGCGGCATCGGTGCCCGCAGTCATCTCGACCAGGTTGCGCTGCACGATGCGCGTGGTGCCCTCTTGGGCCTCACGCACGAGCAGCACCGAGGCGGGCGAGTGCGCCAGCATGGTGAGCGCTTCCATCAAGGACGTCCCCGGCTCGACCAGCACGCCCTCGACGACGGGAATCTCTTCTGCCGTCTGAGAGGGGGCCTGCTTCGCCATCCAGTGCGCGACGGTGGTGAGCTGAACGCCTTTCACGTCACCGGTGGCATCACGCACGAGGACGTAGCGTGCGCCTGCCTGCTCGGCGAGTTCGGCAACCCGAGCAAGTGACGTGGTGGTCCTGACCGCGAGGCACGACTCCAACGGCAGATCGCGTACGTGGAGCATGGTGCGGGACACTGCACGCGGCGGGCCGTGTCACCCTGACCGCAAACCCACTGCAATGATGGGCTGTCTACGCCCGCAAACCTCACGAACGTTCAGGTCTGACATTTCAGCAGTGCAATCTGCAGTCAGGGCTGACCGCACGAGGGCAACTGCGTCAGGGCAATGGCGTCGTGGGCGGGGATGACTTTGACGTCGGGGCGGTTCACTTCGAACGCCTTGAGCCGCCCGATGGAGGAGGAAAGTTCCTCGAGGTCGGAATCGAAGGCGCGCACCGCCTTGTGCGCAGGCAGCTCGACGCCGCGGTACGTCCACGTGGTGTCGCCCGAGAAGAGGTACGTGCGGCCTTCTTTTCCTCGCACGAGGAAGCCGGTGCTGCCGGGCGTGTGGCCGGGGAGTGGCACGGCGACCACGCTCCCGTCGCCGAAGAGGTCGAAGCTGTGCTCGAAGCCGTCGACCGCCGGGCCGCTGAAGTCGAACGACCACAGGTTTTCTTTGGCGCGCTTGAAGTGGTGCGGCATCGCGCCGCCGGCGAAGAAGCGCGTCAAGGGCTTGAGCCACTCGAGCTCTTTGCGCGCGACGAGCACCTTCGCGTTGGGCAGGTCACCCAGCGCGCCGGTGTGGTCCCAGTGGCCGTGCGTGATGACGGCGTACTTCGCGGCTGCGGGCGAGAGACCGGCCGCGGCCATCACCTCGACGAGTGGCCGCTTGGTGCGCTCATCGCCCATCACCGCCATCGTGAGCGGCCCGGCGCGCCGAAGGTCGTCGGCGATCGACAGGCCGAACGCAGGGTCGATGATCAACAGCCCCGCCGTGGGGTGCTTCACGGCGATTGAAGCGATGGCGTATTCCCACTTCTCGGCCGAGAGCTCGGCCACACCTTGAAACCGCGGTCGCGTGTCGCGCTCCTGCACCAGCACGCACACCTCGACCTCTCGGGCGCGGCGGTCGGTCTTCGCGACGGCGCTCGCTGGAGGCACGGTGATGGCGGGCGCACAGCTCAGCAGCACCAACAACGACCACGCGCTTCGCATCAGCCCCCCTCAGGCGGCGGTCGCGGAGGCCATTTGCCTGCCGCCGTCTTCAGGTTCACCACGATGGAGACGCTGTCGTGCAGGCTCTTCACGTCTTTCAGGTCTTCGCGCACGCGCTCGTGAATCTTGATGCGTCGCGCGACGGCCCCGCCGGTGAAGAGCCCGGCGACGATTGGCACGAGGTACGCGAGGTACCAGAGCGTGAAGGTGAGCAGGGACCACAGCAGAAACACGCCGCCCAGGAGCAGACAGAGCAGACCTGCCATCTGCCACGTGGTGCCCCACTTCTCGGCGACCTGCGGCCACACGTAGGAGAGCGCGTAGCGGCTCATGTGCTGCTTCGTCTCTTCGGGGAACGTGCCGAGCGCATCGGGGTTGGCACTCAGCAGCTCACGCGCCTGCTTCTCGCGTTGTCGGCTGGCGAGGGCGAGCAACACCCACGAGGCGAAGAACGGCGCCGCGCCCCACTTTGGAAAAATGGCCCAGCCGAGGGCCGAGAGCACCAGCAGGCGTTGCACGGTCGTCAGCGAGAGCATCGGCCCCGAACATCTATTCGCCTTGCCGCGCTCCGTCGCTTCGTTTCTGCTGAGGCCGTGTCGCTCTGTCTTTCCTGCGGGCTCTGTTGTGACGGAACGATGTTTCGCGTCACGCCGTTGGACGAAGGCGAGGCCGCGCCGCTGGTGGGCAAGGTGACGTTGTCGGAAGACCAGCGGCAGATCATTCAACGCTGCGGCGCGCTCGATGCGGGCTGTCGCTGTCAGGTTTATGCGTCGCGGCCGGGCATTTGCCGGCGCTTCAAGTGCCTCGCGCTCGCGGGGCTCGACTCGCAGCGCATGACGGCTGAAGAAGCGCAGGAGCTCATCGACGACGTGCTCTCACGACGCCAGGCGCTCGCCGACGAAATGGGCCTCACCGACGTGCACGCGGCGTTCAAGCAGGCCCGCGAAGAAGACGACGCGCAGGTGTTTCCTCCCCGAGAGAACGCCGAGGCCGTCGCCAAAGCGCTCTCGCGGCTGCGGCGGGCGCTGTTGATTCTGCAGCTCTCCCCGAACGACCCGATTCTCTCGAAGCGGCAATGAGCGTCAGCGCACGCGCTCGGTCCACCCCTCCACCGCGGGGAAGGCGACGAGCTGCGTGGGGGGCGCGAGGTCGAGGCCCTGCGTCCACACCGTGACGTGCAGCGGGGTGCCATCGGCGAGGCGGTGGTGCTCGTCGTCGAGCCCGGCGTCTTCGGGGCCGAGGCGCGGGTCAGGCTCGAGGAAGAGCACCAGCCAGCGCAGCCCTGCAGCCTCGCCGACGTAGGTGGTGTGCAGGCCCCTGGTGGTGCGCGTGAAGCCGGGGAGAAACGTGTCGGGCCACGCCCGGTTCGCGCTGCGTCCGCTCTCCGCGACCACGATGGCTTCGCGCAGACGGACGAACTCGGTGCGCTGGGCCTCGGTGAGCTCGGAGACGGGCTTCTGCCAGGTCGGCCGTGCGACGGTGGTCGCGCGTTGCCAGCGGGTCACCGCCCACGCGCCGAGCCACACCAGCGCAGCGATGGCCAGCCATCGCGCGTTTTGCTTCATGCCGTTTCTTGTAACACCGCGGGCCGTGCGTACGAGCTGGCAACGCGACGAGGGCAACGAGCACCGCGCGAGGCTGGAGCTCGACCCCGGAGGTGGACCCCATCGGTCGGACCATTTTGAGGCCCTCGAGATTTGCGACGGGGACAGCGGTTTGAGTGATTGTCGGCGTCGTTGCGGATGATGTTGCGGGTCGAGTCGGTGATGCGGTCGTGGT
>JBILUC010000045.1:0-58337 GCA_044371205.1 Archangium sp.
ATGAACTCACGCGATGAACTCACGCGATGAACTCACGCGATGAACTCACGCGATGAACTCACGCGATGAACTCACGCGATGAACTCACGCGACGGACTCACGCGACGGACTCACGCGACGGACTCACGCGACGGGCTCACGCGACGGACTCACGCGACGGACTCGCGCAGTGGCTGAACGCTCGCGAGTTCCTGCTGTCGATTCACTGAGAGCTCACTCCGGACGCTCTCTCGTGCGCCTCGCTCCACAGACCGGGTCTGCATGACTGTTCCACGTGAAACACACGGCGATGGACTCAGCGATCGCGCTTGCGACTCGAGGCGCGCTCGTTCGTCTGCTCACCCGCAGCGGGAGGGCGAACGTTTCACGTGGAACGGCCCTCTGCGGCACGCAACGCCACCAGCAACAGGCTGAGCGCCGCCGGCGTCACTCCGGGAATCCGCCTGGCGTGGCCCACCGATTCCGGACGCGCGCGCTCGAGCTTCTCGGCAGCCTCGCGGCTCAGCCCACGCACTGCCGCGAACGAGAAGCCCGCCGGAATCTTCCAACCGTCGTGCGCGTCGACCTTCCGCGTCCACGCCACCTGCGACTGCTTCACGTAGCCCGCGTACTTGGCCTCCACCTCCACCTCGGTCGCCACGTCTTCAGGCAGGGCCGGGCGGCCGTCGTCTTCTCCCGCCAGGGACGCATAGGTCACCTCTGGCCGCCGCAACTTCGCCAGCAACCGCCTCGACTCGAGCCGCGCCAGCTCCGCCGCAATCGCCGCCGCGCGCTCACGCGAGACCGCCGCGTCTTCGGGCCGAACCAGGCCCACCCGTTCCCCATGACCCCGCAGCCGGAACTCGGCGTTGCCTTCCCGCAGCGTCAGCCGATGCTCGCTGCGGCTCGTCATCATGCGGAACGGCTCGTCGACCCCCCGCGTGACGAGCTCATCGAGCAGCACCGCCCCGTGCGCTTCGTGGCGCCCCAACACCAGCGCTGGTTCCGACTTCACCTGCAAGCCCGCGTTGATGCCGGCCAGAAGCCCCTGGAAGGCCGCTTCCTCGTACCCGGAGGTGCCGTTCAACTGACCCGCGAAGAACAACCCCGCGACCTTGCGGGTCTCGAGCGTCGGGTGGAGCTGCGTCGGCGGCGAATAGTCGTACTCCACCGCGTACCCAAACCGGGCCACCTCGACCTGCTCGAGCCCCGGAATGCTCCGGAGGAAGGCCAGCTGTACCTCCGCCGGCATGCTGGTCGACAAACCGGCCGGGTAGACGAGCGGTGACGAGGCGCCCTCGGGCTCGAGGAAGACGGTGTGGCGCTGGCGGTCGGCGAAGCGCACCACCTTGTCCTCGAGCGACGGGCAGTACCGCGGCCCGCGACCGACGATGACCCCCTGAAAAAGCGGAGAGAGCTTCAAGTTCGCCCGAAGCAGCTCGTGCGTGTGTGGGGTGGTGTGGGTGACGTGGCAGGCGAGCTGCGCGCGCAGCGGGAAGGGGGCCCTCGGCGTACGCAACGAAAAGGGGCGGGGCTGCGTCTCGCCCGGCTGGTGCTCACAGCGCGACCAGTCGATGCTGTCTTTGAGCAGGCGCGCCGGAGTGCCCGTCTTGAAACGACCCAGCGTGAAGCCCAGCGACCGCAGCGAACCCGAGAGCCCCGTCGCCGCCGCGTCACCGAGGCGACCGCCGACCGACTTCTCGTCGCCCACGTGCATCAACGCCTGGAGGAACGTGCCCGTCGTCACCACCACCGCGCGCGCGAACACCTCTTCGCCGCCCACCACCACGCCCCGAACGCGACCGTCTTCGACGAGCAGCGACGAGGCCTCGCCCTCCTTCACCGTGAGGCGCGGCTGGGCGCGCAGCGTCTGCTGCATCACCTCGGCATAGGCGTCGCGGTCGCAGAGCACGCGCGTCGCGCGCACCGCCGGGCCCTTCGATGCGTTGAGGGTGATGAAGTGGGTGCCGGCCTGATCAGCCGCGCGCGCCATCTCACCCCCGAGCGCGTCGAGCTCGCGCACGAGGTGCCCCTTCGCCGTGCCGCCAATCGCCGGGTTGCAGCTCATCACCGCGATGCGGTCGGCGCGCATCGTCACGCCGAGCGTCTCGAGCCCCATGCGCGCACACGCCAACGCCGCCTCACAGCCTGCGTGGCCCAACCCAATCACGATGACGTCGAAGCGCTGCATTGCGGGCCTGGCCTCTACCACGCTCCATTGGCGACGAGCCTGACCAGACCCATTGGTCAACCCCAGTTGACCAATTGCGCACACTCGTCAAGCACACTTGACCATCGAGGGCGGGCCCGACACTGGCCAGGTGGACGCAATCAACGACTCGCACCGAAACGAGGTCGCCGACCCTCTTCAGCCAGGTCGCTGAAGCACGGTCACCGTCGACACCGGTACGCGACGGAAGCTGAGAGCACGAGGAGGTGCCGCACGTCTTTGCCTTCGCGGTAAGGGGGCCGATCGCGGCCCAGCCAGGCTCCTGCTGCGCGCCCGTCACGGAGCGGCTTGACGGTGGGTCCCGCCCGCGCCCACCTCCCCATGAGGACGAGCCCGGGAGCGAAGCAAAGTCGACGTTCTGCTCGAAAACACCGCTGCGCTTCCGCCACGTTGCGCGTCGTCACTGCTGACTCCCGCTCTTTGCTGACCACTTTCCGCTCGGGAGCACGCGTCAGCAGAGTTCCTCGTTTTCGGGCCATCACGCCCATGCCCCACCAGACGCGCGGGGAAGGAAGTCCCCGACTCTCGACGCGGCCGTCGGTCGAGACGCGTCCGTCGCCGTCCACGCCTGCTGCGCTGCGCGTCCGGACATCGTGTTCGTCACGAACGAGCGCGATACTCGCCACCGCCCATCACCCGGCGCAGCACCCGACCGCGAGCTGGAAGACCTGGTGCAGGGCGTCTTCGCCCGGGCGCTCGAGGGCATCGACCGCGTACGTGAGGCGGACAAGTTCCGTCGCTCCACGGCCGCGACCTGATCGACCAGCTCCTGCGGTGGCGCATCGCTGACGAAGCGAACGCACACAGCTTGCGAGCGAGGTGCTTCGCGGTCGCCGGGTGGCGGGCGATGGCGTCGAGCACCTTCTCGCCGTCGTCGACGCCTCCGCCCTCGGGCAGCGTGAGCTGAGCCTGACGGTCTTCACGGCGCGTGAGACGTTGCAGCGCTGCACTTCTGCCTGATGTCACCGCACATGAGCGCCTGCCGCATCCGCACCGGAGACACGCTGTCTGCCATCGCCTCCGCCACCTGGGTGTCGTCGCTGATGAGGCGTCGGCGCACGTGGCGCGCGTCTTCCCGCGAGCGCCGGAGCACGACTCAGCCGACGGCGTTGTTCAGCGTCACGCAGTTCATCGCCGCACTTCGCTTCGCGTTGAGGGCCGCACGGTCGACCTTCTGCGCAAACTTCGTGAGGGTCTTGAGCGCGAAGTCGACACGCCGCACGCGCGCGCTGCCCGCATCCGGGTGTTCGCCGGGACACGTCTTCGGGACCAGCGCCTCGACGAACGAGGTAAGCGCGGCCACCGCCGCCGCGTCCTTGCCCTGCTGCGCGAGGATGAAGCCGCGCACCGACGCAGGCATCGCTTCGCCGTATTCGACCAGCAACGCCGCGGCCACCTCGCGCTTCTCGAGCGTGAGCGGAGCAAACCCGCGCGACGCGAGGAGCCCTTCGGCCTGCTCGGCCAGCGAATCGGGGGTCGGCTCGCCGTACGATTCTGCGAACTCGACCGCGAGCACTTCGCGCAGAAAGCGCAGCGCTGCGACGCGCGGCTTCTCTTCCGCGTTCTTCTGCAGCTTCGCCAGCAGCGGCGCGATGGCCGTCGGGGTGGGCGGAGCGCGGTCACCCGCAAGCGAGGGCGCGGCGAGCATGGCGGCGACCACGAGCACCACGGCGGCCCCCAGGGGCGAGCGCATGCGTTTCATGGTGCTTCGCGGACGACCGTCACAACGCCGGTGAAGTCCACCGCGTTCGCTTTTTGGAGAGCGTCTCGCGCAAATGGTAGGAACCCCCACGTCCATGCGCCGGGAACCGCGGAGCCTTCGTGGGTGAAGGAAACATCATCGTCGACCCCGCGCTCGGCGAGCCGAAGGCGGAGTCGCAGGACCTGCTCATCGGTCAGCTCCTGGGCGGGTACCAGGTCGTCAGCCGCATCGGCGCGGGCGGCATGGGCACGGTGTACGCGGCGCAACACCAGCGCATCGGTCGCAAGGCGGCGGTGAAAGTGCTGCAAAGCAGCGCGGCGGCCGACGACGAGTGGCGCAAGCGCTTCCTCACCGAGGCCGAGGCGCTCGCGTCGCTCAAGCACCGCAACCTCGTCGACGTGTACGAGTTCGGCGACCTCCCCGATGGCCGGCAGTACCTGATGATGGAGTTCCTCGAGGGTGAGCCCCTCGATCGCTACATCAGCAAGCACGCGCCGATGCCTCCGGCGCAGGCGTTGGGCATCGCCGAACAAATCCTCAACGGGCTGGGTGAGGCGCACAAGAAGGGCATCGTTCACCGCGACCTGAAGCCGGCGAACGTGATGCTGCTGCGTGAGCATTCCGGCGAGCTGCAGGTGAAGGTGCTCGACTTCGGGCTGGCGCGGCAGAACGCGGTGCCGCTCGCGCAGCTCGCCCACGGCGCGCGGGCGGAGCAGGCGTCGTTGGCGGCGGGCACTCCCGAATACATCGCGCCCGAGCAGGCGCAGGCGCAGCAAGTCGACGGCACGGCCGACCTCTATTCGCTCGGCGTGATGCTCTACGAGATGTTGAGCGGGCGGTTGCCGTTCGAGTCGACGAGCGTGAGTGAGCTGCTGCAGAAGCACTTGTCGGAGCGGCCGCAACCGCTGTCGAGCGTCGCGGGCCAGCTGCCCGAGGGCGTCGAAGACTTCGTGCATTCGTTGCTCGAGAAAGACCCGCTCGTGCGCCCGCAGTCGGCCGACCTCGCGCGACAGCACGTGCAGCGGTTGCTCAAGCGCATGGCGGCGGAAGCGACGACGATTCGCCCGCGCCCGTCGAACCCGAGCGCGCCGACGCAGCAGGTCGGCAAGCCCGGGCCGCGCACCGACATCGTCGCGCCGGTGCGTGACACCGAGAAGGTGCAGCGCACCGGGCCGACGACGGACTTGAGCGTGAAGGCCGCGCTGCCTGCACCGAAACGCACGCCGATGGTGGTGGGGGCGCTGGTGGTGCTGGCGTTGATTGGTTTCGGGGTGAGTCGGTTGATCAGCGGACGCACCGAGCAGGTCACGCCCCCGCCGACCGTCGACGTGAAGCCGCCTGAGGTGGCGAAGACGGACCCTCCTCCAGAGCCGGTGAAGGTCGAGCCGTTCCCCGTCGTCGAGCCGCCCATCGCGGTGGTCGACGCGGGCGTGGCGCCGGTCAAGGTGGTGGTGAAGGACACGCCGACGAAGCCGACGGTGAAGATTGAAGCCGAGTCGAACTGCGAGCCCGACGCCGAGTGGAGGAAGGGCGAGCTCGCGAACCTGCAGGAGCTGATGACGGCTGCGTCGAAGGTGACCGACGCGGACTTCTTGATCAGCGCTGCGGGCACGGAAGACAAGTTGAGCACGGCCATCAACGCGGCGACGACGCGCGGCGACTGCAGCGCCATCGCGCGTCAGCTCGCTGAGTTCGGCCGCGCCATCAAGAAAGCGGGGAACAAGTGAAGCTCGTTCGATGGAGCCTGGTGCTCGGGTGCATTGCGGGTGTGGCGGCGGCGCAGGAACCGAGACCGACGGTGGCCCCGTTTTCGCTCGAGCTGCGGCGCGTGCCGTCGGGCTTCTCGAAGAAAGAACGGGAAGACCTGCAGAAAATCTTCCCCATCTTGCTGCGCGCGGCGGGGGCGGCGGTGCCCGATGCGGCGCGGTTGTCGAGCGCGACGGCGGAGCTGAAGCGGCAAGACTGTGACCGCGAAGACGCGTGCCTCGCGCAGTTGGCGAAGCTCTCGGGCAGCCTGTACGCGGTGTACGTCGGGGTCGACTACACGCTCGAGAAGCACGTGGTGGTGACGGGGCGCGTGGTGCGTGACGACGGCGTGGTGAGCCGGCCGCTGCAGACCATCGACATCGTGAAGGAAGGCGCGTTTCGCGACGTGGCGCGCGATGGCGTGAACCAGTTGCTCGCGAAGCTCGACGTGGTGGGGCTGCCGTCGGTGCGCGAAGTGAAGAAGGAGCCGGAGCCGGTGATCAAGAAGGACCCGGAACCGATCGTGACGAAGAGAGATCCGGATCCGTTGCCGCCGCCGCCGTTGCCTCCAGTGGACACGGGGGCAGGGCAGCGCACGGCCGGCCTCGTGTTGCTCGTGGGTGGTGGTGCGGTCGCGCTCGCGGGCGGCATCATCGCCGGCGTGGGCGGCGGCCAGGCAGCAGGCATCCCGCGCGATGGAATGGTGACGACGCCGGCTGGTGCCGCGACGGCGGCTTCGGCGCGGACGCTCACCGGGGTTGGCTTCGTGACGCTCGGAGTCGGTGCCGCCGTGGGCGTGGTCGGAGGCGTGCTGTTGGGGCTGGCTCCGTCGGCGCCGGTGTCGTCGGTCTCGCTCGTTCCTGTGAATGGTGGCGGTGTCGTTCAGTTTGGAGGGCAGTTCTGATGCGCGCGCTGTGGTTGATCATTCCGGCGGTGGTGCTGGCGGGCTGTGACTTCGGGCTGAAGACGTGCACGAGCAATGCAGAGTGCGCCGAGCTGAACGCGACGTGCGACACGGCGACGGGCTTCTGCGTTCGCGACCCGCTCGACGGCGGGCCGACCGGCGGCGGGCCGACCGGCGGCGGCGGTGGCGCGATGACCGGCGGTGGAGGTGGCACCACGGGCGGCGGATCAACCGGAGGCGGTACGCCCGATGGAGGCCCCGACGCCGGTATGGATGCGGGGACTGATTCAGGAGTTGATGCTGGCGCAGACAGTGGAGTCGACGCAGGCTTCGATGCTGGCGTCGACGCGGGCACCTGCAACTTCACCACCTGTGCCTTCGGCGAGGAGTGCGTCAACGACACTTGCACCGCCGTTGCTCTGTCCATCGTTCAAGTCGGTGCGTCCCCCACCGTGGGTCGCGTACCCGTCTCCGTCACAGGTCGCATTCAGCGCACCAGCGATGCCGGAATCATGGGCTTCAGGAGGCCCGCCGTCGTCATGCTCACGAGCAGTGCCGCTCTCCAGTTTCCCTCCACCGCCCCCGTTGCGGGCGACTCCACCTTCGTCATTTCTGTCACTTCAGACGCGGGCTCGGGCCCAGCCACCATCAATGCAAGTGCGACTCTCAACCCTGGCGCCGCCAATGGCGTCCTCAACGTGACGAGCGACACCACCGGCCCCAACTTCGACATTGTGTCCTCGTCGCTCACTCCGACGTTCCAGCGCGATGACATCTACTCTCTCGCTGTAGACACCCTCGAGCCGCTCAATGGGCCGCCAACTGTTCGCTTCGGCGGCCTCACCGTGAACCCCACTTCCACTGGCTGTACCGGTGATGCGGGCTGCTGGCGCATCGACATGTCCGCTCCCCCTTTGGACACCATGACCGGCAACATCGACCTGGTCATCTCGGGCACGGACCGCTACGGCAACAACGGCTCCTCCAGCGCGTCGGTCTCCGTCACTCGCAAACGCTGGGAGGTTCAGGCGGTCGGCCTCGGTGAAACCGTTCGCGCCAGCCCTGCCATTGGCGCCGACGGGGTCATCTATGTTGGCTCAGTTGCCCTCGCGACGACGGGCTCGCTGGTCGGCATCAACCCGGCGGATGGCGGCACCATCAAGCTCGCCACCGCCCCCGGTGCCATTCAGTCACTCGCCGTCGCCACCAGCGTCACCAGCGGCAACAGCACAGCAGCGGAGTTGGTCTATTTCTCAGCGAACGACAGTCAGGGGCGTCTCGGCGCTCGGCTTGCCTCCAACCTATCCAGCACCGGCATTCAAAACGCAGTCAGCGGCAACGGGCTGTCGACGACGAACAGCGGGTTGGCGCTTGTCCCGATTGGAGGCAATGAGGTCGGAGCAGTAGCAACGTTCAATCGACTCGTCGGGGCCTCAAGAGTGAGCACATTCGGGCCTGCAACCGGAATCGTGGCCTTCGCTAGTGCTGCAGACGGTGGCGGCTTTGACATGAGCGTCAACAGCAACACCGCTGACGTTCCCAACAACATCCTCGTCGACGGCACAACGGCCTACTTCGTCACCTCAGCAGACCCAAACATCTGCACCTCACAGGTCGTCTCCAACATCACTTCAGGAACAACACTCGGTCGCTCGCTCGTTCTGTTCTCGAGTGGAAACCCCTGTGGAACGACGGCGCAGAGTTGGGTCGGCAACGAGGTTCTCGTTGGCGGCTTCGCCGGCGGTCTTTCCCTCTTCAAGTTCGACGCCTCCTCCTCTCCTCCAACGTCCGGAAACCTCGGTGCGGCTGTCAGCAACGGCGCCTCAGCCATTGCCAGCAACTCCGTCGCTTTCCTCGGTCGCGGCAGCGACCTCATTCGCTACAGCCCTTCACTGCTCTCAAGTGGTGTCACGCGCCTCGCCACGGGTGTGAACATTCGCACCTCGCCCGTTCTCGGGAAGGCCCGCAGCGGAGACCCGGCGAAGGGCTACGCCGTCGACACTTCTGGGGGCCTTCGTGTGTTCGACCAAAATGGCGCGATGGACTCTGCCCTCAGTTTCGGCTCCGTCTTCGACGGAGGGCCACAGGCCGTTCGTGCGCACCCAACGCTCGACTGCAACCGGCGCATGGGGGCGGCAACCAGCACCACCGGCATTCTCTACATCGCATCCTCGAGCGGGCGTCTCTCCGCAATCATCGTCGACTCGCCCAAGTTGCTTGACGCAACCGGCGCCTGGCCCAAGTACCAACGCACCGCATCCAACTCGGGCAACACCAACAACGCCGCGTTCCCGCTCAACCCGGGCTGCCCCAACTAACTGCGCCAGTCGCTGATCAGCACAGGTCGAGCGCTCACTCGCGGCACATGGTGTCGAGCTTCCCGTCGATGCACGCTGCTGTCTCGCGACACGCGCACAGACACAGCAGGCACAGCGCGAAGCTCGTCGTCCTTCGCATGCGCGTGCGCACGGGCCCCTCACCCCGGCCCTCTCCCCGCGAGCAGGGAGAGGGTGATTACTTCCGGCGAATCGTGATGCCCTGGAAGTACCGGAACGCGCCCCAGCCCAGACACACGAAGCCGAGCAGGCTGCCCACGCGCAACGCGTACTCGCCCACCAGCTCAGGCAGCTGCACGAGCCCCGTCACCGTCATCATCGTGCCCAGGCCCAACGCGAGGAACAGCGCCACGCCGAAGCCCATCCAATACAGGCCGACCACGTGCGCCGGCCCCGTCAGCCCGATGTCGCTCAGCGTGAACACGTTCGGCGCCAGCGCATTCGTCCCCGGAGTCAGCTGCGCGCTCGGCAAGTCGACCGGCAACGCCCCCATCACCGAGTTCACCAACACCTTCGCCGATTCGTCGTCGAGCCCCGTCGCCTTCAACTTCTCGATGGCCTGCTCGCGCGTCGCCCCGTCGGCCTTCAGCTTCTGAACGAGGTCGTAGTTCGTGCCGGTCGCCGCCTCGACTGGCGGTGCAGCTGCGGTCTGATCAGGCTCACTCATGGCCGCCCCTCACCCTGACCCTCTCCCCGCTTCGCAAGGAGAGGGAACCGCGCTTCACTTGCAGGGCGTCGTCACCGTGACCGCGACCTTCTCTTCGGCGTCCTTCTCGGACTTGCCGGTCACCGTCGCGAACACCGCCGCGTCGACCGTCTTGCCCACCAGGTACGCCTTCAACGCCTCGGCCCGCTTCGTCGACAGCTCGGCCGCGTCGCTGTTCGCCGTGACCGTCACCTCGACGCGCAGCTCCGCGCACGCCTTGAGCGTCGCCACCAGGCTCGTCAACGCCACGCGCGACTTCTCGACCGTCACCGCGTCGGCCGCGAACACGATGTCGTCGATGCTCACCATGCCGCCCTTCTTCTTCACCTCGCCCGCCCACGCCTCGGTGCGCGACTTCGCCGCGTCACCCTCGGCCTTCGCCGTCGCCAGCTTCCGCTCGAGCTGCTCGAGCCCCGACGCGCCCGCGTTCACCAACGAGTCCGCTCGCGACAACACGCCGTCGACCGACGACTTCGTGGTGCCCAGCGCCACCTCGAGCTGCACCTTCTTCCCCTTCGCGATGAGGCCATCGATGTTCGCCTTCGCCGCGCCCATGGCCTTCTCCGCGTCGACCAGCGCCGTGCCCATGCCCGCGACCGACTTCTCGACGTCGGCCTTCGCCGCCACCAGCGCCGTCTCGCCCTCGGGCACCACGAACGCCTTCAACTTCGCGTCGAGCTCCGCCTGCGACTTCTTCGTCTTCTCGACCTTCGCCGCCCATTCCTTCTGTGTGGCCTCCCACGTGGCCTTCTCGGTGGTGAGGTCCTCCGCGCAGGCCGACAACACGACGACTGACGCGAGCAACGACACGGCGAACGAATTGCGGGTCTGCATGCGAGGCTCCAGGAAAGTTCGAAGCGGCTTCAGCGACGGACAGCGGCCGAGAGAAAGCAGCCTCTGAGGCGAAGTGCCACCTCTTTCGCGCCTCACCATCGAATACACATTCCCCATGCCGATTCGCGGCTCGACGGACGTTGCACCCGCCCTTCGCCCCTCGACTCCGACGACCAGTCCCGTCAGCCCCCAGCGCCGCCCGCCGCGACCGCGCTCAGCAACGACTTCACGCCCACCGTGTCGTCGAGCGCTCAGGCGAAGGTGAACACCGTGCGCGCGCTGCTCGCCGGCCACACCGACCGGAAGGAAGAGAAGCAAATCCTCGCGCTCGTCAAGGGCGCCTCGAAGGCCAAGCTCAGCCAGTTGATCACCGCGCTCTCGCTCAAGGAGATGCACGAGCTCATCTCCGACCTGAACGACCGGCTCCTCTGCCCCGACCACCAGACCGCCTTCGTCGAGCTGATCAGCAAAGACCGTGTGGGCGCCCTCACCATCGACGCCCGCGGGATGTTCATTCAGACTTCGGCGCGCGCGCGGCCGGGGCGACCTGCGGGCTGCGCTGATTCCAGCGCGCTGTTCCGCCCCTGGCGCGTGGAGGCCGTCCCACCTGCGCACTTCATCGAGGGCGGGGTGACGAATGGCGTCACAGGTCCACCTTTCACCACGCTCCCGAGCCGGCCGAAGGGGAAAGCTCGTCGGGGCGTTTCGGGTGAGGGACTTCTGCGCATGGGGCAGGGGGAGTAAGGCGCCCCTCTCAGATGCTCCTTCGACTCGGCTTCGTTCTTGGTGCGACGTTCGTTCTCTCGGCGTGCGGCAAACCCACCTGCGCCAACCTCGACGACGGCAACCCGTGCACCGAAGACCTGTGCAGCAACGGCGTGGTGCGGCACACGGCCAGCACCCTCGGCACGACGTGTGACACTGGCACCTGCGATGGAAACGGCGCCTGTGTGCAGTGCCTGTCGAACTTCGACTGCGCGCCCAACGTCTGCAACCTCGCCACCAACACCTGCAGCGTGGCCTCGGGCTCCTGCACCGACGCCCTCAAGAATGGCGACGAGACGGGCGTCGACTGCGGCGGCTCGTGCGCGCCCACGCGGCAGTGCGCGACCAACGGCGGCTGCCTCGTGGCGATGGATTGCGCGAGCGGCGTCTGCACTGCGAACAAGTGCGTGGCGGCGGCGTGCGGTGACGGCATTCAGCAGATGAACGAGGGCTGCGACGACGGCAACCAGACCAACGGCGACGGCTGCGACGACGGCGCGGGTGGCAGCTGTCGCCCCACCGGCTGCGGCAACGGCACGAAGACGGGCACCGAGGCCTGCGACGATGGCAACGCGGTCAACGGAGACGGCTGCGACCTCAACTGCACCGTCACCCGCTGCGGCAACGGCAGCCAGGCCGGCACCGAGCAGTGCGACGACGGCAACGCGATGGGGGGCGATGGCTGCTCCGCGGGCTGCCGCGTCGAGCCCGGGTACCAGTGCACGATGATGCCTTCGGTGTGCACCAGCTCGTGCGGCGACGGCGCCACGCAGGCCTCCGAAGAATGCGACGACGGCAACCGCATGGGCGGCGATGGCTGCTCGATGAATTGCCTGCGCGAGCTCGGCTTCGCGTGCACCGGCTCGCCCTCGAGCTGCGCGACGACGTGCGGCGACGGCATCCCCGTGGGCGCCGAGACCTGTGACGACATGAACACCACGCCGGGCGATGGCTGCACGGCCAACTGCCTCGCGGAGCCGGGGTACCAGTGCGCGGGGCTCCCTTCTCGGTGCGTCACGCGCTGTGGCGACGGCCTGCTCGCCGGCGCTGAGCGGTGTGACGACGGCAACATCATGGGCGGCGACGGCTGCAGCGCCACCTGCGCCACCGAGAACGGGTACGTGTGCAGTGGGGCTCCGTCGGTGTGCAGCGGCAACTGCGGCGATGGCCTGCGCCAGGCCAACGAGCAGTGCGACGACGCGAACCTCACCATCAACGACGGCTGCAGCGACGCCTGCACCATCGAGCCCGGCTCGACCTGCACCGGCACGCCCTCGGTCTGCACGGCGGTGTGCGGCGATGGAATCCGCGGTGCGCGTGAGGCCTGCGACGACATGAACCTCATGCCGGGCGATGGCTGCAGCGCCACCTGCACCGTCGAGGTGGGCTACTCCTGCACCGGCACCCCTTCGGTCTGCACGATTCGCTGCGGCGACGGCACGAAGGCGGCGAGCGAGGGCTGCGACGACGGCAACGTGATGTCGGGCGACGGCTGCTCGATGGGCTGCACCATCGAGACCGGCTACGCGTGCACCGGCACCACCCCTTCGGCCTGCACCGGCATCTGCGGCGACGGGCTGCGGCTGGGCCTCGAGACCTGCGACCAGGGCGGAGGCAACGTGGCGGCGGGCGACGGCTGCAGCGCGACCTGCATCGTGGAGTTCGCCTTCACCTGCGCGGGCACGCCTTCGGTGTGCACCACCACGTGCGGCGATGGGCTCAAGGCGAGCACCGAAGGGTGCGATGACGGAGACCTGATGGGCACCGACGGCTGCAGCGCGACCTGCACCGTCGAGCCCGGCTGGAGCTGCAGCGGCACCATGCCTTCGACCTGCGTGATGCGGGCCCAGACGTGCGGTGACGGCTTCATCGACGTGCCTGAGCAGTGTGACGACGGCAACACGCGCGGCGTCGACGGCTGCAGCGCGACGTGCCGCACCGAGCTGACGGAAATCGAGCCCAACGAAGACGGCACGCCGCAGACGGGCGGCACCGGTATCGCCGGCAACGACTTCAACGCCTCGGCGGTGACGCGGGCGAACGCGAACTTCGTGGTGCGCGCGTCGACGGGGGCCAACGGCATTCTCGCGGCGTTCTCGCCAGTGGGTGACGAAGACGTCTTCGCGGTGACCAACGACACGCTGGTGGGCCAGGAGCTGCGCGTCGACCTGTGGAACCGCGCGGCGGGCTACGGGCAGGGCGTGCCATGCGGCACGAGCATCGACACCGGCCTGCACGTGCGCAACGCGGCCGGCACGTCGCTGGCGTCGAACGATGACCGCAACAGCACCATCGACCAGTGCTCCGGCCTCCTGCTGGCGCTGCTGCCCGGCCAGACCGTCTACGTGCACACCATGGAATACGGTGACGACCTCGCGGTGCCCGCGCCGGGGTACGGCGTCGAGCTGCGCTTCACACCCATCGTGTGCGGCAACGGCAGCGTCTACCCGGGCATCGAGGAATGCGACGACGGCAACAGGGTCGACGCCGATGCGTGCTCGAACACCTGCCGCATCAACGCGGTCGACGAGGTCGAGGCCAACGACACACGCGCGCAGGCCAACACCTCGTCGCTGCAGGTGACGGGCAGCGTGCTGATTCGGGGCGCCATCGGCACCACCACCGACGTCGACGTGTTCCGCGTGGTGCTGGCGACCGACTCGGTGGTGCGCTTCGAGACCTTCACGCAGGGTGGCGACTGCACCGGCGGGGTGACGACCAACCTGCGCCTGCTCTCGAGCACCGGGGCGTCGATTCTCACCGACGCGACGAGCGGCATCGCGAGCTGCAGCGCCATCGTCACCTTCCTCCCGGCGGGCACGTATTACATCCAGGCCGAGGAATCGGGCGTCAACGCGGCCATCGCGCGCTACTTCCTCGAGGTGGCGATTCAGCCCAACCGCGGTACGGAGAGTGAGACGGCGGGCGTGTCGGGCATCAACGACACCATCGGTACGGCCGAGCCCGCGCTGGTGAGCCACCGCCAGGGCTACGGCGTCGGTGACCACTCGGTGGCGAGCGACATCGACGTGTGGGCCATCACCGTGCCAGCGGGGAACGCCGTGCGCATCGAGCTCATCGAGGGCAACACCGAGACCTGCGAGAGCGCGGGGGTCGACAGCGTGGTGCAGCTGCTCAACGCGAGCGGCACCGAGCTGGCGTACAGCGACGACGACGGGCGTGGAAATTGTTCGCTCATCGACGGCACGGGGACCAGCCCGGTGAACGCCAGCGCGCGGAACACCGGCACCATGACGGCCACGATGTACGTGCAGGTTCGCGGGTTCTCGACCACGGGTGTGAATTCGCAGTTCGCCTATCGGCTGCAGGTCACCATTCGCTGATGGGCCGAGCAGCACCGGTGTCCCCCACTGGCTTTTCCCGCTCCCAGTTGACCCGGTGTGATGAACCGGCTGTCTTCGCGCCTCCCTCGCAGCTCCGTACAGGACCGACCAGCAGCTTCCCCAGCGACTTCACTGCGGAGGTGTACACCGCCAGCGAGGCGCGCGAGTTCATCACCGGGCTGCACACCGACGACTCCGGGGGTGACGAGGTGTCGGCAAAGAGCGCCGCGGCGTTCGCGAAAATCACCAGGGGCCTGCACGACAACCTCACCGACCTCAAGGTGGTGAAGATTGGCCCGAAGGAAGGCGACGGCTCGCTCGCCAGCGCCGGTGGCCTGTACGCAAAGCTGATCATCGGGCGCACCGCTGACGGCAAGGTGGCTGGGATTCTGTTGGGCTCCGTCGAGACGTGAACGTCGGGCGTGAATAATTCGCCTGCCTCTTCGTCGAGGCCGCACCCATGCGCCTGATTTGGATTGCCGCTCTCGTCGCCGCGCCTGCGTTCGCACAGCAGGTCTACACCTGGGAGGATCAGGACGGCGTTCACTACACCGACGACCCCTCGCAGGTGCCGAAGGGCGCGAAGGTGGCCAGTGAGAAGCTGGCGCCGTCGCGGCCCTCGAACCCCGGCAATGAGGTGGCGAGCTCGACGACCCCGGCCGCGGCGAGCCCTCAGCCCTCGAGCGTTCGCGCGGGGCCTCAAGACGAGCGGCGGTGGAGAGACCGCTTCATCGAGGCGTACAGACGCGTCGACACCCTGAAGCAGAGCATCAACGCGCTCGCGACCTCGATTCCACCGGCGACGACGTGCAGCACGGTGCAGCAGCAGTCACCGAACGGGGCGCCGTTGCCGCTGCAGCAGCAGTGCTTCCCGAACCTCACGCACGACCGCATGGTGGCCGAGCTGGCGCAGAAGCGGGTCGAGCTGAAAGACGCCGAGCTCGACATCGAGCGGCTCGAGCGTGAAGCGACGATGGCGCAGGTGCCGCGCGAGTGGCGTCGCGGCTGGTGACCCCGCGCAGGGGTCGCAGCGGCTGGCCCCATGGCTGATCAGCCGCTGATCAGCCCTCACTCCGGCGGAAGATCATCGAGCCGGTACCGCTGCGGCTTGTTCTTCCCCGCGGCGACCTGAAGCGACAACCGGCGCTTCACGCCATCGTCCCCGCGAATGGTGACGCGGTGCGTGCCCACCGGCAGCGAGAACGTCACCCACGTGCCCTGGCCCAGTCGGGTGCCGCCCTTGAGCACGCTCGCCTCGGGGATGAGCGCCAGCGTCACCTCACCCTGTTCCTTCGAGGTGCGCACCACCGGGACCTTCGGTTCCGTCTTCGGCCCGCGGTCGGTGCTCTTCGGAAGCCCGGGGTCCTTCACCACGACCGGGTCCTTCGCGGTGCCCGGGTTCACCGTGTCGGTCCCGGGAATCCCCTCACCTGGCGTGGTGTCGGGAGAATCGGTGCCCGGCAAGTCGCCCCCGCCGCCCACTTCGGTCGGTTGATCAGCCGCACCTCCCACCATCGCGCGCCACACCCCGAAGCCGACCAGCAGCGACACCACCACCGCGAGCACGGGCCAGAGCTTCGAGCTCGACACCGGATCCGGCGTGGTCTGCACCAGCGCCTCGGTGGGGACGTGCTCCCCCAACGCCTGACCCGTGGGCGCCGTCGGGTCATCGGCGGTCGAGTACCTCTTCACCTTCACGCGCTTGAGGTTCTTCGCGCTCACCGACGCGCGCGCCGCCTTCAGCTTGTTCGCCGACACCGCAGGCTTGCGCACCGGCGTGGGCTCGTTCTCGTGAATCGCCGACGTGCGGAAGGCCTCGACCGCGGCGTCGACCTCCGCTGCGTCGCTCGAAGATGCCACATCGAACAGCCGCTTGGCCGACTCAATCTTCTCGGAGAAGCGCTCCTTCATGAAGGTGGCCCGCTCCTCGTCATCGAAGAGCAGCTGCCCACACGTGGTCGACAAGGCCCGCGCCATCTCCCGCGCGGTGCGGAAGCGCTTGTCGAGGTCACGCTCGAGCGCCTTCATCGCGACATCCGACAGCTCCCTGGGCACCGAGGGCTCGATGTCTGCGGGTGCCGTGATGGGCTCGCTGAGAATCATCTTCAGCTCGGCGATTTCGGTCTCGGCCGAGAACAACCGACGCCCCGTCACCATCTCCCACAGCACCACGCCCAGCGAGAACACGTCGCTGCGCCCGTCGATGGGGTCGCCCCGCACCTGCTCGGGCGACATGTAGCCGGCCGTGCCCTTCACCGTGCCCGCGCGGGTGCGAGCGAGCGCGCCCTTCGCCTTGGCGATGCCGAAGTCGAGCAGCTTCACCTGCCCGTCGTACGTCACCATGACGTTCTTCTGCGCCACGTCGCGGTGAATCACCTGGCCGTCGTCGCCATTCGGAAACTTGAAGGTGTGCGCGTAGTGCAACGCGAGCGCGCACTCGTGCACCACCGACGCCGAGAAGCCCACCGGCAACACCGCCTGCTGCCGCGCGCACGCGCTGACCACCTGGTTCAAGTCCTGGCCGGCGATGAATTCCATGGCGACGAAGAGGCCCGTCGACGTGTCCTGCCCCAGCTCGAAGACCTGGCAGATGGCCGGGTGCGAGAACGCGCCCGTCACGCGCGCCTCATCGAGGAACATCTTCACGAAGTTCTCGTCTTCGGCCGCCTCCGGGAGAATGCGCTTGATGACGACGAACTTGCGAAAGCCACCAGGCCCTTGCGTGCAGGCGAGCGAGAGCTCAGCCATGCCGCCCTTCGCCAAACGCGTCAGCACCTCGTACTTGCCCACGCGCTCACCGGTCATGCCTCGGCGAGGATAACCAACCCTGCGTCGAACCTGTGTGAAGCCTGTGGCAACCCCTGCGGAAACCCGTCACTTTTCCGACACAGAGTGTGGGGAAGTCAGTCTCCCGGCACCCACATGTGGGACCCAGTGGAGAACTCATGTGGTTGTCCACATGCACCTTCGGCCCATCATCTTGATGTCATTGGGGTTTCGGGCTTTTCCACAATTGAGGCGCCTCTGCTGCTTCTGCTGCTTGATCAGATCACAGATCCAACAAGCAGAAGCAGTGGCACGGACAGCGCACTTCCAAAAAGAGGAGACTCTCCCGAGACATGTCCGTCACCCGTTCCAGGTCGTTGCTCGCATGGTGCCTGGGGCTCCTCACGGTGCTGTGCATGGGGTGCAAAGACGATGGTCTCACGGGCGTGCGCTCGACGCTGCGCTTCGAACCCGAGGTGCTCGAGTTCGATCCCGTGTTCGCAGACGGGGTGACCCGGCTGCGCGAGGTCGTGGTGGTGAACGAAGGGCGCGCTGCAGTCGAAGTGACGTGGTCGGGGCTCTCGGCCCCCTTCACGATGGAGCTGCCTGCTCAACTCCCGCCAGGCCCCACCCCGTTGATCATCCGCTTCACGCCCACGGTGCCGGGCCGCTTCTCGCAACGGCTCGAGGTGAAGTCGCCGCAGATTTCGAACACCGACGTCGTGCTCTCCCTCGAAGCGAGCGCGCGCGAAATCCCCACCTGCACGTCGACCGACGCCTGCCACACCGCCGAGTTCGACCGCGTGCTGCAGAAGTGCGTCGAGGTCACCGTGCCCGACGACACCCGCTGCGACCCGGGCACGAAGTGTTTGACGGCGGCCCACTGCGTGGCCGGGCGATGCGTGGGCGAGGCGCTGCCGTGCAACGACTCGAACCGCTGCACCATCGACGTCTGTTACCCGCAGACGGGCTGCGAGTTTCTGCCGGCGCCTCCGTGCCCGGGTGACGGTGCGTGCATGGAAGGCTCGTGCGACCCCGTCGAAGGGTGCGGCCTGCGTCCCCGCGAAGACGGGAGCTCGTGTGGCGGGCTCGTCGGCTCGTGCACCGAGGTTGACGTGTGCATCGACGGAGCGTGCATCAAGCGAGACCCGCCCGATGGGTACGTCTGCGCCGAGGCGTCCCCGTGCAGCGGTGAGGGGCGGTGCTCGGGGGACGTCTGCGTGCGCGCGAGCCAGCCACTGGCGCTGTCTGCGAGCTGGACCTTCGACACCATGGCAAGGGCCGACGCGGGCGTCATCCCGCCTCGCCTGCATGACTTCGTGCTCGAGCCGAACGGCGCGATGTCGCTCTCGGGCTTCTTCGACGTGCCGGCGGTGTTGCGCGCGAACACCTCGCAGCCGGTGACCGCGCCGCTCGGCCCATCGCGCCGCTGCATCATCTGGAACGGCCGGTACGTGTGCGCCGATTACCCCGCGAGCCCGAACGGCAAGGTGAGCGCGCTCGACTTCGTGACAGGCGCGACGCTGTGGACCTTCGACATTCGCGTCGCCAGGCCCGAGTTCCTCGACGTGGTGAGCACCATCTTCCTCGCGCGGCTCGTGGTGCAGGACAGCGACCGCCTGGCGGCCCTCTTCGAGGCGTACCCGCGCAACGTACCGGGCGACTCGACCACGCAGTGCCGCCGCTACTTCCTCGCGGTCATCGACGCGTCGGGGCAGCTGGTGCAGGCCGAGCCAATCGTCGACCCGCTGTTCGACACCTGCAACCACCCGCACCCGTACGGCGTGGTCGCCGACGCAGTGGGGAACTTGTTCATCGCGTATTCGCCGACGGTGTCGAACCAGGCGCCGCTGGTGCCGGCCGACACGACGTTGTTGATCAGCTTCTCGCGCGATGGCGTGTTCCGGTGGAAGCGGCTCAACGTGGGCATGCGCGGCGGTGAGCTCGCGGTGGCACGCGGGCTGCTTTACGCCGAGTACACGAGCGTGGTGCTCGACGCGACGAACGGCCAGGCGGTCTACGCGCTGCCAGAAGAGCTGGGGCGCGCGGTGGTTTCGCGAGACCGGCTCATCCCCGCGCCGGTCGAGAACGGGAATCAGCTGCGAGGGTACGAGGCGGGGGTCTCCACGCGGCGGTGGACGAGCACGCTCCCGGGCGCGTGGCGGTTCTGGTCGGATCAAGTGCGGCTCGCGAAGTGGGAGACCTCGAAGGGCCCGCGTACCGTCGCGTTGACGTGGGTGAAAGACGAGACGGGCGTGGCGCCGGTGTACGCGCTGCAGGGGTTCGATTTGCAGGACGGGGCGCAGGCCTTCACCTGTCAGCTCGAGGTCAACGACCGCACGCCGCCGCAGCTGTTCGAGGTCGCGAACGGGAGCATCAGCATGATGAACGGCGCGCTCGACTCCACCGGGGCGCCAGGGTGCGTGAAGTGCGACCCTCCGCTCGCCGGGAGCGCCGGCTCGTTCTGGACCTTCCCCGCCTCACGCCTCACGCCCGCCGTCGAGCCGTGGGTGGGCACGTTCGGCGGGGCAGGGCACGACCACCGCGAGAACTAGAAGCAAACGCTCCCTGCACGCGGGGAGCGGGCCGGGGTGAGGGGCGTGGTAGAGCGCGCCCATGAGCCGCATCGCCGTCATCATGGGAAGTGTGAGTGATTGGGAAACGCTGCAGCACGCGACGACCACGCTCGATTCGTTCGACGTACCGTGGGAAGCGCAGGTCGTCAGCGCGCACCGCACGCCAGAGCTGATGTTCGATTTCGCGAAGTCGGCGGCCGATGACGGCTTCTCGGCCATCATCGCGGGCGCGGGCGGGGCGGCGCACTTGCCGGGCATGGTCGCGTCGTTGACCTCGTTGCCGGTGCTCGGGGTGCCGGTGCAGTCCAGGGCGCTGGCGGGCGTCGACTCGTTGTTGTCCATCGTGCAGATGCCGGCGGGTGTGCCGACGGCGACGTTCGCGATTGGGCAGGCGGGGGCGGTGAACGCGGCGCTCTTCGCGGTGCGTATGCTCGCAGTGAAGGACGCGGCGCTGCGCGTGAAGCTGTCGGCGTACCGGGAAGAGCAGGCGCAGAAGGCACGCGCGTCGACCGGCGAGTTGAAGCGGGTGCCGGTGGTGAAGAAGAAGGCGGCGAAGTCGCGGAAGTAGGCGCGGAGACGGGGCGCTGGCTGGAACACCTGCGCGAGGTCTGCGACGTTCCCCAGATGCTCGCGCTCTTCGCCGTCCTCGCCATCCTCACGCCGTTTTTCCTGCTCGTCTCGCCGCAGCCCCTCGCTTCAGGCCAGGGTCCCATCGTGTGTGCGCTCGGGGCCGGAAGAGGTCGAGGCGTGCGGATGCTGGCGGTGAAGGAGGCCTTGCGCGTGAAGCTGTCGGTGAGGTGCACACCGGTACCCCAGCTGCTGACGCTCAACGACAAAGAGGACGAGCGCCTGCGCGACGCGTCGTTCGCCATGCGGGAAATGGGCGTCGACACCGCGGGAAGCGCAGAAGCCGCGTGCGTCGACGGGTGAGTTGCAGCAGGTCCCGGAAGGAGGGCTGGGAACTGCCTGAGGGGAGGGCAGTGGGCTCGTGATTTGGGCCCTGCTCGTCTCGCTGCAGCCCCTCGTTTCAGGCCAGCGTCCCATCGTGTGTCCGCTTTTTCGAGCCACCACCCCTCCCAGCTCGTGACGTGACCAGCGGGCGCGCGACCATTCAGGACTGCTTTCCCGATTGAACTTCCGCGCCGCGAGGGGGAAACAGGCGCCATGACGGTCGGGATTCTCGGTGGTGGGCAGCTCGGGCTCATGCTCGCTGAATCGCTCGACCGCCTCGGCCAGGCCGTCGTGGTGCTCGAGCCCGACGCCGATTCTCCGTGCGCGCAACGCCGCGCCAACGTGCTCGCCGCGCCGCTCACCGACCCGAAGGCGCTCGCCGACTTCTTCTCGCGCGTCGACGTCGCGACCTTCGACTCCGAGAACGTGCCTGCGGGCCCGCTCGCTCCCTACGCCGCACAGCTCACGCCTTCCCTCCGCGTCCTCGAGGTCAGCCAGCACCGCGCGAAGGAAAAGACGTTCCTCCGCGACGCCGGCTTCCGCCCCGTCGACTTTCGCGTGGTGAACGCCGGAGAAAGCCTGATCAACGCCGTGCGCTCCTTTGGTCTGCCGTGCATCGTCAAGTCGGTGCTCGGCGGCTACGACGGCAAGGGTCAGTATCGGGTGCGCACCGAGGCTGATCTTCAGACGCTGCCGACTGATCAGCCCGCTTCCGGCTGGGTGCTCGAAGAGGTGCTGGAACTCGAGGCCGAGGTCTCCTGCCTTGTGGCGCGCGACGCGACGGGCTCGGTCACCTTCCCGGTGTTCGAGAACCTCCACACGCACCACGTGCTCGACCTCACCGTGCTGCCCGCGCGCGTGAAGCAGTCGTGGCAGGACGAGGCGCGCGCGATCGCCTTGCGCGTCGCCGAGGCGCTCGAGCTGCGCGGTCTGCTCACCATCGAGTTCTTCATCGGCGTCGGCCGCGACGGGGTCGAGCGGCTCTACGTGAACGAGCTCGCGCCGCGCGTGCACAACTCGGGGCACGTCACGCGGCAGGCGTGCACCGTGAGTCAGTTTGACGCGCTCGCGCGAATTCTCGCGGGCGTTCCGGTGGTGCAGCCGGAACTCCACCGCGGCGCGTGGTGCATGGGGCAGCTGCTCGGCGACGTGTGGCTCGCGCAGGGCCGCACGGGCGGGGCGCTCAACCTGCAGGCGTGGGCCGGCTTCCCCGATGTCGTCGACGTGTACCTGTACGGAAAGCGCGAGGCGCGGCGCGGGCGCAAGATGGGTCACTTCGTGGTGCACGCCGACACGCCCGAGCGCGCCATGCGCCGGGCGCTTGCCTTCCGCGCGGCGCTGTCCGCATGATGGGCAACGAGCTCAGCCACACCTGTCTCCCTCGCCCCGGCGATGTCCGCATGATGGGCAACGAGCTCAGCCACACCTGTCTCCCTCACCCCGGCGATGTCCGCATGATGGGCAACGAGCTCAGCCACACCTGTCTCCCTCACCCCGGCGATGTCCGCATGATGGGCAACGAGCTCAGCCACACCTGTCTCCCTCGCCCCCTGCGGGGGAGAGGGTCGGGGAGAGGGGTGAGCGTTGTTCCACGTGCTGACGCGTTCGTTTCCTCTCCTCTCTCCTCCCCTCGACGGGAGGAGAGGGAGACAAGAGTTCCGCGCGGCGTTGTTTGCCGGTCGCGAAACGAGATCAGCCACGTTCTCCCTCGTCCCCTGCGGGGGAGAAAGGTGAGCGTCGTTCGATGTGCCCATGCGTTCGCCTCCTCTCCCCGACCCTCTCCTCCGCGGGAGGAGAGGGAGACACGTGGCGCGCTCTCCCCGCTCTCGCAGGGAGAGGGAGAGTTCTCTCGGGGCGACGCGTGACCTTCGAGCAGCTCATCGACCTCTGGCGCAAAGACCGCCACCCCTCGACGTCCGAGCTCATCGAGCGCATCGGTGAGAAGTTCGACGTCACGCTCTCGGCGTTGCCCAGGAAGCCCAAGAGCGACATCGCGCGCGCCTGGCTCGTGGCCGTGCGCGCCGAGCCCCCATCGCACCTGACCGCGCGGCTCGAGCAGCTCATCCACTTCGCCACCGAGACCAGCGCCCGCGTGGTGTGGCCGGTGTTCGAAGCGCTCGAAGACCTCCCCGCCGACCCTCGCTACGCCACGCTCGCCGTGCGCTGCCTCGTCGGCGAAGTGCGCGTCGGCCTCACCACCAAGCTCACCCGCCGGTTGATCAACTGCGTCGAAGCCCACGGAGACGCGAGCCACTTCGAGCTGCTTCAGGCGCACGACGCGTACGTCTACGACGAGGCCATCGACGCCCGCCTCACCCGCGTCATCCAGAAGGGCCTCGCGGCAAAGCCCAGGGGCCCCGAGCTCGCCGAAGCCGAATGGAGCCGCCTCCTCGCGCAAGACTGGAAGCCCGGCGTCATCGCCCCGAAGCAGGACCCGCTGCTCGCCGTCTACGCTGAGCCGTCCGACCTCGGGCGGCGCCAGGTGCTCGCCGACGTGCTCCTCGAGCAGGGAGACCCGCGCGGTGAATTCATCTCGCTGCAGCTCGCGCGCGCGTCACCGAAGCGCCAGAAGACCCTGCTCAAACAGCACGGCGCGAAGTGGCTCGGGCGCCTCCAGTCACTCGCGGAAGACGCGGTCTTCGAAGACGGCTTCGTCGCCGAGTTGACCGTCAACCTCGCGCTCAAGCTCAACCAGTACCTCCTCACACTCGACGCGCCCGAGTGGGCCACCGTGCGCCGCGTGCGCAAGGGCCTGCAGCGGCTCGCGCCGACGATGCGAGACCTCCGCTCGACCGGCGTCATCGACGTCGGCGTGTTGATGCAGTGGGGCCGCGAAGCCTTTCCGCTCCCGAAGCTGCGCTCCATCGACCTCGGCGGAGACCCGGCCTTCATCGCAAAAGCGCTCGTCGACCTGCCCACCCCGGTGCCGTGGGTGTCGCTGCGCTTCTGGGAATACGAGCCGACGCGCGAGCTGCGCAACGGGCTCGCCGAGCTGGTGCGCGTGCCTGGCCTCGAGCGGCTTCGCCTGCGCGCGTTTGCCGACGACGTGGTGCCGCGGCTGTTGCGCGAGCTCACGCTCGACTGGCTGCCGAAGACGCTCGAGCTCGTCGAGGTGCTGGGACGCAACGGCCTGGTGATGACGCTCGCGCGCGACGGTGGCGGGTGGGCGTTAGAGCTGTTCGACGACGTTCGCCCCCACGAGGCTTCCCGATGGAAAGAGCTGCTGTTCGCCGTGAAGGGTCTGCGGCCCACGAGGGTGCTGTTGCAGTTCTCGAGTCCCTCGGTGCCCGAGGACACGCTCGAGGCGTACCGCACCCGCCTGGCCGACCTGCAGGTCGAACCGCAGGTGGTGCTCTCGGCGGTGAACCTCGACCTCTGGTGATGCGATGACGAAGAAGACGACGCTGTCTTGGGGCGCGCGGTTGGAACGGGTGCGCGCCTCGACGCAATTCGATGGCAACACGTTCAAGAACCCCACCGGCAAGGGCCCGGGCTTGAAGGGCAACCCGCTGCCGTTGATGGGCGAGTACTTCTTCGGAGGGGGCCAGCGTCAGCCGCCCGGTCCGCTCCCCCTCGAGCGGCCGCACGAGGCGTGGCGGGCGAAGGCAGCGAGCTCCGAGCTGCGCGTGACGTGGCTGGGTCATTCCACCGTGCTGCTCGAGCTCGACGGCTTCCGTGTGCTGACCGACCCGGTGTTCGGAGACCGCGCGTCCCCCGTGAAGTTCGCGGGGCCGAAGCGTTTTCACGCAGTGCCCGCCACGCTCGACGAGTTGCCCGAGCTCGATGTGGTGTTGCTCTCACACGACCACTACGACCACCTCTGCCGCGACACGATGCGGGCGCTGGCGGCGAAGTCGATGCCCATCGTGACCTCGCTGGGCGTCGGGGCGCACCTCGAGGCGATGGGTGTCGCCCCCGAGCGGATTCACGAGCTCGACTGGAACGAGCACGTCGAGGTCAAGGGCCTGCGCTTCACCGCCACGCCGTGTCAGCATTTCTCGGGGCGCGGGCTGCACGACCGCAACAAGACCTTGTGGTCGTCATGGGTGGTGCAGGGCGCGCGGCACAAGGTGTTCTTCTCGGGCGACACCGGGCTGACGGATCAATTCAAGACCACCGCGGCGCAGCACGGGCCGTTCGACCTGGTGATGCTCGAGGTCGGCGCGTTTCACGAGAACTGGGGTGACATTCACCTCGGGCCCGAGAACGCGCTCAAGGCGTTTCAGATGCTCGGGGGCGGCACCTTGCTGCCGGTGCACTGGGGCACCTTCAACCTCGCGCTGCACGATTGGGATGAGCCGGCCGAGACGTTGATCCGCCTCGCGGGCGAGCAGAAACTGCGGGTGGTGACGCCGAAGCTGGGGCAGGTGTTCGTGCCTGATCAGCTCGACGGCCCCACGCCGTGGTGGAAGAGCGTGGCGCGGTGACAGCGGCCTGAAGGGGCGAGGGGCTCACCTGTGGGTCGCACGTCGAGAGGCGGGCGTGCCCCTCGACCCCGGTGGTCTCGTCATGAATGGGCCATTGGGGATGGAAGGAGCATCACCGGCGATGCTCCGTCCGACCCAGATGGTCGATTTCGTATTGCGAAAGAGGTGACGCACGCGGCGAGGGGCACGCCTGAGGTGAGCACGGCCAGCCGACCGTTTCACGACCGCCGCCCTGCCGGCTGCTGTTTACGGCGCGGGAACCTTGAAGCGCTTGAAGTTCATGAAGTGCGTGAACGACTTCGCCGGCAGCTTCTCGAGGGTCGCCGCCACGCCCGCACTGTCGGCCGTGAGCGCCGCCGCTCCGCCATCGAGCGTGTTCAGCCCATCGCCATCGAGGTAGCTCAACTTCAACGTGTCGCCCGAGAGCTCGTAGCGAACGACGATGTACTCGGGCTTCACCTCGTACTTGTTGCCCCAGTTGTCGGTGAAGAACTTCTCCTGCAGGTTCAGGTAGCTCTTCCCGCCCACCGTCGAGGTCATGCCCCGCCACGTCATGTGCGCGACGCCGTCGCTGGTGCCGCGGCCGACGAGCGTGACGTCGACCTTCCCCTGCTGCGTGGGCTGCACGAAGAGCACGAACTCGGTGCTCTCATCACGCCCACCCCAGGTGCCAGTGAGCTTCCCGTCGACCTTCGCCTTCGCAGGGTCGGTCAGCGGGCTCTTGAAGGAAGCCGGGTCACACGACCCGATGGACGTCACGACGAGCGCGGCGAGGGCGAGCTGGTTCATGCCAGGGGTTCAAGTCGGTGCGCCTTCGACAGGCGAGCACTTTCGCGCACCGAGGAGGTCCGCACGAACTGTGAACAATTGGAGGGAGTTGCGAACTGCAACCGGCCTGTCACCTCGCGCGGTGGCGCTGATATGGGCACGCCGCCCAGGCCACCGAAGGGACGACGGCCAACAAAGCAGACGCGCGCGATTTCGGTTGTAGACTGACCGCGGTTTATCCGGTGGCCACCAACTCCTTCATCGCGCCGAGTACCCCGCTCGACAGGCGGCACCTCGGCAAGTACGAGGTGCTGTGCCGTCTCTCGACGGGCGGCATGAGTGCGATCTACCTCGCGCACCAGACGGGCCTGGCCGGCTTCAAAAAGCTCGTCGTCCTGAAGACGATTCTCCCCGACATCGGCGGCGAAGAAGACTTCGTGGGCATGTTCCTCGAAGAGGCGCGCATCACCGCCGTCTTCAACCACCCGAACATCGCCCAGGTCTTCGAGCTCGACACCGACGACGGCCAGCTCTTCATGGCCATGGAATTCGTCCAGGGCTGCACGCTCGTCGAGATGGCGCGCGCCTGCCGCCAGGCGAAAGAAGCCATTCCGGTTGGCTTCACCCTCACCTCGGTGCGCGACACGGCGCTCGCGCTCCACTACGCGCACACCTTCACCGACGCGCGCGGCCGCCGCCAAATCGTGATTCACCGCGACGTCGCCGAGAAGAACGTCATGGTGACCTACGAGGGCGTCACCAAGCTGCTCGACTTCGGCATCGCCAAGGCGCTCGGCCGCAGCGGCCGCACCAGCATCGGCATGGTCAAGGGCACCTCGGGCTACATGTCGCCCGAGCAGATTCGCGGCGAGCCGCTCGACCCGCGCAGCGACATCTTCGCGCTGGGCGTCGTCATGCACGAGTGCCTCACCGGCCTGCGCCTCTTCCACGGCAAGACCGCCGAAGAGGGCATGATGGCCGCCCTGCGCGAAGAAGTGCAGCCGCCTTCGCGCTGGAACAAGGAAGTCGGCCCCGAGCTCGACGCGGTCGTGCTCAAGGCGCTGCAGCGCGACCGCGAGAAGCGCTTCTCGACGGCCCTCGAGTTCGCCCGCGCCATCGAGAAGTCCACCCCGCAGGGCAGCCTGTGGCACCCCGAGCAGCTCGGCGAGCTCGTCACCCGCCACTTCGGGGACCGCCGCGCCGAGACGCGTCGCCTGCTCGAGTCGGCCGAGTTCGGAGGGGAAACGACCGGTGAAGTGCGGGTGCAGTCGGTGCTCGCCAGGGTGCGCGCGTCGGCGGAGAAGCCGCCCGAACGCAAGGCCTCGTTGGTCAGCGCGCCCAAAGTGGCGATGCCCGACCAGAGCGACGAGATGACGCGACCGGGGGTGATGCCCGGCACCAAGCCCGACGTGGCGCTCCAGACCAGCCCGGGGCTGCCAGCCGCCGCCCCGGTGCCGCTGCTTCGGGGCAACGGGGTCACCGCGCACGAGCCTGCGCTCCCGCCGCGCGCGTTCAACTACGACGACGACGACGGGGGCGACAAGACGATTCCCGCCGCCGCGCTGCCCGACGAAATCAAGGACCTCCGGGCGCAGTTCGCCGCGCGCCGCAGCAACGCCGCGACCTCGCCTTCGCCGTCGGTCGAACCGGCGGGCGCGTCGATTTCGCGCGACAAGGTGCTCACCGACCGGCAGGCCGACCCGGTGCGTGCCGTCGACCGCCCTGCGCCCCTGCGCACCTCGAGCGGCGAGACCCTCTCGGTCACCAACAAGGGCAACCCTTCCGACTGGGATGACGACGAGGGCGTGAAGACCGCCGTCGCGCGCCCCAACGAGCTGCCAGGCATGCTCGAGCTGCGCGCGTCTGCGATGGCCGCACGACGCCCGCCTCCGCAGCCGGTGAACTTCAACGCCCTCGACGAGGAGCCGGCGGCCTCATCGCCCGACCTGCCTTCCGTCAGCTCAGACTCGTACCCGCCCGCTTCCGCCGTTTCGGGCGGCGACCTGCCGACGGTGGACCAGCCGATGTCGCAGCAGTCGCTGGAGGAGCTCGAGGCCGCTCGCCCGCCCCGCACCGGCCTCGTGGTGGTGCTCATTCTGCTCGGCGTGATGGCGTTGCTGGGCGCGCTGGTGCTGCTCGACATTCTCCCCCTGCCGAAGGTGGGGCTGCTCGAGTCGGTGACGCCGCTGGCGAGGCGCCTCGGGTGACGCTGTCGCGGCGCGCCCTGCTGCAAGCCGTGCCCCCGCTGGTGCTCGCGGCGACCGATGGCGGAGCGCGGGTCGAGTTTCGCATCGAAGAGCTGGGCCTCGTCGAGCTGCGTGAGGCGCTCGACCGGCAGCGCGTCACCTCGGTCGAGCTGGTGAAGGCGTACCTCGCGCGCATGCAGAAGCTCGACGCGAGCGGGCCGACGCTCAAGAGCGTCATCGAGTTGAACCCCGAGGCGCTGGCCATCGCCGCCGCGCGCGACGCCGAGCCTGCGCGCGGGCCGCTACACGGCATCCCCGTGCTGGTGAAAGACAACCTCGACACCGCCGACGCGATGAAGACCACGGCGGGCAGCCTGGCGCTGCTCGACGCGCCCACGCCGAAGACGGACGCCTTCGTGGTGCAGCGGCTGCGCGAAGCGGGCGCGGTGCTGCTCGGGAAGACCAACCTCTCCGAGTGGGCGAACATGCGGGGGCGCCAGTCCACCTCTGGCTGGAGCGCGCGCGGCGGGGTGACGAAGCACCCCTACGTGCTGACGCGAAACCCCTCGGGCTCGTCCTCGGGCTCTGCGGTGGCCGTGGCGGCCAGCCTCTGCGGCGCGGCCATCGGCACCGAGACCGACGGGAGCATCGTCTCTCCCGCGTCGACGTGTGGCGTGGTGGGCTTCAAGCCGACGCTGGGGCTCGTCTCGCGCGCGGGCATCATTCCCCTCGCGCACTCGCAGGACACGGCGGGGCCGATGACGCGCTCGACGCGCGACGCGGCGCTGATGATGGACGTGCTGGTGGGCGTCGACGCGCGCGACCCGGCGACCGCAGCCACGCCGAAGAAGTCGTTCTCGTTCTTCAAGGCGCTCGAGGGCGCGACGCTCGCGGGTCGGAGGCTGGGCGTGGTGCGCCGGCTGGTGGGCGCGGGGTGGACGACGCGCGCCGTGGCAGAAGAGGCGCTCACCGCGCTCGAGGGCGCAGGCGCGGTGCTGGTCGACGTCGAGCTCTCGTCGCGCGAGTACGACGACGCCGAGCTCGAGGTGCTGCTGTTCGAGCTCAAGGCCGACCTCGATGCGTATCTCTCGTCGCGCGGTGGGCCGATGAAGAGCGTGGCCGACGTGGTGGCCTTCAACGACGCGCACGCGCAGGACGAGCTGCGGTACTTCGGCCAGCAGTGGTTGGTCGAGGCGGTGAAGCGCGGGCCCTTGAGCAGCCCCGACTACAAGAAGGCGCTGGCGACCTGCGCGAAGGCGCGCGTCGAGCTGCACGGGGTGCTCGCGAAGCATTCGCTGGCGGCGGTGGTGGCACCCACGGGCGCGCCCGCATGGCTGACCGACCTCGTCAACGGAGATGCGTTCGGCTTTTCGTTTTCGACGCCCGCCGCGGTGGCGGGTTGCCCACACGCGACGGTGCCGATGGGCTTCGTGGGAGAGCTGCCGGTGTCGCTGAGCTTCGTCGGCGCCTCGTGGGACGACGTGAACGTGCTCGCGCTGGCGCACGCCTTCGAGACGGTGACGCGCGCGAGACGGCCGCCGCGCTACTTCTCGCGCTGAACCTCCCTCTCCCTGTGAAACGGGGAGAGGGCCGGGGTGAGGGGCCTCCATTCGTGCAACTCGCCCCTCACCCGGCGCTGCGCGCCACCCTCTCCCCGCGTGTGCAGGGAGAGGGAGAGGTCAGTGACGTGAAAGAAACGAGAACAGCGCGGCGCAGAACGCCTCGGGGTGCTCTTCGTGCGGCAGGTCTCCGCCGGGCAGCGTCATCAGCTCTGCGCGAGGTTGCACGCGCTGGTAGGCGGCCGCTTCCTTCAGCGGGGTTTGTCGCGCCGCGGTGCCCCACGCGAGCATCAGCGGTTGCGTCATCGCCGCGAGCTCGGCGCGGAGGTCGTAGCTGAGCCGAAAGCCGACGAAGGCGGCCGGGCCGAAGCGGGCGTTGGGTTGCTTCGCGCTCTGCCAGTAGAGGTCGACCACTTCGTCGGTCATCACCTTCGGGTCGGCGTAGATGTCTTTCAAGAACATGCGAATGCTGCGCTTCGAGGTGAGCGCGCCGAAGAAGGCTGCACCGACGCGCTCACTCCGCACGAAGCGCTGAACGAGCCCGCTGACCGCGCCGCCCGGCGAGTCGAGGCGGGTGACGCCGGCGGGGCCGATGGCGCACACCGCGCGCACCCGCTCGGGGTGTCGGGCCGCCGCGGCGATGAGGTAGGTCGCGCCGAGCGACGAGCCGACCGCGACGCACGGCGCGCGCACCACCTCGGCGAGGAAGTCGCTGATCAACTCCACGTACAGCGCCCCGGTGAACTCGAGCGGCGGGTGGTCAGAAGCGCCGAAGCCGAGGAGGTCGAGGCTGTAGGTCGTGAAGTGCGCAGAGAGCGTCGGCACCACGGTGCGCCATTCCATCGACCAGGCGCAGGCGTGCACGGAATGAACGAAGACCATCGGCGGCCCGACGCCGCGCTGGACGTACGCGAGCTGGTGGCCGCGCCACGAGGTGGACAGACGTTCGCCGCCGAGCGGGTTGGGCAGCGGGCTCATGGCGCCACTGTGCCGAGGAAGGCCTCGCCGGTCGAGGTGGGACTTTTCGCCGCGGCGTGCGGGACCTGTCGCGTTAATGGTCTGTCTCCCATGCAACTCGACACCAAAGGAAAGCTCTTCCTGGCCCTGTCCGCGCTGTTCATCACCTCGCTGGTGGTGGGCGACCTCATTGGCGGCAAGCTGACCGGCGTGCCGTTGTTCGGCTCGGTGCACTTGCTCTCGGTGGGCTTCATTCCCTTCCCCATCACGTTTCTGCTGACCGACCTGCTCAACGAGTTCTACGGCAAGCAGGCCGCGCGCACGGTGACGTGGGTCGGCTTCGGCATGGCGGTGTTCACGCTGCTGGTGGTGACGGTGGCCGTCGCCGTGCCGTGGCACCCGGAGACCCTCAAGCCTGCGTGGGGCGGCCTCACGCCTGCGCCCTACGACGCGGTGTTCGCGAGCGGGCGGCGCATTCTCATCGCGTCGATGACGGCGTACGTGGTCGCGCAGCTCATCGACATCGCGGTGTTTCACAAGCTCAAGTCGATGACGGGCGGGAAGCTGTTGTGGCTGCGCGCGACGGGCAGCACGGTCATCTCGCAGCTGCTCGACACCGTGGTCATTCAGAGCATGGTGTGGAGCGGCAACCTGGAGGTGCCGAAGTTGATCAACCTGATCATCACCTCGTGGGTGGGCAAGGTCTTCATCGCGCTGCTGCTGACGCCGCTCATCTACGCCGGCCATGCCTTCGTCGAGCGGGTGCTGGGCATCAAGCCCCAGCCGGTCGAGTGAACCGCCTGCAGTCACGACCCCTTCGTGAACTGACGTCAGCGCGCCAGCAACAGCAACTCGCCGCCGCGCTGAAACACCACGTGCTCGCTGGTGACGAACTGCCGTTGCGTCTGGCTCGGTGACACGAAGGCGTCGAAGGTGAAGGTGTCGGGCCGCACGGTGACGAAGCGGCCGTTCCACGTGAAGGTGGGGAGCGGCTGCTTCACCTCCGTGAAGAGCGCGGGCTGGCCATCGAGCAACCGCACTTCCAGGGGGACACCGGGCCCCGTGATGCGCGCGCGGGCGAGCAGGCCGGTCTCGACGCCCTTGAGCCACAGCACGTCTCGTTCTGCACCCAGGGGCGTGAAGCCGAGCACGTCGAGGCACGCGACCGACGCGTCTTCGCGCGCGAGCGTGTGCGTGCAGACCTGCGCGCCGTTCCAATAGCCGAGCACGTCGCCCTTGCGCGCGAGGCCCCCACCGTCGTGGCCCGCGCTGAGCGTGAAGGCGGTGCTGATCAACCCGCCGTCTTCTTCGCGCACCTCGACCCCGCTGGTGCCGGACACGCGCGTGAGTCGACCCGTCTCGACGTGCGTCACCCCCGCGCCCACCACCAGCGGCGCGTCGAGCCGCGACAGGCCGCCGTCGACCTCCTCCACGCGCGTCACCTGCGTCTCCGTCCACCACCAGGCCACGGCGCCCGTCGTACCGAAGCCGGACACCGCCTCGCTCAGCACCACGCCCGCATCGCCCGGCAACAGCACCGACAGCGTCGACCCGCGCCGACACACCACATGCGCCGTCAGGCCGCGCACTTCATCGCAGACCGCCGCCGCGCTCGCGCGCAACCCGGGCTGCTCGGCCGTGCGGTCGGTGACCACCTGCACCTGCCGTCGCGCCACGCCGAGGCCCGGCTCGAAGCGCGCCGACAACTCGGAGACGCCCGCGGCGCTCGGCGTGAAGGTGACCACCGTCGAGTACCCGCGCGCCTGGCTCGAGCTCGGCCCCGAGTTGGTGTGCACGAGCGGCTCGTTCTCCGACGAGAGCACCTCGGTGCGCACTTCGGTCGCGATGGGGTTGCCGGCTTCGCAGAACACCGCCGGCGGCAGGAGCAGGTCGACCTCGGTCTCCTGGCCGACGAACGCCACGGCGACGGGGGCGCGAAGCGAGTTCACTCCGCTCGGGCTGCACTGACCGACGGCCTGGCGCGGCCCGCAGCCCACGAGGCCCACGAGCCACCCTGCCACGACGATGAGGGCTCGCGAACGCACGCGTCGACTGTAGCGCGGTCTAGAGTCGGCCCCCGTGCGAGCGCTCAAGGCGATTCTCAAGGTGTTCGTCGGGTTGGGGCTCGGGGTCGTCCTCGCGGAGGTCGCCTTCAGCGCGCGCGACCACGGCGCCTTCCCCCACGTGAACCTCTACGTCGAAGACCAGGCGCTCGGCGTGCGGCTGCAGCCCAACGCCACGATGCAGCTCAAGGTCGCCGGCAACAACCCTGTCACCACCGCGGCCACCAACAGCCAGGGCTTTCGCTCGCCCAGGTGGCCCGCCCCCACGAAGGGTGAAGTGCTGGTGGTGGGTGACAGCCAGGTCTTCGGGCTCGGCGTCGAAGCGCACGAGACCTTCTCGGCGAAGCTGAGCGAGCAGCTCGGCGTGCCGGTGCTCAACGCCGGTGTGCCGACCTACGGGCCGCGCGAATACACGGCGATGGTGAAGCAGGTGCTCGGCCAGCGAAAGACGGTGGCCACCGTCGTCTACGTGCTCAACCTCTCGAACGACCTCTTCGAGGCCGACCGGCCGAACGCCCAGCGCCACAAGGTGTGGGACGGGTGGGCCGTGCGCGCCGAGACCGCGCCGACGGGCGGCGTGACGAACTTCCCCTTCCGCCGCGCGCTCATGTCGAAGTCGCACCTCGTGTACGGCGTGCGCAAGTTGCTCCACTCGGGCGGCGAGGGGGGCGAAGCGGTCAGCACCGAGGGCTCGTGGCGCGACGTGGCCGAGGCGGGCAGGGGCGTGACGCCGCTGCCTCCGGAAGACGAGGGCGCGAAGAAGCTGCTCGCGGCACGGTCCGACCTCGACCGACAGCTCGAGAACCTCGCGCAGCAGCTGCAGGGTCACCTCGAGGGGAAGCTCGAGCAGGAGAAGTACGTCGCCGAGCTCAAGCCCCTCATCAAGAGCGGAGACCCGCGCGACATCCTCTTCGACAGCCAGGCCGAGGGCGCGCGGCGCAACGACATCACCGCGTACCACCTGTTCGTCGCGGCCGTCGGCGCGACCCGTAACGAGAAGCTGCTGGAGGCCGTCGCGAAGAAGAAGAAGGACCCTGAGCTGCAGGCGCTGCTCGAGGCGCGGAAGGAGCTCCGCGCGAAGCTCGACGCGCTCAAGCCCGAAGGTGAAGCGCCGCACGTGCAGCCGCTCGACCAGGTGCTGCTCGACACCAAGGCGTTGTGCGATGCCGCGGGCGCGAAGCTGGTGGTGGTGGCCCTGCCGCTCGACGTGATGGTGAGCGCCGAGGAATGGAAAAAATACGTCGGCAGCACGCCCATCGACATGAGCGCGACGCAGGTGCTCCGCGAGGACCTCGTGGCGCGCGCCGAGCGCATCGGCGCCGTCGGGCTCGACCCCACCGCCGCGCTGGCGGCTGCGGAACCGGGCGCGTTTCTCGACGCCGACCTGCACCTGACGCCGAAGGGCCATGCGGCGCTGGCGGGCGCGCTGGTCGAAGCGCTGAAGGCCCCCGTGAAGCCGAAGAACGCGTACGTGTTGCCGGAAGGGCGCTCGTGGCCTCCGACGGAAGACGAGTTCCGCCGCGCCGACGAGTGCACCGTGAAGGGCAGCACCAACGCGGGGTGTGAGACGAAGCTGGTGCGCGAGTGGCTGCGGGTCGCGTGCGGCGTGCGCAAGCAGACGCTCGAGGCGGAGGTCGACGGCATCGAGGGGGTCGAGGTGCTCGAGGGGGGCCATGGTGACGCGCTCGCCTGGCAGGAAGACGAGCAGGTGGTGCTCATCGTCCCCGTGCTCGAGGGCGACGCGACGCGGGCGAAGTTCCACTGGTCTGCGTCGCAGCAGGTGCTCAAGCTCGACTGGCCGAAAGGCGGCGCGTTGACGATGGCCTTCGACACCCTCGCGCCGAGGCGGCGCGAAGACGCGGTGCCCGAAGTACCGTGGCAATCGTACGCGTACCTCTACGCCGAGTCCCTCAAGACGGGGCGCCCGGAGATGGAGCTGTTTCAGCGGGAGATGCTCCAGACGGGCAAACCACGGCAGCGCGGCGCAAGAGAGCTCGAGCCGTGCGCCGAGGGAGAGGTGAAGGCCGGCGCTCGCCTGCAGTGCTGGGTGTCGTGTGACGCGACGCACCCCTGCGCGAAGGGCCACTGCGAGCCGTGGCCGACCGGCAGCTTCTGCGCGATTCCATGAGGCTCGTGCTCGCCAGACTGATGCGGCCGCTGCGGTGGAGAAACCCGCGGGCGACGGCGCGCATGCTGCTTGCGTTCGCGAAGGCCGAGCGCTCGAGCTTCTACGACATGATGGAGGCGGCCAACGCGAGCGCGGATGGGAAGCGCAAGGCGCAGTACCTGGCGCACGCGGTGGATGAGCAGCGGCACGCGAAGATGTTCACGCTGCGGGCGCTCGAGCTCGACCCGTCGCGGGCGGGTGATGCGTCGCTGTACCAGGTCGACTTCGAGCACCTGTTTTTGCGGCTGGGCGAGGCGAAGTTCATCTCGTTCGTGCACCTCGGGGAGAAGCGGGGGCGTGCGCAGATGCAGTTGTTTCGGGACGAGCTGCAGGCGCTGGAAGGCACGGCGCGGGCCGACACGAAGACGCGCGCGCTGCTCGACGCGGTGATGCGCGATGAGACGCAGCACGAGGCGTATTCACTCGAACTTTCGCGCGAGCTGGGCGGCTCGCTCATCGGCGCGCGCGCATGGGAGCTGCGGCGCGGCTGGGTGCGTGCGGGCGCGGCGGTGACTGGGCAGCTCTACACGGTGTTGATGTCGGTGCTGTACCTCGCGCTGTTCCCCCTGGCGTTGATCACCAAAAACCCCCTCTCCCTGCGTCAGCGGGGAGAGGGCCGGGGTGAGGGGCCGTGAGCGCGAAGCGTGAGCGCCTGCAGACATCCGCTGCACGAGCCCCTCACCCCAACCCTCTCCCCGCTGGTGCAGGGAGAGGGAGGACGTGAGCGCGATTCTTGGAATCAGCGCGAACTACCACGACGCGGCGGCGGCGCTGATCATCGACGGGCAGCTCGTCGCGGCGATGCAAGAAGAGCGCTTCAGCCGCATCAAGAACGACGCATCTCTGCCCCTCGCCGCCGCACGCGCCTGTCTCGCGCTCGCGAAGCTCGACCCGCGCGCCCTCGACGAGGTCGTCTTCTACGAGAACCCGTACGCCAAGCTCGAGCGTGTGCTGCTCTCGATGCTCCGCACCTTCCCGCGCGCGTTGCGCCAGTTCCCCCGTGCGCTCGCCTCGCAGCTTGGCGGCAAGCTCTGGGTGCTCGACGCGCTGGCCGCCCACCTCGGAGTGCCTCGCGAGAAGATCACGCACCGCGAGCACCACGCTTCGCACGCCGCGAGCGCGTACTTCGCGAGCCCCTTCGCCCGCGCCGCGGTGCTCACGGTCGACGCGGTGGGCGAAGAAACCAGCACTGCGCTCTGGTTGGGCGAGGGCCACACCCTCACGCTGAAGGAGCGCATCACCTTCCCGCACTCGCTCGGGCTCCTCTATTCCGCGCTCACTGCGTACCTCGGCTTCGAGGTGAACGAGGGCGAGTACAAGGTGATGGGGCTCGCGGCGTTCGGCACGCCGAAGTTTCGCGACGAGTTCGGCAAGCTGCTCAAGCTCGACGCAACGAGCGGCGCCTTCGAGCTCGGCCTCGAGTACTTCGATTCGCACACCAACACCGAGGTGGGGTTCTCGACGAAGCTGGAAGCGCTGCTCGGGCCGCGTCGTGCGCCGGGCACCCCATGGTCACTCGATGCCGAGGTGATTCCCGAGGCGGATCAACGCGCCGCCGACATCGCCGCCACGCTGCAAGCGGTACTCGAAGACGCGCTGCTCGGGTTGGCGCGGCGGGCACAGACGCTCACCGGGGCCGACGCGCTCTGCCTCGCGGGCGGGGTGGGCCTCAACGCAGTCGCCAACGCGCGGCTCTTTCGCGAGGCGGGCTTCGCTGACTTCTTCGTGCAGCCCGCTGCGGGAGACGCAGGTGGCGCGCTCGGCGCTGCGTTGCTCGCGGCTGCCGAGAAGCACGAGCCCCGCACGACCTTTCTCCACGCCGCGTGGGGCACGTCGGTGACCGGCGCGGTCGCGCTGGAGACGGCGATGGCGTTGGGGCTCAAGGCGCGACGGGTCGAGTCGCCGCTCGACGAGGCGACGACGCGGTTGACGAAGGGGGAGGTGCTCGCCTTCGTGCAGGGCCGCTTCGAGTGGGGGCCGCGGGCGCTGGGTCAGCGCAGCATCCTCTCGTTGCCGACGCCGCTCGCGGTGAAGGAGCGCCTCAACCGCGTCATCAAGCGCCGCGAGCCGTTTCGCCCATTCGCGCCGATGGTGCTCGAGGCTCGCGCCGGCGAATTCTTCGGCCCTTTCGCGCCGAGGCTCGCGCCGTTCATGACGACGATCGCCGACGTGAAGCCCGAGGCGCGCGGAAAGCTGGAAGCCGTGACGCACGTCGACGGCACGGCGCGGCTGCAGACGGTGCGCGCGGACACGCAGGTTGGCGCGTTGCTCGAGCGCGTGGGGCGCGAGACGGGCGTTCCGGTGTTGCTCAACACGTCGCTCAACGGGCAGGGAGACCCCATCGTCGCCACCGAGGCCGACGCGCTGGCCTTCTTCCTCGCGCACCCGGTCGACGGGTTGCTCATCGACGACGTGCTCATCGAGCGCTGAAGACAAACGACTCCCTCTCCCTGCGGAAGCGGGGAGAGGGTCGGGGTGAGGGGCCCGACCGCAGCGCCGACAGCCCCTCACCCGGCGCTTCGCGCCACCCTCTCCCCGCTTCGCAGGGCGAGGGACTCTCGCACTCGTTGATGGGCGAGGCCGACACAAGGGCGTGCTTCCTCGCGCACCGGGTCGAGGGGGGAGAGGGAGTGTTGCTGGAGGAGCAGAGGGAGACAGGTGGCCGTGAGTTGGGCTAGGCGCGCCGCATGCGCTCACTCCTCGTCGTCTCGTTGACCGTCGTGTTGTGCGGCTGTGACCACCAGAAGCGTGCGGCCGAAGGCGTCGACGCGCTCGCCAACTGCGACTACCGCACCGCCAACACCAGCTTCGAAGCGGCCTTCGACCAGGCCCCCGACAACGCCGACTACGCGCTCGCGTACACCCTCACCACGCTGCCGCTGCTCGTCGAAGACCCGGCCCTCCAGTCCCTCGCGCCGCGCCTCGGCTTCACCGCCTCGCTCGACAGCTCGGTGCTGTGGAGCAAGGAAGGCGTGCTCTCTCAGCTCTCGCAGCGCTCGACCAGCTGCAGCGCGGTGTGGAACTTCGCGCGCTCGAAGATTCCCCACCCCTCGGTGCGCGACAACGGCCCGTTGTTCGCCTCAACCATCGACCCCACCTTGACGATGGGCGAAGTGCGCTCGGCGATGCTGGCGATGCGCCCCCGCTTCGAGAAGCTCGCGCGCGCCGCTGAAGTCGCGGGCAAGGCCATCGATGAGAAGGGCCCCTCGGAGCGCTTCATCACCCTCAAGGGCGGCTGCGGCGCGGGCACGGTGGTGGTGCAGGCCCCTGAGCTGCTCACCGTCGCCTTCGCCTTCCGCGGCGTGGTGGCCGCCGTCGACGCATCGCTTGGCTACGACGGCGCGATGAACGTGAAGCGCCTGTTCTCGTCGTACGACGACCTGACGAGCGCCCAGCAGTGGGTCGACACCGTCGGCAATCGGCTCCTGCGCGTCACCGACGCCACCGCGGTCGCCAACTCCCGCGCCTCGTTCGTGAAGATGGTCGACACCGGCAAGCTCGTCACCGCCGCGCTGCGCCGCACCAGCACGCCGGCCAGCGCCTCGCTCGACTGGTCGCGTCTGCCCTTCGGCTGGGTCGACGACGCCGACGCGTGGCTCACCTTCGGCGCCAACGGCCTCGAGCGCGACGAGCCCGTCTCGTTCGGCACCTTCACGCCCGAGCTGCGCATGAACGTGAAGTCCTTCTTCCTGCGCCCGTATGCCGCGCCCAGCCCGCTGTACGTCGCGCGCCGCTCGACCTCGGAAGATGGCGGCCCGCTGCGCGACTTCTACGACGGCGGCCTGTACCGGCTGTCCGACGGCGGCACCGAGTGGGGCGAGGCCGATTGCGTCGGCTGCCAGGACCTCACGCCCGACCTGGGCGCGCGCTTCTTCCCCAACTTGAACAGCCCGGGCTACTCCGGCTCGAGCACCTTCCGGTGGGGCACGTGGGACGACAACTGGCGCCCGCTGCTCGACCCGTCGGTGCGCTGGAGCTCGACGCTCCAGTGCCAGTGATCAGCACCCACTCCGCTCAGCGCTTGAGCTCGTAGAGCGACGTCGCGGTGGTGGCCTGGTTGCCGCCGAACAACACCACCGCCTGCCGCGCTTCGTCATAGGCGAGGCCCGGCACATCGCCGTAGCGGAACGGCGCGGGGAAGAAGGTCCACCGCGTGCCGTCGAACTCCCAGGTCAGCCCGTCGTTGCTGCCTGACGCGCGACCGCCGAGCAGCACCAGCTTGTTGCGGCTCGAGTCGAACGCCATCACGCCGGTGCGCTGCTTCGGGGGCAACGTGCCGGTCACGGTGCGCTGGCTCCAGCTCGAGCCATTCCATTCCCACAGGTCATTCGTCTCGCTCGCGAAGGTGTTCGCCGTGCCGCCGCCGAAGAGCATCACGCGCTGCCGGGTGGTGTCGGTGGCGATGGCAAAGCCGGACACGACGGGCCCCGCTGACGACAGCAACGTCCACGTCGTACCATTCCACCCCCAGGTCTCGAGCGTGCTGGTGCCGCGATTGACGGCGATGACGCGCCCGCCGACCGGGTCGTACGCGAGCCGCGCCGAGTTGAAGACGGGTTGGGTCGTGGGAAACGCCTGCGACCAGGTCTGCGTCGCGCCGTTGTATTCCCACGTGGTGGTCGCGTTGGCGCTGCTGAGCAGCACGGTGCGCGAGCGCGCCGCGTCGTACGCCATCGAATAGATGATGGAGGTGACGATGACGCTCGTCGGCGGAGCCGCCGGTCGCGTCGAGAACGTGGTGTTCGACCAGCCGCTGCCGTTGACCTCCCACGTGTCGTTGAGGTGCACGAAGAGGTTGTTCACCACCGAGTGGCCACCGAAGAGCACCGTGCGGCTGCGCGCGCGGTCGTACGACATCGGCGCGCCGTAGCGGCCCTGCGGCCCGGTCGCGGCGCTGTTCAACTGCCACGTCGCGATGCGCAGGCACGCGTTCCCCACGCGCTCGAAGCCGGAGTTGCACTCGAAGTCACACGCCGCGCCGCTGCAGCTCGGGAACGCGTTCGCCGGGGTGGCGCACGCCGCGCACTGGCCCTGACAGAGCAAGCGGCCCGGGTTGCACTCGAAGCTGCAGCTCGAGCCGAGGCACGTCGGCATGGCGTTGGCGGGCGTGCTGCACGAGGCGCACGCTCCACCGCAGAGCAGGAAGCCGCTGTTGCAGCTCGAGACGCTGCATTGGCCGTTCGAGCACACCGGCGTTCCGCCTGAGGCCGAGCACGGCGTGCAGCTCGTGCCGCAGGAGTTGACCGAGGTGTCCGACAGGCACTGCGAGCCGCAGCGGTGAAAGCCGCTCATGCAGGTGAAGTCGCACGAGGTGCCGCTGCAGACCGCCACCGCGTTGGCCGGCGTGGAGCAGGGCGCGCACTGGCCCTGACACGAGAGCGCCCCGTTGCCGCAGCGACACGCGCCGAACGCGTCGCAGACCTGGTTGCCGCTGCCGCACACCGTGCCCGCCATCGCGAACGAGGTCGAGTCCACGCACGTCGCTGCGCCGCCGACACACGAGACCACGCCCAGCACGCACGGCCGCGATGGGTTGGTGGCGCACGAGCCGCCCGGCGTGCAGGCGCCTCCTCCTCCGCCTCCGCCCGTCGAAGAAGAACCGCCACCCGTCGCAGACCCGCCGCCAGCACCTCCTCCCGTGGCGCTGCCCCCGCCGCTGCTGCCGCCGCCACCACCACTGCTGCCTCCACTGCCCCCGCTGCCGCTGCTGGGGGTGATGCAGATGCCGAACGAGCAGATTTCGAGGCCCGCACACACGCGACACGCGAGCCCGCTCTGGCCGCACGCCTGAGCGCTGGGGACCTGGCACTCTCCGCTGACGTCGCAGCAGCCGGTGGCGCACGTCGAGACATCGCACTGCGCAGGCGCCACGCCGCAGCCGAAAAAGGTGAGCGCAGCGCACACGACCAGTGACTTGAATGGCACGCGTGCATGAACCCCCAGCCCGGGCCGTGGTGCAATCTCTTCGGCCCTGGGCCCTCGGATGGGGGTGGGCGCCGGGTGTCTGGAAGTGCCCACAATCACTGGCTTCTCGTCTCGGGTTCCCACGAAAAGCCGCTCGCGGAACTCACTGGCATGAACCGAGGTCAAGACGCCGTGCACCCCTCCTCCCTTGCGCTCGAGCGGTTGCTCTCAGGCCAGGGAACGCCCGCAGTCACCTCGCATCTGCTCGGGTGCGAGACCTGCCGCCTGCACCTCTCGGCGATGGAGGCGAGCGCCAAGCAGTTCTCGTCGTCTCCGAAGCGCCTGCGGGCGCGTGACGCGGTGCTGCGCGCCGACCGGAAGTGGAAGCAGCGGGCCGCGGGGCTCTCGGTGCTGGCGGTCGCGGCCGTGGCGTTGATCAGCGTCGGCTCGGCGCAGTTGATCAACCGCACGACGCAGACGCCTCCTCCCGTCATCGCGAAGCAACCGTCACCGACGCCAGTGCTCAAGCGCCAGGCGCGCGAGGTGCTCGAGCCGCGACCTGAGGTGTGGCCGAGCCGCTTGCGCAAGGTGCCGCTCCGCGGGCGCGACGTCGAGTTCGGCCAGGGCGCGCTCGAGGCGGCCTCGGGAGACGGCGCGTCGCGGCCCTTCACGCTGGTGCACACGAAGGTCGACATCGCCATCACTGGCTTCATGCAGGGCGTGACGGTGACGCAGGTGTTCCAGAACCCGTTCTCGTCCCCGGTCGAGGCGGTGTACGTCTTCCCGCTGCCTGACGACTCGGCGGTGCACGCGATGGAGCTGCACGCCGGCGCCCGCATCATCAAGGCCGAGATTCAGAAGCGCGAGGTCGCGCGCTCTCTCTACGAGGTCGCGAAACAGGAAGGCCGCCGCGCCGCGTTGCTCGACCAGGAGCGCCCCAACGTCTTCACGCAATCCATCGCCAACCTGCTGCCGGGGGAGATGGTGGAGGTCACGCTGCAGTACGTCGCGCCGCTCGCGTACGACGACGGTGTCTACACGCTCAATTTCCCGATGGTGGTCGGGCCCCGGTACATCCCCGGTGCGGCGCTGCCGGGTGAGTCGGAGGGCCGGGGCACGGCGCGCGACACCGACCAGGTCGTCGACGCGAGCCGCATCACGCCGCCCACCGTGCGCAACGGCCGCGACATCGAGGTGCACGTTCGCCTCGACGCCGGCACGGTCATCGAAGACCTGTGGAGCGTCAGCCATCGCCTCGAGGTCGAGCGCTTCGCGTCCTCGCGGCTGCAGCTCGATTTGAACCCCTACGACACGCTGCCAAACAAAGACCTCATCGTGCGCTGGCGCATCTCGGGGCAGCAGGCGCGCGCGTCGATGCTCGCGGGGGGAGGCGCCTTCGCGCTGATGCTCAACCCGGAGTCGTCGAGCGCCAACCTCCCTCCGACGCCGAAGGAGATGGTGTTCGTCATCGACACCTCGTGCTCGATGAACGGCGCCCCACTCGCAGCGGCGAAGCTCGCGATGCAGCGCGCGCTCACGCAGATGAACCCCGATGACACGTTCATGCTCATCGACTTCGCTGACAAGGCGAGCCGCTTTCATGGCAGTCCGCTGCTGGCGACGCCGGACGCGGTGCAACGCGCGGTGAGCTACTTGAAGTCGCTGCCCTCGGGCGGTGGCACCAACCAGCTCGCAGGGATTCGCGCTGCGCTCGGTCGCGCCGAAGATCCCGACCGCGTGCGCATGGTGCTGTTCATGACCGACGGCTTCATCGGCAACGAAGAGGAGATTCTCTCGGAGACGCAGCGGCTGCGGGGCGGCGCGCGCGTGTTCGGCTTCGGCATCGGCAGCTCGGTGAACCATTACCTGCTCTCGCGGCTGTCGACCGAAGGGCGCGGCTTCTACCAGTACGTGCGGCCTGATGAAGACTCCGGGCCGGCGGTGGAGCGCTTCGTGAAGCGCGTGCGGCGGCCGCTCATCACCGACGTCACGGTGGAGTGGGGCGGGTTGCCCGTCGCCGACGTGATGCCCGAGCCCATCGCGGACCTCTTCGATGCGCAGCCGTTGATCATTCAGGGGCGGTACCGCGCGGCGGCGAGCGGCACGGTGCTGCTCAAGGGCAAGCGCGCGGGCAAGCCGGTGGTGTTCGAGGTGCCGGTGACGTTGCCCGAGCTGACGAGTGAAGGGCGCGCGCTGACGATGGCGTGGGCGCGGCGTCGCATCGAGGCGCTCTCGGCGGAATACGACCGCGTGAAGCCGGAAGCGGCGAAGGAGATGGCCGCGCTCGGCCTCGAGTACCACCTGGTGACGAAGTACACGTCGCTCGTCGCGACCGAGAAGACGCCGGTGACGGACGTGCCGGTGACGACGGTGACCGAACCGACGCTCGCGGCTGATCAGACCGCGACGGGCGACACCTCGGGCCTGCTCGGCGCGCTCAAGGACACAGGCTCGTCGCAAGGCTTCGGTGGCCTGGGCCTGCGGGGGACTGGAGTCGGTGGCGGCGGCATCGGCACGGCTGTAGGCGTCGGTCACGGAGCGGGCACCAAAGGCCTCATGGGCGGAGCCGCGAACGGCACGCTGGGTGGCCGTGGCGGGGGCCGCTTCGGAAATCCTCTGTTGGTGAAGGCGGACCCTGCTCCGGGTGACGACTTCGACAAGGCCTTCGGCGGCAAGCGGGAGGAGCCCGCGGAGCCGGCGACGAAGCTGCCTGACCCCGGCTCGGGTGGTGACGACTTCGACAATGCGTTTGGCGCGAACTCGGGCAAGCCCATGGGCGGCGAGCTGAAGCGGTCGCCGGTCGTGACGGGCTCCCTCCTGCCGGCTCCGGGCGGCGCGAGTCTGGTGAAGGCCTCGCTCGAACAGGGCGACGTCATGGAGGGCGTGCTCGCGAAGAAGGCGCAGCTCGCCGTGTGCGCCGCGATGAAGGAGCCGGGCACGAGCGGGAAGCTGGTCATGAAGTGGTCGATTCGCCTCGATGGCACGACGTGGAACATCGCGGTCGACTCGGGGTCTGAAGACCTCAAGGGCACGCGCATGGCGGCGTGCTTCGCGAACGTGATTCGGTCGATGCGCTTTCCCCGACACTCGGTCCTGGGCGACCCGGTGAAGTTCCCCTTCAAGTACTGAGACCACTCATGGCGCTCGACATCGGGGAACTCTTCGAGCGGCACCACGGCGTCGTGTACCGACGCTGTGTGTCGTTGTTGCGCAACGACGCCGACGCGGAGGAGGCGGTGCAGGAGGTCTTCGTCGCTGCCATCTCCGGACTGGGGCGCTTCCGGCTGCGCGCGAGCCCGCTCACGTGGCTCTATTCGGTCGCGACGCGCCATTGTCTGCAGCGGCTGCGCAACCAGAATGCGCAGGCGCTGAAGCGCGTGCTCTTCACGGATGACGAAGCCAGCGAGGTCGACCTTGGCTCGCGGGTCGACGTGGAAAAGTTCCTCGCGGCGCTCTCGGTGGAAGAGCTCGAGCTGGTGACGCTCGCGTGGCGCGATGGGTTGACGCACGACGAAATCGCCGAGGTGACGCGCCAGTCGCGCAAGACGGTGGGCAAGAAGCTCGCGGCGCTCTCGTATCAGCCGAAGGCGATTCGGGCGCCCACGAGACCGCTCGCCGACGCGCCCGTCGCGAATGCCGACGTGAGGCCCTGACGCGCGAGCACCAGAGTGTACTCCCTGATTCAAACGACGAATCAGCGAGTACATGCGCGCAACGAAGCGCCCGCTCTCCCTGAAGGTCGCTCGAAGTCGAGGGGCTGCCGGCGCCGTGCACGTTCCGTTCAGGAGCCACGGGGCGTGTATGGTTCGCGCGTGTTTTCTCTCGTCGTCGTCACGCTCTTGTTCGGTCAGACCCCTGCCGAGCCGCTCACCATGGTGGCGACGCCGTTCACGTTCTCGGGGGTCGACCCTGCGGTCGGCGCCACGTGGCAGGAGCGCTTCGTCAGCCGGCTGCGCACCGATGGCTTGAAGGTCACCACGGCGCAAGACGTGCAGCAGCTGCTTGGGCTCGAGCGGCAGCGCGCGTTGCTCGGGTGCTCGAGTGAGGGCTCGTGTCTCGCCGAGCTGGCGGGGGCCCTGGGCGTGGCGCTGGTGTTGAGCGGCAACGTCGCGAAGTCGGAGTCGGGCTTCGTCGCCTCGGTGCGCGTGCTTCGCGCGCGAGACGGTCAGGTGTTGGCGAGCCCCTCGGAGCGTGTGACGACCGAGGCGGCGCTGCTCGACTGGCTCGATGCGACCGCGCTCGCGGTGCAACGGCAGCTGGTTCCTCCGCCGCCGATGAGCCCGGTGGTGCGGTGGGTGCCGGCCTTCGTCGGGGTCGGCCTGCTCGCGGCGAGCGCGACGTGTTTTGGCTTCTCGAGTGCGCAGTACAATCGCCTTGTCGGCAGCGAGCGGATCCCTCTGGAGAACATCCGCGGAGTTCGCGAGGACGGCGAGATGCTGATGCGCATCGGCATTGGGCTCGGAGTCGGTGGCGCCGTCGCCGTGCTGTCATCGGTGCTGTGGGCGGCGCTCGCGCCCTCTGACGCCCCGACCTCGGTGCAGGTGGTGGTGGTGCCGACGCGCGAAGGCGCCGTCCTTTCGTTCAGCAGGAGCTGGCCATGAAGCGATTCGTGCTCGTGTGCGTGGTGGTGCTGATCAGCGGCTGTGACTGGGCGGAGGCCCAGCGTCAGGCGGAGTGTCGAGCTGGAAAGGTGAGCTCGTGCGACGGCGGGCTCGATGACGCGGGCTCTGCGGACAGCGGCACGCCTGACAGTGGTGAATTGGATGCGGGCGCTTCTGACGACGCTGGTACTTCTGACGCCGGCACACCTGACGCGGGCACACCTGACGCGGGCATTCCTCTTTCTGACGCTGGCGTTCCGCATCCAGACTCGGGCGTCTTGAATCCGAATCACCCGGTCGCACCTCGCCGCGACATCGTGGGGTTGTTTCCGCGCGGCGATGCGGGAGCCTTGTGGCTCGTGCTCCGCTCAGGCGAAGCACGCCAGCTCGACCGCGACGGTCTCCTGGACGGTTCTGTGTCGCTGCCAGGGGAGATCATCGACGCCTACGCAGATGGGGTGGCGCAGCCGCTCCTCGCTGCTCTTGTCGATGGCGGCACGAACGTCGTCATCTTTGACGAACGCAACAGGGCCGTGACCGCCGCGAGTCCTTCAGTGCCGGGAAGGTGGGTCACGACCTATGCAAGTGGCACGGCAAGCAACGGGTCCGTATGGGACAACGGTGGCAGCACCTATCGACAGACGCTCATCAGCCCAAGTGGGATGCCAATGATGGTCCCTGTTTCGACCACTTCGTGCCGGTTTTCGTTCTTTGACCTGCAAGTGATGCGTGTTGACGAAGGTGATCAGGTCATTCTCGCCTACGAGGCAGAGCCGGGGTGTGGCGGTGACCGGGAAATGCCTGCTGACGCGGGCCTCGCGTTCATCACGAGTGGAGGTGGGAACGGCACCATCGAAACAAACGGGCGATTCCATCGCCTCGGCCGACTGGAAGGCGAGAACGCGCCCGGTCTTGCGACGGCGTCGGTGCTCGATGCAGAGCGCGTTCTCGCCTATCGGTCGCTGCCGTGGTCGTCACAGAACAACGCCTTCCAGTCCATCGGCGGCAACAGGTGGCAACTCTCGGCTGATGCGGGGCTGACGCTCGGTGACGTGAGCGGCAACGTGGTCAGCGGCGTCGCGTACGGGCCCATCTCCGGACCCTTCGGTGCGCCCGCAGGCTTCGTCGCGGGCACTCCCACGGCGTTCGTGGCGAGCGACACCTGGGCGGTGGCGCTTGGTCCGACGCCGGCGAGCTCGCACGTGCCGGTGCTGCGCATCGGCGGGCGCGTCTTCGTCGCGTGGCTCGAGCTCGACGGCGGGGTCTGCACCAGAGTGCTCAACGCCATCGACGGCGGGCTCTGATCTCCGTCGAGCCGTTCCATCGCCGCGCTCAGGGCCAACTTCACGACCGAACAGATCGTCTTGCTTGCCCTGAACGGCGAACGCGACCCTGTCGAAGACTTGTGCCGCCTGGCGACCGGTCAATCGTGGGCCATGCAACGGAGGCGCCGCTGATCAAGACCAAACACGAAGTCACGCACGAGCCCTCGTTCAGCGCGACTGCGAACATGAACGGCTCGCCTTGAGGGAAGCGGTGGTGGCGCTCGCACGTGCGCGGCAGTTGCGATGATCAGCCCCTCGGCACGTCACCTGGCGTGACTCACTCCGCTCGGTCTTCGGGCAGGGGGCCCTCACGCAAAGCCAGCCAGCTTGTCGTTGCGTATCGAAAAGTGTAGTATTCGACACTCTTCGACATGCATCGACAACCGGGTGGCGTTCGCCGTTCAGGCCTCTCGACGTGAGAGGAGTGATCTCCCGTCGACCGATACCGGGGACCTCTTGCCCGGCTTCGCGTGCGACCTCGGTGATCGCCTGGTGGCCGACCTCGTGCCTGGCTTCGCGTGCAACCTCGTGCGCGAAGTGAGTGTCCCCTGCCCGAAGCCGAGTGAAGTGAGTCACGCCGGGTGACGTGCCGAGGGGCTGATCATCTCGGCTGCTGCGCACGAGCGAGCGCCACCACCGCTTCCCTTCAAAGCGAGCCCTTCAGCTTCGCCGTCGGGCTGGGCCCGCGACTTCGATGAGCAGCCCCAAGCTGCTTCCGGCGAACAGCGCCCTTCGCGCATACTCGGGCACATGCTGGCTCGCCTGCTGCTCCTCGCCGTGACGCTGCTGGGCGCCAACGCGCTCGCGTGTTCCTGTCGTGGCACCACCCGCGTGTTTCCACCTGCGGGCAGCGAGGTCCCGACCAACGTCGTCTTTCAGGTCACGCAGAACGCGGGCGAGCTGGCTCCGCTGAAGCTCTTCGAGGGCTCCCAGACCCCCGTGGAGGTCGATTCGGTCGTGCACCACCCGCGCTGGGTCACGGTGCGACCGCGCGCGCCGCTGCTGCCCGGCGCCACCTATCGGCTGACCGATGGCATGGAGTTCACCGCGACCTTCACCGCAGAGGCCGGCGCCGATGAGACCGCGCCCGCGCCTCGTGCGCTCCTGAGCACCCGGCGCACCTTCGTGCCGGGAAACAGCACCTGTGGCGCAACGCAGAGTCGGTGCAACTGACGCTCGAAGCCGCCGCAACCGGTGAACCCACGGCGCTGCTCGTCTTCTCGGGAGTCACCACGAGCTCGCTCGGCGCCGAGGCTTCCGCCTTCACCGAGGGCACGCTCCTGTCGGACTCGCTCTGCGCGCAGAACTTTTCGCTCCTCACCACGCCGGATGTCGCCCTCGCCGTGCGCGTCATCGACGCTGCAGGCAACCTGTCGGAAGCGAGCAGCGCAAAGCAGGTGAAGACTGCGGGCTGCTCCTCGGCGCCGGCGTTGCTCGGAGTCTTCGGCGTGCTCCTCCTGCTGCCTCGACGGCTGGCCTGAGGTCCCCGCTTACGAGGGCAAGCGCGAGCCGCTCGTTCAACGCGAGCGCACAGGGCCTCGGCATCTGGACTGCCAACTCCGGCGCTGCACCGTCATCAACGCCACTGCGCTTCGGGCTACGGCGAGAAGCGCAGGAAGAAGCCGTCATTGGTGCCCAAGCTCGTCTGGCCCGGCAGGATTCCGGAAGTGCCACCGGCGAAGACCACGTTCCCCAGCGCATCGGCGGCAGCGTCGTAGGCGAGGTCGTCGCTGCTCGAGCCAACCTGCCGCAGCCATACGGTGTTGCCTGACCCGTCGAGCTTCAACGCGAAGACGTCTGTCAGACCGGCGCTCGTCTGGCCTGGCAGCACTCCGTTGGTGGTGCCCACGACGAAGACATTTCCCGCCCCATCCGTCGCGACGGCCGTGGCGCCGCGGTCGCGAAGCTGGTGGTGGTGGCGCTGCCGCTCGGCGTGATGGTGAGCGCCGGGGAATGGAAGAAGTACGTCGGCAGCGCGGCCATCGACTTGAGCGCCACGAAGGTGCTCCGCGATGACCTGGTGGCGCGCGCTCAGCAGCGGTGTGTGTCGCCCCGCGACGACGCGCCCCCGTGCCGCAAGGGGCACTGCGAGGCGTGGCCCTCGAGCAGCTTCTGCGCGATTCCCTGAGTAACCTTGCGGGTGATGGCAGACGCGTCGAGCTCCAGCCCCGATGAGGTCGCGCTCGAGGCGGCGCTGAGAGAGGCTCGGGAGCGCGTGGCGTGGCTCGAGGCGACCAGCGCCGCGCGGCGCGAGGCGTTCATGCACGGGCAACGCACGCTCGACCAATTGCGCAAACGCAGACACCGCGGTGACGTGCCGATGTGGGAAGGCGCGCAGCGGGCCGCGTTTCGCACTCTGGTGTTGGCGGTGGGGTGCGTGCTCGTCATCAGCGGCGCCGCGACGCTCGACGCGACCGCCGGCGGCGTGGCCATCGTCGCCTCGTTCGCGGTGCTCCTGGTCGAGGCCCTGCGATGAATGCTGCGCGCGCCGAACTGGAGGTGTTGCAGGCGCGCCAACGCGAGCTGGAGGCAGACCTGCTGCGGGTTGATCAACTGACGATGCTGGCGGATCAACTCGAGCGCGAGCTGGACCTCTTCGAGAGGGCGCTCGACCGGGGCGAACGGCGGGCGCTGAAGCTCGACGACTCGGGCACCGCGGCGCGGGTGATGGGGCTCGGCTTCGCGTTGCTCTTCGTGACGCCCATCGTGGCGATGATTGGCATCTCGTTGTCGCGCGCGATGCGGCACGAGTTCGAGCTGGCGATGGCCTTGCTCGTCGCGGGGCTGGTGGTGGTGACGCTCACGTCCTGGCCGCGCACGCGACGGGCGATTGCGCGGCGCTTCTCACCCGCCTGGGCGCTCGCGCGCGCCGGTCACGCTGAGGTCGCGACGCTGCGCACCGAGCCGTGACCTCGCGAGGTCTCCTCCTCTCCCCGACCCTCTCCTCCACAGGAGGAGAGGGAGACAGAGAGCGCGGGTGTACATGCGAGGACGGAGCACCTCTTCGGGGAGAGGAGGCGTGCGGAGTGAGACTCAATTGCCGACGCGGAAGCGCCGAATCACCGACTGCAGCTGCAGCGACAGGTTGGTGAGCTCTTCCGTCGCGGTCTTCATCTGCCGCGCGGCGGTGGTCTGCTCCTCGATGACGCGCTTCACCGCTTCGGTCGACTGCACGTTCGCGCGCGCGACCTCTGAAATCTCATTCACCACCTGCACCATCTGCTCCGAGCCCTGCTGCTGCTCACGCGCCGACTGGTGAATCTGCGCCACCTTCTCGACCCCGCTGCGCACCGAGTCGCTGATGTGGCCCATGCTGCGCACGATGGTGGTCACGTCTTCACGCGACTGCGCGAGCTCCTCGATGCCTTCCTTCATCGCGCCCAGCACGTGCGTCGACTGCTGCGAGATGTCGCGCGCCAGCCGGGAAATCGTCTCGGCCGACTTCCCCGCGCTCTCGGCCAGCTTGCGCACCTCGTCGGCGACCACCGCGAACCCACGCCCGTATTCACCCGCGCGCGCCGCTTCGATGGTGGCGTTCAACGCGAGCAGGTTGGTCTGCGAGGCGACCTGCGTGATGGCGTCTACGATTTTCGAGATTTCCTGCGTCTTCTCACCGAACTTGAACACCTCGTGGCTCGCCGCTTCGACGCGGCTGAACACCTTGCGCAGCTTTTCCGACGCCAACCGCGCCGCCGTGCTGCCCTCGACCGCCGCCGAGCTCGTCGCCGTGGTGGCCTTGGTCGACTCTTCGGCCGAGGCCGCGGTGCGCTGCAGCGCGACGGCCATCTCGGTGATGCTCCGCGAGGCCTTCGCCACCAGCGAGCTCTGCACCTCGGCGCCCTGCGCGATGCGCTTCATCGACTCACCGACCTGCGCCGCCCGAATGTCGACGCCCGCCGCGTTGCCCTCGAGCGCCGCGGCCGAGTCGGCCACCGATTCAGCGGTGTGCTGAATCGAGCTCACCAGCTCGCGCAAGTTGTCCTGCATCATCGCGATGGCCACCGCGAGCTCGTCGACGTCGTCGCGCACCACCGAGTCGCTGATGGACACGCGCCTCGAGATGTCGCCGCTGCTGATTTCGAGCGCCGTCTTCGACAACGAGCGCACGCGGTCGACCCGCAGCAGCAGCGCAGGCAACACCACCGCCAGCACCAGCGTCACCACGAACGACGCGGCAATCTTCATCGACCAGTCCCACGCCTGGCCCACGTAGAAGACGCCCACCAACCCGAACGCGAGCAGCACGTACCCGACGAGCACCTTGAAGTGCAGGCTGATCTGCGACCGGCGCTCGACGAGCGGGGCGGTCTCGGCGCTCGAGGTTCGTCTGAACAGAGCTTCGTTGGGCGAAGGGCGGCGCATGGCGGGAAGCTACCGCAGCGCTCCTCACCCGGGGTCACTTGTCGACGTACATGTCCATCACGTCGCGGCCCTTCGCCTCGTAGCGCGCGCCGTTCGCGCCTTCCCACGTCAGGTCGAACGACACGTCGATGACCCGCCGGTCGAAGACGTCTTCCACCAGCACTTCACCCACGGAATGAAAGGTGAGCGAGCTCGGGTCGACGATGAAGGCCTCGTCGCGCGTCGTCAGCCCCAGCCCGGTGAACGCGCGGCCCACCACGGCAGGCCGGTTCTCGAGCGTGGTGCCGCTCGTGACCCGCGTCGGGTCGAACGTCACCGAGAGCAACATGTCGGCGAAGGTGGCGGCGCTGCGGCCCCCTGCGGGCTCGAACGAGATGAGCCCCAGCGACCAGTTGCCCTGGGTGCCGAAGTCGCCACATTCCTCGTACGCGGTGGGCGGGTGCTTCAGGCCGGGCTCGCCGCTGGCGTCGTAGAACGCGTTGGTCGCAGGCAGCGTGAAGCGGTACTCGGCGCAGCGGCCGGGCCCGCACCCGCTGGTGCCGATGACGCTGATCAGCGAGGCGAGGAAGGCAACAGCGCGCGGAGCGTGGTCGCGGTGGCGCACACCTTTTCTCCCGAGAGGATGCGGTGTTTGTACACGGTGCCGTGCGCGGTGTGGCCCGCGCGCGTGGTCTCGACGGTGATGAGCTCGCCGGCCCCGATGGCGGCGCGAAAGTGCACCGACTCCGCGAGCGGCACGAGGTGCTGCGGGTCGTGCCCCTGCGCAGCGACGACGCGCGCGATGCCTTCGTCGCAGTAGTCGATGTACGCCGCGTGGTTGGCGTGGCTGTGGGGGTCCATCCACCCGTGCCAGGTGGTGAAGTCGAACACGTGCGTGGATTGATCAGCCTCGCCGATGAAGCTCGGCAGCTCGACGTCGGGGTGGCCCGGCTCGACGGTGAAGGCCGCGAAGATGTCGGGCGTGGCGCGAATCGGCACCAGGTCGCGTGAGAGGTAGGCCCATTCCTGCGTGGCGCTGGCGATGAGGTCGTCGGGCCCCCCGAAGAGCCGCACCTGGCGGGTGAAGAGCATCTGCCGGCGCTCGCGCGAAGGCCACGTGCGACCGGTGAGCGGCTCGCCGATGCGCACCTCGCGCTCGTGCTTCACCGTCATGGTACGCACCACGAACATGGTGTTCGCCTCGACGTAGCGCTCGGGCGTCCACCCGACGGACGACGACTGGTCGACCACCACGTCCTGCATCGCGCGCCACACGTCGCCTGCGCGCGCCACCAGCCGGGGCCCGAAGGCGTGCCGTTGCAGCGTGACGGGGAAGGCGAGGGTCGCCGGAGGGAACGTCTTCATGCCGACCTCACATCGACTCGAAGAGCGCGCTGCAGTCGGCCGCGACGCGGGTGTCGAGCGCCGTGACGCGGTTGCCGGCGTCGTGGGTGATGAGCCGCAGGGTCACCTTGCGCCAGCGAATGTCGATGTCGGGGTGGTGGTCGACGGCCTCGGCCACGCGCGCCACGCGGTGCACGAACTCGATGCCGTCGAGGAAGGTGCGCGCCTCGAAGGTGCGTACCAGCATGCCCGACTCGAGAGACCAGCCCGGGTGGCGCGAGAGAAAGTCCTGCAGCTCGGCCTCGGCCAGCGGGGTGGGCGTCATGGCGGAATCATGAGGGAATTCGCCCGGAAATTCGCCCCGAAACGTCAAGTGCGCTGCCACTTCGCTCCCGAAGCGCGAGGTGGGGTGGGGCGGACAATCGGGCATGTCTCCGCTCTCGTTCCGGCCGGTCGTTGCGATGGCTGCGGTCTGGCGCCAGGTGAAGCCGCGCCCCGACGCCGACGAAGGCAGCCGCGCGCTCGTCGCTGCGCTGCGCGAGGGTCGGTCTCTGGGTGACGCGCTCGCGGTCGCGGCGCCCCGGTTGGCGCAGGTGGCGGTGAGTGAAGCGGGGCGCGCATTCCATGGCGGGCCGCTGGCGCTGTTCATCGTCGACGTGCGCGACTCGCTGCGCCGGCAGGTGCAGGTGGCCGGGCGTCTCTCGCAGGACCTGTCGATGCGCATGGCCCTGGAGCGGGCCTCGCGTCGCGTCGACGACGACACCTTCGTGCAGCATTTGATCAACACGCTGCTGGAATCGACGAGCCTGTACACCGAGTCGATGCCGCTCGAGGTGATTCCCGAGGCGCGGTGCGCGCGGGACGTGGCGGCCTTGTTCACGCGCGCGTTGAGCACGTTGATCAGCCCGAATGATCGCGCGCGTCGACTCGGTGAGCGCACCACCGCGATGGAGTTCGTACCGATGCCTTCGCCGTCAGCGCCGCGCTGACCCTTCGCGCACGCACATCTCCCTCTCCCTGCGTCAGCGGGGAGAGGGTTGGGGTGAGGGGCCTTGTTGCGTCCCGTCGCGCTTCGCGAGGAACACCCCCCGGCGTCGTTGAAGAATCGTCTCGCGCTGCTGTTCGCGACGAAGGCTCATCGCCTCCTCAGTCGCGGCACCTCCACAGGGAACGCGACAGATCCCCGACCCTCTCCGCGCTGACGCAGGGAGAGGGAGATGCGGGTGACGTGCGCCAATACGCGACCGGGCCCCTCACCCCGACCCACTCCCCGCTGACGCAGGGAGAGGGAGATGTTTCTCGTGCGCGCTGCTACGAGCCCTGCTCGTGCGCTCGTTGGTGTTCCTCGTTTTTTCGCTGAGCACGCTCTCGTTCGCGCAGGCGCTCGACGTGGACGGAGGCGTCATCGACGTCGCCGCGGAGATGGATGCGGGCACCTTCGTTCCGCCCGTGCTCGCCCAGCCTTCACCCGCCGACTGGCCCGAAGACGCAGGCACGGGTGGCGACGTCGAGTTGATGCTCACCGTCGATGCGACCGGCGCTGTCATCGACGTACAAGTGCAATCGACCCCCGGTGAGCCCTTCACCTCGGCCGCCCTCGCAGCGGCGCGCGGCCTCGGCTTCGACCCTGCGCTGCGTGCAGGCGTCGCGGTGCCGGTGGTGCTCGCGTACCGCTACCGCTTCGAGCCGCCGACGGTCTTCACCACCGACGTCACCGACGCCGGCCTCGCCGCCACGCTGCGCGCCCAGGTGCTGACGAAGGGCACGCGCGAGCCCGTGCCGCTCGCGCAGGTCACCTTCGCCGATGGGGGCACCACGCTCGCCGAGACCGACGCCGAGGGCCGCTTCATGCTCGAGCTGCCGCCCGGCCCGGTGCGCCTGCGCATCGCCGCCAACAACCACAAGCCGCGCGTCTTCAAGGAGAACGTGAAGGCAGGCCAGCAGGTCGAAGTGCTCTACCGCCTCGACCGGCTCTACTCACGCCCCTACGAGACCATCGTGCGCGGGCAGGTCGACCGCGCCGAGCTCGCGCGCATCTCGCTCTCGGGCGCCGAGCTGCGGGAAGTCGCTGGCACCGCAGGCGAGCCCCTGCGCGTGGTGATGCTGCTGCCCGGCGTGGTGACCCCCGCCTCGGGCCTCAGCTACCCCGTGGTGCGCGGCTCGTTGCCCGCCGCGACCGGCTTCTTCCTCGACGGCGTGCGCGTGCCGCAGCTCTACCACCTGCTCGCTGGCAACTCGGTCATCCACCCCGACTTCATCGAGAGCATCGACTTCTACCCGGCCAACGCGCCGACCCGGTTTGGCCGCATCTCCGGCGGCGTGGTGAGCGCCCAGGTGGCCCGCGCGCGCGACGACCGCGTGCACGTCAACGTCTCGCCCTCCCTGCTGCAGACCAACGCCTTCGTCGAAGTGCCCATCCCCTCCACGGGCACCAACATCTCGGTCGCCGGGCACATCAACTACTCGGCGTGGCTGCTCGGTCTGCTGAGTGCGGGCGGCGTGTTCGGCGAGGGCGTGAAGCCGGTGCTCGAGTCGTATGACTACCAGGCGCGCATCGAGCAGAAGGTGGGCAAGGGCAACGTGCGGTTGCTGGCGTTCGGCTCGAGCGACGTGGTGGGTGTGCGCCAGACCGAGGTGAGCGACCCCTCGGTGTTCATCACCTCGCGCTTTCACCGCATCGACCTGCGCGGCCAGTACCCGCTCGGGCCCGGCGTGCTCGAGGCCGGCACGTGGGTCGGCTGGGAAACGATGGGGCTCTACGGCGAGCAGAACAACGAGCGCATCGGCAGCTTCCTCTTGAACCGCTTCATCTGGACGGGGCGCGTTCAGTACCGGCTCGAGGCGGGCGAGCACGTGCAGCTCAAGGCGGGCTTCGACTTCGAGCGGCAGGTGAGCGACGTCGAGACCACGCTGGGCATCGGCGGTGGCGGAGACCTGCTGCGCCAGCCGCGCGTGATGGGCGTCTTCACCGGCTCGTTCCTCGAGGCGGCGTTCTTCTCCAAGCCCTTCACCGTCATCACCGGGGTGCGCGTCGACACGTGGCACCTGCCTCCCGACTTCACGCTCGCCTCGGTGGACCCGCGGCTCGAGGTGCGGTTCGAGCCGTTCGAGTTCTTGAAGTTCCGCGGCAGCGCGGGGCTCGCGCACCAGGCGCCGATGCTGCTCATCTCGTTGCCGGTGACCGACGCGGCGGCGTTGAAGACGGGCCTGCAGGAGGTCGGTCAGTTCAGCGTCGGGGCGGTGGGCACGCTGCCGTGGCTGGGCCTCGAGCTGTCGAGCGACGTCTTCTACAACCACCTCTTTCAGGTGCGGGAACGCAGCCTCTCGGAGTTCGTCACCGGCATCAGCTCGCTCGACGACCGCTTCTCGGGCAACCGCTCGGGCCGCGCGTATGGCCTCGAGGTGATGCTGCGGTTGCCGCAGCAGGGCCGCATGTTCGGCTGGCTGTCGTACACGTTGATGCGCAGCGAACGCTTGCGTCGGTACGCCATCTACAACGTGGACCAGACCGAGGTGACCGACGCCACCGCCATGGTGCCCTTCGCGTTCGACCAGGCGCACTCGCTCAACGTCGTCGCCGGCTACCAGTTGCCCTTCGCCATCAAGGTGAGCGCGTCGTTCCACTTGAACACCGGGCGGCCCGAGTCGGGTGAGTTCAGCAGCCGCACGTCGCGGCTCACCGACGACGGCCGGGGCGGCCAGGTGTGGGTGCCGGTGCCGCTGAACCAGGTCGACCGGCTGCCGGTGTTCGGTCGCCTCGACGTGCGCGTCTCGAAGGACATCTCGTTCAACGCGTTCCAGGTCGAGCTCTACCTCGACGTCTTCAACGTGCTGGTGCGGCCCGAGGTGTACGGCTTCACGTACGGCTTCGACATGAACGGCGCGCCCGAGAAGCGAGAGCAGGGTGCGCCCATCATCCTCCCGACGCTGGGTTTGAAGGTGGTGTACTGATGAGGCGTCTGGCGCTCGGGTTGATCAGCGTGGTGATCAGCGGCTGCTTCAACCCCGATGACCTCTTCCCCGTGCACGGCCGCGTGGTGTCCGTCGACGGGGTCGAGGGGCTCACCGTCGAGGTGCTGCGCGACTCGAACACCACGTTGGGTGCGCCGACCTGCGAGCAGGGCACTCCGTTCAAGACGACCACCACCGACGCCGAGGGGAAGTTCTCGTTCGACCTCTTCCGCGCGCAGACGCAGAGCCTCAGCGGGCGCGGGCTGCATTGCTTCCGGGTGCAGGTCACCTTTCCGTCGGGGGCGACCGCGCGCACCGACCTGCCGGCCATCGGGAGCGAGGTCAACCTGCCCGACTTCACCGACTGGCGTGCAGCGCCGCGGCTCGAGGCGGGGCTGGTGCGCTTCACCCCGGTGCGCGACCTCGCCGAGGCGGAGGATGCCGGCCAGCGCATCGGCCATCGGCTGGAGTTCCTCATTGCGGACGGTGGCCTCGCGTGGCGCGCGGAAGACCAGGTGGTCGACCCGACCGGACAAATCAGCGGGTTGTTCACCCAGGTGCTGCGGTTCGACGAGGCGCGCCTCGAGGACTTCTCCGGCCAGCTGCGGCTCAGCGCGTTGGTTCCCGGCGTGCGCTCCGAGGCGCCGGTCTTCGGAGAAGACTCGTCGTCGGTGTGGCTCGAGGCGGCCGAGCGGGTGTCGCTGACGGGCACGAAGGCGCCGCTCAGCCGCGGCCTGCCGTGCGATTCGGTCGCTACGCCGTGCCCGCTCACCGATGGTGACCTCGCGCAGGTCGAGCTGGGCGTGCGTCAGTCGCTGTCGCTCGAGTTCCCCGCGGAGGTGGATGCCGGCACCCTCGTGCTGCGCGGGCTGCAGACCCTGAGCCCGACCTTCGGCGTGCAGTTCTACGGCGCCGATGGAGGGCGGGTGTGGGCGAACTCACTGGCCGGCGTGGTCGACGAGCTCAACGTGTTTGCGCCGTTCGGGCTCCTCGAGACCTCGACGGTGACGGTGCGGCCGCTGGGTGACGGTGGCCTGACGCTGGGTGACGTGCCCGCGCGGTACGTCGCGGTGCCGGTCGCGCCGCTCGCCCCGGTGACCCGCATCGTGTTGCGCTTCCCGGCCGGCGTGCAGGAGCTGGCCGAGGTCAGCGTGCATTGATCAGCGCTGCGGCTCGAAGGTGAGCTCGACGAAGGAGACCTTCGCACCCTCAGACCGACCCACCGCTCACGCCCGGTCGTGCCGCCTCGAGCATCGCCTTCACGGCCGGGTGGCGCGCGCGGGGGTCGAGCGTCAGCACCTGGTACGTCACGGTGACGTTCAACGGCGACAGCTCCCGCAGCCCGAAGTACGTCTCGAGCTCGGAGCGCACCAGCTCGGGCGCCGCGAGCACCCCGCGCCCCTCCGCTGCGAGTGCTTTGATCAACGCGCTGTCGTCCACCTCCGCGACCACGCGGGGCTGCACCTTGAGCTGCTCGAGCGCGTCATCGACCGACGCGCGGTGCGAAGTGCCCAGCGGGGGCAACAGAAACGGCGCGCCCTCGAGCGACCGCGGGTAGCGCGGCGACAACGCAGCGTGCAGCTCGGGCCGACAGAACAACGCGAGCTTCGAGCTGCCCACCGGCGTCACCGTGGCCCGCAGCTCGGCGGTGCGGTGGTACACCTCGTCGGTCAACACCGCGTCGAGCCGCCGCGCTGACAGCTGCGCCGAGAGCTCATCGGCCATTCCATGGGTGAGCCGAAGCCGCAGCCCCGCCTTCAGCACCGGTGCCAACAACTGGCTCGACACGAAGCGCGGCACCGACGTCACCACCCCGATGCGCGCCGCCGTCTTCTGCGTCTCTTCGCCGCGCACCACGGCCAGCACTTCCTGCCCCAGCGCGAACAGCTCGTCGGCCACGCGCGC
>JBILUC010000151.1:0-4973 GCA_044371205.1 Archangium sp.
CGGTGGGGGCTCGTGGCGGGGATCTCGTCGGCTGCCACGACCGATGGTTCGACGAGCCTGCTCGGGGGTCGTCTCGGCGTTCGCCGCTGGTTCGACGTTCACTTCGCGGCGCACGCTGCGGTCGAGTACCAGTACGCACAGGGAACCACCGAGCACCGCTTCGGGCTGCGCCTCGGCGGTGAGCTGGCCCGCTTCACGGAGGGGCGCTTCTTCGGAAAGGTTGGCGCAGCGCCGGCAGCGGTCAGCGCCTTCACAGGCCCCATGGTGGGGACGTCGAGGACGATCTCGGGGCTCGCGAGCGTCTGGTGGCGCACGGGGCTCGGCGTCACGGTGAACGACTGGTACTGGGCGCCGATGTTCTTCGAGCTCATTGCCGACACGGTGATCGACGCCCACAACCAGCCCGGAGTGGTGTTCGCGTTTGCGCTCGGCTTCGGGTTCTGACCGGCACTCGGGCTCAGTCCCCCATCTTCGTCAGGCCCCCGTTCACGTTCTCGCCTCCACCATCGAAGACGAAGGGGCGACAGGACTTGAACCTGCGACCATTTGCACCCCAAGGCACGGAGCCGCTCTTCCACAGTGTCCACTCAGCTCCCGACACTCTGAGTCTGTATCGGAGAAGCGCCGTGGTCCCACTTCGAGTCGCCGAAGAAGTGCTCACAGTGCGCGAGATCGCAGCGATCCTGAAAGTCGTCCCCGCGACCGTCTACGCGATGCTCGAGCGCGGTCAGCCCATTTCCGAGTGAACAACTCGATCCGAGTCCGTCGCTCCGAGGTCGAGCGCCTTACCAGAGGTGGCTCATGATCGTCCGTGAAGGCGGGCCGCGCCCTGATCTGGAACGATTTCGTCAACCGCGGGAAATCGGTCATCACGAGCACGGGAATTGGTGTGACCCCCACGACCTGTCCAAGAGCATCCTCTCCAAGGCGCGCATACAGGATGCGCTATCGCCGCGAGCCGCGCGTCCTTCAAGCTCGCCTTCTTGGCTCTCACAGGCCCCAAGAGGACACTTGAGCCTGAGGAGATGGAGGTTCTCATCGCGATCGGATGTTGCCCTGACGAACCGAAGCGACTGGGTGCGGCCCCACGCCGCCTGACCCGACCCGACACACCTGACCAATAGCGTGAGGCGGTGCACTTCTCGCTTCAGGCCGGCACGGCGGCAGGCCTCAATCATGCGCGCTCCCCGCTCCGCGAAATGAGCAGCGTCCTGCTTGAGTCCCGCGACTGGTCAACCCTCGGCCTCGAAACCCAGGCGCTGGGCCTTGTGCTTGGGCAACAGGACGAGACGCGGCCCTGGCACGAAGCTCTCGCATCCCAGCAACCAGCCAGGGCGCTCGAACTGGCGCTGCGGGCCGCGCAGTACTCACTGCGCTTCGCGCGCGCGGGTAACACCATCGCCCGTGTAATCGAGACAGGGGGTCCTTCGTCGACCGGCGCCCTGCCTTCGGCAGACTTCTGGCGCGAGCTCCGCCGGACGATTGAGAGTGTCTCCGAGCTTCGCGCCGAGGTGAGCGCGGTCGCGGCGAAGCATGCTCCGACTGACCTGCGGCTCCGCGCGGGGCTCGCCTATGCATTGCCTGACGAACGAGCTTGGTGGACCAACGCCGATCGCAGCGCCGCCCTTCGAGTGACTGACGTGGAGACCGGCGCGCTGATGCTGCTGGCGTTGGTGAGACGCGACGTTGCCTCGCTTCGGCACGTCGTATGGCCTCCTCCGATTTACACACTGCGAAGCCTCGACCACGACGAGCTCGCGGCCGCGCACCGATGGTGCCCGAGCCTTGCCCCCGGACTCCTCGCGCTCAGCGAGTCGCCTCAGTCCATCAGCGCCGCGCTTCGCCGCATCACACGGCCCGACTCGCTCGCCCTGGTGGCCCGTCTGCAAGAGGAGTTCGAGTTGGTGCGCATCGTCCGAAGACCCGCTCCTCGCGCGGGCCCGATGCAGCGGCTCCTCAGCCAGGTGCTTTGCGCCAATTGGGACCGCCCCACTCAGGGCTCTCTCCCTCGTCTCCTGCGCCGGGACGAACGCGGCATCGCCAACTGCCACGAGTTGGCAAGGCTCCGCGGCGCGATTCGGTCACGTGACAAGACGGCGCTCGATGATTTCGAGCGGCAATTCGTCGGAGGAAGCCTCGCCGCGTTCGCCGAGCACCTCTTCGTTCAGTGGCTACTTGACGGCGCACCCCAGAATGGAGACTGGGCCCTCGAAGCAATTGGGCAATTCCCCTCCCGCGCGAGCGCCGATGCGATCGCGGAGCTTGCGCGAAAGCGACGGGGGCTCAGCAAACTTCCCGAGGTGCTGGTGCAGATGAACACCCACCCTGCCCTGACGCACCTGGCGTCGCTCTCGCGCGCGCCGGAGTGCCGCGGGGAACGGCGGGCCATCGCGGTACTCCTGGAGAAAGCGGCGGCGAGGCAGGGCCTCTCCGTGCATGAATTGGAGGACCGCCTCTTCCCCCCACTCACGCTCCCCCAGGGGGCGACCGCCCGGCTCGAGCCCGGGCTCCGAGTCGTGCTGGAACGCGATGGGAAGAACCTCCCGCTAACACCGGACTGGGACGCCGCCGTCGCCGCCCTGCCGACTGCCGTTCGGCGCCTCGAACGACTCATGTGCGAGGGACCTCCTCTGTCGGTGATTGCCTTCACGGAGACCTGGGGCATGCATCCGCTGCTGAGCGTGGTGGCGAGCCACCTGGTGTGGGGCGTGTTCTCTGGCGAGACGCGGGTGGACCTGCTGATCCCGGGGCGGTGCGCGCCGGCAGAGTTCGACGACGCGATGGGCTTGCGACCGCTGCACCCAACTGAGCTGACGCCGCCAGAGCGTCAAGAGTTCGGCTCGTGGCGGATGGGGAGGCAGCCGTTCCCGCAAATCGAGCGCCCTTGTTTCGAGGAGAACGACCTGCGGAAGCAGGACTTTTCACCGGATGAGTTTTCACTCCTCACGGAGTCACTCGAAGCAGCGGGCTGGGAGCGCGATCGAGGGCTCGAGGCCTGGACGCGCGGGGGTGACGACTGGTCGGCGCGCGTCGGGTTCAGAAACTTCGCAATGGGCGGGGAGCTCCGAGTCGTCCAATCGGACTTCTCCATTCGCGGCTCGCCCCCCGTGCGTGTCGTCAGCGAACTCCATCGGGAACTCACAGTTGCAGCGGAGGCGGCGAACCAGTGCTTCGGGTGCGTCGTCGCTTACCTCGCATGATCTAGAACGGCGCGTCTTCCCCGGCGGCGACAATGTCCTCGAGAGATCGCCAGGCCCCCTCGACCTGAAGCTCAATGGGCACGCCCTCCGCGGCGCCGCGGATCCGCGCCAGCTCGTCTCCTGGCAACTCCGGCACGTGCACGGTGAACCTGGAGGCGATGGGCGAGAGCCGCACGCGCATCAGCTCACGCAACTGCCCCGACTGATACAGAGCCATGACGGAGTTCCCCACGAGGCGGAGGTCGAAGTGCCAGGCTTTCCCCTCGCGAGTCGCGCTCCAGTCGCGGCTGATGACCTGCTTCATCGACTGCCCCGGGCGATTGGCCACCAGCTCGAGTCCCTGCGCGGCCACGAGGCCGATGCGCAGCACCTCCACGCGATCGAAGACCGCGCGCCCCCAGGTCCTCAGCCAGGCGACTGGCGCATCGATGCCCTGCCCCTCGAGCTCCAGCTCGGTAACCCGCAGCGCCGCCTTCGCCAGCGGCGTATTCACGCCCCACTGCGGCGCCCCGACGACCTGCAGCCGCTCGAACTGCCTCGTCACCTCGCAGAGTCCGACGAAGGCCTCGAAGTCGAGCCGCTCCAGGATCCGCAGGTGGCTGCACGAGGGGTGTGTCACGAGGCGCAGCACATCCGCGCTCGGCAGCGGGTGGCCGCGGCGTCCGATACGGGTATTGAGCGCCAGGCGATTGACGCCCTCCCACTCGCTCACCCCGATGAGACTCCGGAAGGTCTGCACACGGAGCTGTGACAGGCCGACTGCGCGAAGGAACCCGCTCTCGAGGTCCCAGAAGTCCACGCAGTCCTTCAGGCGCCCAAGCAGCCGGGTCTCGAGGCCCGGTGTCAGCTCGCCGTCACCCCGCATCAGCATCGCCGAGATGTACGCGCCCAGCTCGTCGCCCTGGGTCAGCAACGCATCCGCGAAGACCAGGTGGGCATCGATATCCTCGGGGTGGTTCAGCGCTCGGTGCCGGAGGGCGCGAAGCACTTCCTGATTCATGACAGCCATACGTCACCTACCAGTCGTCGTCAGGGTCAGTCGGGTTCAGGTGGCCCAGAGCGTGGCCTCGTGCGGGTGTGCGGCCGACACCGGCGCGGTGTTGCGTTGCACTCTCTGACGACCACCTCGAGGCGACATTGCACTTCCTCATCATCACCGCGGGCACGGACACCACGGGTCACAGGGCGCGCCCTGGAGTGTGTTCACCCCCGCTCTTTCTGTGAACGATCACCGAGATCCGCGTGAATCTGGACGGTCGACGACGAAGTTGTTCACGTTCACGTCGTCGTCGTAGCGGCGCACGAGCACGTCGGTGGCGACGAGCAGGGCGACCGGGTCTGGTCTGTCGAGGAGGGGTCCGGGGAGGAGACTGAAAACTTGTGGGGAGGCTGTGGAGAACTACTTCTCGGCGAGCGCGAGCCACGAAGACGAAGGGCCCCCCAGCAGCCACTGGAGAGCCCCTCTGGACGGCGCGCCCGTGTGCGTAGCGCGCTCGTGGTGAGCGCGAGGTACCGCAACACGGGGGCGACGGCCAGAAACAGAGCGCGCGCCGTGTGCCATGAACGCGCTGCGCTTCGTCATCTGTGCCGGGCCGAGCTGCGGGCAGCACTTCTTCCTGTGTAGCCATTGCGACCGAGGGCATCGGTACTGCGGAGCGGCGTGTAGTGAGACGGCGCGACGGCGGAGCGTGCGCGAGGCGGGAACTCGGTACCAGGCCACGACGGACGGGCGGCACGCGCACGCGCGCCGGCAGGCGCGGTACCGCGAGCGGC
>JBILUC010000047.1:0-56524 GCA_044371205.1 Archangium sp.
GATCTGCAGCGTGTGCGTGCCCGGCTCGGCCTTGACCGTGCCCTCGACCATCAGCTGCACGCTCAGGTTCAGCAGCGCCACGGCCGCGTCGCGCGAGCTCGCGGGCACATGCTCCAGCTTGAGCTCGGGCAGCCCGAAGTGTTGGAGGCCGCCGGTCTCGAGCTGGACGCCCTTGTCCTTCGTCGAGACGAACACGGTGAAGTGCAGCGGCGCGTCGGGGATTCCCTTTTCCCAGCCCCCGATGCGGCGCGACTTCCATTCGGCGGCCGAGAGGTATTCCTGCGCCTCCTCGTCCCACAGCACGCCACCGGTGGCCTTCGCGAGGTCGGCCACGAGCATCGAGAATTCCCGCAGCCGCGCGGGCTGCGAGGGTGGGTAGAGGAGGTCGAGCACGGTCACCTGCGCCGCCCCGGGGAGCGCGTCTTTCTCGGCGGGCGTCAGGCCCCGCGCCTGCTCGAGCGTGGAGCCCTCGATGACCGCGTAGTCGTCCGTCTTGAGCAGGCGATGCGTGACGTACGGCGCCTGCGCGTCTTCGCCCGCCTCGTCGCGCCACGCCTTCAGCTTGAACCCCTTCGCCAGCTTCTCGGTCACCTTCCACCCGTCGACCTTCGGTTTGTTCACGTGGAAGACAGCGAACTCGGCTGAGGCGAGCTCGAGCGGCTCGAACGCGCTCGTCGTCGGGGCGGCGTCGTCACCGTCTTCGGGCGACGTGTCGGTGTTGGGGTCGGGCTCGGTGGCGATCGGATTAATCGCGAGGCCAGGGTCAGCCGGCTCGTCGCTCGTCGGAGAGGTGGGCGCGAAGTCGCGCGGGGGAGCACGCCGCGTGTCGGCGATCTCCTCGCTCGCCTTGCCGATGAGCGCGACGGCCGCGACCGAACAGGAACCGACGAAGCAAACCGCCAGGAGGGCCACGAGCACGATGGCGACGACGCGCTGATTCATGGGGCGCATCGTGCCTCCATGACATTCCTTTTGAAACGTTTAGAGTCCGCCTCCGCCATGCCCAAACGAGCCCCGGCCAAGCGAGCCATCAAGCAAGACCGCGCGGTCAAGACGCGACAGGACATCCTCAATTCCGCCATCACGTTGTTCGCGCGGCGCGGCATCCTCGCCACCACGATGGCCGAGCTGGCGCGGGCGATTCACATGACGCCCGGTGCGCTCTACTGGCACTTCCCCACCAAGGAAGACCTCCTGCTCGCCGCCATCGAAGAGCTGCACCAGCGCTTCGTGAAGAGCTTCGAGCCCCTCCTCAACAACGCGGCGAAGTGGCCGGCCCTCAAGCAGCTCGAGGGCTTCTGCAACCACACCGGCCAATACCTGCAGGACCACCGCGAGCACGGCATCTTCTACGGAATGGTGGGCGCCGAAGCGGCCGAGAACACCGAAGACGTGGCGACCGCGCTGCGTGAAGCGCTGCAGGTCTACGTCACGGCCATCGAGAACATCATTCGGTACGGGCAGGACAAGACGAAGGAATTCCGCACCGACGTCGACGCGCGCACCGTCGCCAACGCCATCATCTTCGGCAACATCGGCCTGGTGGTGCAGCACAACCTGTTCCGCGAGTCGATCAGCTACGCCCCCATCGTGCAGACCAACCACACGCTGCTGCTCGAGGGCATCAAGAAGCAGAAGTAGTCAGTTCTGCGGCAGCTCGGCGATGCGGGTGCGCACCACGCGCCCCTTCGAGAGGGTGACGACGCAGCCGGCGCGGTAGCTCCAGAAGTCGTACTCGCTGAGCCACTCTTCGGGCTGCTGGCCTTCGCGCGAGTGGCGCTGAAACGACCAGCCGTGCTCGGCCGCGCGCGCCTGCACGTGCGACCACTCTTCACCCGGGTGCGAGGCCCCGCAGAACGCCGCGAAGGCCTTGTACTCGTCGAGGGCGCGCCCCCGAATCCACCACGCGACCGCGAGCAGGAAGGCGAGCCCCACCAGCGCCAGTGCGGGGGCCCGTCGGCGAGAGACCTCGTCGTCGCTCACGGAGCGTTGACGGTGCCCTTCGTACTGGCCGCGCACACACGGAAGTCGGTGGCGTTGACGTCGGTGTCGGCCCCGTTGGGGATGCGGCAGATGCTGCCCGCGCCCGGGTCGGTGAGCGCCGCGGTCGAGGCGGTGCCTTCCTGCACCGCGACGGCGTTGACCACGGTCGAGCCCTCGTACGAGAGCGCGTCGATGGTGGCCCCCATCGCGTCAACCAGGATGACCGCGTCGGGCGCGCCGTTCTGAATGAGGTCGGTGGTGCCGGTCATCTGCACGGTCTTCACGGTCGCAGGCAGGCCAGCGATGGTGGCTGCGCTGCCCACGACCACGTACTCACCCGGGCCGACCGTGCCGGCGGGGGTCAACGAGACGGTGGTGTACGCGGCGCCGCCGTTGCCGTTGATGAGCACCACCGTCATGCCGGTGAGGTCGATGGCGCCGTTCGACGCGTTGTAGAGCTCGACGAACTCGGCGCTGTCGCCTGGACCGGGCATGTCGTAGTCGATCTCGTTGATGACCAGACGCCCCATGGGCGCGGGCTGCACGGTGATGACCGAGCTGAACATGTCGGCACCGCGCGAGGCCGTGAGCGTGCCCATCGCCATGCCCATGGCCATCGCGTCGACCTGCACGTCGAAGGTCGCGCTCAACGCATCGGCCGGGATGGTGACGGTCATCGGCACCGTGCCCACGGTGTTGGGAACGAACGCCAACGTCACGTCGGTCGGCCCGGCCGCAGGGAGGTCGAGCGTCACCGTGTACCGCTGGCGCGCGCCCGCGACGACGGTGGCCATCATCGGGGTCAACGAGCTCAGCCGCGGCACGTCGTCGGGGCCGAGCACGCGCACCTGCGCGGTGCGGGTGTCGGTGCCCAGGGTGGCGGTGATGGTGACGAGCCCGCCGTCGGTCGCCGTCTCACCGCGCAGCGCGACGAGGGCGTTGCTCGAGCCGTTGAGCACGGTGGCCGGGCTGGTCACCGTCACTGCAGGACCACCAGACGCCAGAGTGACCGCGGTGTCGCCCTGCGCGGGTCCCGAGAGCAGCACCTGCAGTGGGGGAATGACGGTACCCGCGTCTTCGCGCACGAAGACCAGCGACGGCGTGAGCGACGCCAGCGTGGGAGCGCCGAGCACGTAGTCGCCAGCGTTGCGCGGCTCGAGCTTCGAGTTGCCGTTGCGCAGCTCGAGCACGCCGGTCAACGAGACGCCCGACTGACCGACCTGCGGGAAGGGCGAGATGAGGTGGAGGTAGTCGTTCACGCGCAGCCCGCCATCGATGACGAACTCGTTGGTGGGGGCCACGTCACCCGTGCCGGGCAAGGGGGCCACGTCGGTCACCACCGGGTTGAGCACCCGAACCAGCGTGGCCTCGAGCGCGGTGGCGCGGGTGCCGCGCGTCACCACGTCCGCCGGGTTGACCACGGTGGGTGGGGGCAGCGCGTTGCCCATCGAGGCGATCGTCACACCACCGTCGGCCGCCGAGAGCGAACCGGTGAGCTGAATCTGACCGAAGTAGTTCGTCGGCGTGGTGCGGGAAATGTTAATGCGATCGCCCGCATTCAGGCCGGAGCCGGGCTGGTACGCGAACACGCCCGAGAAGTCGGCCGTGGTGAAGTTCGAGTCCATCGGGTGCACCTGCAGGAAGTACCCCGTCGCGCCAACGGCGGTGACCAGCACGTTGTTCAACGCCACGGGTGCGCCGAGGGCCGCGACGCCCTGCTTGATGTCGTAGATGGACACGGGGCACGCCGAGCTGCCGGGATTCGCCACCGCGGGGCAGGCGTCACAGGCGTCGCCCTTCCCGTCCGTGTCGCCGTCGGTCTGCGTGGTGTTGGGCGTGTTGGGGCAGTTGTCGGTCGCGTTGGGGATGGTGTCGGAGTCGCGGTCGTTCGGGTCGAACATCGAGCACGTGGTGGTGTTCGCGTTGAGCGGGCACACGTCACACACGTCGCCGGTGCCATCGGCGTCGGCGTCGGCCTGCGCGCCGTTGTCCATCGGGCGCACCGGGTTGAAGACCATGGGGCAGTTGTCCATCGCGTCGGCGATGCCGTCTTTGTCGGTGTCGGTGCTGGCCTGCGTGTAGACGGTCGAGCCGTTGCGGCTGTTGCTGCCGACGGGGCTCGTCGCCGAGCGCTCGGGCACGCAGGTCGGCTCGTTCTGGGGCGTCATGCCCGAGCAGTAGAAGAGCGGGTACGTGTTGGTGTTCGCGCTGGAGAGCAGCGCGTAGGTGTTCGCGGCGTTGGCGCCGGCGAGCGCGGGGAACTCGGAGCGAATGCAGGCCGCTTTGGCGGTGCCGCACACCGAGATGGCATCGCACTGGGTCGCGGTGTCGAACACGCTGACGACGTTGGCGTCGCCGTAGAGCACGCGGCCGCCGCGCATGGTGACGATGATGTCTTGCGGCTGGGCGTCGATGACCGAGCGGAAGAAGCTGCCCGGCTTGCGCGCGAAGATCGCCAGGTCGCCGAGGCGCCCGACGGCGATGCGCCCGATGCTGCTCTCGGTGCGGGTGGCGTCGGCGCCGTTGGAGGTGACCAGCTTCCACAGGGCCTCGTCGGTGAGCGCGGTGTTGAACTGGTTGCGGTTGAGATCGTCCGCGCAGCGCAGCTCGCGCAGCAGGTTCATCGAGCCAGAGATGGTCCAGTCGGTGCCGAGCGCGATGTTCACACCCAGCCGCTGGAAGAGCGGAATGGCCGCGGTGTCGCCGTAGAGGGACACGTTCGAGCGCGGCGACCACACCAGCGAGCTGCCCACCACGCTCATCAGTGCCACGTCTCGCGCAGTCAGCGCGATGCCGTGCACGAGCGCGGTGCGGTTGCTCAAGATGCCGTTGTTGGTCTGGGTCAGGCAGACGAACTCGTTGCGCGCGCTGGTCTCGATGCCTTCCGAGACGTGCGGCAGGTACGCGCTGGTGCCCGGCGCCGCGGTGGGCACCGACGGGTAGGCGCAGCCGTTGGTGATCTCGGTGCCCGCGGTGTCACCGAGGGGGAAGGTGTCGCTGTTGACGCCCGTGGCGCCGGCGATCATGCCCTGCTGCCCCGCCGTATTCGCGTCGAGGTTGCGGAGCATGCCGGAGTTGCCGGTGCTGCTGAAGGTCGCGCCGACGATGGAGGTGGTCCCCGCCATCACCTGCCGCAGCTCGGCCCAGCGCACCTGCGTCGAGATGTTGCTGGTCCCGCTGGCGATGCTGGTGTGGCCACCATTGCCGAGGCGCCAGTCGTGCCGGTGCTCGTACCGCTCGCTGGTGCGCATGCGCGGGCTGGCCTGGAAGCTGATGTGGTCGTGGGCGTTGATGAGACCCGGCGAGACGACGGCGCGGGGGCAGACGAGCTGGCTGGCGCTCGCGCCGCCCGTCGCGGTCGAACAGTCACACCCGACGCACGCGATGGCGCCGCTGGAATCGACGAGCACCTGACCGCCGACGTACGTGACCCCGTCGGAGAGGATGACGCCCGTCACGAGCCGCCCCGAGTCGCCTGCGGTGGCCTGACAGGTGAGGCCTTGTGGCACCCGCTGGTTGATGCCGATGCAGCCCTTCACGCTCGCGGTGTTGGTGAAGCTCATGCAGTCGGCTTCGCAGCCATCACCACCGACCAGATTGCCGTCGTCGCACGTCTCAGTGCCCTCGCGTTTGCCGTTGCCGCAGGCGGGCGTGAACGTGCAGTCGTTCTCGCAGCCGTCGCCTCCGACCATGTTCATGTCGTCGCAGTCTTCGAGGCCCTCGGGCACACCATTGCCGCAGACCGCCACGCCACCGCCGCCACCCGTGGCTGCGCCGCCGCCCGTCGCTGCGCCACCGCCCGTGCCACCGCCACCGCCCGTCGCTGCGCCACCGCCCGTCGCTGCTCCGCCGCCCGTCGCTGCGCCACCGCCCGTCGCTGCTCCACCGCCCGTCGCTGCGCCACCACCCGTCGCTGCGCCGCCACCCATCGCTGCGCCGCCGCCCGTCGCTGCGCCGCCACCCATCGCTGCGCCGCCGCCCGTCGCTGCGCCGCCGCCCGTGCCACCGCCACCGCCAGTCGTGCCGGCATTCTGACAGTCGGCCGAACACGCATCGCCGTCGGCCGTGTTGCCGTCGTCACAGACCTCGCCAGTCTCGACCTTGGCGTTGCCGCACACCGCGCGAGGGTTTGGGCAGGCCAGAAGCAGGGCACACGAGGCGCCGAGGAGCAGGAAACGGAATGAGTTGTTCATGGGGGATGATGGGTGCTGCGAGAGGCGGCCGGGAGACCGCCTCTTAGCGCAGACCGTGCAGAAAAGAAGTCACCCAAGCGCGACCGGAACGAATCCAGGTCACACCCGGGTGACGAGAGACTTCACGGCGCCGAGGGGATGTTGAACTCGACGCGGCGGTTGTTGTCGCGGCCCTTGGGGGTGGTGTTGTCGTCAGCCGGCTTGTCGGGGCCGAAGCCGACCGATTTGAGGCGCTCGGCAGGAACGCCCTTGCCCACGAGGTACTGCACCACCGCGCCGGCGCGATCGTTCGACAGCGTGCGGTTGAACGCGGCGTCACCGCTGTTGTCGGTGTGCCCTTCGACCTGCACCACGCCGATCTCACCGTGCGCGAGGAGAACGGCGGCGACCTGATCGAGCAGCGCGTTCGACTTGGCCTGAATCGTCGACTTGTTGGCGTCGAAGTAGACCTTGTCCTTGATCACGAGCTTGTTGGCCGTGATGACGACCAGCTGCTTCTTCGTCGCAGGGCAGCCCTGGTTGTCGGCGGGGCCCGGCTCGTTGACGCAGTTGTCGAAGTTGTCGGCGACGCCGTCTTTGTCGGTGTCACCCCACGGGCAGCCCTTGTTCGAGGCCGGGCCCTTCTCGCTCTTGCAGGAGTCGAGGCGATCGACGGTGCCGTCTTGATCGGTGTCGGGGTCGGGGCAACCGTCGGTGACCTTCGGGCCTGGCTGATCGACGCACTTGTCGAGCCGGTCGAGGATGCCGTCGCCGTCTTTGTCACCATCGACGCAACCTCCGTTTTCCTTCGAGCCCTTCACCATCGGGCACTTGTCAGCCGTGTCGTCGACGCCATCGCCATCGGCGTCCGTCTCAGGGCAGCCGTCTTCGTCGGCGATGCCGTCCTTGTCCTCCGCGTCCTTGCTGCACTTGTCGAGCTCGTCGTCGATGCCGTCCTTGTCGTTGTCTTTCTCAGGGCAGCCATCGGTGTCTTCGAAGGTGTCGAAGTCTTCGGCCTCGTCGACGCACTTGTCGTCGTCACCCTTGATGCCGTCCTTGTCGTAATCGGCGTCGGCGGGCGTGGTCTGCGGCGCGCCGATGGTGAAGCTGAGGCCGAAGAGCAGAATCGAGTGCGGGCTGACGTCCAGCTCGCGCTGCCGCAAGAACATGTACTTCGCGAAGGGGCCGACCGAGAGACCTTCGACGACGGAGAACTCAGCGCCGAGGCCCACGTCGAAGCCGGGGCCGAAGCCGCCCGACGAGAGCGTGAAGTGCGCGTCGAGCCACGCGTTGCCCCAGAAGTTGCCATTGCGGTTGGCCTGGCCGGGGTTGAAGAAGTAGCCCTGCTCGTCATTGAAGAGGCGAACGCGGGCGCCGATGCCGACTCCGAACACCGAGCCGTCTTCGAGGTAGGTGCGATCGCTCGCCGAGCCACCGAAGAACTCGATCTGCGGAGCGACCGGCCCGAGGAACTTGAGCAGCGTGGTGTCGACCTTCAGCGCAGCGCCGGTGACGAGCTTCGGCTTGTCGAGGCCCGTTCCCACCATGGGATCGAGGTGGAAGTTGACGGCGGCCTTCTCGGCGAACGACGGCGTGGCACCGAGAAGAGCGGCCACCACAAGAACTCGCAAGCGCATGAAATGACTCCAGATGTGAAAAGCGCGCGCACCCTAGGCGCGAAACACCGACACCACCAAGATCAATTTCTGATCAGTTCTGCCGCGGGGCACGACGCCTCACGAGGAGCAGGCTGATCAACGCGAGCACGCCTCCGGCGCTCGAGCATGAGCACGGCGGAGGGCGACCCAGCGTGCTCGGCACGAGGGACACGCTCACGGACGGTTGAGGCGAGCCACCACCCATCGCCACACCTCCCACGGTCGCACCGTTCCCGCCACCGGTTGCCATCGAGCCACCACCCGTGGCCGTCGAACCGCCACCCGTGGCCGTCGAACCGCCGCCCGTCGCTGCGCCGCCGCCCGTCGCACTCCCCCCGCCCGTCGTTGCGCCCCCTCCGCCGCCTGTGGTTCCGCCACCTCCGCCCGTGCCCGCGTCGGGTTGAGTCTGGAAGCAGCTCGACACGTGCGTGGGCCGCGTGGTCGCGCAGCTGGTCGGTGTTCCACAGCTCGGGTCGGGCAACGTGTTGGGGCTGCTGCCAGTGCCGATGTCGGCGAGCCGCGGGTAGGCGAAGCGCAACGCGGTCCAGTGGTTCGCGGTGGGGGGGTTCTCCATCCACCCGAAGACCTTCTCCTGGTAAGGCGCCGCGCCGCCGACGGTCGGGCGGTACACACCGCGCGTGGTGCTGTAGTTCGGGTTGTTCGGATTGTTGACGTACGCGAGCCCGTTGTACGCCCACGTCGCGCTGTACCAGTGCTCGATGATCGACGGCTGGTTGTCGCCCACACACCGCGTGGCGCGCCACTTGTCGGCGAGAATGCGGGTGCCGGTGGCGAGGTTGTAGGTCGCGTCAGACGCCACGCGCATGCGGTCGAACCCCGGGTTCTCACCGATGTGCATGCCGCTGGTGACCTGGCCAATGCCGTAGCCGCAGTCGAAGCTGATGATGGTGCGAGACGGGCCGCCGACTTGATCAGACGGAGTGGTCGGCACGCAGAACTGGCGCCACCCTGACTCCTGAAAGGTGATGGCCTTGAGCAGCTCACACGGGAACTTCGCGGCCACCTGCACGCTGGCCATGGGCTTGCCGCAGCCCTGACCGATGTTCGGCACCGAGGGCCCCGAGGTGCCCCAACCCGCCGGGCCCTGCGCGACGAGGTTGAAGATGCCCTGCCACTGGGTGAGTGACGGGTTGGTGCCGTTGACCGCTTCGATGCCGCAGTCGGCGTTGTTGTTGGTGCTGCTCAGCGTGTAGCAGGGGCAGAACTGCGCGAGGGCCCCGGTCGAGAGGAGCGCAGCAGACAGAAGCAGCGTGCGCATCACGGCAGCACCCCCGCCACCGACAGCCGTGCATCGTTCGGTGTGACGAGCTGCAACACCTCGCTGCCCTTGAGCACGAAGATCAACGGGAAGTCAGAGGGGCGCTCGTGCACGCCCACGAGCAGGTCTTTGCGCTCGAGCACCAGCCGCTCGAAGCCCGGGCCCTGGGCGGGCAGCCCTTCGCTGCCGTCGACGTTGATCAGCCCGAGACCTTCGCCACGGCTGATCAGCACGCGCCCATCGGCGCGCACCGCAGGGAGCAACGTGACCTCAGGCCCCGACGCGGCGACGCGGGTGGAACCGTCGGTGAGCGAGGCTTCTTCGACGTGCCAGCCGTCGCCGGAGGTATCGACCTGGGTGAAGAGCACGCGCTTGCGCGGCGCATCGAGCACGAAGTCACGCGCCATCGGCACCATCGACGCGAGCACCGTGCGAGCACCGAGCGTATCGGCGTGCACCGCAACCAGCCGCGCACCGAAGGCGTTCACCTCGTACACGAGCACTTCGCGGCCGAGCGCACCGACGAGGAAGGCGACGAAGCCGCGCGTGCTGAACACCGTGCGCGCCTTTGCGGAAGACGGATCGATCTCGTCGATGGTGAGCTGGTCGAGGCGCGGTTCGCCGGCCACGACGGGGCCAGCACGACCACGCGAGACGAAGACGCGACCTTCGGCGCTGATCAGCGGCTTGCTGCCGTAGACGAGCTGATCCGCCAGCAGGCGCGCGGGCTTGCCGCTCTCGAGCCGCAGCAAGCCGCTCGCGAACGAGACGTCAGCGCCCGAGGGCAGCACCGCGCTGGCGATGACGACCCGCGACGCGGGGAGCAGCGAGCCCTGCACCGGGCTGCCCTCGGCGTGCGTGAAGCGAACGACCGCGGGGCTGAGCGCGGCGGCGCCGATAGGCTGGAAACGAAGTTCAGCGGTGTCACCGCGCGAGCTGAGCACCGCGACTTCGGGGGCGGAGGCGAGCGAGACCACCGTGAGAAGCGAAAGCAGCATGCGTCGGCTCTACCATGGTTCTCCCGCTGCTCCGCAGAGCTCGGGCAGAGGCGTCACCCCGGAGCGTCGGGCTCAATGCCAGGCGGGCGCGAGCGTGCGTCTCCCGTCGGCCGTTCGGCGCACGTCACCATCGTCAGGCAAGCCCCTGGCGCGATCCCACAGCTGGCAGGTGACCACCTCGTGCGATTGATCGAGCCCCTCGCAGTAGCTGGTGAACAGGCACCGGCGAATCTCTTCACCGCGCCCGCTCCGCAGCTTCAAGAACCAGTCAGGGTCAGCCAACGACTGCCGCGCGCTCGCCACGGCGTCGGCCTCATGCTTCGCGAGCACCTCTTCGGCCTGCGCGAACGTCGCGATGCCGCCGCACACCACCACGGGCGTCGAAAAGCCCGCCTCGACGACACACCTCTTAATATGCGCCACCGCGGCCACGTTTCGGCCCCACGGCGGCACCAGCTTCGGCGTCGGCATGCACTCGTGGCCCGAAGGGCCGGTGTAGGGGTACGCCGCCGCGCCGACCTTCGGCTGTTTCGCGTCTTCGAACTTTCCACCGCGCGAGAGCGATACGAAATCCATCCCCGCGCGGGCGAACTCGACGCCGAACCACGCCGCGTCGTCGGCGCGGTTGCCGCCCTCGATGATCTCATCGGCGAGGTACCGACAGCCGAGCGCGACGTTGGGGGGGATCGCTGCGCGCACCGCCCGGTACACCTCGAGCGGCAGCTTCACGCGGTGTTCGCGCGGCCCTCCGTAGCCGTCGGTGCGGGTGTTCAGCGGAGAGAGGAACGACGCCATCGTGTACGCGTGGGCGTAGTGGAGCTCGACGCCATCGAAGCCCGCGCGAGCACACCGCTCTGCGGCGCGCGCGAAGAGGCCCGGCAGGTGCCGTGGCAGCTCGGCGATGTGCGGGAGGTGCGTGTCGGTGACGCGCTCGCGCAGGCCGAGCCGCAGCGCCTCGAGCTCCCGCGGGGGCAGCAGCTTCACGAGCGCCTCGTCGTCGAGCGTGAGCAGGTGGGCGCGCAGCGAGGCGTCGTCAGAGAGACCCGTCGCCGCACGCAGCTCGTCGGTGAGGGGGAGGAAGCGCGTGAGGTACGACTCCTTCGTCGGGCGACGCTTGATGGCGAGGAAGTCGATGAGCTGAATGAAGAGCTTCGTCTCGCCTTCGCTCGCGCGCTTCACGGCCTCGACCAGCCGGGAAAGCCCGTCGATGAAGCGATCGTCACCCGCGCGGAGGAGCGGACCGGAGGGTACGTCGCGAATGCCCGTCGCCTCGACCACCAGCACGCCGGGGCGGCCCTTCGCGAAGCGCTCGTACCAGGCGATGACGTCGGGGGTGACGAAGCCTTCGGGCGTCGCGCGCCACGGCACCATCGCGGGCACCCAGGTGCGCGTCGCAGCCGTCACGGGGCCGAGGGTGAGTGGCTGAAACCAACGGGCAGACTTCGCTTCGTCGGCGGTGGGCCACTGCGAGACCGGGAGCAGTTTTTCTCGGCGGCGATCCGTCACGTGGCGTCCGTAGCATACCGGCCAGCCCCTCACCCCGGCCCTCTCCCCGCTTTCGCAGGGAGAGGGAGGGAAGTAGTCACTCGACCATGAAGACGCTCGGCATGTTGGCGAGTCCAGGGACGTGGTCGACGCCGGGCCTGCCGCTGGTGGGTCGTACCGTCGCGAACGCGCAGTTCTTGAAGGCACTGCTCAGTCACTCGAACTTCGACGAGCTGACGCTCTTCATCGGCGAGACAGCCGATCTCGCCGCCCTCGAGAAGCTGACCGAGGGGTGGGACGTGGAAGAAGAACGGCTCGCCGCGTACTCCCTGTGGCAGCTGCCCGAGCTGCTCTCACGCGGGCGCCTCGACGTGCTGCACCACGCCTCGCACGTCGAGCGGCTCATCGACCTCATCGCGATTCGCGACCGCTACGCGAACAAGCCCGTGCCAGTGACCGGGCAGATTCACTCGCTCTCGTACCCGCGGCTGCACCAGGAGCTCGCGCGGCTGCTGCTCGTGCCGCCCTCGCCGGGCGACGGCCTGTTCTGCTCGTCGAGCGCCGGCCGCACCGTCATCGAGAAGAGCGTGGCGCGCGTGTTTCACGAGGCGAAGGCCCGTGGCTTCACCGGCGCCGCCCCCTCGTGGGACCTGCCGCTCGTGCCGCTGGGCGTCGACTTTGCGAGTCTGCAGAAGGGCAACCGGGTGGCGACGCGACAGGCGCTCAACGTACCCACCGACGCGGTGCTGCTGACCTGCCTCGCGCGCTTCACCGAGTTCGACAAGCTCGACCTCTTCCCCGTGATGCGGGTGCTCGAGCGGCTGGTGACGAAGCCGACTGCGGGCGCCCCGCCCGTCTACCTGCTCCTCGCGGGGGCGCGGCAGGGCACCAAGACGCCTGAGATGCTCGAGCTGTGGGCCAAGCACCTCGGCGTGGTCGACCGTCTGCGCCTCAAGGTCGACTTCAAAGACGACGAGAAGCGCGACCTGCTCGCCGCGTCAGACGTCTTCGTGTCGCCGGTCGACAACGTGCAGGAGACCTTCGGGCAGTCGGTCATCGAAGCCATGGCGGCCGGGCTCCCGGTCATCGTGAGCGACTTCGATGGGTACAAAGACACGGTGAACGAGCGCGTGGGCGTGCGCGTGCCGACGCGAATTCATGCGGACTGGAGCGAGCTCTCCGAGCTGGGGCCGTTGTTGTACGAGCGGCCGCTCCACCTCGTGCTCGGGCAGTCGGTGGAGGTCGACCTCGAGGCGCTCGAGTCGTCGCTTCGTTTTCTCGTCAGCAACCCCGAGCAGCGCCGCGAGCTGGGTGAGAACGCGCGCGAGCACGCCCGCACGTACGACTGGAAGCGTGTCGTCGCCCGCTTCGAAGCTGAATGGGCGCGGCTGGGCACGCTGGCGAAGCAGCCGTCAGGTCAGCGCCACCCGCTGCGGCTCGACTTCGAGGAGTTCTTCGGTCACTTCGCGACGCACGCGACGAGCGACGTCACCGCGAAGCTGGTGCGCAGCGAGCGCGCCGACGAGTTCGTGCTCTACCCCGAGCTGAAGCACCTCTTCGTCGAAGAAGACGTGCGCGCGCTGCTCGCGAAGGCGCAGCAGCCCGTCACCCACGGGGCGCTGGTGCACGAGATGAAAGAGCGGCTGGTCGATCGCCGCCCGTGGATTGCGGGCTTCGTCGTCGGGTGGCTGCTGAAGCAGGGGCTGCTTCAGCGCGCGCGCTGATCAGAACACCGCGCCCGACGGGCCCATCGCGCCGTTGTTGCCACCCGTGCCGCCGGGGCCGCCGTTGCCGTTCGAGAGCATGTTGCCCGCGGTGGCGACCGAGCCCGAGTTGACGCGGTAGACGCCGAACGAGGCGCCGCCCAGACCGCCGCCGCCCTGACCACCGCGGCCGCCGTCACCGCCCTTGCCGCCGTTGCCGCCAGCGCCCACGTCCTGGGTGCAGCCCTGACCACCGAGGCCTCCGCCGAGACCGGGCCCGCCGTCACCGCCCTGGCCTCCGACTCCACCCGTGCCGCCGTTGCCCGAGCTGATGGTGTTGCCCGACAAGATGAGACCGTTCGAATCGACGAGGAAGACCGCAAAGCTGCCGCCACCGGGGCCACCGCCGAGACCACCCGTGCCGCCGCAGCCGCCACCACCACCCCCTCCTCCACCGTTGCCCTGCGCGTCATCGCAGATGAAGCAACCTTGCCCGCCACCACCGCCACCGCCACCACCGCCGTTCCCGTCGAAGCCCACATCGCCGGGCGCGCCTGAGCTGCCGACCCAGAAGCTCGCGATGACGGTGCCGACCGCCGTAGCTCCTGCACCGCCCGCACCGGTAGCGCCGTTGAAACCGTTGTCTCCGGGTTGGCCGGTACGACCTGGATCTCCACCGCCGCCCGGTGCGCCGCCCGCGGTTCCGACGACGCCAATCCCGCCCGTAACCCCTGCGTTGCTGCCGGAAGATCCGCCTCGACCACCCGTTCCACCCGTGCGGTTGCAAGCAGAGCCGCCGCCAGGACCGCCTGCTCGCCCCGAGCCGTTCGTGGTGCAGTCGGACCACACGCCCGGCTGACCGATGAGGCCCCCACCGCCGGTCGAGCCCGCGCCACCCGTCGCGCCATTGCCGGCGGAGCCGCTGATGATCATCGACCGGCGCACCGTGAGCGCAGTGCAGCGCACGCAGTGGAGACCGTAGACCGAGGCGCCCGTCGACACCGTGTCGCGGCCCTGAATGGTGACGTAGCCAACGGTGGTGGGCACGGTGATGTCGGTGCCGCTGACCGCGATGATGCGGCCGCTGCTGACGACGCCGTTGCGGAGCGTGACGGTGAAGAAGCCGCCGCGCGCCCAGTTGCTCGCCTGCGAGTAGCCGCCGTAGACCGAGATGCCGCTGCGCAACGTGATGGCCTCGTCGTAGGTGCCTTCCGACACGTAGACGTGTGGTCTGGTGGAGTTCGCCGCGTTGATGCCGGACTGCACGGTCAGCTTCGGCTGCGCGCGCGTGCCGGGGTTCAAGTCATTGCCGCTCTTGGCGACGAAGATGGCCCTCGACACGTCACCGTCGATGCCGTCGCAGTTCTGATCGGCGAACAGCTCGTCGGGGTCATCGGCGCCGCTCGAGGTGCAGGCGTACTCGCAGCCGTTCGCTGCCACGCCGTCGAGGTCGATCGCCCCCGTGTTGCAGGTGAAGCCACACGAGCCCACGGTGCAGGTGCGGGTGGCGTTGGTGCGGGAGGGGCACGCGTTGGGGCACGTTCCACAGTGGTCGACGTCGGTGTTGGTGTTCACCTCGCACCCATCGCTCGCCATGTTGTTGCAGTTGCCGAAGCCTGAATTGCACGTCCCCACGCCGCACATGCCGTTGCTGCAGGTGGGCGTGCCGTTGGCGGTAGCGCACTGCACGTTGCAGTTGCCGCAGTTGTTGATGTCGTTGCTGACGTTCTTCTCGCAGCCCGTGCCGTAGCTCTGGTCGCAATCGGCGAAGCCAGTGCCACAGGTCATGATTCCGCAGGTCGACGCGATGCACTGGTACTGCGAGATGTTGCCGTTGTTGACGTTGCAGACCCGACCGCACTGGCCGCAGTTCATGGTGTCGCTGGTGGTGTTGAAGCCCTCGTCGGTGCGGCCATCGCAGTTGTTGTCGAGGCCGTCGCAGATCTCCGGGCCCGTCGGCGTGCACATCAGCTCACAGCCGTCCGCGTCCATCATGTTGGCGTTGACGAAGCCCGGCAGACACGCGCCCAGGCGACACATGGCCGCGCCGCCCGAGGTGTCACAGACGGAGGTGGCGTTCGGCCGCGAGCACGCGTTGTTGCACGCGCCGCAGTTCTGAACGGTCGTCTTGTCGAAGCCCTCGTCGGTCTGCCCGTCGCAGTCGTCGTCCTTCTCGTTGCAGACCTCGGGAGAGCCACTGCCGGGCACGCACTGCTGGGGCGCCCCGTTGACGCAGTTGCTGATGGTGCGCCGACACTCCCCGGTGCCGCAGGTCGTCTCGCCCAGGTTCTCGTCGGTCATGCCGTTGCAGTCGTCGTCTTTGGCGTTGCACGACTCGGTGGTGGGCACGAGCGCGCTGCAGGCGTCGTAGCCGTTGGGCGGGCGGCAGGTCTGCTGCCCCATGCAGGTGCCGATGGAGTTGGTCTCGCTGCACGGCCGCGTCTGCCCCGCAGTCGAGGCGACACACTCACAGGTGCCCGAGGTGGGCTGACATTGCTTGGTGACGAACGCACCGCTCGTGTCGGTCGCGTCGGCGCAGCGGTAGCTCGAGGGACACTGGCCGTCGAAGGAACAATCACGCGCACAGACGCTGGTGCCGCCGAGCTGAATGCAGCGATCGCCGGGGTACGGGCAGTCGATGTTCAGCGAGCACGGCTGGCAGAGGCCGGCCTTCTCGGGCACGCAGGCGTAGCGGTCGCCCATCGAGAGCGAGGTGCAGATTTCACCCTGCTTGCAGTTCTGCGAACACTTGCGGAAACAGACCTGCGACTGCCCGGGCAACTTGTCGCAGAGTGACGACTCGCACTGCTCGTCATCGGTGCACGCTTCCCCTTCGGGCTTGAGCGTTTGAGAGACCGGAGGCTTCGTGCAGCTGCAGGCGTCGAAGCTCAACGCAAACAAGAGGCAGGCGACCGTGAGTCGAAGGGGCGACATCGTGAAGACTCCTGTGGGGGCTGGACCGGGCGCAGGGCCAGAGAGGAAAGAAGCGTACCTCATAGTCTCACGTCTCTCTCTGGCGCAGCGCGTTACCAGTTCCGTTCAGCGCAGAACGTGAGCGAGGGCCTCGATGCGGCGGTCTCCGTCGAGGCCGAGGCCGATGAAGAAAACGCCGGCGGTCTGGGCTGCCTGACGATCGTATTTCGAATCGCCCACCATCCAGGCGTCGGCGGGGGCCACGTCGAGCTCCTGGAGCGCGAGCTGCACGAGATCGGGCGCCGGCTTGGCGTGTGCGACGCGATCGGCGGTGGCCTTCGAGTCGAAGCTCGACTGCAGCCGCGCGCGTTCGAGGATCTTCTCGGCGAGCGGGCTGACGGTGTTGGTCACGAGCGCGGTCTTCACGCCCTGGCGGCGCAGCTCGTCGAGCAGCGGCTTCGCCTCCGGGTTCACCCACATCGCGTCGAGGTGTCGCAGAAACTCGGTGGCGTAGAACGCGTCGAGCTGGGCGCGCGTGCAGTCGAGCCCGAAGACCTCGATGTCGGCGGTCGTGCCCTGGCCGAAGGTGGGGAAGAACTCGTCGCGGGTGATGGCGCGGCCGCGGAACTTCACGCCCGCCTGCTCGACCGCGAGGAACCAGACCTCTTCGCTCTTCACGAGCACCCCATCCATGTCGAAGAGCACTGCGCGCGGGAGCATCGACGCGTATGTGAGGCACATGAGCGGCGAATTCAAGTTCTGTCCCCGGTGCGGCGCGGCGTTGGTGAAGAAAGAGCTCCACGGCCGGCAGCGGTCGCTGTGTGAGGCGAGCGGCTGCAGCTTCGTGCACTGGGGCAACCCCACTCCGGTGCTGGCGGCGATCATCGAGCACGAAGGGCAGATGCTGCTCGCGCGCGGCAAAGACTGGCCCGAGAAGATGTTCGCGCTCGTTGCGGGATTTCTCGAGGCGGGTGAGACGCCGGAAGCGGGCGTGCTGCGCGAAGTGAAAGAAGAGACCAACCTCGATGGAGAAGTGGTCTCGCTCGTCGGCGTCTACCCGTTCGAGATGCGCAATGAGGTGATCATCGCGTTTCACGTGAAGACAAAGGGCGAGGTGAAGCTCAACGACGAGCTGGCGGCCTACAAGTTGATCCCGAAGGAAAAGCTGCGGGGATGGCCGATGGGCACCGGGCTCGCGGTCGAGGCGTGGGTCGCGCGCAACGTCACGGCCACCGCTCACTCGTCGTAGCGGTAGACCAGCATCTCCCAGAGCGACAGGGTCGCGATGGTCACCTCGGTCCACGCGCCGCGCGCATCGCGACCCCGCCGAACCTCGAGCGGGCGGGCGACCAGCGCCTCGGGTGACGCCTCGAACACCCCGACGAGCTTCGCGGCGCGCGGGTCGTAGTTGCGCAGCACGACGTTGGTCTGCGGCGTGGGGGGCGGCGCGGCGTTTCTCCAGAGATCGTCGTCGACGCCGATGAGGTTCACGAGGTGCACGATCTCGAGTGGCCCGCGCGCGCGAACGGCGATCCACAGCCCGCCTGCACCGGTGGTGATACTGCTGCGCCAGCGCGAGTTGAAGGCGGGGCGTGAGGCTCTTCGAGCGGTTGGGCAGGGCGAGCGCCTGAACGTCATCGCCGATCTCGATGTGTGGTTCGCGATGGGCGCGCTGACCTGCACCAACCAGTACGACCTGCGCATGCCGCTCGACCCGTAAGCCGATCACCTTGGTCGAGAAGCCGTGGTTGTCGATACTCGGCACACCCATGCGCCCCGTTCTCGCCAGCCACGCCGTGAGCCTGCTGCTGCTCTGCGGGTGTGTGAGGGCCCCGGCGGTCTCTTCGCCGATGGCCCTCGCTCCCGTCGAGTCGAGGATGATCGCCGCGACCCCCGATGTGCTCATCGACCCCGACTTCGATGCGGCGACCCGGACGGTGCTCGTCCAGACCGCGAACCGGGCGCAGGCCATCGTCGCCGAGGCGTTGGGCTCACGCGAAGGCCCGGTGCCGCTCACCATCTTCTGCAAGTCGGAAGCGGGCGCCTGTGCCCTCGCCTACGCGGGGCCCGGTCGCACCTCGACGAGCCTCGCGGTCGGTCGACCTGCGAAAGGGGCCTCGTACGTCCCGACGCGCGAAGGGCTGGTGGTGCTCGTCGAGCCAACCACCGACATCCTCGCGTTCACGGTTCATGAGCAGACCCACGTCGAGTTCTTTCATCGCCTGCGCCGAACGCCGGCGCCTCACTGGTTCGCGGAAGGCGTCGCGGTCTTCGTGAGTGCGCAGGCCTGTGGCGACGTCGGCCCGGGCATCGACGACCTGACGCGCCTCACGGACCCCGAGGCCTGGTCGATCTACGCGCGCCATGCGGGGCTCGACCGGCCCGTGTACTGTCAGGCTGGCGCCGAGGTCGCGGCGTGGGTCGCGCGCGCTCAGACCTCGGGGAAAATCTCGAACCCGCTGCCTGAACTGATCAGCACACTCCGGAGCGGCCAGCCCTTCGAACAGGCGTACGGCCCCCTGGTGAACGCGAGCGCTGCCACGCAGATCGTGATGACGCCGACGTGGGCCGTGGGCGACCCTGAGAGACCGTTCACCGTCGCGCTGCGCGTGCGCCCTGCCTCGAGCACGGGTGCGCTGGCCTCGCTCTCCAGTACGTCCGTTGGGACGGGCGCGTGCACCACGTTGCTCGGCTTCGATGCGTCCCACCGGCTGGTCGCGCAGATCTTCGGTGGCGGCGGGCCCCAGGCGAAGTTCTTCTTCACCGCGACGGGCGCGAGTCTGCCCACCGGCCGCTGGTCTCACGTCGCGATGACGTGGGCACCGAAGGGCAAGGTGCGGCTCTTCGTCGATGGCCAGGAACTCGCAGCGACTGATGCGCCTCACTTCGTGCGGCACCTGCGCGCCGGGCAGGCCTGGATCACGTGGGGCTCGTTCAGCGTCGCGGGGCCGTGGCACTGCTGGAGCGGCTCGGTGAGCCTGCAGCCCTTCGACGGCGAGCTCAGCGACCTGCGGCTCTTCTCACACGCGCTGAGCAACGCCGAGATCGCCGCGCTGGCCGGTCAGCAGCCGATCACGCGGTGAGGGCCTGACGCGCGTCTTGTGTCGCCCCGGCGCCTCGACTCTAAGGCGCGCATGAACTTCGAGGCGTCGGCGAAGAGTCGTGAGGTGCTCGAGCGCGTGAAGCAGTTCATGCGTGAAGAGATCGAACCCATCGAGGCGCAGCACTGGGACGAGGTGCGGGCGCTCAACCCCACCGGCGAGTGGGCGAAGTGGAAGGTGCACCCGCGCGTCGAGGTGCTGAAGGCGAAGGCGAAGAAGGCCGGCCTGTGGAACCTCTTTCTCCCCGACGCGAAGCTGGGCGGCGGGCTCACCACGCTCGAGTACGCGCCCATCGCCGAGCAGACCGGCCGCAGCCTGATGGCGCCCGAGATCTTCAACTGCAACGCCCCCGACACCGGGAACATGGAGGTGCTGTACCGCTACGGCTCCGACGCCCAGAAGAAGCAATGGCTCGAGCCGTTGCTGGCCGGCGACCTTCGCTCTGTGTTCTGCATGACCGAGCCCGACGTCGCCTCGAGTGACGCCACCAACATGCAGGCCACCGCCGTCGTGCGCGGCGATGAAGTGGTGCTCAACGGCACCAAGTGGTGGACCTCCGGGCTCGGTGACCCGCGCGCGAAGGTCGCCATCTTCATGGCCCACACGCCGAACGAAAGTGGCGGCCGCCACGCTCAGCACTCGATGGTGCTGGTGCCGCTCGACACGAAGGGCATCGAGATCAAACGCATGCTGCCGGTGTTCGGCGACTTCGACGCGCCGCACGGTCATGGAGAAGTGCGCTTCACCGACGTGCACCTGCCGCTCGAGGCGATCATCGCGGGCCCGGGGCGCGGCTTCGAGATCGCGCAGGGCCGGCTCGGGCCCGGGCGCATTCACCACTGCATGCGCTGCATCGGCGCGGCCGAGAAGTCGCTCGAGCTGATGATCGATCGCGCCACGAAGCGCACGGCGTTCGGCAAGCCGCTGATCAACCTCGGAGGCAACCGGCAGAAGGTGGCCGAGGCGCGCGTGGCGATCGATCAAGCCCGACTGCTCACGCTCTACGCGGCGTGGAAGCTCGACGAGGTCGGCGCGCTCGGCGCCATGACCGAGATCTCCGCCATCAAGGTCGTCGCGCCGCGCATGCTGCAGCAGGTGGTCGACGACGCGATCCAGATCCACGGCGGCGCGGGGCTCTCACACGACACGCTGCTCACCGCGTTCTTCGCGCAGGCCCGCGCCCTGCGCCTCGCCGACGGCCCCGACGAAGTGCACCAGGGCCTCATCGCCAAGCTCGAGCTCGCCAAACGCGGCGCCTGAGCCTCAGGGGCACGCGTCGAACGTCTCCACCTGCTTCACGAAGACCACCGGTCGCAGCAGCACCTTGCCGCTCTGCCCCACCACTGCGACGCGAATGGAGTTGGGCACGTCGAAGTCGAGAGTCAGCCGCGTGGTCTCACACTCGCGGATCTCGAAGGGTCCCACGAGCTTGATGCCCGACCCGGTGCCGCTGGGGATCTGCAGCGGCGCGACGGTGCCATCGACGAACCCCACGTCGTTGCGACCCGACTCGTCGATTCGAAGCCGCACCTGCGCCACCCTGCCCCTGGGCCATCGTCAGGTCACCCAGGCTCAGCGCGTTGCCGTGCTGCAGCGAGAGCAGATCGATGAGCAAGGGGCCGCTCGCCAGCGTGACCTCGCCGCCATCGGGCATCACCGCGACCACCGCGCGCAGCGTGACGAACACGCTCGTCACCTCAGCCGACGGCGCACCGACGAGGCGAACGCTCAGCTGACCCGACGTGACGAGCGTGCCGGGTTCACACGCGCACACCAGTGCAGCAACCGCGAGGAGGCGAAGTGAAGTGAGCAGGCGCCCACCGGATGCATCGCGTGCGCCGTCGCGCAACCGGGCGTGAGCACGAGCTCACGTCGAGAGGGGCCATCACTTCGACGTCGTCACGGGGAGCCGCTCGAGGCGCTTCGCTTCCCTGAGCATGAGTTCGTGGACCTGCGCGGGAGGGAGAACCTCGACCTCCACGCCGGACGGCGCCGTGACGCTGGAGGTCGTCGGCACCACCCACTTCACCGGCCGCGTCGGTAAGCGCGCGGAGACCGTCTTCCAGAAGCCGGGCACCTTCTCGCGCGTGGTGAACAGCACCAGGCGACCGTCGCGGTAGGCAAGGAGCTTCGAGTGCTCGCCGCTCTGGTGCTGCTCGAAGATCTCGAATTCGTCGAAGCGAACGACATCCTCGATGCGCGCGTCGAGTTCACTCGCGCGAAGCACGGGAATCGGCCGCACCAGGCGCACCCGCTTCCACGGTGACGTCGAGAGCCACTGGAAGTCGTTGGACAGCGTCGTCAGCGAGCGCAGCGTCGCGCACGCGGGCACGAATCGAATCGGGCGCGGCACCGAGATGGACGTCGGCACGCCCTGCTCGAACGCCAGCTCACGCACCGGCTCTGGCGCAAACAGGTCGGCGCACCACACGGCGCCGAAGGTCTCCATCAACTGGGCCACCCGCGGCTTCACGACGTCGCCGGCGCCCGAGAGCTGCAGCGACATCAACTCGCCGAGGGGATCTCCGAAGCCGCTGAGCCAGTCGGCGGTCACCATGCGCAGCTCGAGATCGTCGGGCCGCGCGAACATCGTGGTCAGCATCGCCTCGCGCTGGGCGGCGAAGCGCAGCCACTTCTCCGACTCGCGACGGAGCGTCTCGAGCCGTGCGCTCACGCCCAGCTGCTCAGCCAGCGAAGCCTCGCGCTGGTCGGCGTTCTGCTCGAGCAACGAGAGCACCAGCGCGTGCTCGATGGGCTGCAGGTTCTCGAGTGGGAGCAGCGACAACAGCGGCTTCGTCAGGCGCGGGTCTCGCAGCACGGTGCCGAGGCGCTTGAGCACCGCGAGGCGGGGACCTGCGGGCGCCTGCGGTAACCATTCCAGCACCCACCGCAACCGCGATCGGTCGAAGTCAGCGAGATCCCACTCGTGTGGGCCGCGCGCCTTCGAGCTCTCGACACCCGCACGTTCGACGTTCGCGACCGTCTCGGGGCTCTGCTCCACGACCCACGCAGCGACGGCCTCGTCGAGCTTCAGCGGCTTGAAGACGCGTCGCGTGGCCATGACCTGCTCACGGCACGACGAGCTTCACGCCCTGCGACTCGGCGCCGCCGCGCGCGATCGCGCTGACCGCCCACGTACCGCGCGAGACGATGAAGTCGACCATCGCCCCGCCCTTCACCTGCTGGAGTTCCCACTGGCCCGCGCTGACTTCTTTGTAGAGCGCGAAGAAGCGCGTCGCCTGCGGCTGCGGGCTGGTCACCCACAACGCGCTGCCGCCGACGAGGTTCAAGAACGGCACGGCCGGCGCCACGCTCGCACCGGCGCGCGGCAGCACCGGTGGCAACGCCGGCTTCGCGTAGAGGGTGTTCTTGAACAGCCCGTGCACCCCTTTGGTGTCGTTGGCGATGAACGCCGCGCGGAAGTGAATGGCGCCCAGCGCGCCCTGGCTCGCGAGGCTCCGCGTGATGCCGACCTGCGTCTGAATCTCGGAGAGCGGCCAGTTCGCTCCTGAGAGCTGGTTCACGGCGTGGCCCGGGAAGAGGTGGCGACCGCCCATGTTGCGCATCGCCCACCACGTCGCGAGCGTCGAGTAGTCCTGTGGGCTGCCTTCGCGCCAGTAGAGCTGCGGCGCGAGGTAGTCGACCCAGCCGTTCATCATCCACGTCGGGGCGTCGCAGTAGATGGTCGCGTACGCGTCGAGGCCGGGCACCGGCTGGTTGCTGCGCCAGATGCCGAAGGGCGAGATGCCGAAGCGCACGGTGGGGTGATCGTTGGTGACGAGGCCCATCACCTCGCGCACGAGCGTGTTCACGTTGTCGCGGCGCCAGTCGCCCAGGTTCATCGTGCCGCCGTCGGCCTGATACGCCGCGTACGTCGCGCTGTCGGGGAACGGCGTCTGGCTCGAGTCAGGGTACGGGTAGAAGTAGTCGTCGAAGTGCAGGCCGTCGACGTCGTAGCGGGTGAGCAAGTCGTCCACGACGGCTTCGACGTGCTGCTGCACTGCGCGCGCGCCGGGGTTCATCACCACGCCGTTCCCGTACGGAATGGAAAACTGGCTCAGCGTGCGGGTGACGTGGTTCTGCGCCGTGCTCGTACCCGCGGTGTGCAACGCACGGTACGGGTTGATCCACGCGTGCACTTCGATGCCGCGCGCGTGGGCCATGGTGAGCAGCTCGTCGAGCGGGTCCCACCCGGGGTTGGTGCCCTGCGTGCCGGTGAGGAAGCGGCTCCACGGCTCGAGCGTCGACTCGTAGAGGGCGTCGGACTCGGGGCGCACCTGAAAGAAGAGCGCGTTGAGCCCCGCGTCGGCCATCGAGTTGACGAGGTTGGTCAGCTGCGCTCGGCCCGCATCAGCGCTCAACGACGACGCGGTCGGCCAGTCGAGGTTGAGCACGGTGGCGATCCACACGCCACGCAGCTCGCGCGGGGCCGACACGCTCACCAACGCCATCGACGGCCCGCCATCGCTGCCCCCCGCATCGGTCCGGCCGGCGTCGGGTGTGCCCGCATCGGGCCTCCCGGCATCGGGCGTGCCCGCATCTTCCGGACCACCGTCCAACGACCCTGCGTCGAGGCCTCCATCGAAGTCTTCTTCGCCCCCACCCGAGTCAGGGGTGACCACCAGCTGGCCACACCCCACCAGCACCAACGCAGCGACGATTGCGAAGCGGCTCACCCCGGGGGCCTTAGCACCGCCCTGCAGCCCGATTGAACCGCAGCAACGCCTCCGTCACACCCGTGACTCTTCGCTCTGGGAACACGCTTTGCTTTCGCGTTCCCTCATGAACTTGTCCGTTCGCCAAAGCGTGTCGCTGATCGCCCTTCTCGGCGTGCTGGCGGCGGCCGGCCTCAGCGCCAGCGCAGCCCTGCGCTTCGACGAGACCAAGGCCAGCATCGATCGGTCTCAGACCCTGACGCAGGCCCTGCGAACGCACATGATCGCCGACATGATGCACGACGCCATTCGCGCCGACGTGCTCGCCTCGCTCGTCGCCCGCGACGAGGCGGAACGACGGGCAGCCCGCGGCTCTCTCGACGAGCACCTCAGCGAACTCAACCGGCAGCTGGTCGCCAACGAGAACCGGGGGCTCTCCGGGCCGCTCACCGCACAGCTCCACACCGCGAAGGTGAAGCTGGCCGACTACCAACGCCTGTCTCTCCAGGTGGTCGGGCTCACGAACAGCGACCGTGCGGCCGCGCTGGCGGCACTCCGTGACTTCTACGCATCGTTCGACCACCTCGAAGAAGAGCTCGAACAGGTGGGCAACGCGCTCGAGGCCGAGGCGACGCTGGTGGGCTCGACGACGCAGGCGGGGCTCGACCGCTTCCGCGGCGGGCTCGCGGTGAGCTGCGTGGTGGCCTCACTGCTGATGATCTCCCTCTCGTACGTGCTGTCGCGGCGCATCCTCCGCCCACTCGACGAGCTGACGAGAGCCGCCAACGCCCTGGCCCAGGGAGAGGTCAACCAGGAGGTGCACCACCACTCCTCGACGGAGCTGGGTGTGTTGGCAGACTCGTTCCGCTCGATGATCCGCTACCTGCGAGAGGTGGGCGGCGCGGTGGCGGCCCTCGGCAACGGCGATTTCACCGCGCGGGTCGAAGCGCGCAGCGGGGGCGATCTGGTCGCACGGAACCTCAACGTCGCCGCGACCTCCCTGGGCAGCGCGATGACCGGAACGCAGGCTCTCATTCGCGCCGCCCGCAAAGGCGACTTCAGCCAACGCGCAGAACTCTCCGGGTTGAGCGGCGGGTACGCGGAGCTGGTCGGCGGCTTGAACGAGATGTTCGAGCAGGTTCAAGCACCGCTGGCTGCAGCCCGCGCCGCGATGGGCCGCCTCGCCCAGCGCGACCTCACCTCGCGCATGAATGGGCAGTTCGGTGGCGAGTTCGCAGCCATTCAGCAGTCCTACAACACCGCCGTCGAAGCGCTGGAACGGAGCCTCGGGAAGGTCGCCGTCACGTCCCGGCAGGTGAGCTCGGCGTCGACTGAGATCGCGGCCAGCAGCCGCTCGCTGGCCGACGCGGCCGTTCGCCAGGCCCGCAGCGTCGAGCGCGCCACCGGAGACCTGACCACCCTCACGCAGCAAACCGCTGATGCCGCTGCCGCTGCCGAACAGGCCCACTGCATGGCCGCCGAGACGCGAACGCAGTGTCAGGACGGCTCACGCGCCGCTGGAGAGATGGCCTCGGCCGTCGACCGCATTCGGGAAGCGTCAGAGGCGACGGCGGCCATCATTCGCGACATCAACGAGATCGCCTTTCAAACCCACCTGCTCGCGCTCAACGCCGCCGTCGAGGCCGCACGCGCCGGGGAAGCCGGCCGCGGCTTTGCCGTCGTCGCCGAAGAAGTGCGCGCGCTGGCCAGCCGCTCGAAGCAGGCAGCGCAGATGACCGAGTCGCTCATCAAGGGCGCCATCTCGCTCAGCGTGCAGGGCGCGGAGACCTCGCAGACGGTGCGCAAGACCCTCGGCGGCATCGTCGACAGCTCAGACCGGCTGGCGCGCTCGCTGGGAACCATCAGCGCCACGAGCCGGGAACAGGCCAGCCGCATCGCCGCGGTCGTGCAGGTCGTCAAAGAAGTCGATGGGCTCACCCAGCAGAACGCTGACAGCGCCGAAGAAGCGTCCCACACGGGGCAGGAACTGTCGGCGCAGGCGAGCGCCCTCGAAGCGCTGGTCAGTGAATTCTCGCTGGGGGCCGGCCCGCGGTCGCTTCGGCTGGTCGATGCACCGAGGCAAGCAAGCTGAGCGCTCAGGGGCCGATGAGGCGCCCGTCGCGAAACACGCCGCCCGTCTGCGTCGCCGCAACGCCGAACAGCACGCTGGCGGCGCCAACCTCGACCGACCTTGGCGCGTTGCGGCCGCCCATGTCGGTGCGCACCCAACCCGGGTCGATGGCGTTGACCTTGATGCCCCGCGGCGCGAGCTCGACCGAGAACAACCGCGTCAACGCGTTCAAGGCAGCCTTCGACACCCCGTAGGGGTCGCTGCCGTCCGACTCGACGAACTGCTTCATCAACGCGATCAACTCGTCGCGCGTGAGCGTCGCTGACGACAACGCGCGTCTCAGCTCACCCTCGAGGTTCGACAGTGCGCCCAGCCCGCTGGTCACGTTGGTGATGGTCGCCCCATCGCGCAGCAACGGCAGCAGCCCCAGCGTCACGCGCAGCGGCCCGAAGAAGTTCGTCTCGAGCGTCGTCGCTGCCGACTGGTCCCGATACACGCCGGCGTTGTTGATCAACGCGTCGATGCGAATCGCGCCATCGCGCAGCTTGCGCGCCGCTGTCTCGACTGAAGCGTCGCTCGTCACGTCGAGTTCCACACCCTTCAACCGCCCGCCTGTGTCCTTTCGCAGCCGCGCGGCCGCGGTGTCGGCCTTCTGGCGATCGCGTGATGCGACGAGCACGTCCCAGCCGCCTTTGGCGACCACGCGGGCCACCTGCTGACCGATGCCGCGGTTGGCGCCGGTGATCAGCGCCGTCTTCTTCGCCTCACTCACGCGCGCAGCCCGTCGAGGATGAGCGTGGTCAGCGCCGCCGGCACCTCGAGCACGTTGCCGATGTCTTCTTCCTGCAGCACCGCGAGCAGCAGCCGCTCGGCCGCGCCGACCACCGTGAGCGCCGACACCGCGAAGGGGATGGGCTTCAAGATGCCGTGCTTCTGCGCCGTCTTCGTCATCTCGATGGCGTACTGCGAGACCGTCTTCGAGAGATCCTTGATGGGCCGCCGTGCGCCCTGCGCCGGGGCCCGCGATTCCTGCAGAAAGAGCCGCACCGGGCCCGGGTATTCCATCAGCAGGGTCGCCATCACGTCGCCGATGCGCGCGTACGCCTTGAACATCGCTTCCCGCGTCGACGCCGTCTCGAGCTCGCGCGAGCACGCCTCGAGCGCCCGCGTCATCAGCTCGCGCGTCGCCGACATGATGTCGTCCACCAGTGCGGTCTGGTCGGCGTAGTACCGATAGAAGCTGCCCTTGGCCATGCGCGCCGACTTCATGATGTCGTCGACCGACACCGCCTCGATGCCGCGCTCGAGAAACAACAACAGCGCCGCGTCGCGAATCGCCTGGGCCTTCTTCTGCCGGTTGAGATCGCGCACGCCACCGACCGGGCCGGGCCGCTTGAGCATCTGGCCCCTGGGGGTCGAGACTTCCCGTTCCTGCCGTCGTGCGCCCACGGTGCTCACCGCTTCTTGTTCCGGGGCGACGTCGAGTTCGCCTCCGCCCGTTCGACGCGCTCGACCCGCGCGAGAGGCTCTTCGTCACCCACGAAGTTCGCAGCCCGCGCCGCCACCTCGGCGACCTTTCGCTTCAGCGAACTGCCGTCGTACTTGTACTCAGGCGCGTGCGCCGCCCCGAAGGCGTTCAAGAACGAGCTCGCCAGCGACTTGTCGTCGTCAGACGCGCTCTTCGAGAGCAGTCGCGCCACGTCGGCGTGACCGTTCGCCGCGGCCTTCAGCATCGCCGTCTCGTCGGTGCCATCGCGCCATTCGGGCTCAGCGCCGTGCTCGAGCAGCAGCGTCACACCCTCGAGCCAGCCACGCGCCGCGGCCTCGATGAGCGGCGTGCGTTGGTCGGCCCCCAGCGCGTTCACGTCGGTCGCCGAGGCCAGCGCGGCCTTGAGGTGCGCGAGGTCACCCGACTCGACGGCGTCGAAGAGCGTCACGGCGCCGAATGTACGTCAAAGCGCCGCCCAGTTCCTGAGAAACGAGGCCGGCACACGGCGCGCGTCAAGGCGCTGATCAGCACTCTCACCTCTTGAGAGAAACATCGCGGTGACGTGACGGGGGGGCGCGTGACAGCGACTCTGCCTCTGTGCCACACCGCGCAGCGCATGAAGTCACGCGCTCTGATCATCTGGTCGCTGCTCACGTCGTTGACGCTGTCCGGCTGCGGGTGCGGTCAAGACCGGTTGAAGAAGGTCGAGATGCCCCCGCCGACGCCAGTCGTCGACGCCGGCATCCCGGGCTGCGAGCTCGAGGTCTGCAACGGCCGCGACGACGACTGCGACGGCACCATCGACGAAGACCTGGGCACGGTCGACTGTGGTGTCGGCGCGTGTCAGCGCACGGTGCCTTCCTGCATCGGCGGAGCGCCCGCCAACTGCATGCCCTTTCCCCCCAACGCCGAGACCTGCAACGGCCTCGACGACGATTGCAACGGCGCGGTCGACGACGGCCTGATGCCGCAGCAGTGCGGACGTGGTGAGTGCGCGAGCGTCGAGAGCTCGTGCCTGAACGGCACTCCGCAAGCCTGCATGCCGCCCATGGGCAACGCCGAGAGCTGCAACGGCAAAGACGACGACTGCGACGGCACCGTCGACGAGGGGTTGATCACCAACACCTCCGGCGACCTGCGCATCACCAACAACCCGTCGACCAGCGACTTCGTCTACATCGGCAAGAGCGACACCGGCTTCGGACTGGTGTGGCAGGACAAGCGCGACGGCGCGGCGGGGCAGATCTACTTCGCCGGGCTGACCTCACAGGGCGTGCGGGTGAACGCGAACGACACCCGCGTCTCGAACACCAGCGGCAGCAGCAGCCACCCCACCATCGCGTGGCATGGCTCGGGCTGGGGCCTCGTGTACGCCGATGACGCTCCCGGTGACTCGGAGATCTATTACCGCCCGCTCAACTCGAACGGTCAGGCGACGGGCACCGCGATTCGGCTGACCAACGCCACCCTCGACAGCGACTGGCCAGACGTCGTGTGGACGGGCCAACACTTCGCCGTCGCGTACGACGATCAGCGCAGCGGGGCGGGCAAGCACGACCTCTATTTCCAGCGCTTCGACAAGAACGGCACGCGCATCGGGGGGGAAGTGCAGGTGACGACCGACCCGGGTCGCCAGTCGAGCCCCATCTTGAAGTGGAACGGCACCGAGTTCGGCCTCGCGTGGACCGACTACCGCAACACCGGCAACCGCGAGGTCTACTTCCGCCGGTTGAGCGCCACGGGCGCGCCGCTCGGCGGTGAGGTGCGGGTGACCAACGACGCGGCCGACAGCGCCTGGCCCGATCTCTCGTGGAACGATCAAGATCGCGAGTGGGCCATCGTGTGGCACGACACGCGCGACGGCAACGCCGAGGTGTACTTCACGCGGCTCTCGGCGACGGGCCAGAAGGTCGGCAGCGACATGCGCCTCACCGTCGCGGGCGGCTTCTCGGGTTACCCTTCCATCGACTGGAACGGCTTCCAGTTCGGCATCTCGTGGCAGGACGACCGCACCTCGCCCAACCTGCCTTCCATCTACTTCGCGCAGGTCTCGGCGAGCGGCATCAAGAACGGCGCCGACTTCAAGCTCAGCAGCGGCACCGGCGTCTCGAGCTTCACCACCGCCCTGTGGAATGGTCAGACCTTTGCGTTCTGCTGGCGTGACGACCGCAACGGCACCACCAACACCGAGATCTATTTCGCACTTGTCGGCTGCCCCAACTGATTGAAGGGTTGGCGCCCACCATCAAGACGCCGAACCCCAACGTCTCCTCGAGCCCCTCGCCGCGCGCTGAAGTGCGCCCAGGCCGGCTCGCTCTGCTCGGGCCGACATCGATGACTCCGAATCAGGACTCTTTGATGTCAGTCCTCCGCAAGCGCGCGGGCGCTCACGCGATCCCCGTCAGACCTCTTCGACCGACCTTCGTAGAGTGAGTGCCGCAACCCACAGACCCGGCCTCAAAGCAGCGGCCGCAGCGCCCGCGCCACCGCGGCGCGCCGCTTCATCGCGTCGGCCACGAACGGCACCGGCCCCACGAACGTCACTCGCGGAAATCGCCGCGCCAACTCCGCGCGATTGAGCCGCACCGCTTCGTCCTTCGCCGGGCTCGTCGCCGTCAGCACCACGCCGAGCACCTTCAGCTTCCGTTCGAAGAGGGCGTTCAGCGACAAGCTCGTGTGGTTGATGGTGCCAAGGCCCGCTCGCGCGACGAGCAACACCGGCAACCGAAGCTCTTCGATGAAGTCGATGACGTCGCGCTTCGCCGTGATCGGAACGTGCAACCCGCCAGCACCTTCGACGACGCACGGCCCCGGCCCGATGTCGGCGAACGCCCGGGTCACGCGGCGCCAATCCACCCGCACGCCTTCCTTCTGCGCCGCCATGTGCGGGGCGAGGGGCGTCTCGAGGCGATAGGTGCACACGCTCGCCCGAGCCTGCCAACGGCCCGACGCGTCCCACAGCCGCTCGGCGTCTCCGGTGCCCCCGCTCTCGAACGGCTTCCAGGCGAACGGCTTGAGTCCGCGCTGCGCGAGCACCGACAGCAGCGCGCACGAGACCTCGGTCTTCCCCACGTCGGTGTCGGTACCTGTGACGAAAACTCGCATCACCGCCCCCCCAGCGTCGCTTCGATCGCTTCCTTGACGGCGCGCACCACCCGCTTCGCTTCTTCGACGCTCAACGACAGCGGAGGCATCAGGACGATGACGTTCCCCAGAGGCCGCAGCAGCACCGAGCTCGCTCGCGCTGCCATGCACACCTTGAAGCCCATGCGCTCGGCGAACTCGAACGGTTTGCCCTCGGCGTTCACCAGCTCGATGCCCGCCATGAACCCGCGGCGGCGCACCTCGCGCACGTGCTTCGACTTCGCGAGTTCAGCGAGGCCGTCGGCCAGCACCGCTTCGACCGGCTTCATGCGGTCGAGCGTGGCTTCCGTCTCGAACAGCTCGAGGTTCGCCAGCGCCGCCGCGCACGCGAGCGGATTGCCGGTGTACGTGTGCCCATGGAAGAACGTCTTCGCCTCGTCGAACCGCCCCAGGAACGCGGCGTAGATGCGCTCGTTGGCCAGCGTGGCCGCGAGCGGCAGGTAGCCCCCGGTGAGCCCCTTCGCGACGCACATCAGATCGGGCGTCACACCCTCGTGCTCGACCGCGAACAGCTTCCCCGTGCGGCCGAACCCCGTCGCGACCTCGTCGCAAATGAGCAGCACGTCGTACTTCCGACACAGCCCGGCCACGCCCCCCAGCCAGCCTTCAGGTTGAATGAGCATGCCCGCCGCACCCTGAATCAGCGGCTCGACCACGAAGCCCGCGAGCTCTTCATGCTTCGCCGCGAAGAGTTCCTCGATCTCCGCCAGAGACCTCTCGAGCGTGTGTCCATTGCCAGGCAGGAACGTGCCCACGCGCTCGACGGGAAACAGCAGCCCGCGGAAGCGCTCGTGGAACAGGTCCATGCCGCCCACCGAGACCGAGCCGATGGTGTCGCCGTGGTACGCCTCAGCCAGCGCGACGAAGCGCTGTTTGCGCGGGTGCCCGGTGAGCTGCCAGTACTGGTACGCCATCTTCACGGCGATCTCGACCGAGGTGCTGCCCGAGTCTGAATAGAAGACCCGCGTGAGCCCCTTCGGCGCCAGCGACACCAGCTTCGCCGCGAGCTCGATGCTGGGCACCGAGGCCTGACCCAGCAACGTGCAGTGCGCCACCTTGTCGAGCTGGGCGCGCACCGCCGCGTCGAGCTCGGCCTTGTGGTGCCCGTGCGTCGTCACCCAGAGCGAGGAGATCGCGTCGAGCCAGCGGTGGCCCTCGGTGTCGATGAGCCAGTTGCCCTCACCCCGCTCGATGATCAGCGGGCGATCGTCGAGCCAGCCCTGCATCTGCGTGAAGGGGTGCCACACGTGCGCCGCGTCGAGCGCGAGGAGTCGAGCGGTGCGAACCCTGTCCCCCTCCCCCCCTGCCGTGGAGCGGGGGAAGGCATCGGCGGAGGCCTCAGGGGGCGTGCTCATGAACCCTCACGAGAGGAGATCGCTGTGGGGCGATGGGGCTCAAGCAACTCGCGAGCGCCATCACCTCGTCTCGTGAGTGCGCGGCGCTCAGCGCAATGCGCAGCCGGCTCGTCGCCACCGTCGGCGGGCGAATCGCCTTCACCAGAAAGCCCCGTTCACGCAGCGAAGCGGAAAGCTCGAGCGCGCGGGTCGCAGCGCCCACCACCACCGGGAAGATCGCCGAGTCCGGCCGGGCGCCGAGCGCAGTCGCGAACGCCGCGACATGCCCCGCGAGCCGCACCTGCAGGCCGCCGTCGCTGATCAACTCGAGCGCGCGCTCCGCCGCCGCGCAGATCGCCGCCGGCAACGCCGTACTGAAGATCAACGGCCGCGCGCGGTTGAGCAACAGCTCGCACAGCGCCTGGCTCCCGCACACGAAGCCGCCGAACGCCCCGATGGCCTTCGACAACGTGCCCACGTGCACGTCGGGCGTCACGCCCTCGAGCGCACACAGCCCCCGCCCGCCCGGCCCCAGCACACCGGTCGCGTGCGCCTCGTCGACCAGCAGCGCCAGCTCGTGACGATCTGCCAACTCACGCAACCCTCGCACTGGAGCGCGGTCACCATCCATCGAGAACACCGTGTCGGTGACGATGGCCCGGCGCCGCCCCGGGGTTGCGCGCACCAGCGCCTCGAGCGCCTCCACGTCGCGGTGGGGGTAGACCACCACCTTCGCGCGCGACAGCCGGCAGCCGTCGATGAGGCTCGCGTGGTTCAGCTCGTCGCTGAACACCACGTCACCGACCCCGAACAACGAGGTCAGCGCGCCGACGTTCGCCGCGTAGCCGCTGTTGAAGAGCAGCGCCCGCTCGGTGCCCTCGAACTTCGCCAGCGCCCGCTCGAGCGACTGGTGCGCCGGGGTGTCACCCACCACCAGCCGCGACGCGCCTGCACCGACGCCGTGCAGCGCGAGCGCCGCCTGCGCGGCCTGCCGCACCAACTCGTTTGCCGCGAGACCGAGGTAGTCGTTGCTCGAAAAGTTGAGCAGCTCGCGCCCCTCGATGCGCACGCGCGCCCCGACCGGTGTCTCGAGCGGCTCCAGCGAGCGCCGCAACGAATCGGCCTCAAGCGCGGCGAGCGCCTCGCCGGCCCAGCTGTCGACGATCGACCTCACTGCGCGACCGGCTTGTCCACGTTCGGGAGAAGAGGAACGACGCCGGCCTTCTCGAACAGCGCGAGATCGCGCTCGAGCTCGGGGTTCGACGTGGTGAGCAGCTTCTCACCGAAGAACACCGAGTTCGCGCCCGCCATCATGCACAACAGCTGCGCCTCTTCGTTCATCTGCTCGCGGCCCGCCGACAACCGCACCATCGACGCCGGCATGAGCAGACGCGCCACCGCGATGGTGCGCACCATCTCGATCGACTCGACGCGCGCGTTGTTCGCCAGTGGAGTGCCCTTCACCGGCACCAACGCGTTGACGGGCACCGAGTCGGGGTGATGGGGCTGGTTCGCCAACGTCACCAGCATCTGGCAGCGGTCGGCCACCGTCTCCCCCAACCCGATGATGCCGCCGCAGCACACGCTGATGCCCGCCTGGCGCACGCGCTCGAGCGTCGCGAGGCGATCTCCGTACGTACGCGTGGAGATGATCTCCTCGTAGTGGCCCTCGCTGGTGTCGAGGTTGTGGTTGTAGGCGTCGAGGCCCGCGTCCTTGAGCCGCTTCGCCTGCGAGTCGGTCACCATGCCCAGCGTGCAACACGCTTCCATGCCCAGCGACTTCACGCCGCGCACCATCTCCAGCACCGAGTCGAACTGCGGCCCGTCTTTCACCTCGCGCCACGCCGCGCCCATGCAGAACCGCGTCGCGCCCGCCTCGCGCGCCTGCTTCGCCGCGCTCAACACCTCAGGCACCGCCATCAACTTCTCGGCCTGCACGCCCGTCTTGTACCGGGCCGCCTGCGGGCAATAGCTGCAGTCTTCCGGGCAGCCCCCGGTCTTGATGGAAAGCAGGCTGCACAGCTGCACCTTGTTCTCCTTCCACACCGCGCGGTGCACCGTCTGAGCGCGGTACACGAGCTCAAGCAGGGGCAGCTCGTAGAGCGCCTGCACCTCGGCCACCGACCAATCGTGCCTCAGCGGCACCTCGGCCACGGGCTTCGGGGGACTGTGCGCGTGACCTGAAAACTCAGAGCCGGGAGAGTGCATGAAGGCCTCGGTAACCTGCGAGAACCGGGTCGTTTTCTGCACTTCTGAGCTGCTTGTCAACCTCGTGACGTGAACAGGTTGACCAGCCGCGGCTCAGTCGCACGTGCTCGAGGCACCACACGCACCCGCGCCGCCGCCATCGGGCCTGGTGCAGGTCGTGCCCATCAGGCAGTCGGAGTCAGCGCAGTCGACCAGCGAGTCCCCGTCGTCATCGACGAGATTGACGCACGACGTTTCCTTCTTGCGCCCCATGAAGCACTCGCAGCCCATGCCGCCATCGGCGACGCACGACTGACCGGTGCAGGAGTCTTCGTCGCAGTCGAACTCGCCGTCACAGTCGTTGTCGACGCCATCGCGGCACAGCACCGAGCCGACCTCGGCGATTTGCACGCCACCGTTGCAGCGGCACTTCTGGTCGCCGGTGCACGTGAAATAGATGTCGGGCGGCGTGCAGAACTTGGCGACGCAGTCGGTGTCGAGGCAGTCGGCGAGTGCGTCGTTGTCGTTGTCGAGGCCGTCGGTGCAGTCGCTCTCGAACTGGCCTCCGTCCGCCACACAGGTGCAACCGCCCGAGCGACACGTCTTTCCCGTGCAGTCGGGGTCGAGGCAATCGGTGAAGTTGTCGCCTTCGTTGTCGATGCCGTCGGTGCAGAGGTCTTCGGCCTTCTTCAGGTTCTGGCAGACGCACGCTGCGCCGCACGCGCGCTTGTCACAGGAAGGATCTTCGCAGTCGGTCTTACCGTTGCCGTCGTCGTCGAAGCCGTCGAAGCACAGACTCTCGAGCCGCACGATGCACTGGCCACCGCGGCAGAACTCGACGCGCGGGGCGCACGCGTTGTTGCACGCGCCGCAGTGGCTCACGTTGGTCTGCTTGTCGAAGCCATCGTCGGTGACGCCATTGCAGTCGTCGTCTTCGCCGTTGCAGGTCTCGAGCTTGCCGGTGTTGTCAGCAAAGCCGTCGCAGTCGTTGTCCTTCTTGTCGCAGATTTCAGCACCTGAGGGCTTGCAGCAGATCCGGGTGCCAGCGGGGGTGCACACAAACCCATCTCCGCCACAGTCGGTGTCGGCCTTACACGCATAGCGCACCTCGTCGGTGAAGCTGACGCTGCAGGAAACGAGAAACCCGAGCAGAAACGCCGCGAGGAAGGAAAGCGCGACACGCGACGAACGAGGTGACATGCAGACACGAAAGTCGTGGAAGTGACGCCCGAACGCAAGCGCGGAGTGGTCGCCTGACGTAGCAAGAACGAGACGCGCGACGAACGCCCGCTCCGCGCTACAGTTTCGGTCTTGTCTTTGCCCGGACCGGCCGGTTCGGATCAGGAGTCCATCGAATGCGCAACATGTTCCGAACCGCGGTGCTCGTCGCGGCAGCGGTGATCAGCGGCTGTGACTGCAACACCCCCCCCGCCGGCACCGACAGCGGCATGGGCGGTGGTGGTGACCTCGACGGCTCCACGGGCGGCGGTGGCGGCGGGAGCACCGGAGGTGGCGGCGGCGGCTCGACGGACGGCGGCACCGGCGGTGGCGGCGGAGGCATGATGATGTCGGGCGACGGCGGCTGCGGCCTCGTCACCTGCAGCTCGTCGGGCGCGAACTGCGGCCCCATCGGCGACGGCTGCGGCAGCTTGCTCAACTGTGGCTCGTGCACGCTCCCGCAGACCTGCGGCGGCGGCGGCACCCCTTCGGTGTGTGGTGGCGACGCGGGCTGCATTCCCGTCACCTGTCAGGACCTCGGCGCCGAGTGCGGCCCGATGGCCGACCGCTGCGGCAACTTGATGAACTGTGGCTCGTGTGCGCTGCCTGAAATCTGCGGCGGCGGCGGCGTGCCCGGCAAGTGCGGCATCGTCGGCAGCAACGTCAACGACGCCGGCATGTGCATCCCCACCACGTGCGCCATCGCCGGCGCGAGCTGCGGCGTCATCGGTGATGGCTGTGGCCAGATTCTCAACTGTGGCGGCTGCGACGGTGGCGCGACGTGCGGCGCCGGTGGCGTGCCCTACAGCTGCGGTGGCGGGGCGGTCTGCACCCCGCTCGACTGCACCCAGCTCAACGCCAACTGCGGCCAGGTCGGCAACGGCTGCGGCATCACGCAGAACTGCGGCACCTGCACCGCGCCTGAGGTCTGTGGTGGTGGCGGCACCCCCAACCGCTGTGGCGGCGGTGTGCAGTGCGTCCCCCGAACGTGTCAGCAGCTCGGTGCGACCTGCGGCCAGGTCGGCGACGGCTGCGGTGGCATCGCCCTCAACACCGCGACCAACATGCCCAACTGCGGCTCGTGCACGTCACCTCAGGCGTGCGGCGCCGGTGGCATTGCCAACCAGTGTGGTGGCTCGGTCGCCTGCATCCCCAGGACCTGCCCGCAGCTCGGTGCAGACTGCGGCCCCGTGAGCGACGGCTGCGGCACCATCATTCAGTGCGGCACCTGCAGCGGCACGCAGACCTGCGGCGGTGGCGGTCAGGGCAACGTGTGCGGCAACCCCCCGGCCTGTGTCCCCAGAACGTGTCAGCAGCTCGGCGCCAACTGCGGCGCGATGAACGACGGCTGCGGCACCATCATTCAGTGCGGCACCTGCACTGCCCCTGACATCTGCGGCGGCGCCGGCATCCCCAGCGTGTGCGGCAGCATCGGCGTCGACGCAGGCACCTGCACCAACCTCTGCTTGAACCAGAACGCCTGCCCGGGCGTCGACGGCGGCACCACGTTGACCGGCACCGTGTTCGCCCCCACTCAGGCTGACGCCGGCTACGGCCAGCCCGACCCCATCCCCAACGCGCTCATCTACGTGCCCAACAGCGCCGTCGGCTCACTCGACGGCGATGGCGGTGTCACGTGTGACCAGTGCGCCGACGGCGTGTCGGGCAGCCCGCTCGTGTCGACCTTCTCGGCCACCAACGGCACCTTCCGCCTCAACAACGTGCCCTGCGGCGTCGACGTGCCGCTCGTGATTCAGCTCGGCAAGTGGCGCCGGCAGATCACCGTGCCCGCCCCCGCGTGCTGCTCGACGACCGCGCTCACGCGCGACCAGACTCGCCTGCCGCGCAAGCAGGCTGAGCAGCACCCCAACGACAACATCCCGCGCATCGCCGTCGTCACCGGCGCGGTGGACACCATCGAGTGCGTGTTGCCGAAGATCGGCATCGCGAACGATCAGTACTCCGTCGGCTCGGGCACCGGTCGCGTGCGCTTCTACCGTGACAACGGTGGCCGCTTCACGGGCTCGACCTCGACCGCGGCCTCGACGCTCTTCAACAGCCTCGCCGAGATGCGCAAGTACGACATGATCATCCTCGACTGCGTGGGCAACGAGCAGCCCAAGTCGTTCCTGCAGCGCGACAACATGGAACGGTACGCCAACGCCGGCGGCCGCATCTTCGCCAGCCACTTCGCGTACGTGTGGCTCTACGGCAACCCGAGCACCATCTCGTTCACCAGCTCGGCCACGTTCACCCCGGGCGCCGCGTCGGTCGCCAACCAGGACGCGCGCATCGACACCAGCTTCCCCAAGGGCGTCACCTTCGCCGAGTGGGTGCAGCTGGTGAACGCGCAGGCCGCGACGTCGACCCCCGCGATTCCCCGCATCCGCATCACCACCGTGCGCAACGACATGAGCGGCATCAACAACCCGCCCGGTCAGCGCTGGGTCTACGGGAGAACGAACGCCAACCCGAACGAGGTCATCCCCTTCCAGTACACGTTCAACACCCCCACCACCGCGACGCCTGACAACCAGTGCGGCCGCGTGTTGTTCAGCGACTTCCACGTCATCGATGCGTCGGCGAGCGGCGCGGTGTGGCCGTACTGCGCCGTGGGCGGCATGACCCCGCAGGAAAAAGTGTTCGAGTACCTCATCTTCGACCTCTCTTCGTGCATCCGCCCCGACGTTCCGCCCCCGCAGATGTGCACCCCGCGCAGCTGCGCGCAGCTCGGCGCGAACTGCGGCATCCAGCCCGACGGCTGCGGCAACACCGTCAACTGCGGCACCTGCACGCCCCCGCAGACTTGTGGTGGTGGCGGCAACCCGTTGCAGTGCGGCACCCCCTGCACGCCGCGCACCTGCACCCAGCTCGGAGCGAACTGCGGGACCCAGGGTGATGGCTGCGGAGGCACCTTGAACTGCGGCACGTGCCCGACGGGACAAACGTGCGGCGGCGGCGGTACGCCCAACGTCTGCGGCGGCGGCATGTGCCAGCCCACCACCTGCAGCGCGCTCGGCTACGCCTGCGGCACCTGGGGCAATGGCTGCGGTGGCACGCTCCCCTGTGGCACCTGCCCCATGGGCCAGACCTGCGGCGGTGGCGGCGTGGCGGGCCAATGTGGCGGCGCGATGTGCACCCCGCTCGACTGCGCAGCGCAAGGCTTCAACTGCGGCACGCAGGGCAACGGCTGCGGCGGTACGCAGAACTGCGGCACCTGCACCCTGCCACAGACCTGCGGTGGTGGCGGCGTGCCCGGCGTCTGCGGCGGCGGCGGCACGTGCCAGGCCCGCACCTGTCTGCAGCAGGGCTTCAACTGCGGCCTCCAGGGCAACGGGTGCGGCACGCAGATTGACTGCGGCATGTGCCCCCCCGGCCAGGTATGCGGTGCGCAGGGCCCCGGCTTGTGCGGCGCGACCCAGTGCACGCCGTCGACCTGCAGCGCGCAGGGCATTCAGTGCGGCCCGGCTGGCGATGGCTGCGGCAACATCATCCAGTGCGGCTCGTGCCCTGCGGGCCAGAGCTGTGGTGGTGCTGGCGTGCCTGGCGTGTGCGGCGTGTTGCCCTGCACGCCCCGCACCTGCTCGCAGCTCGGCGCCAACTGCGGTCTCGTCGGCGATGGCTGCGGCGGCTCGCTCAACTGCGGCCTCTGCCCGCCCCAGGAATCGTGCGGCGGTGGCGGCGTGCCGAACGTCTGCGGCGGTCTGGGCTGATCGTTGCGCCACCCTCTCCCTGCACCTGCAGGGAGAGGGCCCACTGTTGGTTGGCTGGCAGCTTCTCAGCGCTCGGAGCTGTGGCGAACCTGCGCACGGTGCCGGCGTCTCCCACATCGCCGCGCGCGCGTACCGCGAATCCCCGCCCGCGACTGACTTGTCGGACCCGCGCGGTATAGGGGCTCATGGCCAAGACGAAGACCCATTTCACCTGTCAGTCGTGCGGGTACCAGGCAACGAAGTGGCTGGGGCGCTGCACCGAGTGTGGAACGTGGGGCTCCCTGGTCGAAGAGACCGAGCTGTCGAGCGCCAGCCAGAGCCGGCCGGCCTGGGGCGCCGCGGGCGGGCAGACGAAGCCGATGCTCTTGAAAGACGTCGAGTCGGCGAGCGAGGCGCGCCGCCTGACCGGCATCGCCGAGCTCGATCGCGTGCTGGGCGGGGGCGTCACTCTGGGCAGCCTGGTGCTCATCGGCGGCGACCCGGGCATCGGCAAGTCGACCCTGCTGTTGATGGCGGTCGACAAGCTCTCGAAAGACCGCCCCGCCCTGTACGTCTCGGGCGAAGAGTCGCTGCGGCAGACGCGCATGCGAGCCGAGCGGCTGGGGGTGACGAGCGAGCTGCTCCACGTGTTCGCCGAGACCGATCTCGAAAAGATTCTCAGCGCCGCTGAGAAGCTCGCGCCGGGCTGCCTCATCATCGACTCGATTCAGACCATGTTCCTCGCCGAGCTGGGCACCGCGCCGGGCAGCGTGGGCCAGGTGCGCGAGTGCGCCGGGCGGCTGATGGCGTACGCGAAGAAGACCGGGGTGCCGACCTTCATCGTCGGCCACGTGACGAAAGAAGGCGCCATCGCCGGCCCGCGCGTGCTCGAGCACATGGTCGACACCGTCCTCTACTTCGAGGGCGAGCGCGGCCACCCGTTCCGCATTCTCCGCGCACACAAGAACCGCTTCGGCAGCACCAACGAGATTGGCGTGTTCGAGATGAAGGGCGCGGGGTTGGCTGAGGTGCCCGACCCGTCGGCGCTCTTCCTCTCTGAGCGACCGAAGGGGGTGTCGGGCAGCATCGTCACCTCGACGCTTAACGGCACGCGGCCGATTCTGGTCGAGGTGCAGGCGCTCGTGGCGCCGACGGGCTACGGCACGGCGCGCCGCACCGCCATCGGGGTCGACTCGAACCGGGTGGCCCTGCTCGCTGCGGTGCTCGAGAAGAAAGAAGGCGTGCAGCTGGTGGGCTGTGACATCTTCGTCAACGTCGCTGGCGGCATGTCGCTCACCGAGCCCGCGAGCGACCTCGCGGTGTGCGCGGCGCTCGTCTCGTCGCTGCAGAACAAGCCCATCGACGCCCACACGCTGGTGCTCGGAGAGGTCGGGTTGGCAGGCGAAGTGCGCGCGGTGGCGCAGGTCGAGCCGCGGCTCGCCGAGGCCGCCAAGATGGGCTTCAAGCGCGTGGTGCTGCCCGCCGGCAGTGCCCGCCGCATCGAGAACGCGCGCATGGAAGTGCACGCCGTCGACTCGGTCAGCCAGGCCCTCGCGCTGGTGCTGGGCTGACTCGCAACGCTTCGACGACGCGCCCGAGAGCCGTGTGGCGGCGCTGACCGGGCGCAGTCGCTGCTCGTGATCGATGCGCTGCTCGCGGCCGTCGAGTTGAGCATGGCTTCAGGGCGCGACACACAACGACGACTTCGAGCGGGGACTCAGTCTTTCGCGGCCATCACCTTGACCGACGAGTTGGTCGTCTTTTCCCACGCCTGTACTTCGCTCACGCGACGGGGGAAGCGGCTGGAAAGCAGCGCACCGACCTCGTGGTCTTTCATCGGCGTCACCGCGTCACGCATCGCCTGCGCCATCTCGAGCGCGTTGCGGAAGCGATCGTTCGGGTCTTTCTGCAGCGCCTTCTCGATGACGTCCCACAGCGCGTTGGGGATGCCGCCGGGCCGCTGCAGGGTGTCGTTGACGATGGCTTCCATCGTCAGCGTGTCGTCGCATTGATCGAACGCCCGGCGGGCCAACAACGACTCGAAGAGAATGAGCCCCATCGAGAAGAGGTCGCTGCGGCGGTCGATGCGCTCGGCGGTGGCCTGCTCAGGTGACATGTAGAGCGGCTTGCCCTTCACGATGCCTGGCAGCGTCACCGTGCGCTGGTCGCGCATCTTCGCCACGCCGAAGTCGAGCACCTTCACGCGCCCGTCGAACCCGCACATCAGGTTGTGCGGCGAGAGATCGCGGTGCACCAACCCGAGCAGGCCTTCGTCCTCAGCCTTGAGCTCGTGGGCGGCGTGGAGGCCCTCGAGCGCCTGCACCAGCACCGCGCTCACCAGCTCGGGCTGCAGCGGGCCGTGGCGCCAATAAATGACGTGGTCGAGGTCGACGCCGCGAATGAGCTCCATCGCGAGGTAGTACGTGCCGCCGGTGTTCCCGAAGTCGTAGAAGGTCACGAGGTTCGGGTGATTCAACTTCATGCCCAGCTTCGCCTCGTCGAGGAACTGCTCGACGATGACCTGGTCGGTGGCGAGCCTGGGGAGAATTCGCTTGAGCGCGACGAGCCGGGACACGCCCGCAGGGTTCACCGTGCGCGCCACCATCACCTGCGCCATGCCTCCGGTGCCCAGCGGGTGCAGCAGCTCGTACTTGCCGATGCGTGCGCGTGGCGCGAAGTCACCGGCCTCGGCGAGCGTCTCGAGTCGCTCGAGCGGGGTCTGCCCTTCCGACAGCGCAATGAACGACAGCACCGCGGAGTCGAGGATCTCGGCCACCGCGTCGACCAGCGCCTGCACGTGCTTGCCCCCGTCGCCGAACGTGCCCGGCAGCAGAAAGCCCATGCTCCCCAGCTGGGTGCGCCCCAGGTTGAGGCCCGAGACGAACACCGTGCGTTGATCGCCCAGCGGCACCGCGCCGCGGTAGCCCGCCCAGGTGGTGACGTCGAAGTACTCGTTGCCCCACGCCCGGGTCAGCACCGGCCCGCTCGCGCCGAGAATCTGCACGAACGCCCCCCGCGCGTGGATCATGCGCGCACACTGCGAGAGGAACACGTCGACTGCCGCCGAGAGGCCCAGCCGGCGATCGAGGCAGTCTTCGAGCACCTCGTCGGCCAGCCGCTGCACCGACACCAGCCCGCGCAAGAAGCGAACTTCTTCTTCGAGCGAGTCGAACTTGAGCTGCTGGTGCGAGGAGAGCACGAGCGCGCCTACTTCTTCGATTCAGCGTTGTAGATGGCGTCGGCGATTCGGTACGCGCTGCCCTCGAGCTGCTTGATGGCGTCGCGCATGCGCGTCGGGTCGTTGGTGGCCAGGTGCTTCTTCAAGTTCTCGAGGTCGCTCTTGATCTCGTTCTTGTCCTTGTCGGGGAGCAACGTGGCGTATTCCTCGAGCGACTTCTCGGTCGTGTAGATGAGGCCTTCGGCGTTGTTGTGCAGCTCGGCGAGTTCCTTCTTCTTCTTGTCGCCGTCGGTGTTCGCCTGCGCGTCGGTGATCATCTTCTGAATCTCGGCTTCCGACAGGCCCGAGTTCGAGACGATGCGCACCTGCTGCACGCGACCGGTGCCGAGATCTTTCGCCGACACGTGCACGAGGCCGTTGGCGTCGATGTCGAAGGTCACCTCGATCTGCGGCACCCCACGCGGCGCGGGCGGAATGCCGACCAGCTCGAAGCGCGCGAGCGTCTTGTTGTCAGACGCCATCTCACGCTCGCCCTGAAGACAGTGCACGCTCACCAGCGGCTGGTTGTCGGTCGCCGTCGAGAAGACCTGCGACTTCTTGCAGGGGATGGTGGTGTTCTTGTCGATGATCTTGGTGAACACGCCGCCCGCCGTCTCGACGCCCAGCGAGAGCGGCGTCACGTCGAGCAGCAGCACGTCTTTCACTTCGCCCTTGAGCACGCCGCCCTGAATGGCCGCGCCGATGGCGACCACCTCGTCGGGGTTGATGCCCTTGTGCGGTTCCTTGCCGAAGAATTCCTTCACCTTCTTCTGAATGGCCGGCATGCGCGTCATGCCGCCCACCAGCAGCACCTGGTTGATCTGCGGCGCGGTGACCTGCGCGTCGGTCAGCGCCGTCTTGCAGGGCTCGATGGAACGATCGACCAGCTCCTTCACCATGTCTTCGAAGGTCGGGCGGTCGAAGTTTTCCTGCAGGTGCTTGGGGCCGGTCTGGTCGGCGGTGATGAACGGCAGGTTGATCTCGGTCTCGGTCGCGCTCGACAGCTCGTGCTTCGCGCGCTCGGCGGCTTCCTTGAGCCGCTGCAGCGCCATGCGGTCTTTGCGCAGGTCGATGCCGTTGTTGCCCGCTTTGAAGCGCTCGGCGAGGTAGTCGATGATGCGGTTGTCGAAGTCTTCGCCGCCGAGGTACGTGTCGCCGTTGGTCGACTTCACCTCGAACACACCGCTGGTCAGCTCGAGAATCGAGATGTCGAACGTGCCGCCGCCGAGGTCGTACACGGCGACCTTTTCGATCTTGCCGTCGTCTTTCTTGTCGAGGCCGTACGCGAGCGCAGCCGCCGTGGGCTCGTTGATGATGCGCAGCACGTTCAACCCGGCGATGCGGCCGGCGTCTTTGGTGGCCTGGCGCTGACCGTCGTTGAAGTACGCGGGCACCGTGACCACCGCTTCGGTGACCGGCTCACCAAGGTAGTCCTCGGCGGTCTGCTTCATCTTGGCGAGGATCATCGACGACACCTCGGGCGGGCTGTAGCGCTTGCCGCGCACCTCGACCCAGGCGTCGCCGTTGTCTGACGCGATGACCTTGTAGGGCACCATCGAGCGCGCGCGTTGCGCTTCCTTCGAGTCGAAGGCGCGCCCCATGAGGCGCTTCACCGAGTAGATGGTGTTCTCGGGGTTGGTGACTGCCTGACGTTTGGCGATCTGCCCGACGAGGCGCTCGTCGCTCTCGGTGATGCCCACCATCGAAGGCGTGGTACGGCTCCCCTCACTGTTGGGAATCACCACCGGCTCGCCACCTTCCATGACGGCGACGCACGAGTTGGTGGTTCCGAGATCGATCCCGATGACTTTGGACATGTCCCCTCCTGGTGATGCGGCTGCGGCCTGCTGGTTCGACTGTAGAAATCAGGAAGGCTTCGGCTCGCCACCTTCGGTGGGCGGCGCCTCGGTCGGCGTGGTGGCCGGTGCCTGCGGCGTGCGTGAGACGACCACGAGCGCGGGGCGCACCAGCCGATCGTTCAACGTGAAGCCGCGCAACACCTCGGCGAACACGTGGTTGGGCGGCATGTCGGCCGTCTCGGCGGCGCTCATCGCCTCGTGGAGGTTCGGGTCGAACGCCTGGCCCTTCGCGCTGAACGACTTCACCTGGTGCTTGCCCAGGGTGTCTTCGAACAGCTTGCGGATCATCTCGACGCCCTTGCGAAAGCTGTCGTAGTCGGCGGCGCTCCTGGCGGCGTCGAGCGCGCGATCGAAGTTGTCGACCACGGGCAGGAAGTCTTTGAGCAGCTTCTCGACGCCGAACTTCTGGACCTCTTCCTTCTCTTTGGCCGCGCGCTTCTTGTAGTTCTCGAGGTCGGCGACCGCCCGCAGCATCTTCTCGTGCTCGTCTTTGAGCTTGCCCATCAGGTCGCGGCCGCGCGCCATCGACATCTCGAGCTCGGTCTTGAGCTGCTCGATCTCGGCGCTCGACGCAGCAGGCGCCTCTGCCGCCGGCGCCGCGTCTACCGCCGGCGCCGCGCCTGCGGCTTCGGGCTTCGAGGTGTGCTTCTCAACTGCCTTCAGAGCTTCTTTGAGGACGTCGTCACCAATTTCCGTGGTGAAGCTGCCCTTGTCGCCGGGGTGTTTCACAGAGGCTGGAGTCAACCACAACCGCCCGCCCTCCAACGCAGAAAACCGGCCCCGTCACTCTTTGCCGATGGTCTTCTTCGTCGCGGTCTTTTTCCCCGCCGCCGAGGGCTTCTTCTTCGCCCCGCCAGCCTTGCCGACGGTCTTCTTCGCCTTCTTCGGCGGCTCGTCCATCGCGGGGGGCGGTGACGGAGGCGTCGGCGCAGGCGCTGCGGTCTCTGCCCCCGCGGCCTTCTCGAGCGGCTTGGCGACGAACTCGTTGACCTTGTCGCCGGCCTTCACCAGCGACTCTTCAGCCTTCTTCACGCCCGTCTCGACGAGCGTGGCGACCTCTTCGGCGGTCTTCTTCGCCCAGACGCCCACGTCCTTGAGGCCGTCGCGCAGTTTTTCCTGCCGCGCCGGGTCCTGGACTTCTTTCATCAGCTTCTCGGCTTCGACCTTCACGTCGTTGCCGAAGCGCTTGAAGTCATCGCCCGTCTTCTTGAGGAAGGACTTCAGCTTCGCGTCCCACTGAGAGTCGTTCATGGTTTGCATTCTTACCCGGTACGCCCGGCGGTGGGATCCATTCCATCCTCGACCCAAACGGTGCCAACATCAGGGGCAGGTTGGCCCGTCTCATTCGCCACTTCATCGAAGAGCCCCGCGCCTGCAGCTACTTGCAGAAGGTGCGCGCCGCGCTCGAGTACCGGCTGATGGTCGACGTCACCCCGCCCGAGCTCGAGGAGCTGATGGTGCGCGGTTGGCGTCGCTTCGGCCCCGCGTACTTCCGGCCGGCGTGCACGCCGTGTGATGCGTGCCACTCGATTCGCCTCGACGTACACCGCTTTCAGCCGACGAGCTCGCAGCGCCGCGCGCTGCGCCGCAGCCTCCGCTTTCGCGTCGAGATGGGGCGGCCGCGCATCGACGCCGAGCGGCTCGAGCTGCACCAACAATGGCATGGCACCCGCGAAGACGCGCGGGGGTGGGAACCCACCCAGCTCACCGAAGACGAATACGCCACCCAGTTCGCCTTCCCCTCCAGCACCGGGCGCGAGATGGCCTGGTACGACGGGAACCGGCTGGTCGCGCTCGGGCTCGTCGACGTGACGCCCAACTGCTTCAGCGCGGCGTACTTCTTCTACCACCCCGACATCGCGCGCCTCTCACCGGGCATCGGCAACGTCATGCGCTGCGTGGAGCTGGCCCGCGAGCTGGGCTGCCAGCACATGTACCTGGGCTACCGCGTCGAGGACTGTGCGTCGCTCAAGTACAAGGGGTTCTTCCAGCCGCACGAGTTGCTCGTCGGGCGCCCGTCAATGCACGAAGCCGCCGTCTGGAAAGAAGCGCCGGTCGTCTCGCGCACGTCGAAGGTCGACCAGGCCGACGACGACGCGCCAGCCCTCTCCCCCGACAGGGGAGAGGGGTGACCGCGAGGTCACCCCTGGCGCGAGGGGCCGCCGCGTCGCGCTGTCGGCCGGGCGCCACGGGCCTCGACGCGCGCAGCTGACGCCGTGCTTCAGAACGGAGCGTCGTCGTCGCCCGGGGGCGGCACGTCGCCATCACCCGGGGGCGGAATGCCGTCATCACCGCCACCACCACCGCCCTGCCGCTCGATCTCCGCTTCGATCGCGGCGAGCAACTGACGTTCCTTGTCGTGCCAGCGCGCCTTGCCTGGATCGCCCAGCGTGCGCCGCGCGCCGTTGGCGTAGAACTCGAGATCCTGAATCGACGCGCCGGAGACGGGCATGCCTTTGCTGCGGCCGTAGTTGGGCAAGAGCATGCCGCTGTCGCGCCCTGCCCCACCGCCGCCACTGGCCGCTGCGCGCGGGGCCGCCTTCGCCGCCGCCGCCCGCGGAGCTGCCGCCATGGGCGCCCCGCCGATGGTCATCGCGTCGAAGGTGAGCGTGAAGCCCTCACCTGCACGCACCGCAGAGCCGATCCGCACCTGCTCGGTTCGGCCGTCTTCCTTCGTCACTGAAACAAAAACTGGAAATCGGTCGCTCATGGCGCGGCACCATACGCGAACCGCGCGCGCTGTTGCTGGACCGTGAAGGGCCATCACTGCACACTGCGGGCACTGTGGAAGGCGAATCCATTCTCGTCGTCGACGACGAAGCCATCGTGCTCGACGTGTTGAAGGTGGCCCTCAAGAAGGCGGGCTTTGCCGTGTTCACCGCGTCGCGCATCGTCGACGCGCAGGTCCTCGCACACGGGCAGCGCTTCGCCTGCGCGCTGGTCGACAAGAACCTCCCCGATGGAAGTGGCCTCGAGCTGATCAAGATGCTTCGCGCCAGACAACCCGACTGCACCTGCCTGGTGATGACCGCGTACCCGAACGCCGATTCCATTCTCGAAGCGTTGAAGCTCGGCGCGGTCGACTATCTCGAGAAGCCGTTCCCTCATGTCTCGATCATTCAGGAAAAGGTGAAGGCCGCGGTAGAGCGGCAGCGACGCCTCACGGCCCTCTCAGCCCGCGTCGCCGAGATGCACGCGCTCAAGGCTGCGAACGAAGCCGCTGCGGCCGAAGAGCTCATGCTGCAGGCGAGGGTCGACTCGCTCAACTTCAAACACCAGCGCGTGATGGCGATGCTGCGCGAGGTGGCGCTCGCGATCGACACCCAGGCAGGTGACGAGGCGGCCATGAGGAAGCTCGCGATGAAGGTCGCGACGCTGCTTCACGAGCTCAAGTAGTTCAGCTGCCCGACGGGGCGCGGGCCCATGAACTCCGTCGCGCGACTGCGGGCAACGCCGCGAACGAGCCGTTGTTCGCGCCGGTCAGGTTGTCGAGGTTTCGCTGCGACCGGCACCGCCGCCGGGGAGGCAGCGCTGTGGGCTGGTCAGCTTGCGAATCGGGAGTGACGACGGGGGCCAACGGCGTGGACCGATCGATGCGGCCGAAAGGTCTCACCTGCTGAGAAGAAGTTGCCCCTCAGCGGGGGAGGTTGAACTCCACGCGGCGGTTGGCCTCTCGACCTGCGGGCGTGTCGTTCGGCTCTGCGGGGCGATCGGGCCCGAAGCCCAGCGCGACGAGGCGTGAATCGGCCACGCCCTTTGACACGAGGTAGGCCTTCACGGCGTCAGCGCGATCTTGCGAGAGCTTCTTGTTCTTCTCCGCGACGCCCGAGTTGTCCGTATGCCCTTCGATCTGCACCTTCGCGAGCTCGGGGTGCGCGACGAGCACCTGGGCGACGTTGTCGAGCAGCGGGTTCGAGCGCTTCTGAATGCTCGCCTTGCCGGCGTCGAAGTACACCTTGTCGAGAATCTTCAGGCTCGTGGCGCTGATCACCACCAGCTGCTTCTTCGCGGCGGGGCAGCCGGAGTTTTCCTTCGTGCCTGCCTCGCTCGGGCAGTTGTCCTCGTGGTCGAAGACCTGGTCGGCGTCGGAGTCTTTCGCAGGGCAGCCGCGCTCCTGCGCGATGCCGGCGTTCAACGGGCACGCATCGGCGGCATCGAGGAAGCCGTCTTTGTCGTTGTCGGGCTCAGGGCAGCCGTCGCCGTCTTCGAAGTCGTCGCGGTCTTCGGCCTCGTCGGGGCAGCGGTCGAGACGGTCGACGATGCTGTCGGCGTCGCGATCGGTGTCGGGGCAGCCCTTGTTCTCAGCGGGCCCGCTCTTCTCGCGGCAGCCATCGTCGTCGTCACGCACCCCGTCGCCGTCGTTGTCGGGGTCGGGCGCGCCGTCTTCGTCCTGGAAGCCATCTTTGTCTTCCGCGTCCAAAGGGGCGGTGTCGGAGGCGTTCTTCACGCCGTCTCCATCGCGATCGAGCTCGGGGCAGGTCACGAACTCATAGGGCCGCCCCTCAACGCACGGAGGCTGCGTCATCGGCTCGTTCGAGAACGCCATGCCGAAGTACACGCGCACGTTGGGCGTCAGCGGTTCGCCGAACACGCCCGGGCCACCCACGGCGTAGAGCTCGACCGGGCCGGCAGGCCAGCGCACGCCGAGCAGCGCCTCGACTCCGGGCCGACCGGTGCCCGTCAGCGGCGCCGTCACGCGCACCGTCGCTTCACCGCGCGGCCCGTCGGGGTTCACGGTGGTGATCATGCCCGCCAGCCACGCCTGCGAGCCGACGAGGTCGGTGCTCACCTGCGTCACCGGCGAGTAGTCGGTGATGGGGCGCAGCAGCAAGCCGAACTCAGCGCCGAGCTGAAAGGTGTCGAAGATCTTCCCCACCTGCACGCGCGGCGCAGCCTCGAAGCCGCCGTTGCCCTGCGCGGCGTTGGTGCCTACGGGAATGCCGACGCCGAAGTCGACAGAGAGCGAGATGGGCTTGCTCGAGTCGAGCAGCATCGCCTTCGCGTGAATCCACGGGTTGCCGAGGCCGGCCTGCGAGATGGGGAGCGACGAGGTCGCCTGCTGCAACGCGAAGACCGACGCGTGCGTCGAGATCTGAAACCAGTCGGTGATGCCAAGCGCGCCGAAGACCTGAAAGCCGAGGCGGTCTTGCAGGACGTTGCTGCCCGAGGTGCCGGTGAGCGAGCGCAGCTGGCCATACGTGTAGAAGGCCGACACGCCGACCCGGTAGCCTGCCTTCGGGAGCGTGGTGCCGTTACCGACGAGCAGCGAGCCGCGCCCGGCAGGGTCGATCCACACCGTCTCGAGATCGGCCGTCGGCGTCTGCGCCGCCGCCATCGTCGAAGCCAGCACCATCAGCGTGAAGAAGAGACGCTTCAAGACACCCTCCCGAGTGGAAACAGGGCTGCGGATACCACGTTCATTCCCCGATGAGACCGGGGAGATCGATCGGCTTGCCGACGCGAGAGAGGTTCGGCCATGAAAAGTGAATCACCTCGGCGCGGCCCACCACGCGCTCGATGGGGATCGGCCCCTTCATGCGGCTGTCGAGTGAGTCGTCGCGGTTGTCGCCCATCACGAAGACATGCCCCACGGGCACCTCCCATTCCCCAGGCTTCCCTCGCCCGGTGGTGAGAATGGGCCAGCGCCGGGTGCCCACGGCTTCGTACGCACACCGCGCTCCGACGCCGAACTCGGGCTCGACGCAGAGCTCGTCGGTCCCCAGCGGCAGCTCGAGCTCAGGCGCGTCGGGCGTGACGACGAAGAGGTGTTGCCCGTCCCAGATGAGGCGGTCTCCGGGCAGGCCGACCAGCCGCTTGACGAAGGCGGTCTCTTTCTCGTCGTAGAACACGATGACCGCGCCGCGCTCGAGAGGGTACCGCTCCCAGTCGAGCAACACGAAGAACTGGTCACCTTCGACCAGCGAGGGCCGCATCGAGCCCGACGGCACCTTGAACGACTCGAGGCGCTCGGTCACCACGAAGTTCACGCCGGTGTTCACCGCGCCGGTCAGCACGGCGAAGAGCGCCACGCTCCACCACCGGGCGACGGGAGCGCGCGCAGCGAGACCACCCGCGAAGGCCTGCGACACGAGCATCACCAGGTGCAGCGGGGTCACCAGCGCGACGAGCCACACGAAGCGCTGCGGGCTCAGCGAGTACGCGACCGCCGAGGCACTCAGGCTGCCTTGAGTCACCACCCACGTCAGCAGCGCCAGCCAGCGCCGGCCGGCGCGCCAGAACCCCACGCCGTGCACGACGAGCCCGAAAGGCACCCACCACAGCAGGCGAATCATGGAACCCCGGCGTCCTCGTCGGCGTGGGCGAACTCGAGCTCCATCTTCTCGGCCGACTTGCGGCAGGCCTCGAGCGCCTCGAGCCCCGGCCGGTTCACCCCGCCGTCTTCACCCATCAACTGGGCGAGCCGCGCGCATGCTGCGAGCTGCGCTTCGAGCATCGGAGGACGGTTGCCCTTGGGCCCCAGCGCGAGCGGCGTGCGCACGCGAACGCGGGCCCCTTCGATGCGGCGCTTCAGATCCTGCGCGCGGGCGAAGTACTTCGAGCTCGCGTCCACCTTCGCGAGATCGGCGAGCACTGCGTCGTACTTCGCGTCTTCCGGGCGTGTGGCCTTCGTGAGGAGCAGCTCGTGCGCCATCTCGGCTCGGGCCCAGGCCTCGGCGCTCGCGTCGCGGCACGCGCTCAGCGACAGCAGAAGTCCGAGCGCGAACGTCAATCGCATCGGCGGCGGCCTTAGCGACGAAGCCCCTCGAAGACCAGCGTGAGCATGCCGCGCAGCACCTCCGGGAGTTCCTGCAGCTGCAGATGCGCGAGGCGGTGAAGCGGTACTTCGACGAGAACGGCTTCGGAGCGGACGGCGGGTATGCGGACGCGTGGGTCGACTTCAAGCTGGGGTCGACCCCTTTCCGCTGCCGAACAGCGCGGCGCGGGTGAAGGCGCTGCGGTTTCACGACCTGCACCACGTGCTCACCGGCTACCGGACCGACTTCGCGAGGGAGTGCGAGAGCTCGGCGTGGGAACCTGGCGTGGGGTGCCGCTGGTTCATCCCGGCGTGGGTGTTGAATCTGGGCGGGCTGGCGGCAGGCGTGTTTCAGCAGCCAGGTGCGGTCTGGCGTGCGTTCGTCGCGGGCTGTCGCTCTCGCGCGACGTACGGGCTCGAGTACGAGCGCACGCTCGACACCGAGGTCGACTGTTGCGCGGCGCGCTGCCGGTGGTGACGAGCGCGAAGGGCTCGACGCGGTGTCGTTCGCGCTGTCGGCGGTCGCCGGGCTCGGCGTGCTCTTCGAAGCGCACCACGAAGCTCGGCAGCGCGACGAGCTGGCCCTCTTTCATCAAACGACCGATGGCCGGGCTCTTTTCGGCGACTGCGACGAGCTGCGCGATGATCGCGTCACCGCTCGGGTGCGCGGCATCAGCCTCGCCGATCGCGCGAGCTGTGGCTGCTCGGCACGTGGAACACGGATGAAACATCGCGAGGCGTTGCGAGCGGCTTCGATCGGGGCAGGCCTTGCGCAGCTCGCCCCTCACCCGGCGCTTCGCGCCACCCTCTCCCCGCGTTCGCAGGGAGAGGGGTTCTTCAGTTCGTGCGGCGGCGACGGGCGATGAACGCGGCGAGCATGAGCACCGCGGCGAAGGGATCTGACGCGCAGCTGCAACCGACGGGCTCCATCGAGCCGCCGCCCAGACCGCCGCCGAAGATCAAACCACCGCCGAAGTTGCCGTTCCCGCCGCCCGCGCTCGAGCCACCGCCACCACCCGCCCCCATGCCGGCATCGACGCCTGCATCGTTCATCCCTGCATCGACCACCGGCACGCCCGAGTCGACCACGCCCGCATCGGGCACCGGCGGCGGGTGCGTGAAGCCACCGACGGGAGGGAAGCCGCGAATGACGATCTCCGCGACGGGTACGGTGCGCGAGCAGGCATTGGAGAAGCCGGTCAGCTCGGGGCTCCCGGCTTCGGCCCACGCCGTCCACAGAATCGAGGACATCAGCGTCACGCCATCGGCCCAGCGGCGCGCCGTGAGGTCGCGCGAGTTCGTGTACAGCTGCGCCGTGGTGGTCGACATCATGTCGTCCTGAAGCAGCGCAGCGACCTGCGCGTTCCCCGCGATGGCGATGTCGAAGATGTTGTACCGGGGGTCCGCGCGGCCGGCCGTGCCGTAGTACGTCTGCGCGAGCGTGGTGAGCCCGTTCATGTTCGTGGTCGTCATCATGTCGGACTCCCACCGCGCGTGGAGCCCGTTGGGGTCGGAGTTCTGCGTGTTGTGCAGCACCGAGAACGCATCGAACACGTAGTGCGAGAGCACGAACGACTGATCGAGGATGGCGTTGGCGTCATTCGCGCGGAAGGCAGCGACCAACATCGCGTAGCGCTCTTCGACCCGCCACGGCACGGTGCCGTTCGAGCGCGCGGCGCGATCTCCGAAGAACCGAATGGCAGCGTCGAAGTCGCGCGGGTAGTTCGAGACCGGCATCACCACGTCGAGATCGATGAAGTGCCGCGGCCACTCGTCGGGATCCGAGTTGCGCCAGGTGTCGGGGGCGGTCGAGCGATCTTGCAGGGTCGTGCTCTGCCGTGCCGAGTACCAGGCGCGCAGACAGTGGCCCTGCGGCATCGCGTCTTGCATCAGCGACGAGAGGCGCCGGTGGCCGTTGAACCCCCACGCGAACGAGAGAGAGGGCACCAGCACGCACAGGGCGACCACGGAACGGAGCGACATCGACCCCGTTGTGACTCAGCCGTTACCCCGGCGTCAATGCAGGTACTTGTCGCTGTCGCCGCCGACGTTTCGGCGACCGCCATCGATGCCGCGCAGGTGCGAGCTGCGCTTCTTGAGATCGCGCTCGAGCTGCCAAGAGCGGAAGCGCAGCAGCAGCTCCGAGGGGCGTGCGCCGCGCATGTAGAGGAACGTCGCGAGCAACGCGAACGCCTCGGGGATGACGTGGGACAGGCCCGCGAAGGCCGCGTTCAAGAACACGAAGCCAACGCCGATGAGGGCCAGCACGTTGCCCGTGACGGGGGCACCCCAGAAGTTCGTCTGGCCGCGCCCAATCTGCAGCCCATACGCGACCCACAGAGAGCCGGTGAGCACCGTGCCGCCCGGGTACCCGCTGCGCACCAGGTCAGGCAGCACCAGCGACAGCAACACCGTGAAGACAGCGCCCAGCGTCACCACGCCAAAGGTGAACCACAAGAAGCGCTTGCGACCCCATTGCATCTCGAGCCCGCTGCCGATGCTCCAGGTGATGAGCGCACCGAAGATGACGCCCATCGGAGAGACCTCGACGAGGCCGTAGGTCACCAACTGCCACACGAAGCCGCGCAGCACCGCCTCGGGCCACAAGGGCAACAGCACCTGCAGCGGCTTGACGACCGCCACCAGCACCGAGACCACGATGAGGGCAATCGCCATGGCCCCGGCCGTGCTGCGAATGGTGGGGAAGCGAAAGCTCAGGCGAGCCATGGGGCAGTCCTTCCGGGGAGGCCAGCGATCAACACAGGGTCAACCTAAGCCCAACGCACCAGACGGCAACCCTGTTTCAGGGGTCACGCCTTCGTCTTGTAGAAGAGCGTCACCGTCAGGCAGTGGAATTCCTTGTCGGAGCTCTGCGTGACTTCCTTGTCGACGATCTCGGCGGTCGGGTTTTCCTTCAGCCAACGCGTGATGGTCTCGCCCATGACCTCACGGTCGCGGGCCAGCGTGGTCGAGAAAACCTTCACTCCGGTGAACTGAGGAATCGCCATAGCGGTCAGGGACATGCCCGTTTTGACCGCACGACACAAGCTGCTGAGCGCGAACGAGGGTCAGCGAATGCCGGGCGGGCGGGCGCGGAAGCTCTCGCAGAGCGAAGGTTCCTTGCACGACGGGCCGATGCCGTCGGGGTGCGCGACGAAGGGGGTCTTGTCGGACTCCTCCGTGCCGCAGAGGGCACACTTGCGCTTGCGGTTCTTCCGGTCGGCGCGCCGCTCTTCAGCCAACTGCTTGGCGCGCTCGCGCAGTGCCTTCGCATCAGGAACGTTCGTCACATGGCCTCCACGAGTACTGCGATTCCCTGTCCACCGCCGATGCAGGCGCTCCCCACTCCGTACTTCGCGCCCCGGCGTTTCAGCTCATACAAAAGGTGCAGCGTGATGCGTGCGCCGGACGCGGCGAGCGGGTGCCCCACCGCGATCGCGCCGCCGTCGACGTTGGTCTTCTCGCGCGGCAGGCCGAGCTCTTTCTCGACCGCGAGGTACTGCGGCGCGAACGCCTCGTTCACTTCGAAGAGGTCGATGTCGCCCAGCTTGAACTCGGCGCGCTCCATCAGCTTGCGAATCGCGGGCGCCGGGCCGATGCCCATGATGCGCGGGTCGCAGCCGGTGACTGCCCAGTTCACGAGGCGGCCGAGCGGCTTGACGCCGTTCTTCTCGGCCCACCGTCGCGTCGAGAGCAGCGCTGACGCCGCGCCGTCGTTGATGCCCGACGCTGCGCCGGGGTGCACCACGCCGTCTTTCTTGAAGACCTTCGGCAGCTTCTTGTAGCCCTCGATGGTCGACTCGGGGCGCGGGTGCTCGTCTTTCGAGAAGAACGTCGAGCCCTTCTTCGACTTGAGCTCGACCGGCGCGATCTCGGCGTCGAAGCGCCCCGCATCCTGCGCCTGCTTGTGGCGCTGCTGCGAGGTGAAGCTGAACTGATCGACCTCGTCCTGCGTGAGCTTGTACTGCTCGGCGAGGTTCTCGGCCGTGATGCCCATGGGAATGTTCGGGTACGTGTCGAACAGGCCCTGCGTCAGCGAATCTTCGAGGCCCCCCTTGCCCAGCGGCAGGCCCCAGCGCGCGCCGCGAATGACGTGCGGCGCCTGGCTCATCGACTCGGTGCCGCCCGCGAGCACGACCGACGCCTGCTCCGTCATCATGAGCTCGGCCGCGGTGATGAACGCCTGAAAGCCTGAGCCGCAGAGGCGGTTCAAGGTGAGCGCGGGCACCGGCACCGGCACGCCCGCCTTCAGGCCGATGTGCCGCGCGAGGTAGATCGCGTCGGCGCTCGACTGAATCACGTTGCCGTAGACGACGTGCTCGACCTGGTCGGGTGACACGTTCGCTTGCGCGAGCGTGGCCTTCGCGGTCTCGAGCCCGAGGTCTGTCGCCGAGAGATCTTTGAGCGCGCCGCCGAACGTCCCGAACGCCGTGCGCTTGCCGGCGAGGAACCAAATCTCTTCGTTTTTGGATGCGCTCTTCATGAGGCCTGTGTCTGCGCCCAGCTCACCAGCCTGAGCAACGAAGCGCCGACCATGCCAAGTGCGAACACCGTCCACAACAGTCCAACTGCATGCTGTTGACGTAACTCAGGTTTTCCCGATTCGGAAAACCAGCGGCGCACCGATTCGACGCGCGCTTCGAGGGTCTCGATGCGTTTTGCGGTGCCGATCTCGGGCACGCGACGCAGGTGCACTTTGAACAATCGCTCAGCTGCAGCGCCGTCGATGCTGCCCGAGAGGTAGTGGCCCGGCACTTCGCGCGCGGGTCGTTTGTAGTTCGCGGTGACGACGAAGCCCTTGTCGCTCTCGGTGACGAAGACGACGTGTTCCTGCTCGTCGGGGCCGACGGTGAGCGAAGCGATCACGGGTTCCTGCTCGTGCACGGCGTCGACGAAGAGCCGCTCCGGAGCGAGGGGAATCTTCTCGGTGTGCGCGCCGAGCAGCTTGAAGCCGAGCTTCTTCAACTCGAACAACGCGTCTTCGAGCTCGGCGGGCACCTGTGTTTGGTCGGCGGGCGTCTCGAGGTCGACGCGCACACTCTGCGAGCGAAGGCAGAGCACGGCGCGCCAGGCCTGAAAACGGAGGCCGACCAGCGCGAGCACGAAGATCGCGACGGCGAGGCCAGGTGACATCTGCGACTCAGGCACGCGCGTCTTCTACCGCAGCGATGCTGAACGACGAGGGGATTACCCGCCGTCCCTGCCGCCCCCGCCACCGATCGCGGAGCCGCCACCGATCGCGGAGCCGCCACCCATCGCGGAGCCACCACCCATCGCGGAGCCACCACCCATTCCGGAGCCGCCACCGACGGGACTACCGCCACCTGCGCCGCCGTCCATCGCGGAGCCGCCACCAACGGGACTACCGCCGCCCGCGCCGCCGCCCATCGCAGAGCCACCACCAACCGGACCGCCGCCTCCTGCGCCGCCGCCCATCGCAGAGCCACCACCAACCGGACCGCCGCCACCCGCGCCGCCGTCCATGGCGGAGCCGCCACCAACGGGACTGCCGCCACCTGCGCCGCCGCCCATCGCGGAGCCACCACCGACGGGAACACCGCCACCCGCGCCGCCGCCCATCGCAGAGCCACCACCGACGGGAACACCGCCAC
>JBILUC010000048.1:0-56519 GCA_044371205.1 Archangium sp.
GCTGCCGACCTTCTTCGTGAACTCGCCTCACAGCCTCGGTCTTGAACTCGTCAGTGAAGAGTCGTCTCCGGTTCATCTTCATGTTTTCCCTCACTTCGGGGGTGTCCACGAATTCGGGGCAAGCCCAGTTTGTCATCATCGCGGACGAGGTTTTTGAGGGCGCAGCACCCCCTCTGCCTCGTCATCATCGCGGACAAAAGTGAAGACCCTTGCCCGTGGTGAGGGGCTGCGCGCGATGAGCACGGCTTCCGTCACCTGCATTCACTGCGCACCTCATCGCCTTTCGGGAGCCTGACCGACATTCGTACGAGTCCCCATCTCTGTGCGATGACTCACTGCATGCGACACGTCTGGCTGCCGCTCTGCGTCCTCACCCTCGCCTGCCCCGAGCGCGCCACACCCGATCGCGGCGTGATGCTTGTCTTTCGCAAACCAGACTCCGAGGTCCTGCGGCCCGTCGTCGATCGCCGCCTCGCGCACTTGAAGCTCAAGGCGCATCTTCAAGAAGACAAGTCCACCCTCACCATTCGAGTTCGCGACGGAGAGAAGGCCGACCCCGAGCTGATCAAGCAGCTGATCACCTTCCCCGGGTCACTCTCATTCTGCCCCGAAGACATCCCCATGGCGGAGTCGTGGTGCGCACGAGAACTCCCGGCTTCCGTCACGCGCGAGACCGCGGCCACCACCTGCGCGCTCTCGGCGACGACGCAGGCCGACCTCGACGCGCTCTTCCCCTCAGACGCGGGCGTGGTGAACGACTTCGCCGTCGAGCACGACGAGCGCCGTCACGTGGCGTACGCGGTGATGCGGAGGAAGTGCATGACCCCGCACTTCATCGCCGTCGAGCTCTTGAAGGGCGCCGAGCCGAACCTGATGCTCGACTTCGACAAGAACGGCACCGCCGAGTTCGCCGAGCTCACGACCGCGCTCGTGAAGAAGCGGATGATCATCCTCCTCGACGGTGAGGTGCGCGGCGCACCACTGGTGCTCGAGCCGCTCACCGCCGGCCGCGCCGGGCTGCTGCTCAAGAGAAACGAGAACGCCGACCTGCTCGGTGCCGTGCTCGTCGGCGGACCGCTGCCGAAGCTGACGCTCGAGAAGGAAGGTCGCTACGGCCCTCCGTCGTTGCGTTGAACCAACTGGGAGCCCTGGAGCCGCTCAGCGCTTTCGCAGCGCCGTTCGAACGGGAGTCGCGGTGATGCGCTCACTGAAGCTTCCCGCATTCCGGAGGATTGCGAACCGCTTCGAGTTCCGCTCCTTGAGAATGACGAAGGTGGTGTTCACGGGCCATTCCACCGGGCTCTCGATGAGCCGAAGCCGATCACCCTCGAACCACCCCATCACCAGAAACGTCGTCTCGGAGACCTGATACTCGCCATCGAACCCGCCCCCAAAACTGGAACAGGTCCGCTGCTCGACCCAGCTTTGCGAGGATGGAGGCCCGCAGCAACGCGGGGGCTTCGTACCGCTCCGACTGGTACACGACCTCTGGTGCAAGTCGCCGCAGGCTGGGTGGAACGTGTTGCTCGAGCTCGGCATCGCTCAGCGGAACGCCCGGTGAGAGCTGCCCCCTGGCGGCCTTCGCGCGCTCGAACGTGCCGCGGCTGAGCCGGTTGCCGATGATTGCGCTGCGAAGCCACCACCCCAGCACGACGAGCGCGGCCAACCCCAGTCCGCATGACGCGCACACCCAGACCATGCGTCACCCTCGCTTCAGTCGAGCCGAATTCGGCACTCCGCCGCGCGGGCCAGCGCCACCACGACCTCACCTCGGGTGAGAGACGCGTTGGGGCTGACCGTCCGGCCCGTCGACTCCAGCGCGCGGCAGTACGCGTTCACCGTCGTGAGGCCTGACGAGGCCCAGCTCTGCGAAGGTGCATCGACGAAGCGGCCGTCGTGCGGCAACGGCGCCCACCCACTTGCGCCCGTGAGGAGCGCCGCAAATTCCGTGCGCGTCACTGCGGCCGTCGGCTTGAAGCCGCCGTCGGCGTAGGCCTTCATCAGCCCCAGCGCCTTCGAGCATCGTCGAACCACCTCGGCTCGACCGCCACGGTGCCTTCGGCGTTCACCGCTGAGCTGCCTCTTTCAGCGCGCGCACTCAGGGCGCAACGCGCACCACGGCGTCGGCCGCGTCGTCGAACCACATCGGCTCGACCGCCACCGTCACCTGCGCGCCGCCCGTCTTCGGCGTCACCACCGAAATCTTGCACGGCGCCTGCTGCCCCTTCGCCGCGCTGGAGACCTCGCACCTCCACGCGCTCGTCGGCGCGCGACCCTTCACCGACGCCTTCGCCCACGCCTCGAAGTAGATGATGTGCGCGAGCACGTCACCCTTCTTCACCTCTCCGGCGGCGTGCTTGATCATCAACAGCCCCACGTTGTCGGCCGCCAACGCGAGCTCTCCCTTCGCGCGTGCCAGCGTGCCCACGGTCTGCTTCGTCTTCACGCGCTGACCTTCGTCCACCGACCACGCGAGCGTGCCGTCGTCACCCGCCACCACCTGCGCCATCTTCACGCGTCCCCGCGCCTGCACGGGCGCCTCGTTCCATTCACCGGCCGCATCCACCACCTCGGGCCGCTTCACGGCCACCGCACCGGCATCGACCGGAGCCGTGGTGACGACCGCCACCTCGACCCCTGCGTCGGGCGCCTCGACCGTCCCCAGCGCGCCCGCATCAACCTCGGGAGGCGGCGTCACCGCGCGCGCCACACCCGCATCGACCGCTTCTCCGGCAGACACCTCGGCGTCACTGCCGGGCTTGAGCGCCATCGTCACGCCCACGCCCACCACCAGCAGCGCGATGCCCGCGAGGGTGAAGGTGAGCGCCTTGCCCCGAGCAGTGGCCGCCGGCACGGGCGCGCTCGACCCGAAGACGGGCGACGGGGCGACCCCGCTCTCGTGCAGCGCCTGACGAAGATGTTCGGCCTGAGACTGCGTGACGTCGGCTGCAGGCGCCGCGGGCGGTGGCGCGAACGGATCAGGCCCGCCCGGCAACGTCTGCGCATCGGCCAGCGCGAACGGAGCCACCCCGAGCGTCGAGGTCGGCGCGGCGGGGGTGGCAGTCTCCGACCACGACGGGGTGCGGTCGAACACCGGCTGCCCCACCAGCGCGAGCACATCGGCCCCCGCAGACGGCGAGGGCTGCGCCTCGGGCGGCAGCGGCACACCCGTCACCGCGCCCTGCTGTTCGGGAGGCAGCTCCTCGAGCCCGGCCATCGGCTCGTCGTCTTGCGGCAGCGGCGTCGGGGGCAGCCTGGTGCTCTGACCGTCGAACGAGACCGGCTGCGGGGCCATCTTTCGCGCGAGCTCCTCGGCCTCGCGTGGCACGAAGGCCCGCGGGGCCGGCTCGATGGACCACCGCTCGGGCGACGGCGTCGGCGCACTGGTGGGGAGCGCGGGCGTGGTCTGCGTCACCTCGGGCTTCGCGATGGGGTGCGCGACGCGCGTCTCGTACTCCGGGCTCGGCGGCGGCCGCGGCGGAATCGCGATGGCCGGCACGCCAGGCTCGGTGAGCTCCTCGGCGATGAGCGTGCCGATGGGTGCCTCACGGCGCAGCGCCTCGGCGATGCGCGGGGCCAGCCGGGGTTCACCCGAGGTCACGGGCGCGAGGCTCGGCGCGTCATCGAAGTCGAGCTCGTAGAACGCGGCGCCCCCCGTCGACTCAGCGAGGAACGGGCGGTACCGCTCGAACAACTCGCGCGCGCCCGGCGCCTCCAGGTCAAGCCCGCTCACCGCGGTCTGCTGCAACAGCAGCATGTCGTCTTGCGGCACCACCAGCGCGTCGCCGGTGTGCACGTCGGACAGGTGCCCGCCCCCGGTCGCCAGAGGAATCAACGTGAAGCCTGGGCCCAGCTTGAGACGCGCCATCGAGTGGGAACCCGGAGTGTAGTCGCTCGACACCAGCCGTCGACCTTGTGGACGGGCGTCGCACACGTGACGCGCGGGGCGAGGGGTGTAGCCTGCGGGCCGATGTTCGCGCTCAACCGGGTTCTGCTGTTGGTGCTGCTCGACCTCGATCGCCGCAAGGGCAGCGCGACGGTCGTCGTCTCGGCGTCCCATGCGCGCCGGGCAGTGCTCGTGTCGAACGGCCAGCTCGTCGGCTGCGAGAGCAACATCAATTCGGAGCGCGTCGGCGACATGCTGGTGAGCGAGGGCCTGCTCGACGCCGTGCTGCTCGAGCCCGTCGCCGCTGAAGCCGCGAAGAAGGGCGTGCGCCTCGGAGACCAGATGGTCGCCGACGGGTTGCTCAACTCGGAAGAGCTCCACCGCGCGCTCGAGCGACAGGTGGTGATGCGCATGAGCGCGTCGCTGTCGATGCGGGGCGTGGTGTCGGTCGAACCAGTGAAGCCGACGCTGGGCACGGCCGACGTGCCGCTGCGCGTGGCGGTCGTGTGGGCGTTTCGCAAAGGCGTGCCGCTGCCGGCCATCGAGGCGCAGCTGCTCGCCAACGAAGACGTCGCGCCGCCTCAGGCCGAAGAGCTCGAGGCGTTGCTCGGCGCGCTCGAGCTGGGCCCGGCGGAAGTGCGCATCGCGCGGCGCATCGTCGGGGGCGAAGCGCTCGACACCATCATCGGCAGCGGCGCCCCGCGGGAGCCGGTGTTCCGTCTCGCCGGTGCGCTGCGCGCGGTGAACCGCTTCCTGCGCTGACGCGCCGCCTCACGTGGCCCGACTCGCGCGCGGTGAGCGGTTTCTGGACGCACTCCACGCGTGACCTGGCGTGCGCGACCGTGACTCGCACCGTGCGGGGAGGACGTGCGCATCGGCGCATCGTGGGTGAAGCGCTCGTTGCGCGCCGTGAATCGCTTTCGGCGCTGCGCGCGTTGATCACCGTGACGAGACGATTCACCCGCGCTCTCCGACTCGCCTCGAGGGGAACACTGGACCCCTCCCGCAGGGAGGGACCGCTTCCCATCTCGTTCCTCCGCGCACGCCGCGCGAGCTGCCTTGATGGAGGCACTCGTGCCACCGGGTCTCGCGCTGCAGCCGAGTTGATCAGCCCCTCAGCACGCCACCCGGGTGACGCACTTCACCCATATCGGCCGACTTGAGCACCGCGGCGTGATGCACAAGTCGACCGATATCGCCGATTTCATGAGACCGCTGCTGACAGCCCATCACGCTCGCCGCGGGGCTCACCGTCGTCACGTTGCGCTGGCACGAGCCGAAGGCGGTGATCCGAATGCGCCCGACCCCGCCACCGCCACCGGCCGCCGCTCCGTCGCCGCCGTCGTCACCGTTGTTGCCCGTACCTCCCGGCGTGCGGGTGATGGCCTCGAGCCCGTCGCTCGCATTGCCACCGACCTGGCTCCTGCTGCCCTCGCCCCCTTCGCCGCCGTTGGCGACGAGCGTTGCGCCCGCGTTGAGCGTCACCGAGGGGGACTCGAGCAGAATCGCTCCACCGCTGCCGCCACCGCCGCCTGAGTTGCCGCTGTTCGCCGTCGCGCCACGACCGCCGACGCCGCCCGCATGGGTGGCGCCGTTCACCGTCAGCATTCCCGACGCGGTGATTTGAAGCGCGCCTCCACCCGCGCCGCCCACCGACGTTCCGCGCCGCCCGGGCACCCGCCGCGCAGGGGGATGAGGGTCACCTCTCCGTTCGCCTGCCCCGCCGCGCCCGCACCGCCACCACCGCTCGTACCGCCGAGGCCATGCGGGGTGCCGAAGCCACCATTCGTCGCCCGAATGCGCGCGCCTGCGTTGATGACGACCGGCCCGGTCACCGCAAACAGCGCCGGCCGGCTTCCCACCAGCACCAGGTTGGCGCCCGAGTTGAGCATCATCGACGAGAGCCGAATGAGGAGGGTCGACTGCGCGCCCGACGTCGTGGGCGTGAAGGTCACCGACGGAGGCATGGTGACGCCACACCCGTTGGTGGAGACCGTCTGCGCGCTCGCGTCGAGGGTCACCGCGCAATTGATGGTCAACGCCGCGCCCGTGGAAGGCAGGTCGCTTTCGGCGAAGTTGCTCACCGGGAAGTGGAACAGCGACGGCAGCATGCAGCTCCCTGCCATGCACTGTGCGGGCGTGCCCACCCCCGCGTCCCACGTTCCGCCGGTGGTCGGCGTGAACTGACACCCCCCGTCGAGCTGCACCCGTTGGCCATCTGGCACTGGCCGGGCGTGCACGACACCGTCGTTCCCGCGCACGTCCCCTGGCCGTCGCAGCGGTCTCCCGTCATGCAGTTGTTCCCGTCGTCGCACCCCATCGTGCTCGGTACGGGCGGAGAGGGTGGACCCGCATGGCCCTCAATCTCTCACCTCTATTTGATCAGGCATCAATCTCGCTCAGCGCCCGGTGGTCGCCCTGGCAACCACGCCAGAGCCCCCCTGCCACCCGGTGAAAGTGATGAGACGTACGAGGAGAGGGGCTCGCACGTGACGAGCAAGGAGCAGTCGACCGTCACACCCGCTGCCCCACTGCCGTTCAGCCCCGCGACACGGCTCGCAGCATCGCGAAACTTCCCGGGCGCTGTGCTTCCCGTCAGCCCACCAGCACCCACGCGTCCATCCAGACACTCTATCAAGTTTATTTAACTTGATTTAAGGTACACGCGCCATGACCACCATCCGACTCGACGACGACACCTTCCTCTTCGTGCTCACCGGCGCAGGGGTCAGCGCCGAGAGCGGGGTGCCCACCTTCCGCGACAGCAACGGCCTGTGGGAAACGCACCCGGTCGAGAAGGTCGCCTCGCCCGAGGGCTTCGAGGCCGACCCGGCGCTCGTGTGGCGCTTCTATTCGCAGCGCCGCGAAGCCGCGAAGAAGGTGCAGCCCAACCCCGGCCACGCCGCGCTCGCCGCCATCGAACGACGCCTCGGCGACCGCTTCCTCCTCGCGACGCAGAACGTCGACGGGCTGCATGGGCGCGCAGGCAGCACCCGCATGGTCGAGATGCACGGCTCGTTGTGGAAGACGCGGTGCTCGCGGTGTGAGCGCGCGCCGTTCGACGATGACGCGAGCTACGACGCGAAGACGCTGCCGGGCTGCGGCGAGTGCCACCTGCGCGGTGAGTTCGCGCTCCTGCGGCCGCACATCGTGTGGTTCGGAGAGATGCTCGACCCGCGCGACCTGGGCGCCATCGAGACGTTCTTCCGCCGCGCGAGCCGCCACCGCTTCGTCTTCATCGCGGCGGGCACGTCAGGGCAGGTGTCTCCCGCCGCGCAGCTGGTCGAGACCGCGCGCGAGCTGGGCGCCGAGACCTGGCTCGTCAACGCCGAGGCGCCGCGCAACGTGAGGGCGTTCGACCACGTCGAGCTGGGCAAGAGCGGGGAATTGCTCCCGCGGTTGCTCGGTGTGTCTCGCTGACGACATGTGCCGTCAGACTGTTGCGACCCAAAGCCGCGTCAATCGCGCGGAGAGCCCGTCAGCTCACCAGAATGAAAGCGCCGGTCGATTTCGCCCTTGATGAAGCGCTCGATTTCTTCGGCCGAGCTGAACTTCATCGCCTGATCGAGGATGGTGGCCGCGTCGGCCTTGGTCATCTGGCGAATGACGTTCTTCACCGTGGGAATCTGGCCGGCGGTCATCGAGAACTCCTCGAGGCCGAGCGCGAGCAGCACGATGGTCAACGCCGCGTCGCCCGCCATCTCGCCGCACATCGCGACGGGGATGCCGGCGTTCTTCGCGGCGCGAATGATGTTCTCGAGGCTGCGCAGAATCGCGAGGTGCAGCGGGCGGTACAGGTACGCCACGTCGCGGTTCTGCCGGTCGATGGCCAACGAGTATTGAATGAGGTCGTTGGTGCCGATGCTGAAGAAGTCGGCCTCGGCGGCGAGGCGGTCGGCGATGAGCGCGGCCGACGGCGTCTCGACCATGATGCCGATGGGGAAGCGCTTGCCGACGGGCACACCCTGGCGCGACAGCTCGCTGCGGCACGCCTCGAGCTCACTGCGCGCCTCGCGCAGCTCGGAGATGGACGAGACGAGCGGGAACATCACGCGAATGCTGCCGAACGCCGACGCGCGCAAGAGCGCCCGCAGCTGCACGCGGAACAGCTCACGGTGCGCGAGGCAGTAGCGAATCGCGCGCAGGCCCATCGCCGGGTTGGTCTCTTTGTCGTGCTTCTTGCCCGGCACTTTGTCGCCGCCGAGGTCGAGAGTGCGAATGGTGACGGGGCGGTCGCCCATCGCCTGCAGCACCTGCTTGTACGACTCGAAGTGCTCTTCTTCGGTGGGCGGCTGCGCGCGGTCGAGGAAGAGGAACTCGGTGCGGTAGAGGCCGATGCCCTCGGCGCCGTGCGCGAGGAGCGACGGAATCTCCTCGGGGAATTCCATGTTGCCGTTGAGGCGAACGCGCACGCCATCGAGCGTGACGGCGGGGAGGTCGGCGGTCTTGAGCGCGGCCTGCTCGCTCTGCAGCTGCCTGCGCATCGTCTCGCGGAAGAGCGCGAGCTGCTCTTCGGTCGGGTTGACGAGCACCAGGCCGCGGCGCCCGTCGACGGCCACCATGTCGCCGCTGCGAATCGACTCGCACGCCTTGCCGAGGCCGACGACGGCGGGCACTTCACGCGCGCGCGCGACGATGGCGGTGTGGCTGGTCTGGCCGCCGAGGTCGGTGACGAAGGCGCCCACGCTGCCCGAGCGCACCAGCATCGCGGCGTCGGCGGGCGAGATGTCGTGCGCGCACACGATGGCGTGCGGCGGCACCTCGAGCTCTTCGTCGACCACCTCGCCCATGAGGTTGCGCACCAGGCGGTCGGCGACGAACTCGATGTCGCTCTTGCGCTCGCGGAAGTACTCGTCTTCGAGGTTGTCGAACTGGTGGCGCAGGCGCTTGCACACGCGGCGCACGGCCCACTCGGCGTTGATGGTGTCTTCTTTGATGAGCCGGGTGACCTCGACGATGAACATGGGGTCGTGGAGCATCATGCGGTGCGCTTCGAGGATGAGGCCGTGTTCCTGGCCGTCGGAGCCCAGCTTCGTCTTCAGCTCTTCGAACTGCACGTCTGAGAGGTCGATGGCCGTCTTGAAGCGCAGCACCTCGGCGTCGGTCTCGTTCTTCGTGAGCTTGATTTTCGGCGTGCGCACCCGCTTCGCGTCGAGAACGAACGCGTGCCCTACGGCCACGCCGGGGCTTGCACCGATGCCTTGAAAGGAGACCGTCGCGCTCACGTCGTCAGGCGCGACTCTGTTCGAGCCGCGAGTGTGGACCGTAGCACCGCGGCGGCGGGTGCTGCACACTCTGCTTTCCCATGCTTCAACGCCTGCTCGTGCCTGCCCTCGTGGTGGTTTCTCTGTCGGCCTGCCCGATGAACGTCGGCGCCGACGCAGGCACCGGAGGGGGCGGCGGCGACCTCACGGGAGGCGGGCTCGGAGGAGGCACGACGGGCGGCGGTGTCGCCACCGGCGGTGGTGACCCGGCAGGCGGCGGTGTGGCGACGGGTGGCGGCGCGGCGACGGGCGGCGGTGACCCCGCGGGCGGTGGCGCAGCAACGGGCGGTGGGTCCGCAACGGGTGGTGGCGGTGGCGTCACGGATGCAGGGACCAGCATGGCCCTCGCAGCCTTCTGTGACGGGTGGGCGCAAGCGTATTGCGACCGCGAATCGCGCTGTCTCTTCCTCGATGCGGCGCAGAACGCGACCTGTCTGGCACGCGTGAAGAGCAACTGCGCGGCGTGGCAGCGGTCGGTGATGGCCGGCACGTCCGCGTACGACCCGCTGGTCGGCGCTTCGTGCATCAACGCCACCTCGCGCTACGCGTGCGTCGCTGGCCGGGGCTTCACGGGCGCGAACCCCATCCTCGACTTCGGCAACGGCCCTGCGGCGTGTGACGCCCTGGTCGTCGGCGCGGGCACCGCCAACGCCCCGTGCACCGGCAACGCTGACTGTGCTGCGGGTTATTCGTGCGGCGCCGGCGCCATCTGTCGCACCTGCGTCGCGCTCCCGACCGTGGGCCAGGCGTGCGGTCCGGGCGCCAACTGCTTCAACTCCTTCTGCACGAACGCGGGTGACGGCGGGCAGGAGTGCCGCGCGTGGTCCGGGCCCAACGACCCGTGTGGGGGGCAGACGGCCCAGTGCGACCCCGCCACCACGCGGCAGTGCAGCGCGGCGCCCACCGATGGTGGCGTGCGCCGCTGCATCGGCAAGGCCGTCGATGGCACGGTGTGCACCACCTTCACCGGCGCAGGCTGCGCGGGCGGCTACTGCAACCGCGGTGACCGCACCGACGCTGGCGTGCGCACCTGCGGCACCATCGCCGACGGGCTGCCCTGTGGCGCGGCGACTGACTGTGGCGCGAGCTCGTGGTGCGCGGGGCTGCTGCAGATGGGCCCCAACGTGACGCCCGGCCTCTGCGCGCCGCGGCTGGCATCGGGGGCGGCGTGCACTCCGCAGCGACTGGATGTCAGTGACGGCTGCCCGGCGAACCACCTCTGCCTCGACGGTCTCTGCAAGGAGCGGCTCGGCACGCAGACGGCGGGGCAGCAGTGCCTCAGCTCGCAGGCCGACTGCGCGATGGGCACGTTCTGCCAGACGCCAGCCGACGGCGGCGTGCCGACCTGTGCTGCCCAGTTTGCCGTGGGCACGCCGTGCACCCAGCAGCAGGAATGTGCGCTGGGTGCGCGGTGTGTGCTCAACGTCTGCGTCGCGTTGTCGACGGTCGGCGGCCCGTGCATCACCTCCAACGGGTGCAAGGACACGTTGACCTGCCCCGCCGTCGATGCGGGCACCGGCACGTTTGCGTGCGTGGCCATCGGGAGCCCGGGCACGATGTGCACTTCGGGCGCACCGTTTTGCGGCTCGGGCATCGACAACGGGAACAACGGCTTCTGCGCCGTCGACGCCGGCGCGGTCTGCGCGGCGCCGTTGATGGCGGGCACGGGCTGCAGCAGCAGCACGCAGTGCGCGTCGGGCGAGTGCCGTCTGCCCGATGCAGGCCCGCTGACCGCGACCAACCCGCAGGGCACCTGCGCGGCGTCCTGCATTCCGTGACCTGACGTGGTGTCCGGGCCTCCGTCGCTGCCGTTGATCAAACGCGTCGAGTGGCTGATCAAGGTCAGCCTCGCGATGGCGATGGCGGTGTTGTTGTGGCGGCCCTTCCGCAAGGGGCGCGTGGTGAGTTCCGGGCCGAAGCGGGTGCTGCTGGTGCGCATCGACCACCGCGTCGGTGAAGCGCTGCTGACCACGCCGCTCATCGATGCGCTTGCGGGCGCGGGGCACGAGGTGCACGTGCTGGTGCACCCGAAGATGCGCCGCGTGCTCGACGGGCACCCGCACGTGAAGACGTTGTGGGACTACTCGGCCTCGTGGAGCACCCTCTCGCGGCTGCGCGCCGAGCGCTTCGACGTGGTCATCAACTGCGGCAACTGGGACCTCGAGTCGGTCACCACCGCGCTCGTAGCGCGCCTCGCGGGCGGCCGCTCGGTGGTGCTGGGGCCCGCGAACTTCCCCTCGGGCTGGTTGATGGACGTGCCGGTGGCCGCGAAGGAAGGCGTGCGCTCCGAGGCCGAGCAGCGCCGACACCTCGGCTCGCCCCTGGTGACGGTGGAGGGACCGGCGAAGCTCTCGTTCCGCTCCACCTCGCCGTTCGAGGTGGTGCGCGCTCCGTATGCGGTGGTGAACCCGGGAGGGCGGCTCGGCTTCCGTCGCGTCGCGCCGGCGGTGTTCGCGGCCGCGGCGCAGGCGCTGCTCGAGCGCGGGGTGACGCCGGTGGTGACCTGGGGGCCGGGCGAGGAGGCGCTGGTCGACGAGGTCCTGAGCGGGTGCCCCGGCGCGGTGCGGGCGCCGGCGACCACGATTGATCAACTCGCGGCGTTGATGCGCGGGGCGCAGGTGACGGTGTGCAACAACACCGGGCCGATGCACCTCGCGGTGGCGGTGGGCTGCCCAACGGTCGCGTTCTTCCTGCACATGGAGATGGCGCGCTGGGGCCACGCGTGGGCCCCGCATCGGATGATTGACCTCACCCGTGAGGCTGATCAGCCGGCCGTCGCAAGGAAGGCGCTCTCGAGCTGACGCGAGCGCGGAGAAGGCTGGCCTGGAAGGTGAAGTTTTTGATGGATCTCGGCCGTGCCCAAAGGCGACCGTGCCCCTGCACTTCGCGCAAAGTCACGAAGCTGAGGAGCGCGGCGATGACGAGAATCGCGACGGTTCAGGAAGCTGTCGTTGAGCTTCGGGGGGCCGGGCTCGCTTTGAGCGCACTGACCTCAAAGAGTACCGATTTGTAGTCTTTGATGTCAGGCGTCGCGCTTCGACCCAGGAGTGAGGCAATTCGCTGCTGGCCGTAAGCGAGTCGCATCGAAGCGATGGGGCACGCATGAGTCGACCGCTGCAAAAATGAACTGCGTCGAGCGCCTTCTTCGATGCTGTTGGCCAGCGCTCGCACGAAATCAATCAGTCGGGATGCCCGCCGAACGCTCGTGCCGGATCCGACCTCGTGCGACGGTGGTGCCAGGCTCTCGAAGCAGGCCACCGTGCCCTCGACGCAGGGCCTGTCTGCGACGGCGTGTACCCCGGGCTGCAGGTTGCCTTCTGCATCGAGCTCGGGCGCGCCCGACGCCGGGCCCCCTGCACTTCGCGCAAAGTCACGACGCTGAAGATGAGACGTCCGATGCCGAGGGGCACGCGAGCCTCTCGACACGCCCACGTCGACTCACGCCATTGCCCTTCCAGGCAAGCCAACGCTGAACCCGTCACCGCACGGCGCGCTCAGTGCGAACCGGAATAGGGAGCGGCAGACAGTCCGCCCCGGCGCAGGCGACGACGAGGCGCACCTGCCACGAGCCCTCGGTCGATTCGGAGGCGCGCCACGTCACCTCCTGCGGCGTCGTGCCGTCGAGCACGCGCGTCGTGCCCGGCTTCAAGTCGTCGGGGAAGCTCAGCCGCTGACGCGCGCTCACGCTGGCGGCGATGGCCTTCTTCGCCGCCTCGATGAGACGTGACTGCGGGCGCGTGCGGTCGACCTCGATGAGCATCGTGGGGTTCGCGCCATTGCGCGCGCGCCAGCGCTGCACCGTCACCACGCGCCGGCTCAAGTCGAAGTCGAGCCACTGCCATTCCACCGGAGGGCTCACCGCGAAGCCCGGAATCGTCAGCAGGTTGCGGCGCCCATCGAAGCGCCATTCCGGCAAGTCGGCCCATGCGCGCAACAGCGCCGCAGTGCCCTCCTCGAGCACGTCGAGCACCTGAGAGAGCTCGGCGCGCGCCACCGGCGTCTCGACCGACAAGGTCACGCGCTGCGAGCTGCCCACCGCGGCGACGTCGACGTTCCATTCCCGGTTCTCGCGACGGGCCTTCAACGTTCCCGCGAGCCGGTCTCCCTCGAGCACCTCGAAGCCCCGCGCCTGCAGCGTCAGCCACGTCGCGTCGTAGACCTCGTCGATGGCGCCCGGCCACTCGCGCGTCGAGAGCGAGCGCACCTCGGCGTCGCTCAGCGGCCCGGTCGACACGCAACCGCTCAACAGCAGCGCACAGGCGAGCCTCAGAAGCACTTCCACTGCTTCACCGGAATCGGCGCGGCGATGGCCTTCGAGGCGTACGACAGCTCGACCACATTCTTCCCCACCAGAAAGTCGCTCACACCCTTCGCGCTGAACACCGTCTGCGACATCGCGACCTCGCCCGCTTCGGCGAGCGACTGCAGCTTCGCGGCCAGGTTCACCGTCTGGCCGAAGTAGTCGATGCTGGCGTTCAACTTCACCGCGATGCACGGGCCGGTGTTGAGCGAGATGCGCAGCCGCGTGGCGGAGTCGGTGCGCTCCTTGTGAAAGACGGCGTGAATGTCGCCGCTGCACTTGAGCGCGTCGAGCGGGTCGGTGAAGGCCGCCATGATGGCGTCACCGATGGTCTTCACCACCGCGCCGCGGCGCTTCGCGACGATGGGGAACACCTCGTTGAAGTGCCGCTTCACTTCCATGAACGCCGCCGGGTCGCCGCGCTGCGCGTACATCGCCGTCGAGCCCACGATGTCGGTGAAGAGAATCGTCTGCTCGCCAATCGCGAGCTGCACGTCGGCGGCGAGGTAGTCCTCACTGAAGAGGTCCCGGTATTCCTGCAGGCTGAAGAGCTGCGCGGGGCGGAGCGCGTGGTCGGCCCACTGCGCCGCCTCGAGCACGAAGCGCCTGGGCTCGGCGGTGTCGTTCTCGAGCTGCAACTGGGGCTGCACCCCACCCTCGAGCTTCGGGGGCTCGCTCGCCTTCCACCGCAGGGGCTGCTCGGCGCTCACCCCGGTGTCGAGCCACCCGTACTGCGGCTGGCCCTGCACGCGCAGCCTCCAGCGCCCCACGCTCAACGCCGGCTGGAGCTGCGTCGACTTCCCCGGCGGCAGCTCGAGCTGCACGCGAATGTGGTCCTTCGTGGCGGGCTCGGCGCTGCAGAAGGTGCGGCGCTCGACCTGGCGAATCGAAGGGTGGACGTGGAAGGTGATTTCCACCGACTCCGCGGCGTTGCTGCCGAAGTCGATTTCGCAGACCTCGCAGCGCCCGCTGGCCTTCAGGTCTCCAAGGGTGTCGACGCCGCTGGTCGGGCCGCGGCAATGAGGGCAGATGAGGTCCCAGCTGATTTCGAGAATGCCGGCGCGCGTGGCGTGCAGCGCGATGCGAAGCAGCTCGTGCTCGCTCACCACCCACTGCCGCGCGAGCCGGCACACCTGCATGCGAAACAGGTCGAGCTCGTCGCCGGTGCGGATGAAGTCGAAGAGCCGGTCGATGAGCGCGCCGTCGAGCCCGTCGAGCACCAGCTGCCGCTTCACCTCGACGAGGCGCGCTTCGGCGTCGGCGCTGAGCCCTTCCGAAGGCGGCAAGACGAACACCGGCTGCAGCGCCCGCACCTGTTCGGCCAGCTCCTTGAAGACGCGCTGAAAGTCTTTCTCGAGCGCGGGGAAGCCGTACTTGAGCGCGAGCCGACCGACGAGCCCGCTGGGAATGGCGCCGAAGTACACCGACACGCGCGTGCGCTGCGCGTCGAGCGGCGTGAGGTGAAACACGCCGTACACCACCTTCGAGAAGCCCTTGTCGTAGAGGCGCACCGATTCCATCCACTGGCCGGCGACCCACTTCCACGGCACCTCGACCCACTCGTGCTGTACGCCCGCGGGCTTCGAGCTGCCGCGCCGCACGGTGCCGTCGTCGTGAAACTTCATCTCCGCCACACCCAGCGAGCGGTTCATGCGCGAGCTGTCGGCGATGAAGGGCCACAGGCGCTCGGCGGCGAGCGGCACCTCGAAGTGCCAGAGCCACTCGAGGCGTGGGGTGGCCGCGTGCTCCGGCGGCCAGGGGTGGAGGTGCAGCACCTGCTCCACGGTGAACGGGGCTCTCATGCGAGCCGGGGAGCGTAGCCCTGCGTCACTTCACGTCGAGCTTCAAGATGGGCGTGTCGGCGTCGCTCTGGGCACCGGCGGCGCATAGACTCGCGCGCGTGCCGACCGTTTCCATCAAGGTGCTGAACGCCGACCTGCTCGAGGTCGAGGCTGACGTGTTGGCGGTGAAGTACGCGCAGGGCTTTCATTCCAGCGACGGGCTGGTCGCCGACAAGCTGCACGAGAAGGGCGTCAACCGGCGCGCGCTCGAGGCGCCGGCGAACGAGTCGCGCTTCTCGCCCTCGAATGGCGCCCTGAGCGCGAAGGAAGTGCTCTTTCTGGGCACCGTGCCGCTGAGCCACCTCGGGTACCACGACGTGCGGCTGTTCGGTTCGCGCTCGCTCGAGGTGCTCAAGCAGCGGGGCGGCGCGGTGCGCACGGTGGCGATGACGGTGCACGGCGCGAACTGCGGGCTCGATGAGGGCGAGGCGGTGCTTGCGCTGGCCGGAGGCCTCATCGACGGCATTCAACGCGGCCAGGTGCCCCCCTCGCTGCAGAGCATCGTCATCGTCGAGAAGCGCGAGGGGCGGGCGAAGCGGCTGCACCACACGCTGCTCACGAAGCTGCAGGGGCTGACGGGCGTGACCTTCACCGGTGACGTGTTCAAGGTCGAGCGGCCGGCGGGCGACGAAGCGCTGCTCAAGCCGCCCACGCCCTCACTGCCAACGCACGGCGTGGCCTCGGTCGAGCAGAAGCCGCATGCGTTCGTAGCGATGCCGTTCTCTCCCGAGTTCGAAGACGTCTTTCACTACGGCATTCAGAACCCCGTGCACTCCGCGGGGCTGCTCTGCGAGCGGGTCGACGCGGCGGTGTTCGAGGGGCTCATCATTCAGCGCATCTTGTCGCGCATCGAGACGGCGAAGGTGGTGGTGGCCGAGCTCTCCGGCGCGAACCCCAACGTGTACCTGGAGGTCGGGTATGCGTGGGCGTCGAAGGTGCCTACGGTGCTGCTGGTGAGAGACGTGAACGAGCTGCGCTTCGACGTGAAGGGGCACCGGTGCCTCGTCTACAAGACCATCCGCGAGCTCGAGACGCTGCTGACGTCCGAGCTGCGCGCGGCGCTTCGATGAGCGTCGCGTTTGCGCAGAGCCGGTGTCGCACCTGCGCCTTTCTGCGGGAAGTGACGACGGCGCGCTCGACGTTTCTGATGTGCACGGAGCCTTCGTTGCCGAAGTACCCGCCGCAGCCCGTGACCTGGTGCTCCGGGTTTCGCGAGCGCGCGCTTCCGGGTGGTGAAGTGCCGCCCGTCGACGAAAAGTGACGTGGTTCGTGCCTCTGACTGAGTTGGCCTGCCGTCTGCCTCAGCGGCTCGGCGGTGGCGGTGTCGGGGCGTGACCGCGTGCTGGCCACCCGCTACACCTCACCGAATGAAGCCGACCGTCACCGAGGTCACCGCCAGCAGCAACCTCGACTTCTTCTCGCGGCACGGCCGGGCTGGCTTCGTCGGCCTGGTCGGCGGCGCGAAGGGCGTCGACAAGACCATTCGCAAGGCGCAGCGCAAGCTGGTCGCCGACGGCACGTGGTCGAACTTCAGCCACGCCTTCGTCGTCGTCGGGCCACGTGAAGACGGGCACCTCTGGGCGCTGGAATCGGACATGGATTTTCACCGCGAGCGCGTGCAACTCGGCGTGCAGGAAAACCGCCTCGAGAAGTATTCCGACGAGAAGACCTACCCGCACGTCGCGCTGCTCGATTTTGGGCTCACCGCGCCGCAGGTGAAGAAGGTGCTCGGGCTGGGTCTCGAGCTGCTGGCGCGGCGCACGCAGTATTCGCTGCGCGAGTTGCTCGCCGTGTACTGGAGCCTCAAGCGGCCCGCGCGTCGTCAGAGCGAGAACGCGCTGTCGCAGGACCGCGCGATGTTCTGCTCGGCGTTCGTGCAGCACCTCTTCTTCGAGGTGGGCATCGACTTCTCACCCGACGTCAGCACCAAGCTCACCCTGCCTCAGGACATCGCGGCGACGGCCCACCCGCACCGCGCGTGGGTGCGTGCGACGTCGTAGCGGCGGCAACGGCCTGGGCGCTTCCGCACGTGAGCACTGCCCCACGACGTCACATCGGTCTGGTCGGGAGTTGAGCAGGACAGACTGATCCGCCGCTCGGCGTCGGGCAACGGCGTCGACCACGCTGGCGACCTCTCGACGAGATCCGCGAGCGCGGCGGCGGCGAGGCGTGTGGAGCCAGGCGCGGATCCACCGACGCACCGCTTCGCGGACTCTCCCCCGAATCCGACAGCTTCGGTCTCCCTGGCGGCCTGGCCGACCCGCCTTTCGGACCCTTGGGAGCAAAGCTGACGTTCGGCTCAAGAATCCCGCTGTTCTTCCGGCACCTTGCGCATCGCCACGGCTGACGCGCGGACTCTGCTGACGTTTTCCCCCTCGGAAGACGACGTCAGCAGAGTTCCCGATTTTCGAGGGGGGGACCTCTCGCGGCCCCAGTTGGGAGGACTCTTGCGCGAGGTGGAGGGGCTGCACCGGGATGAGCACGGCGCGCACCACCAGCCCCCACCGCCACCCTTCAGGAAATGCAGTCCGTCGTGGCCCTCAAAGACCTCCGAACGACCCCTCACCCCGGCCCGGGGCCAAAAGCGCGACGGCTCGCGGCTTCCACCGTCGGGAATTCCTGCGCCGCGAGGTCGTAGTCGCGCAGGAAGAACGGGTCGAACAACGGGAAACAGTGCGGGAACGTCGCTGCGTCGTCGTCCGACACGATGCCCTGCTTCGCCAACGACTCGACGTGCAGGCGAAACCGTTCTCGAATCGACTCGCGCTCGGCCGGCCCGATGGGCGTTGCGTCCCGCACGCGCGCTGCCAGCTCGTGCGCCAGCGGCGGCAGCCCCAGCACCGGCGCGTACTGCGCGAAGAACGCCAGCTGCCCCGTCAACCACCGCCGAACCCCGCGCGCCGTCGACGCCTCGACCTCGGGCACACCGCTGAAGTGCAGCGCCGGCGCGATGCGCGCATTCCACGCGAGCTCGAACACCCGCTCCACCAGGTCCGGGAGCGCCGCACCGCGCCCCACCTTCGCCACCACGTCGCTCAGCAGCCACACGCCCTGTGCGCGGAACGTCTCCGGGTGCACCAGCGCCACCCACCCGCGCACCATCGCCTCGCGCGCGACGAGGTTGTTCCAGTTCTCCCGCGTCCACTGAAAGTCGGCGACGAAGAAGCGCGTGTACTTCTCACTGAACGAGCGCCACGCCTCGCCGCACTGAGCGAGCACGTTGCCATCCCCCAGCAGCACGAAGCGCGTCACCGCCCACGCCAACTCGCGCGCGTCGTTGCGCACGCCGTCGGGCAGCGCCGAGTACAACGGAAAGATGCGCCGCTTGCCGAAGTCGTAGCCCGCGTGCTCGGGCTTGCTCGCGAGGTGCGCCACCAACTGCATGTCGGCCAGCACCAGGCTGACGGCCTCGCTCATCATGCGGTACGCGAGGTACGTGCGGCGGTGGTCGTTCGACGCGTCTCCATCGAACACCAGGTCGGGCATCAGCTGGTGCATCACGTCGTGAAAGAGGTACGTCGCCTCGTGCACCGGGTCTGACTTCGGCACGTACGGCAGCCCGCCGTTCAACCCGGGGAACCAGTAGTTCCCCTCGCGGCGGCTCTTCGCCGAGCGAAAGAAGACGCCTTCCTGCACCACGAAGCGCAGCGCGTTGCCCAGCGGCGTCGGCAGCCCCGAATAGAGCGGGTGTTCCAACAACAACGACGCATCGGTCGCCCAGTCGCTGGGGTCTGCGGGCGTCCAGTTGAGCTGCTTGCGCTCGGGCAGCAGCAGCCGTTCCTTGACGAAGGCCGACAGACATTGCTCGCGCGCGGAGTTCTTGAGGCCCACGGCGCTCAGTTCCTCGAGCGTCGTGCCCGCGGCCGAGGTGAAGGCCGCGTCCCAATCGAAGACGCTCGGGTCTTCAGGTCGCAGTTGCGACGCGTCGAAGCGCCCCGCCACCTCGCGAATGTACGTGCGCCGCACCAGCCCGCCCTGCCCGTCGAGCACCCACGCGTGCAGCCGACAGATGTTGCGCGCAGGCCCCACGTAGCCCGGTCGCACCAGGTCGCCCGCAGGGTCGAAGAGGTTGCTCTCGTCGGCGAGGACCGCCCGCGCAGTCGCGAGCCAGCCCGTCAGCACGTCAGTCGATTCAACGGGTCGCTCCACGAGGAGCGTCTGCGCGTGGCGCCCGAGGAAGCGCCGGTACTCGGCGACCTTCCTCGGGTTGTTGGTCATCAACACCACGCTCATGGCGCCGCGTTACTTGTCTTTCTGGTCACACGACTTCTGATAGCCGAGCTCGCAGCCGCGCTTGAAGGTCTTCCTGGCGAGCACCTTGTCCTTCGGGGTGCCTTCGCCATTCCAGTACATGACGCCGAGGTCGTAACAGGCGGAGCCCGACTCGAGCTGGCAGGCCGTCTCGAACGTGGTGCGCGCCTTGATGAGGTCCTTCGGGGTGCCTTCGCCGTTGAGGAACATGATGGCGAGGTCGTTGCAACTCGCGCCGTCTTTCTTCTCGCAGAGGTCGTCGAAGAACTCGCGCGCGCGCTTCAAGTCCTTCCGGCGGCCGTCACCCTCGAGGTAGCGGAACGCGAGGTCGCGGCACGCGCGGTTGCTGCCGCCGTCGCAGCCCTTCTGAAACCAGTCGCCGGCCGCCTTCGGGTCCTTCTCCACTCCCTCACCGTTCAAGTACATGATGCCGGTGTCGAGGCACGACGCCGCGTCGCCCTTCTCGCAGGTGGTGGTGAACAGCTCGCGCGCCTTCTTGAGGTCCTTCGTGCGGCCGTCTCCGTTCAAGAAGCGCAACGCGAGGTCGCGGCAGCCCGGCTGGTTCTTGCCGTCGCACGCCTTCTGAAAACAGTCGGCCGCCTTCTTCGAATCTTTGGGCACCCCTTCGCCCTTGAGGTGCATCACGCCTTCGTTGGTACAGCCGCGCGCGAAGCCGCCCTTGCACGACCTGGCGTACGACTCCGCTGCCTTCGCCTTGTCGATGTCGACGCCGAGGCCGTCGTCGTAAATCCACCCGAGGTCGTCGCACGACTCGAAGCTGTTGTGCTGGCAGCCCTTCTCGAGCACCGGCTTGGCCCTCGCGTATTCCTCGGCGTCGATGAGGGCCCGGCCTGCCCTGGCGCACGCGCTGGCGTTGCCCTTCTTGCAGGCCGTCTCGTCGGCGCCGGTATCAGCGAGGGCAGAGAACGACAGACACCACGTCAGGGACACCAGCGTTCGGGTCATGGCGAACGAAGATACCGTGTCGGAACGACACACCAAGCCCCATCGTTGCGAGCGAAACGGGGTCTCGAGACCCCACCGACCCACGTCGATTCGCGGGTCTGCGCTGGCGTGACAGCTGCTCAAGACCCCGCGCATGAACACGCTCAGCGCGGGCATCACTTTGACCGGTCGCCGCTCGAACAACGAAGACGCCATGCTCGACGCCGCGGCGCTCGGGCTCTTTGCCGTGGCCGACGGGGTGGGCGGCTACGAAGGGGGCGAGGTCGCCTCGAAGCTCACCGTCACCACGCTCGCAGGCTTCATCGAAGACAACCGGAGAGACCCGCAGGGCACATGGCCCATCAAGGAGCAGCGCTCACGTCCCTACGAAGAGAACCTCCTCGCGGCCGCGGCGGTGGCGGCGCACCGGGAAATCCTCTCGCAGAAGGAAGGCAAGCTCGCGCAGATGGGCTCGACGGTGGTGGCGGCGCTGCTGACCGGCGCGCACCTCACGGTGATGCACTGTGGCGACAGCCGGCTGTACCGCCTGCGCGATGGCGCGGTGGCGGCGCTGACGCGCGACCATTCCCTCTGGGCCGAGATGCAGGCGGCGGGCATCGCGGGCCCCCGCGCCGAGTTCGCGTACAAGAACCAGATTACGCGCGCGCTGGGGCTGATCAGCACCGGGCCGCTCGCCGACGTGCAGACCTTCGAGGTGCAGAGCGACGACGTGTACCTGCTGTGCAGCGACGGGCTCTACGACCCGCTCGACGACGCGCGGTTGAAGGCGGGCCTGTCACTCCCTCCGTCGGAAGCGTGTGACGACCTGAGCCGCGCCGCCTTCGAGGCCGGGAGCGCGGACAACATCACCGCGGTGGTCTTTCGCGTGCGACGATGAGCGCATGACCCCGTACTCGATGGACCTGAGCCGCGTGATGTTGAAGCGCCGTCGCACGAAAATCGTCGCCACGGTCGGCCCCGCGTCGAACTCACCCGAGATGCTCGCCCGGCTCATCGAGCTGGGGGTGAACGTGTTCCGCCTCAACTTCTCGCACGGCACCCAGGACTCGCACGCCGAGGCCTACGCCCGCATTCGCGAGGCCGCGACGAAGGCGCACCAGCACGTGGCGATTCTCGCGGACCTCTGCGGGCCGAAGATTCGCTGCGGGAAGTTCGAGGGCGGCTTCATCGAGCTGACGGCCGGGCAGGAAGTGCTCATCACCACGCGGCCCGGCGCGGTGGGCAAGCCCGGCGTCATCTGCTCGGAGTACCAGGAGCTGGGCAAGGACGTGAAGGCCGGCGACCGCGTGCTGCTCGACGACGGCAACCTCGAGCTCAGGGTGCTGACCAGCGACGGCATCGACGTGAAGTGCGCCGTGGTGCACGGCGGGAAGTTGAAGGACAAGAAGGGCATCAACCTGCCGGGCGTGGCGGTGTCGGCGCCGGCGCTCACCGGCAAAGACCGCAACGACGCGTTGTTCGCGGCGAAGCTGGGCGTCGACTACCTCGCGCTCTCGTTCGTGCGCAGCGCGGCCGACGTGCGCGACCTGAAGCAACTGCTCTCGGCCAACAGCGTGTCGACGCCGGTCATCTCGAAGATTGAGAAGCCCGAGGCGCTGCAGGTCATCGGCGAAATCATCGAGGTGAGCGACGGGGTGATGGTGGCGCGCGGGGACCTCGGGGTCGAGATGCCCGCCGAGGAGGTGCCGCTCATTCAGCAGGAGCTGGTGCGCCTCTCGCGCAAGCTGCACAAGCCAGTCATCGTCGCGACGCAGATGCTGGAGTCGATGATTACGGCGCCCCGCCCCACGCGCGCGGAGGTGACCGACGTGGCCTCGGCGGCGTTCGGCCACACCGACGCGGTGATGCTCTCGGCCGAGACGGCGAGCGGGAAGTACCCCGCGGAAGCGGTGGCGACGATGGATCGCGTGCTGCGCATGGTCGAGGGCTACTCCTGGAAGCACCGCTACTTCGGCAAGGTGTCGGCGCTCGAGGCCGATGAGCACCTGCGCGTGCCGTCGGCCGTCTCTCGCGCGGCGTCGACGTTGTCGGGTGATCTCGACGTGCGCGCGGTGGTGGTGCCGACGCGCTCGGGCAACACCGCGCGCATGGTGTGCTCGGAGCGACCGGCCGCCCCCGTCGTCGCACTCGCAGCCGACTCGGCGACGTGCCGAAGGCTCGCGCTCTCGTGGGGCGTCGCGCCGGAGCTGACCTCTCCCGATGCGCTCGAGCACCCTGCCGTGGCAGCGCGCGAGCTGGTGCTGAAGCAGGACCTCGGGAAGCGCGGCGAGCGCATTCTGCTGGTGTGGGACGCAGACCGGAACCACGCGGGCGCCGAGCCAACGGTGTCTGTGCTGACGCTCTGACCTTGTGGGAGGGCTGAAAACAGCCTTGATGGGGGTGGGCGTGCAGGGTTTTGGCGGTGCCAGTCGCCTGGGAGCCCCTCACTTCGAGCCCGGTGACTCACTTGACCAGGGGGCGATCTCTGGGGTGGTCGCCAGGGCAACCACCGGGAGGATCACCCCCCCTTCATCGCGAGGAGACGGAACGGAGATGGGCCCGACCGCGTTGGAACGACATGCTCGGCGCCGTGCTGATCATCCTCGCTGCTGCGCCCTGCCCCGACGCGGGCACCGCGCTCGTCGTCGAGACCGGCGCGCGCCGGTTGACGCTGTGCGAGGCGGGCGCCGCGCACTCGACGGGTCGCCATCGGCTCGGGCGGCGTGGCGAAGAAGCGCGTGGGCTGGGCGCAGACGCCGCTGGGCATCTTCACGCTCGCCGCTCCGCGACCGTCGGCGCAGTTCCACACCTTCATTCGCCTCGTGAACCCCGACCCGAAGCGCTTCTCGGCGTGGGCCATCGGCCTCCACGGCCCGCCACGCGCGACGAAAGACGAAGGCGACGTGAACATCGACACCGACTGGACGTGGGGCTGCATCGCGCTGCGGTCTGATGAGCGCATCGACGAGGTCGCCGCCTGGGTTCGCGAGAAGAAGGTCACTCGGGTCGAGTTTCGCGAGTGACGACTTCAGCCTTGATGAGGGTGCTGGTTTCACGGTGCCTTCGCACAGCACGACCAGGCGTGCCTCTCGACCTCGGGCACGCTCGTCTCGTCACGAACTGGCCATCTGGGATGGAAAGAGCATCACCGGCGATGCTCCCGCCATCCTAGATGGGTGTTCCGCCGGTGGGGACCCTTGCCCGAGGCGAGGGGCAACCCCGCGTCGAGCAAGGCCTCGACCCCGAACCCCCCGCCTTCCCCACTGCTGTGATCAGCCCATGCGAAGTGACGCTACGCTCTGATCTCTCGTGAGCGCCGTTCCCCCACCGAACACCGTTCAACCGCACGCCTGGTTCATCGCCTGCACCGCGTCGAAGCTCGGCTCGCGCCCGCTCGCCGTGAAGGTGCAGGGCCGCGTGTTGGTGCTCTTTCGCGACGCAGAACAGAAGCCCGTCGCCCTGCTCGACCGCTGCCCGCACCGCAACGTGCCGCTCTCGCTGGGCACCGTGCGCCACGGCGAGCTCGAGTGCGCGTACCACGGCTGGCGCTTCGACCAGACCGGCGCCTGCACCCACGTGCCCGGACTCATGACCCAGGACGCGACGCTCAAGAGCCGCTGCGCCGAGCACCACGCCACGCGCGAGCTCGACGGCTACCTCTGGGTGTACTCGACGCCCAACGTCACCCCGACGCACGAGCCCTTCCGCTTCCCGCACCTCGAGACGGGCGGCTATTCCACCGTGCGGCGCGAGTTTCAGGTCGAGAGCTCGCTGCACGCGGCCATCGAGAACACGCTCGACGTGCCGCACACCGCCTTCCTGCACGGCGGCCTCTTTCGCACCGCCGAGAAGACGAACGTCATCGACGTGGTGGTGCGCCGCCACGCACGGCACGCCGAAGCCGAGTTCCACGGGGAGCCTGCCCCGCGCGGCCTCGCCGGTCGCGTGCTCGCTCCGGGCGGAGGGGTGGTCGAGCACACCGACCGCTTCCTGCTCCCGTCCATCGCGCAGGTCGAATACCGCCTTGGCACGAAGAGCCACCTGCTGGTGTCCACCGCGTTCACGCCCGAGAGCGACGACTTCACGCGCGTCTACGCGGTGGTGACCTTCACCCTGCCGTTACCCGGCTGGCTGGTGCGGCCCTTCGTCGCGCCCATCGCCACCCGCATCTTCGCGCAGGACCGCGTGGTGCTCGCCCGGCAGCGGGAACAGGTGAAGACCTTCGGAGGCGAGAGGTACACCTCGACCGAGCTCGACGTGCTGGGCCCGCAGGTGACGTTGCTCATCGCGCGCGCGGTGCAGGGGGTCGACGCGGAACCGCACGAGCACCGCCTGCAGATGCGCACCTGATCAGGCGCAACGGCCCGGTCCGCGATAAGACGGTGTGCGCGTGAAGTTCCTCTGTTCGCACTGCGACCGTCTCCTGCCTCTCGACACCTTCCGGCTCGAGGGGGCCACGCTCGTCGTCACCTGCCCGAAGTGCGCCACCGAGTCGCGCGTCGAGCCCGGCGGTGCTTCGGCCGAGCCCGAGCCCGCACGCGCCCCGCCGCGCCTCTCGCTCGCCTCGGTCCAGGGCTCGAGCAACGTGGTGGTGCTCCGCACCGCTTCACACGACGCCGTGCAGCGCGCCTCGGCGGCCGTCTCGAGCCCCTTCGCGATTCCCGAAGGGCTGTGCCCCAAGTGCCTCGCGCGCAAGAGCACCGGCGCGACCTGCGCGCACTGCGGCGTCACCTTCGCGGTCTTCGAAGAGGCCACCGTGTTGCCGCCCAAGTTCCTGAGGGACGAATGGGTCGAGCTGCTGGGCGACTGGGGCAACGAGCAGCGGCACACCCAGTTCCGGCGTAAAGCGCAGCAGGTCGACGCCCTGCCCGCCGTCGGGAGGCTCTACCGCCTTCGCCAGTCGCACTTCGCCGAAGACCCGCTCGCGGCCGAGGCGTTGACCGAGATCTTGCGCCTCGCGTCGATGCCGATGGCGATTCCGCGCGGGGAAGAAGAGGGCGGCTTCCCGCTCAAGAATGTCCTCTTCGGCGGCCTGGCGATTCTCACGCTGGGGCTGCTGGTCGTCATCATGAAGATGCTCTTCACGATGAGCACCCCGCAGTAGCCCGAGGTCACGGGCACGCGAGCGGCAGCTCGAGCACCACGCCCCGCAGGTCCGTGACGAAGACGTGGGCGCCGTGTCGCAGCACCTTCGGCTCAATCAAGGGGAGGCCCACGTCGAGGAGCGCCCAATCGACCCCATCGGCCGACGGCACCAACTGCCACACGCCGCCGCTGGTGGTGGCCAGCGTGGTGCCGCACACGGCCGTCATGCTGAGCGCCTCTTCCGGCAACGGGGGCGCGAGCGGCAGCCGCTCCGGCAGCAGAATCACCTCTCCGCTCGTGGTGCCGACCACCGCCGCGCCGCCCTCCTGCTCCGAGAGGAACCACACGTTGAGCGGGTCGCGGCCCTGCAACTCGAGGGGCGTCGTCTTCCACCGCTCGGGGGTGCTCGCGGTGACGCGCAGCAGGCGGTTGTTGGCGATGGCCCACCCCTCGAGGAAGTCGGTCGCGGGGCGCAGCGCAAAGTCGTCGATGCGGAACCCGGGCGCGGGCTTGAGTCGCGCTCTGGCCGCCGCGGGGCTGCCGTCGCTCACCCCGCTGTAGAGCGTGTCGCCCGACGCGACGAGCAGCACGGTGTCGCCACTCGACAGGGTGAGCACGCGCGCCGTCGCCCCAGCCACCTCGTCTTCGACGCCGAACGCGAAGGCGCCGTCCCGGGTGATGACGGCCCCGGAGCCAAAGAGCAGGGCACTGAACCCCTCGACGATGGCGGCCACCTGAGACGAGGGGTCCCCCGAGCCCAGGGCGAGCGTCAGGCCGCCGGGCTGCGAGGCCTGGCGTTCAGCGAGAGCCTTCACGTACAGCGAGCCACCGTACGTGGCGTGCAGCTCTTCAGGGCCCGGGCCCCCGTCGCCCAGCGTGGCGCGAATCACGCCCAGCGACATCGGCGCGCTCGGGAGGGTGTCGAAGATTTCGGTGACGAGATTGACGGACCACGCCAGCTGCCCCAGCGGGAGCTGTCGAACGTGGCCGCCGCTGACTCCATGTGAAGCCGACGAGATGCGCGAGTCGACGAAGCGCAGGTCGCTCACCGGGCCGCGTGTGAGCAGCTCGACCTCGGAGTCTTTCGTCTCACAGACCGCGACCGGCCCGCCGTCGGTCAGCCCGTAATCGCGCATGGGCCGCTCGCAGGCGGCCACTGAGATCAACTCAGGCGCGCTGCAGCTCTCACACAGCAGCCGCACCTGCTCGTGCTCGAGCTTCTCGAACACCATCACGCTCCCCAGCGCGTCGGTGCGAACCGCCAAACGGTCGCCCGCGTCGGGGATGCCCAGAGAGACCATTCCTCCGTTGGTCAACGCAGCAGAGACGAACGGCAGCCCCCCGGGCCCAACGCCCGAGGTGGCAAACGCGCGCGCGCCCCGCCGCAGGAAACGAGGCGCAACCGAGGTGATGTCACTCATCAAGCTCGCCGCTCCCGAGGTTTCGATGAGCCATGTGTCGCTCGCGCCGCTCGCAGCGAAGGCCACCTCGGGCACGGGCAGCGGCGCCCCCTGCTCATCGAAGTTCCACACGCGGATGTCGCGGCTCGAGATGACGTCGAAGTACGCCGCGCGTTGCGCCTCGGTCGTCACCACGTCGGTGAAGGGGGCGACCAGCGAGGGCTCGAGCCCCCCGCCCGCCTCGAGGTCAAGCACCACGAGCTTCGGCCTGTCCACGCCCGCAGCGAGCACCAGCAGCGACAGGAGCCACGGCACCGCTACTTGTCTCCGCGCAGCCAGCCGATGAAGTTCTTGAAGACCGAGGTCTTCTCCTTTTCCTGCGAGCTCGAGGCCGAACCCTTCTTCTGGCAGTCGAAGCACAGCGTGCCGACGGTCATCGCCTGGGCCTGCGCGAAGGGCTTGCGCTGCTTGCACCAGTCGCAGACGAAGGTGACGTCTTCGGGCGGCTTCACCGGCGCCGAGCGGGTGCAGGTCTCGATGTCTTTCGCGTCGAGGTAGGTGCCCTTGCACGCGCGACAGCTCTCGACGGCGACGCCGTGGGTGAGCTCGGCGTTGAAGAGGGGAATGAGGCAGCGCGGGCAGTAGCGGTCAGACGCCTTGCGCGACGACATCACCGAGCGGCCGGTCGACAGCTCGAGCTCACCGGCGTCGAACCACACCCCACCGCACGCGTGGCAGCGGTCGAGTTCGACGTCTTTGCCGGGGTTGCGCGACTGCACCATGAAGGTGCGCATCTTCGCGTTGCACTGGGGGCACTCGGTGCCGGTGGGGAGCTGGTTCGTTTCAGTCATCACACGCCGGCGGAGCCTACCAGCGCGCGACACGTTGTCCCTCCGTGCGCGCCCGGATGGAGTTGAATGTGCGAGGTGACCACCCTCGCCCTGCAGTTCGCGATGACGGGAGAAGCGCTGCCCTTCTTGAAGCGCGGCACCTTTCGACCGCTGCCGCCCGACCCGGTGTACGGCTTTCAGTTTCACGAAGGAGACGGCGTGGTGGTGGGCATCGCCGGCACGCACCCGCGCTTCGGCGTCGACAGCATCGGCTCGGTGCCGGCGGCGCTGCTCACGCACACGCTGCTCACCCGCTTCGCGCCCACGCGGCTCATCAACGCCGGCACCGCGGGGGGCTTCGAGGCGAAGGGCGGACGCGTGGGCGACGTGTACCTGGGCGCGGAGGTGGCGGTGTTCCACGACCGGCGCATCGCCCTGCCCGGCTTTCGCGAAATGGGGCACGGGCATTTTCCCGTCGCGTGCGACCGCGCGCTCGCGGCGAGGCTGGGGCTCAAGGTGGGCATCGTGAGCACCGGCGATTCGCTCGATGCCACGAGTGAAGACCTGAAGCACCTCGCGGCGCTGAACGCGGAGGTGAAGGAGATGGAGGCCGCAGGCATCGCGTGGGTCTGCGAGCGGCACCGCACGCCGCTGGTGCTGCTCAAGGCGCTGACCGACCTCGTCGACCACGCCGAGTCGACGGAGTCACAGTTCGTCGAGAACTATTCGCTGGCGGTGACGAAGCTGGCGTTGGCGCTCGAGCAGGTGGTCGCTCACTTCAAGCCGACGAAGAGCGTCTGAACGTCGTCGTCTTCGTCCATCTCCTCGAGGAACTCGTCGACCTCGGGGCGCTGCTCGGCGGTGATGGAGACGGGATTCTTGGCGCGCCACACCAGCGCAGCCGACTCGACCTTCCACCCGGCGGCCTCGAGGGCCTTGCGCACGGAGTCGAGGTCGGCGGGGGCCGTATAGAAATGCGTGACGCCCTCGTCGCCAGGCTCGAGGTCCTGCGCGCCGGCCTCGATGGCGGCGCTCTCGGCGTCGGCGCCTGCGGGCCCGGTGGCGTCGATGGCGCCGAGACGGTCAAAGTCCCACGAGACGGCGCCGGTGGCGGCGATTTGCCCGAAGCGGAAGTGCTGGCGCACGTTGCTCGCGGTGCGGGTGCGGTTGTCGGTGAGACACTCGACGACGACGGGCACGCGGTGAGGGCCGAAGCCTTCGTAGGTGACGAGCTCGTAGTTGACCGTCTCGTCGAGCTGGCCGGAGCCCTTCTTGATGAGGCGCTCGAGCGTGTCGCGGGTCATGTTGACCTTCTTGGCGTAGTCGACGGCGAGGCGGAGGCGCGGGTTGGTGGCGGGGTCGGCCCCTCCCCTGGCGGCCATCAGGACTTCCTTGGCGGCCTTGCTGATCAACTTCGCCTTCGCCTTCGAGTTCGCCTCACGGCCCTTCTGCTTCCACTGAGCGCCCATGCGGCGACGCTCTATCATGGGGTGCATGACTCAGAGCGCGTTGATCAAAGCGGCGATTCGCACGATTCCCGACCACCCGAAGAAGGGGATTCTGTTTCGCGACATCACGACCTTGCTCAACGACGGCCCGGCGTTTCTGGCGGCCATCGAGGCGCTCGCGGCGCCATGGAAGGCGAGCCCACCCGACGCCATCGCGGGGCTCGAGGCGCGCGGCTTCATTCTCGGGGGCGCGCTGGCGGCGGTGCTGGGCGTGGGCTTCGTGCCGATTCGCAAGAAGGGGAAGCTGCCGGGCGTGACGGTGCGGCGCAGCTACGCGCTGGAGTACGGAACGGACGAGCTCGAGCTGCACGTCGACGCGGTCGAGCCGGGTGAGCGCGTGCTGGTGGTCGACGACATCATCGCGACGGGAGGCACGGCGGGCGCGGCGCTCGACCTGCTCGCCGACGTGAAGGCGAACGTGGTGGGTGCGTCGTTCGTCATCGACCTGCCCGACCTCGGCGGTGCGGCGAAGCTGCGGGCGCGGGGCGTCAACGTGCACGCCATCGTCGACTTCCCCGGCCACTGAGGTTTCGCGCGCCAGCGTTGCATGACTGCGAGAAGCACACCGACGCCGAGGCCGCCATCAAGGCGCTTCAGGCTGCGGCGCGCCGAACTCGTTCAAACTGAGTGAGCAGCATCAAAAGTTGTTCCGACGGCGTTCGATTCGCGCTCACTTCGCGCGCATGGCCCGCCTTGACCCGCACTCCGTCGCCGATTCGCACCAGCCGCGCACCCGCCACCTCGAGTGGGACGCGCGCGTCGACTTCGAGACGAAGCGGCTGCACGCCGTCGCCACGCTGCACTTCACCACGCCCGCCACCGCGCCAGGCCCTCTCGACCTCGACGCGCGGCGGCTGTTCGTCTCGAAGGTGACCGACCTCGACGGCGTCCTCCTCACGTGGGAAGCGCTGCCAGGCGACGACATCCTCGGTACGCCGCTGCGCATCACCGTGCTGCCCGGCACGAAGGGCGTGCGCGTCGAGTACCACACCGCTCCCGACGCCTCGGCGCTGCAGTGGCTCGAGCCCTCGATGACGCAGGGGGCGAAGCAGCCGTTTCTCTTCAGCCAGTGCCAGGCGATTCACGCGCGCTCGGTGGTGCCGTGTCAGGACACTCCGTCGATTCGCATCACCTACCGCGCGTCGCTCGAGGTGCCGGAGGCGCTGGTCGCGGTGATGGCGGCCGCTCCGAAGAGCGAGAGCACCACCGCGGGGCGGCGCACGTTTCACTTCGAGATGCCGCAGGCGATTCCGCCGTACCTCCTCGCCTTCGCGGTGGGCGACCTCGCTTCGAAAGACCTCTCGCCGCGCTCGCGGGTGTACGCCGAGCCCGGCCTGCTCGCCTCGGCCGCGTGGGAGTTCGCCGAGGTCGAGCGACAGCTCAACGCTGCTGAAAACCTCTTCGGCCCCTACGACTGGGACCGGTTCGATTTGCTCGTGATGCCCCCGTCGTTCCCCTACGGCGGCATGGAAAACCCGCGCCTCACGTTCCTCACCCCCACCCTGCTCGCCGGTGACCGCAGCATGGTCAACGTCGTCGCGCACGAGCTCGCGCATTCGTGGACGGGGAACCTCGTCACCAACACCACCGCCGAGCACTTCTGGCTCAACGAGGGCTTCACGGTGTTCGCGGAGCGCCGCATCCTCGAGGCGCTCGACGGGAAGGAAGTGGCCGAGCTGCACGCCGCGCTCGGTCGCGCTGACCTCGACGACGCCGTGGCCCGCTTCGAGAAAGACGGCAAGCCCGAGCTGACGAAGCTGCGCACCAGGCTCGACGGCATCGACCCCGACGAGGCGTTCAGCGTGGTGCCGTACGAGAAGGGCTACCTCTTCTTGCGCGCGCTCGAGGCGGCTGCGGGGCGCGAGGCGTTCGACGTGGTGCTGCAATCCTGGCTGCAGAAGCACCGCTTCGGCGCGGCGAACACCGACGACTTCATCGCGCACTTCGACGCGAAGGCGCCCGGCCTGCTCGCGAAGGTGAACGCGACGGCGTGGCTCGAGCACCCCGGCATTCCCCACGACGCGCCGCGCGCGCATTCGGCGCGGCTCGAGGCGCTCGCGAAGTTCAAGGGCACGATTCCCGAAGCGGCGCAGACCGCGAGCTGGGGGCCGACGGAATGGCAGCTCTTCCTCGACTCCGCACCGCGCACGTTCACCGGCGAGCAATTGGCGACCCTCGACGCGCGCTTCGGGTTGTCGCAGGCGAAGAACACCGAGGTGCACGTGGCGTGGCTGGTGCTGGCCCTGCAAAGCGGCGTGACGTCGGTGGTGCCGCAGGTGGAGGCCTTCGTCGGGAAGTACGGCCGCATGAAGTACTTGAAGCCGCTGTTCAACGCGCTGCTGGCGCGGGCCGAGACGAAGGTGGTCGCGCGCCGCCTGTTCGACCAGAGCCAGGAACGCTTCCACCCCATCGCGCGTCAGGTGGTGTCGGGGCTGCTCGCGAAGGCAGGCAGTTGACGGGCACAGGGCGCTGGTGTTGAGGGAGCGCAGGCCGCCTTCTCGATTTCGGAGTTCGCCGTGATTGCCTGGAGTCGCATCGACAGTCGTCTCATCCACGGTCAGGTCATCGAGGCGTGGCTGCCGCACTTGAGCGTGGCGCGCGTGGTGGTGGCCGATGACGAAGCGTCCGAAGACCCGATTGCCCGCGCGGCGTACGGCATGGCCGTGCCGCCCGAGGTCGAGGTGGTGCTCGCCGCGGTCGAGGCGGTCGACTTCCCTGCGTTGGCGAGTGACTCGGTGCGCACCCTGGTGTTGTTCCGCGACGTGAAGGCGGCGGTGGCGGCGCGGGCGCGCGGGCTGCCGAACGGCATGCTGAACGTGGGCAACGTGCATGCGGGCCCGGGTCGCGTGTCGGTGTCGCGCAGCGTGTTCCTCGACGAGACCGACAACCAGGCGCTGCGGGGGCTCGCCCGCGAGGGCATGGACGTGCGGTTGCAGTCGGTGCCCAGCGAGAAGAGCCAGCCGCTGCCAGTGGTCTGATCAGGCCTCGCGGGTGACATGAGCTCCTCCGTGATGGACGTGCAGTGGACCGCGGAGGCTCGCGCTGAGCTCGAAGAACAGCTCCGGGTCGCCAACGGCCGCCGCGCCGCGCGGGTGATGACGATGGGCGACGTCGAGTCGTGCATCGCGACTGCGCTCACCGCGCCGCTCGGCTTTCACTGGCAGAGCGCTGGAGAGACGGCCGACGCGCGCGCCGTCACCACCTTGTGCCTCGCCGTCATTCGCGACGACGAGCTCACCGTGGCCCTCGCCAGCGCGCACGGCGACGTCACCCCCGCCAGCGCGTGGAGCGACCTCACCGTCTGGCACCGCCACGAGCCCTCGGCCAACCGACCGGCGGTGCTCGCGTGGGCAGGCCGTCGTCGCCCCGACCGGGTGCACCTGCCGCTCGTCGTGCCTGCCCAGCCCGAAGCGACGACGCCCGAGGCGTTGAGGCAACGCATCCTCGCGCGCCCCGACGACGTGGCCGCGCGCCTCGTGTACGCGGATTTAATCAGCGAGACCGGAGACCCCCGCGGCGAGTTCATCGCGCTGCAGTGTGGCCCCGACGACGCGCTCCACGCGGCGCGCGCTGAAGAGTTGCTCGCCGAGCACGGGGCGCGCTGGGTGCCCCACCCCGACGCCAGCGTGGCCCTCACCTTCTCGCGCGGCTTCGCGTCGGGGCTGCGCTGCACCAACCTCGAGGCGATGGCCGACGTAGAGCGCATCTGCCGCGACGAGCCGGTCGAACACCTCTCGTTGCGCGGCCCGCGGCTCTACGACCTCGGCGCGCTCTCGGCGTGGCCGTCGCTTCAACGCCTGCGCACGCTCTCGCTCACGCTCACCAACACCGCCGCGCTCGTCGACGGGCTGGTGACGATGCGCACGCTGACCTCGGTGCGCTGGGGCCAGCTGCGCCACCTCTCTTTTCGCGGGCACCGGCTGGGCGACGAGGCGTTTCATCTGCTCGCCGAAGCGCAGCCGCGCGCCTTCCCGCAGCTGAACGCGCTCACGGTAGAACAGGACACCGTCACCGCGGCCGGAGTCGGAGAGTTGCTCAACGCGCGCGCCGCGAGTCGACTGGAGCAGCTGTCGTTGGCGGAGAATCTCCTCGGGCCGAGCGGCGCCGACGTCATCGCCGCGTCGCGACGGCTCGGGCGGCTCGAACACCTTTCCCTCGCGGGCAACGGGCTGGGCAGTGCAGGGGCGCTCACGCTCGCGGCGACCGGTGGTTTGCGCTCTCTGCGCGCGCTCGACCTGCGTCGCAACGGCATCTCGGCGGCGGGCGTGCAGGCGCTCCTGCGTTCGCACCACCTGCGGCAGCTCGAGTCGCTCGAGCTGCTCGGCAACCCCATCGGCCGTGCTGCGTGGAGCGAAGTGCGTCAGCGCTTCCCGGACTCCCCCAGAAGGGGAGAAGAGTGAGCGTCTTTCCGGATGACGTCACGGCAGTTGTCACCTCTGAGTACGGCGATTTTTTGCCAGTGACGGCCCGGCCCTGAACCGAGGGCAGCAGTTCCACGTCAGCTCGCCGTGCGGCGAGAAGGCCAGGGCGAGGAAGTGGTCGCTCTGCCCTGCTTCTCCCAGCAGGCCCCGGGCGCGCACGCCGAGCTGACGCGCGAGGCCGGACAGGACCTCGGCCGGGTCCACCAGCCCCGCCACGCGAACGAGGGTGAGGCCCTTTCGCTTCCACGCCGCGAGGTTGAAGTCCTCATGGAACGGAGCGAACGCGCGCTGGAGCTCGTCACCCCGGAGACGGTCACGCTGGAGCCAGAAGGTGGTCGCCTGGAATTGAGGCATGCGTGTCGGGTGGCAGCACGACGCTCAGGCGTCGAGCTCGCCGAGATGGCGTGGCGCACGGCGATGTTGAATCTCCGCGCGGCGAGCGTGAACCCGCCGCACCGTCGGCCGCAGGGCTTCTACGAGGGCCCGTGGCACGACGACTTCGACGCGTCACGCATGCTGCTGCTGCCCTCGCTCGCGCGCGGGTGCACGGTGACGGGGGAACACCTGGTCTTCGCGCCGACGGTGGGCCGCACCTGGGTGGTGGGCTCCGACGACGTGGCCGCGATGACCGCGGTGCTCGACGCCATCGACGCGCACCTCGCCGACGAGAAGGCGTCGTCGCCGTACCAGTACCGGCAGCTGCTCTTCGGGTGGCCGTGGGTGGTGTCGGGCGAGACCGTGCGGCGGTGGTCGGTGCCTGCGTCCCACCCGCTCGCTGGCCGCATCGCCGCGCTCGACGCGGCCCTCCAGAAGCGACGCGAGGCCTCGAGCCAGCACATCGGCGGTTTCGCGCGCGGGGTGTACTCGCCGCTGAGCCAGCGGAAACCCGGCGAGGCCTGAGTTTCATTCCCAGCACGGCGCGGGCGCTCTTGCTATCCACCCCCGCGTGCTCTGGCTTCTCGGGTGTGCCCTCGCTCTGCTGTTGACCTGGTTTGGGGGGCCACCGCTGCTCCGCGCGCTGATTCGCCGTCGGTTGCAGGGCTACCGGCGCGACGTGAACGTGGTCGACCTGAACCGCCCACTGGCCCTCACGCAGCCGCGGCGGGTGGCCGTCGTGGGCGCGGGCATCGCAGGGCTGACCGCGGCGGTGACCCTGGCGCGCCGGGGCTTTGAGGTGACGCTCTTCGAGAAGAACACGTACCTCGGCGGCAAGCTGGGCAGCTGGGAGGTCGAGCTCGCGCCGGGCCGCAAGGCGTGGGTGAGCCACGGCTTCCACGCGTTCTTCCCCCACTACTGGAACCTCAACCGCTTCCTCGACTCGCTCAACCTGCGGCGCGACTTCAAGAGCATCGGCGACTACGTGATTCTCGGGCCCACCGGCGACAAGGTGACCTTCGCGAACCTCGACCGCACGCCGGTGCTCAACCTCATCTCGCTCGCGCGCGCGGGGGTGTTCGGCATCGGTGAGGCGCTCAAGGCGCCGGGGCGCGACCTGTACGGGGTGCTGCTCGAGTACGACGGCGACGACACCTTCGCGCGCTTCGACCACGTGTCGTTCGGTGACTTCAACGCGGCGGCGAAGGTGCCCCCGCGGCTCAAGCTGGCGTTCAACACCTTCGCGCGCGCCTTCTTCGCCGACGAAGACAAGCTCTCGCTGGCCGAGCTCATCAAGTCCTTCCACTTCTACTTCCTCGGGCAGGACGGGGGGCTCGTCTACGACATGCCCACGCGCGACTACGAGGCGCAGTTTCTGGCGCCGTTGCGCGCCGAGCTGCAGCGCCTCGGGGTGACGGTGGCGATGTCGACGCCCATCGCGTCGCTCGAGAAGAAGACGGGCGACGGCTTCACGGTGAACGGCGCTGACTACGAGAGCGTGGTGATGGCGGCCGACGTGGTGGGCGCGCGGTCGATTCTCACCGCGGCGAAGGGGCTGCCGGCGTCGCTCACACAGCAGTTCGACGCCCTGCGCGCGGGGCAACGGTACGCGGTGCTGCGCATCTGGGTCGACAAAGACGTGCGGAAGGACATGCCGCCCTTCGTCATCATCGACCGGGTGAAGGTGCTCGACGCCTTCACGGCGTACCACCGCCTCGAGGAAGAGTCGGTCGCCGACCACCGCGAGCACGGTGACTTCATTCTCGAGCTGCACTGCTACGCGGTGCCGGACGAGATGAGCGAGGCCGAGCTGCGCACGAGCTTCCTCGACGAGCTGGTGCACTTCTTCCCCGAGCTGAAGGGCCTCACGGTGAAGCACGAGGCGTGGCAGTGCCGGCGCGACTTCACGGCGTTCCACGTCGGGCAGCACGCCAGGCGGCCGACGACGGAGACGGGCGTGCCCGGGCTGGTGTGCGCGGGTGACTGGGTGAAGCTGCCGTTCGCGGCGATGTTGCTCGAGGCGGCGTGCGCGAGCGGGTTGGCGGCGGCGAACGTGTTGTTGCGCGAGGCCGGCGTGCGGGAAGAGCCGATGGTGTCGGTGCCGTTGCGCGGGTTGCTCGCGGGGACGCCGGCGCCTCCGACGCGCAAGAAGCTGCTCGAGGCGATGCAGCGCATGCGCGCGGAAGGCTGAAGCGCGCGGCGCGTCGGCGTGACGCCTGATGGATTTCCGCCCCGTGACATCTCGACACGTGGGCCGCGCATCCCCACCTTCTCCATCGCGGCGCACCTCCACTGCCACGCGCAGGCGTGAGCCGAAGCCGACGCCATTCGGGTCGTCGAGGCGCGCGGGCGGCATGAACCGCGAGGGGCCGGCGTGGGTGTGCGTCGCAGAGAGGAAGACGTTGGCGGTCTCCCCGTCGCAGCGAGCACGGAGCGCACGCGGCTGCGCAGCGTCGGGGGGCTGAAGGTCGGGCCTACGGCGTCATCGCGGGCGTCTCTGGCGGTGCGTTCGGGTCACGGAGCGTGACGTGCAGGTCGGCCATCGCCCACAGGTTCCCTCGCGCGGGGCATGGGGCCTGCGCCGTCATCAACAACCGGGAGACACACTTCGCCACGTCGACCTCGAGCGGGGGCCAGCCTTTCTGCTCGGCCACCTTCGTCGCGCGGCCCTGCTCGTCGAACCACACGGCCCACCGCGACGAGACGCGGCCGGGCTCGGTGCGCCCCTCGAAGCAGCCGGCGACCAGGCGCGACGAGCCGGGGCTCCACCCGCGCAGGCTCGGGTCTTCCACGCGCTCTTCGAAGCGGGGGAACTTCTCGCCGGGCGTGACCTTCGGCCGGGTCCACGTGTTCCATGAGGCGGAGAGCACCAGCCGACCGTCACGGTTCAGCTTGTCGCGGCGGTCGATGTGGAACGACGTGGACCACCTCGAGCCCGCGAAGGTGCTCTGCGGCCCGAGGCCCTCGAGTCGACCGCACAGGCACGCCGTGACGGAGGCCTCTTCGGCGCCGCCGTGTTGGCAGCGCGCGAGGCGGCCGGTCGCGTCGAACTCGGCGAGCACCGAGGCGCCGTCATCGTTGGGTGCGAGGCAGCTCGAGACCGCGGCGACGGTGAGTTGGGGAAACGCGTCCTTCACTTCACGCGGGCTGCGCCGGTCGCGCTGATCCGCACGAGATGCACGCGTGACGAGCAGATCGTCAACCTGAACGGGCGCGTTCCGTGAACCCAGGCTGCCGAACAAATCGCCGCCGCCTGCTTTCGGCGGGGCAGCGAGCGTGGGGAGCGCCTTTTCCAGAGCGACGAGCGCCGGCCCCTCGGCATCGAAGACGGTCTTCAACTGCAGACCCGTCACGCCAGGCGCGAGCGACGAGCTGTACACACTGAGCTCACAGGGCTTTTCCGGCGAGCACCACACGGAGCTGTTGGCGACACCCGTCAGGTGGAGCGCCTCGGCCCACCGCCGAACCGCGTCATACGGATGGAGCCGCTTGCCGCACACTGCACCCGTGAGCGGGTGACGCCCCTCCGCGGCGAGGGCGAGCGCGCGGTCGAGCGAAGGTTGATCAACCAGCGGCACTCCCCGGCGGCGGAGCTCAGCGCTGATCAATTCCCGGCTCTTTGCGCGCTCGTCGTTGAACAGCCCGAGCCCCTCGACGGGTCGCACGTCGAAGCCGGGGGTCACCACGCGCGGCGTGGCGCAGGCCGAGAAGAGGAAGACGAAGGGCACGACGAAGCGCATGGGTGTCATGGTGAAGCTCAGCGGTCTGGAGGATCTGGATGGCGGCGAACGCGCGTTATCTCGCGGCTCGAGGTGACCGCAACCAGCCAGACCCCCGGCTTTGAGGCCGACGACGGGCTGCCAGCACCAGCGCGGGGCGAAGCTGCTGCACCGCCTCGACCGCGGCGTGCGCACCCAACCTCAACCGGCCTCGCCGCGAAGGGCTACTGCTGAGCAGGCGTCGTCTCCGCCACTGGGCCCGCGACGGCCTCCAGCTCGACCAGCGCGCGGGCGAGGTCGAGCTGCACCTCGAGCCGCTTGTGCTCGAGCTCGATGGCCTGCCGGTCGGCGGTGAGCAACAGCGTGGGGTCGAGCGAACCCTCGTTGAGCACGCGCGCCTGCAGCTGCCGGTGACTCGCGAGCGCCGCCTTGGAGTCGGCCTCGAACGACAGCCAGCGGGACCGCAGACCTTCGGCGCGCGCCTTCAGAATCTGAAGCTCCGACTGCATCTGTGCCCGCTCGGCGTCGAGCTGCGCGCGGTTGCGCACCGTCTGCGCGCGGGCCACGTCGACCTGCGGCGCTGGCGTGACAGCGAGCGGCACGGTGAGCCCCACCTGAAAGTCATGGTTGATGGGCGTCTCGACGTTCTGCCGCACGCGCACCTGCACGTCGGGCCACGGCAGCCGCTTCGCCACGACCGTCTTCTCGTTCGCTTCCGACGCGAACACCCTCATGCGCAGGGCTTCGAGCTGGGGGTGCTTCTCGAGGCGCTCCTCGAGCGGGCCGAGGTCCGGCAGCGCGGGGGGTTCCTCCGGCAGCACCGAGGGGATGGGCGTGATGGGCTGGCCCACGAGGTACGCCACCGACTGCGCCGCCTTGAGCCCCGAGCTCTGCCAGCGCAGCTCTTCCTGCTTCGCGTCGGTCTCGCCGAGCTGCGCGAGGTTCAAGTCAATCTGCGTGCCCTGCCCCTGCTCGAGCCGCCGCTTGAGCACACCCAGCAGCTTCCTGCGCACCTCCACCGTGTCGTGCGCGAGCCGCGCGTGGGCCGCGGCGCCCGAGACGTCGAGCCACGCCAGCCGCACCTCGCGCACCACCTTCCAGCTCAGCGCCGCAAGCTCGAAGCGCGATTGCCGCACCTTCGCCTCGGCGGAGGTGGTGCCATTCGCCCATTCCCACGGGTTGGGCGGGCGCCACGAGAGCCCCGCCCACCAGCGGAACTGCCCCGTGGGGATGTTCTGCACGTCGTTGAACTGCAACCGAAAGCGCGGCAATTCCCAATCGTGCGCGAGCGGCACCTGCGCCGTCGAGACGTCGACCTCTGCGCGCGACACCTTGAGCTGGGCGTTGCCCTCGAGCGCGAGTCGGAGGGCGTCGTCGAGCGTCACCTCGGGGGCCGCGGCCGTCAGCGCCAGCGTGAGTGCAGCGAGAACCATGGCTTCCTCGAATCAGAACTGCACGTAGAGCCGCTCACCCGCGAGCCACGTGTTCGAGTCGCCCTCGACGCGAATCACGGCACGGCGCCCCCAGCGTGGCCACGAGGGAGACAACCAGCTGCGCAGCGGCAACTGCTCCACTGCGGGGCCGACCTCGACGACGGTGCCCTTCCACTTCGCGCTCCACAGGCCGCGGGACGCGCGCACGGTGAGCTGCAGCCCCGGCTCGAGCCCGCGCGTGCGCTCTTCGGGCACGGTGGCGACGAGGTGACCGGGGCGACCCCGCACCACGCGCACCACCTCGGTGCTGGCGGCGACGACGTCTCCGATGGGGTGCACCAGCAGCGAGATGGTGCCATCGACGGGCGCGCGGAGCTCGTACTGCTCGATGGTGAAGTCGAGCTGCGCAATGGCGGCTCGCTTCGCCTTGATGGCCTCACGAAACGGCGCGACGCGGGCGTCGGCCTGCACGTCGAGCGTGGTGCCCTTGTTCGAATAGAGCTCGGGGAGCTGCGTGCGGCGGCGCTCGAAGACCTGCACGCGCGCGGCCGCGGCCAGGTAGTTGCGACGCACCTCGGTCTCGGTCGCGGCGTCGACCAGCTTCTCGGCGCGAAGGCGTTCCACGCGCTCCAGCTCGGCCTTGAGGCTCTTCTCTTCCGAGCGCGCGGCCTGCTCGTCGGCCAGCGCGTTCGAGCTGCGAAGCACGGTGTCGACCACCTGCCCCTTCTGAATGGTGAGCTGGGAAGCGAGGTCGGCTTCGAGCTGGGCCAGCTCGGACTTCACTCGCTCGCGCTCGAGGCGAACGGCGCGGTCATCGAGCGTGGCGAGCACGTCGCCGGCCTTCACGCTCTGCCCGAGCTGCACGTTGACGGTGAGCAGACGGCCCGAGACGACGGGCGAGACGGCGTGCTCGATGCTCTCGGCGTACGCGGGAATCGAGGCGCCGCTGAAGCCGCCGCGCTCCTGCACGAGGTACAGGCCACCGGCGAGGAAGAAGCCGGCGATGAGCAACCTGGTCGTGATGTCGCGTGGGTTGCGCATGCGTCAGACCTCGAGCGAGTCGTCTTGCAGGAGAAGCGACGCGTCGGTCGCACCGGAGCCCGGCAGCTCGGCGAGCAGCGCGGCCTGCGCGGGCGGGCCCGAGAGGCGCAGCTGCCAGGTCTGCTCGGCGCCGCCCTCGGTGCCGAGGGAGCGTGACGACGAGAGCATCGCGCGCGTGGTGTGCTTCGCGAGCACGGCGGGGAGCGTGGTGAGCGACTGCGCGTTCACTTTGAGGCGCAGCACGGCCGAGACGCCGCGGCGCGCGCCGAAGTCGGAGAAGGTCTGGAAGAGAATCGCGACGATGAAGAGGCCGGTGGAGAGCAGCGCGATGCTGAAGGCGCCGACGCCGCACGCGACGCCGATGGCGAGCGTCATGAAGACGAACATCAGGTCGCGGGTGTCTTTGATGGTGCTGCGCATCTGCACGAGGTTGACGGCGCCGAAGATGCCGATGCCACGCGCGATGGAGTCGCCGACGCAGAGCATGACGGCGGCGCTGGCGAGGCCGGCGAGCGCGAGCGTCTGCGCGAAGCCCTTGAGGTACGACACGCCCTGGTACGTCGCCGTGTAGAGCGCGGAGACGGCGAAGCTCAGGCCGAGGGCCAACGCGAGACTCGAGGCCGCGGTGCGCCCACGCCGCCAGCTCGGTCTGCTGTCCGTGTTGCTGCTCGCCGCAGGCGATGCTGATCACGCTTCGCGAAAGACCAACGGCATGGAGAAAGGAAATCGGTTCGGGTGGACGGTCTCATTGCTCGACTCGCGGCAGCCCCTCGACTTCGAACACGAGGTCTTCACCTCGGAAGGCCATATCGGCCGACTTGAGCACCTTCGGGTGATGCACAAGTCGACCGATATCGCGAAGTGCATCACTTGCGTCACGCGCTGCTCGGACGGTCAGTGGCAGTGCGTGCCTCGTGGTGTGCCGTGCCACCACGACTGAAGGTCACGTCCATCGAGACGAGAGAAGCCATTCATTCTGGTCGGAGCGCGAGGGGTGGCGCGGGCACAACTGCTGGCGCGTCTCTTGAAACGTGCTCCACCACTCTCGTGAGGATGACCTGATGAACTTCGACATCGCGATGTTGCTCCCTGTCTGGATTTTCGGCGCTGCCCTTGGCATCGGAGTCGTGCTCTTGGTTGCCAACGGAGCACCCATCAAGGGGGCCACGCGTTCACCGTCGGTGGTTCGCCCGCCCATCGCGCCGACGGCGCCGCTCAGCCGTTAGCTCGTCGCGGGAGCGCCCTGATCAGGGCTCACCTCCACACAGACGTGCCAGTTGGGCCGCGCGCTCGACGCGATTCACAAACGCTTCGGGGCGGCGTACGGGCCGGCAGCGGGCAACTTCGGCTGCTACGCGATGGACGTGGAGTTCAAGTTCGACGACGAGCTCACCCCTGCTGCCCACGCTGTACAGCAAACAGGTGCGGCCCTCCCCGCGGGGGCCCGCGGGGGGAGAGGGAGAGAATCACGCGGCGTCGATGGTGAAGAACGGGTCCTTCCGGGCCTCGATGGCGGCGGCGACGTACTTCGAGAACGACACGCGCCACGGGGCGAGCGCCTCGGTCACCTGCCCCAGCCACCAGGGTCGCGAGTCGCGAAACTTCACCTCGACCAGCGCGCCCGGCCTCGCTTCGTCGCCACCCGCGATGTGCCGCCACAGGTCCTCGCGCGGGGCGAGGAAGTCGGGCCCGCGCGTCGGCTGCCAGCACACGTCGGTGTCGACCGTGAGCCGCACGTCGACGCTCGAGTCCACCGCGCGGTACGCCGCCCGCTTCGCCCGCACCAGCAGCTTCGGCTCGGCCTGCGTGCGCAGCGCGAGATACTGAAAGTGCTGCATCGCCTCGTTGTCGGCGACGGGCGCGGGCAGCGGCTGCGAGAGGTCACCGATGAACGCGCTCGTCTCGTCGAGCCCCAGCACCGCGCGCTTCTTCATCACCACCGCGTTCACGCGCCGTTTGATCTCGAAGAAGCACTCGCCCCGCGGCACGAGCCCGTAGAAGCGCACCCGCAGCTTGATGCGGTCGGGAGAGCCGCTGAGGTGCTGCTCGAGGAACGTCAAGCGCGGCGAGTCGAAGTACAGCGAGGTGTTCACCTGCGACGCGCCCGCCTGCTTCGCGACCTCGTCTTCCTGCATGAAGCCGTCGAGTCCGGAGAGCACCTGATCCACCCGCGACCGGGGCGCCCAGTACTTGAACTCGAACCGTTCGAAGCGCTGAACGCCTTCGCTCATTGGCCGCGTCCCGGGCAGGGCCGCGCCGCGGGCGCATACGCAGCGCCAAAGCGCTGGTCAATCGCGCCGAGCGCCCGGCCCAATGGGTACGTCTGCGTGGTGGTGAGCAGGGTGAAGATCGGTGCGATGAGGAGGAAGGTGGTCAGCATCAACTCACGGCGCATTCTTCGCTCCGGGAGAACGTCTCTGCACTTCGAAGTCGGGAGCGCCGTCGTACACGCGCGCCCAGGACGAGCCCGAGGGCGCGCCACCTGACGGGTAGCTCTGCTGCAGCACCGTGTTGTTCTGGGCGTCGAGCAGCGTGAGGGTGTCACCCGCCGTCTTCGCGATGCCGAACTCGCCGCGCACACACGGCGTGGTGAGGCTCACGGGGCAATCGGTCTCGAGCGAGATGGTGAAGTAGCCGCGCGGCTCGACGGTGGTGCCGTTGCCGAACCGCAACGACGTCGCGTAGCGGATGCCCGCGTCGCCCATGTCGGTGAGACCAAAGCCCGAGAGGTCGAAGGCCGTGTCGCTGGCGTTGAAGAGCTCGACGAAGTCACCGCCGCTGCCCGCGAGCTCGTTGATGACGAGGCATCCGTCGGCGCACGAGCCATCGGTGCACGGGGTGGGAGCGCCGCAGTTCACGAAGGTGAGGAGGCTCAAGGTCGCGAGGACTGCAATCAGCAGGTGTCTCAAGGCGCGCTCCAGATGGCAGGCGAGTGACGAGAGCGACTGTAAGTGGCTGAAACGGCTGGGCCAAATTTGACTCCGCAGCACGTCCGAGTTCACAACCGGTCAGTTCCCTCGGGTGCAGGCCCTGAGCGCATGAGGGGCGAGTCGTCTCTGGTCACCGCGCTCGTTCAAAGCCAGCGCACAGGGCGACACCGCGAGCTCCGTGGGCGCTGCGCGCGAGTCGTTGAACGGCACCACGACCGTCACCGAGGCGCTGAGGCCGGCCTCGGGCATGAGGGAGACCGTGGTGCCTGCGCGAGGACGGACGGCGGTCTGGCGCCGCAGTTCAGCCCGGCAACCCCTCGGCTTCGGTCGGCGTGAGGGTCGCTTTGCGGTCGAGGCCCCTGAACCCCGAAAGCGACTTGGTTGTCGTCGGGGTTCGAAGAGTGTCGAATACTACACCCTTCTGTACGTAACGACAACCGAACTGGCTTCGCGTGCGACCGACCCGCGCGAAGTGAACCACGTCAGTGACGGGCCGAGGGGCTGATCATCGCGGCCGTACCGCGAGAGCGAAGCAGGGTCGAGGCCTGCGTCGTCGCACCCGCTGCCCCACTGCCGTTCAGCCCCGCGACACTGCTCGCCGCATCGCGAAGCTTCGCGAGCGTCGACCCGAGGCCGCGCATGGTCGGCACGCGCTCACGCCACCAGAGGAAGATGGTGCAGCGCGAGGACTCGAGGACCAGCAGGTACGCCATGATGAGCGCCAGCGCGCCCCATGTGCACTTGAGCAGCACGTGCTCGCCGTCTCTCCGGGCGTCGCCACGGCCTGGATCAAGCGAGTTGCTCTCGCGCCCGGCAGACGCCGCGTGCGGCAAGAGTCTGCGAGTGGGGGAGTTCGCCTGCGAAGAGTGACTCCGCAGGCGTCGATGTCGGGGCGCACATCGAGCACCTCGCCCAGAATCGGCCGGAATCGACCCGCTTTCACCTGGTCGCGAAGTGAGCGGCCCCGGACCGCACGTGAAGAACAGCTTCGAGGTCGAGGGGCTCGCTGGCCGGTCGGCACGGCAAGAGAACCACCCCACCTGCGTTCCCTGAAGGCAGTGACAGCCCACGCCATCGCGCAGACAAGCTCGCAGCGCCCGGGTGGTGCACAATCGCCGCGTGCGGCTCCTTCGCGTCTACTTCTCGACGGCGGTGCGCGGTGCGAGCGCCTGACCCGCGCAGCGCATCGCGCTCATCGAGCGCCTCGGCGAGGTCACCACGCGGCACATGGCGAACCTGCAGACGGTGGACCTCGGCCACTCGTCTGATCAGGACCTCTTCGCGGCTGATCAACGCCTGCTCGCGGAGAGTGATGTCTTCATCGGGGACTTCTCGTCACCGAGCACCGGCGGCGGGTTCATGGCCGCGCGCGCGTTGGCGCTGGGCAAGCCCGTGCTCGCGCTGTTCGAAGAGGCGCAGACGCCGTCGGCGATGATTGCCGGGAATCCCGCGGTCACCACTGCGCGATTTCATGATGACGAGTCGTTCTTCTCGGCGGTGAGGCGGTTCCTCGAACGGCCCCTCACCCCAGCCCTCTCCCCGCTCGCGCAGGGAGAGGGGGTCCGACTTCGGGCGCCTCGACGCAGCCCGGCCGGCTGACGAGGTGGCGCGAACGGCGCACGACGCACTCGAAGGGTGCCGCAGCAATGAGTTCTCGAACCTCGACCTCGCAAAGGTGCTCCGCGACGCGCGGCTGGCCACCGAGGTCGGCTTCAGCCTCGAGCTCGTGCACGGCATCTGGACGTTTTGATTCTTTGTTGCGCGCGCCGGTGAGCGGTGTAGGCGGTGCCGCATGACGATTGACGTCCGCCCCGTGCGCACCAGCAAGGAAAAGGAAGTCTTCCTTCATGTCCCCTGGGACGTGGGCATGCACCTCGAGAAGAACTGGGTGCCGCCGCTGCTCGACGACTACCGCAAGCAGCTCGACCCGAAGAAGAGCATCTTCCTCGACCACGGCGAGATGGAAGTGTGGACCGCCTTCAAAGACGGCAAGCCCGTCGGCCGCATCAGCGCGCAAATCGACCACGACTACGACAAGACCTGGCCCAACGAGCCGAAGACCGCCTTCTTCGGTTTCTTCGAGTGCATCGACGACGTCGAGGTGGCGAAGGCGCTGCTGACGAAGGCCGAGGAATACGCGAAGAGCAAAGGCCGCGTGCGCCTTCGCGGGCCGTTCACGCCTGACTCGAAGGGCGAAGTCGGCGTGCTCATCGAGGGCTTCGACACGCCGTCGATGATTGGCACGCCGTGGAACAAGCCCTTCATGGACCCGCTGCTTCAGAAGGCGGGCTACCCCAGGGTGAAGGACCTCATCGGCTGGTTCTACGACCGCAACATCCCCATGGATGAGACGACCGCGAAGCTCTCGAAGAAGACGCGCGAGCTGCCCAACGTGAAGATTCGCGACATGGAGCTCAAGGAGTTCCGCCGCGAAGCCAACATCATCCAGGAAATCTACAACGAGGCCTGGAAGGAGAACTGGAACTTCACCCCCTTCACCAACAAAGAGCTCGAGGTCATCGCCAACGAGTACAAGCTCTTCATCGACACGCGCGTCACGTACGTGGCCGAGGTCGACGGCAAGCCCGCGGCGATGCTCTTCGCGATTCCCGACATCAACGAGCTCATCCGCGACTTCAAGGGTGAGCTGACGCGCAACCCCATCAACCTCGTGAAGCTGCTGTGGCGGCTCAAGTTCAACCGACCGAAGAACGTGCGGCTGATTCTGCTCGGCGTGAAGAACGAGTTCCGCGCCTCGCGCAAGTACGGCGCGCTGGTGGCGTGTTTGTACGAGCGCATCTCCGAGCAGGGGAAGCTGGCGGGCTACAACGGCAGTGAGCTCTCGTGGACGCTCGAAGACAACGTCGGCATCAACAAGGGCATCGAGCGCATGGGCGGTCGGCCCTACAAGAAGTGGCGCGTGTACGAGAAGTCACTGGCCTGATCAGCGCGACAGCGCGGTCCTGAGGCGCCGCACCGCCTCGACCGCTTCCCCTTCGTCGAGGTGCGCGAAGCCCAGGCGCACGAAGGGCACCGCGCGGCCCGACGGCATGTACTGGCGCCCCGTTTTAGAGATTCGCGCCCTGCAGCAGCACGCTCGCGATGCCGAACATGGCGTACGGCACCATGCCCGCGGCGCTCCCATAGTCCTTCGCGATGCGCTGACCGAAGAAGAGCGCGACGAAGTTCACGCCGGCGAGCACCGCGCCACCGAAGGCGATGGTGGAGTTCTTCGTCAGCACCACCGTGAGGCAGCCCGCTGCGCTGGCGATGCCAGCGAAGACCTCGAGCAGGGTGATTTGAAACAACATCAGCGTGGTGAAGCGGCGCAGCGGCGTCTTCGCGAAGTACCCGCCGATGTATTCTTTGTTCCCCTTCCAATCGAGCACCTTGTCCAGGCCCGATTGCAGGAAGAGCACGGCGAGGAACGCGGAGGCGAGGCACTGCGCGACCCACAGCGGGAACGAGTTCATGCGGGCGCTTTACATGGTCTGACGCCCAAACTCCCTCTCCTCCTCAGAGAGCGGAGGTGCGCCGCTCTCAGTTGGGAGCGCCCGGCGTGCAGGTCGCGCGCGACACGAAGTCCGTCGAGTTGTTGTCCGTATCTCTCCCGTTGGGCACCCGGGCGACACAGTCGGTGATGGTGGCGCCGGGGTCACTGCCTGCATGGCCCGCCCCCTCGGTCACCGCGAAGGTGCCCGCCACGCCCGTGAAGGCCGCGGCGGCAGTCGACCCCTCGTAGCTGAAGCCATCGAGCACGACCGTAGACGGACCGAAGCGAACCAGCGCGACCGCATCGGGCGAGCCGTTCTGAATGAAGCCCGCCGCCGGGGCGACGACGTTGATGCGGTAGACGCCCAGCGGGGTGGTGAGGCCGGCCACGGAGACCACGATGAACCCGCCGGGTGGAAGGGAATTGCCCGGCACTCCCGCGCTGGTGAGCTGAACGCGCTTCGCCACGTTCGCCGCGCCCGTGCTGCTGTCGAAGAAATACTCCGTCGGCGAGGCCCCGCTGGCGTTGATCAACACCAGCGCCACCGCCGTCAGGTCTGCGCTCGCAGTGCCCACATTGAGAAGCTCGACGAACTCGTAGCCACCGCCGGTGTTGTCGTTGCTCGGCTGGTCGTAGTCGATTTCATTGATGACCAGCTTCGAGCACGTCGTCGGCGCCGTTCCGTTGCACGTCGCTCCCGATTCGACGGTGCACGTCGCGCTGCACCCATCACCCGCGATGCGGTTGCCGTCGTCACAGACCTCTCCCGACTCCACGAGGCCGTCACCGCACGGGTTGAACGCGAACTCACACACGCGCCCGTCGGTGTAACCAACGAGGTCGCAGTTCGTGTCGGCCCACCGGGCCTCACTCACGAAGGCGAGACATTCCCCGCCGCCGCCGACGCCGAAGTCGTCATCGGGCTCACCGGCCGCGAAGTGGGTGTAGCCCCAGCCGTCGGTCGTCACCCAGTCGAACACCGCGTCGGTGTCATTCGCGTCATCGGTCGCGCCCAGCCACGGCGTCCCGAGCACGACCGGGCCGACCACCGCCTGCTCCGACGCGCTGGTGATGACAGCCAGGTGCCCACCCAGCGCCAGACACGAGCTCTGCGCGCTGGACCACGTCGTCGCGCCGCTGAAGTTCGCGTAGCAAACGCCGGTCGCCGGGTCCGTCGCGTACGCTGCGCCACCCGCGATGCCGACGCTGGTGCACACCCGGCCGGCCCTGCACTGCGTGGTGCACCCGTCGGTCTCGACGCTGTTCCCGTCGTCACACTGCTCCGTGCCCACGGTCAGCAGGTCGCCACAGAGGCTCGTGCACACCGAAGGAGCGCCCGCGCAGGTCCACCCCGCCTCGACGGTGCACGTGCTCGAGCAGCCATCTCCATTCGCTGGCGTGCCCACGGCGTCACACGTCTCGCTGCCCTCGAGGTTGCCGTCGCCACACACGATGACGTTCACGACGGTGACGCTCACCGTGGCCGCGGCCGAGTCGAGCGCGCCGTCGTTCGCCCGAAAGGTGAAGCTGTCGGCGCCGAAGAACGTGCCCGTCGGGGTGTACGTCACCCTCGCCGTCGTCGGCCCCGTGGAGGTGACCGTGCCCAGCGTGCCGCTCGTCGGCCCGCTCACGATGGAGAAGGTCAGCGTCGCCGAATCCACATCGGTCGCAGCGAGCGTGATGATTCTCGCCACCGCTTCGTTGGTGCTCACGCTCTGCGCGGCCGCCGTCGGCGCGTCATCCACCGCGGTCACGGTGACGCTCACCGTCGCCGTGGCCACGTCGCCGTCACCGTCTGCCACCTGGTACGTGAAGGAGTCGCTCCCGAAGAAGTTCGCGCTCGGCGTGTACCGAATGACGTTGCCGCTCTGCACCGTGGCCGTGCCGCTGCCCGCCGCGACCGTGACGCTCACCACGAGGCTGCCGTCGCCGAGGCCGGGGTCGTTCGCGAGCACGCTCACGTCGACCGCGGTGTCTTCATTCGTCGTCGCCGAGTCGGCGTTCGCGACGGGGCGGTCGTCGACGGGGCTCACCGTCACCTCCACCGCGCCGACATCGGTCCGGCTGCCGTCGCTCACCGTGTACTCGAAGCCGGCCGCGCCGAAGAAATTGGCCGCCGGGGTGAAGGTGACGCTGCCCGCGCTCAGCGACACCGTGCCGCCCACCGCGGCGCCAACGGCGGTCACCGAGAGTGAAGGCCCGTCGACGTCGACATCGTTGGTGGTGAGGTTGGCCGACGTGAGAATCAACGCCGTGTCCTCCGCCGTGGTCCGCACGTCGTCGACCGCGAGGGGCGCGTCATTCACTGCGGTGACCGTCACCGTCACCAGCCCGACGTCGGAGCTCGTCCCGTCGCCCACCGAATACTCGAAGCTCGCCGTGCCGGCGAAGTTCGCGCTCGGCGTGAAGGTGATGACGCCCAGGCTTCGCGAGACCGTGCCGTTGACGGAGTTGCCCACCGTGGTGACCGAGAGCGAAGGCCCGTCGGGGTCGCCGTCGTTGAGCAACAACGCGGCGTCGGCAAGGGTGAGCGGCGTGTCTTCGGCGGTGCTGCTCGTGTCGTCCGTCGCCACGGGCGGGTCGTTCACGGCCGCCACGTTCACCGTGACGCGGCCGGTGTCGGTGAGCGAGCCGTCGCTCACGGTGTACTCGAAGCCGGCCGTGCCGCTGAAGTTCGCGGTGGGTGTGAAGACCACGCTGGGACCGCTGAGGCTGACCGTACCGTTGGTCGCGTTGCCGACCCCGGTGAGGGTCAACGTCGAGCCCTCGACGTCGCTGTCGTTGGCGAGCAGCGAGCTGGCGGTGAGCGTGAGCACCACGTCTTCGGTGCCCGTCCGCACGTCGGCGACGGCGAGCGGCGCATCGTTCACGGCGGTGACGGTGATGGACACCACGGCGCTCGCGGTGTCGGTGCCGTCGCTGACGGTGTACCCGAAGCTCGCAGGGCCGACGTAGTTGCTCTCGGGCTGAAAGGTGACGGCGTTGCCGGCGAGCGTCACCGTGCCGCGCACCGCGCTCCGCACCGAGGTGAGGGTCAGTTGTTGCGCCTCGAGGTCGGTGTCGTTGGCGAGGAGGGTCGAGGCGGGGAGAACGAGCGCGGTGTCTTCGGCGGTGCTCGCCGTGTCGGCCATCGCGAGGGGAGCGTCGTTCACGGCGCTGACCGAGACGACGACGCGCCCCGTGTCGGTGAGCATGCCGTCGGTCACGGTGTAGTCGAAGCCCGCGGCGCCGTTGAATTGCGCGGTGGGCGTGAAGACGATGGATGCGCCGCTGAGCGTCACGGTGCCGTTGCTCGCGTTGGACACGGCGGTGAGGGCGACCATGCCGTCGACGTCGAGGTCGTTCGCCAGCAGCGTGGTGGCCGCGAGCGTCAGCGCGGTGTCTTCGGGGGTGTTCGCGAGGTCGTCGGTGGCGAGCGGCCCGTCGTTGACCGCGGCGACGGTGACGGTGACGCGGCCGGTGTCGGTGAGGGCGCCATCGCTCACGGTGTAGTCGAAGCTCGCGGTGCCGCTGAACTCGGGGTCGGGAGAGAACGTGATGACGCCGCTCGCGAGCGCCACGGTGCCGTGTGTCGCGTTGCCGACCGCGGTGAGCGCGAGGGGGGCTCCGTCGAGGTCGACGTCGTTGGCAAGCAACGACGTGGCCTGCAGGGTGAGGACGACGTCTTCGTCGGTGGAGACGCTGTCGTCGAGCGCGACCGGCGCGCGCAGCGTCAAACTGAGCGTGAGCGTGACGGTGCCCGTCGCCGTCGCGGTGCCATCAGACAGCGTGTACGAGAAGGTGACGTCGCCCGGCGTGCCGAGCGGCTGGTACCGGATGCGCCCTCCGACGAGCGACACCCGGCCTGCGCTGGCGGTGGACACGGCGGTCACCGCGAGCGCATCGCCATCGATGTCGGTGTCGTTCGCCAGCACCAGCGAGGGCTCGAAGGTCGAGTCGATGTTGGCGCTGCCCATCAGCGTGTCAGCCACCGCGACCGGCGCGTCGTTGACGGGGGTGACGGTGAAGTCGACGCTGGCCTGCACCGAGGTGGTGCCGTCGCTCACGCTGAAGGGGATGGTGTCGAGCCCGAAGAAGTCGGCGCCGGGCGTGTAGGTGAACGACGCGCCGCTGGCGGAGACCGAGCCGTGCGAAGGCGCACCGGGCGTGATGGTGAGCACCTTGCCCTCGGGGTCGCTCGCGGCCAACGTGAAGGTGACCGGCGTGTCTTCGGGCGTGCTGAGCGATGCGCCCGTGGCGACCGGGGGCCGATTGCCCTGTGGCCTCGGGCAGCCGGTGAAGACCAGGAGCAAAGAGAGCGCGAGAAGACGGGGCGGAAGCCTCATGGCGGCGGACCGTACTCCGCGGCCGGCGGCGCGCCAGAACGTCAGGCTGCGCGCGGCCGAGCGGGCGGCTCGACAGGTCGCGAATACAGTACATCTTGGGGCTGTATTACTTTGTGGCGACGAGGTGACGCGGCACCTTCGACACCACTCGCGGTGGATGAGCACCGACGCACCCGCCCTCCCGCGGGCCCGAGCTGAACGTCAGCCCTCTCCATCTCCTCCCGTGTCGGGGAGTCCCTTCACCAACCCCGCGCGCTGACCAACCCGTGGGAGTTGCCGTCTCTCCACCCCGCTGCGCGAGCCCACCGGTTGAGTTCGCCTGCAGCAACAGGGCCCGAAACCCGACGACGAGCGCAAAGGCGTGAGGGCGCGAGCGTTCATCCACTCTCGTCGCAACGCGGAGACCATCGAAGGCAATCGAGAGCCTTCGCTCCTGAGCTCTCACTTCACCGGCATGCCACACAGTGGACACTCGGTCGCGCCTACGGGAATGCGGGTCGCGCAGATGGAGCACCGCGTCTCGACGGCGGTCGCGCGCGGGACGCTCGTCGTCGCCTCGACCACCTTCACCTCACCCTGCCCTTCCACCGCGCCTTCGACCAGCCGCAGCAACTCCGACTCAGCGGGCACCTTCACGCCCGGCGCGGCGCCCGTGAAGACGAAGCGAACCTTTGCGCTCGAGAACTGCACCACCAGCCGCAGAGGCCCACCTCGCGTGAGCACGAACTGCAGCTCTTGCATGCTGCTCGCCGCGGGAGCGCAGCCCTGACTCACGAGCCACTGCTGGGCGCGGGCCATCGCGCGGGAAATGTCCGTCACGCCTGCTCGCTCGAAGACGACAGCGCTCATCGCACTCTCCACACGCAGCGTTCATCACGGGGAGGCTGCGGCCCGGCACCGCAACCCGACACCGAACATCATTCGATCAGACTGCGGTCGTGAACGACACAGCGTGGCGCTCGCAGCCGGGCGCCCGATGAAGGTTCGCGCACGCAGGCGAGCACGACTGCGCAATCAAGCCCTTCACTCGCACTCACGACGTTCACCCTGCACTCACGACTTTCACCCGCAAGACAGCCGTCGGCACTCCTGCGCGGGCGCAGGCCCTGACGGCCCGCTCGCGACCTTCAGCCGCATGCCCCCTCGGCAGTGAACATCACATGCGCTCCCGAGCTCGCCTCGGCCTGAGATGACGCTGGCCGCGCGTGCCTCAGCGCACGACGCAGGCCGTGCCCTCGACCGCCATCGACACGCCCGCGAGCACTTTCGCCCACGCCCCGATTTCACAGTCGAGCGCCCCGTCGCTCACCTTGAGCAACTCGCGCACGCGCGCGTTCTCGACAGGTACCTTCACGGCGCTCTTGCCCTCGAACTGCGCCGACCAGCTGCACTGATTGCAGCACGCCTTGCCGCAGAACATCTTCGTGCACGTCGTCGCGGCGACGCTGAGCATGCCCGCCTGCGCGCCCGCCTCACACGTGGGCAACGCCTCGAGCACCGCGCGCAGCTGCGCCTCGGCCGCGCCCTCACGCCCATCGCGCGTCGACTCACCCGGCTTCGGCTCGCTCGCCGCCGTCGTCGCGCACCCGACCCCACCCACCACCACGAACACCAGCATCCACGTCTTCATGCGAGTCACCCTTCCCACGACAGGCTGCGACACACCGTCATCGCCGCTTCAATCTCTTCGGGCCGCACGCTCGACGTCGTCGAACACCAGATGGTGCGCGGCCCCGTCTGGCGAACGCCCAGAAACGCCGCGCGCTTCCCGCCCTCGAACTCCACGGAGTACCGAACACCGAGAAAGTTTTCAATGAACTCTTTCTCTTCCACTTCGACGCCCTGCCCTTCGACGGCAGTGACGAACTCCTGCGCGGCGGGAAAGGGGCGGGTGGTGCTCTCGAGCTGCAGCACGGTGCGGCCGGCGGGGCCGACCTGGAGCCCGCCGGTCATCGCCGCGGCCTTCCACCCATCGGGCAGCGGCACGCGCAGGCTCGACTTCTCGGGCTTCGGCGATTCCTCGGCGCAGGTGCACGACGACGCCGCGACGCCGAGCGCCAGGGCGAACGCAGTGGTGACCCGCGACACGCGTCAGCTCTTGGCAGCAGGTGCCGGAGGCGCGGCCTTGTTCGACAGCGCGTCCATCTTCATGGTGCCGTCGAAGGTAACCTCGCGCTCCATGGTGACGTTGGGCGACTCGATGGTGCCCTTCACTTTGGCGTGCTTGTGCAGCTCGACGACGTTGGTGGCGCGAATGAGGCCCTCGACCTGGCCGCTGATGATGACGGTGCCGGCGCTGATTTCGGCGCTCACCCGGGCCGACGCGCCGATGACGAGAACCTCATCGGTCTGGATGTGGCCCGTGAACTTCCCGTCGATGCGCACCTGGCCCTTGAAGGACAGCTTGCCTTCGAACTCGCTGCCCTTGCCGAGCAACGTATCGATGTCTGCTCCACCCATCTTCGCGGACACGGCGCCGTCCTCCGTCCTGTTGTTGCCCTTATCGAACAAAGCCATCTGAACTCTCCGGGTGAATCAGCGCCGAATCAGCGCCACGATGCGGTCGAGGTCTTCGTAGCTGAAGAAGTCGACTTCCAGCGTGCCTTTTCCACCGCTCTTTTCGACGAGGCGCACCTTGGTGCCCAGCCGGCGCTGCAGGTCTTCGATGAGCTTGCGCGCCTCGGGGCTGCTCTTCGCGGCCGCGGCGTTCTTCTTCGAGCTGCCGCCGGTGTCGCCGCGGGTGGCCTTCACGCGCGCTTCGGTCTCGCGCACGGTGAGCTTGTCGGCGACCACCTGCCGCGCGAGCACCACCATCTCGCGCCCCGAGCCCAGCCCCAGCAGCGCGCGCGCGTGGCCCATGTCGAGGTCGCCCTCGACGACCAGCTGCTTCACTTCGTTGGGCAGGCCGAGCAGGCGCAACGAGTTGGCGACGCTCGACCGGTCTTTGCCCACGCGGTCGGCGACCTGCTCTTGCGTGAGTTTTCGCTCTTCGAGCAGGCGCCGGTACGCCTCGGCTTCTTCGAGCGGGTTCAGGTCGGCGCGCTGAATGTTCTCGACCAGCGCGAGCTCGTACGCCTCGGCGTCACTGGCCTCGCGAATGAGCACCGGCAGCTCGGTGAAGCCGGCCTTCTGCGCGGCGCGCCAGCGTCGTTCGCCTGCAATGATGCGGTACCCGCGGCCGTCTTTGCGCACCAGAATCGGCTGCAGCACCCCTTGTTGCTTGAGGCTGGCGGCGAGCTCTTCGAGCTGCGCGGCGTCGAAGCTGCGGCGGGGGTTGGCCTTGTCGGCGTGAATCTGCTCGATGGGCAGCTTCGTGACGCCGTTGCCGCCGGCGGCGGCGTTCGAGCGGTCGAGCTTGTCGACCGGGGCGCGGGCGTCGGCGAGCAACGCACCGAGGCCGCGGCCGAGCGCGGGCTTGCGGTTCTGCGGGGGGATGACCTTGATGAGTCCGGGCATGTTCGCTTTCTGATCAGCTGATCACCGCGCGGGCGCCGAGGCGCGCGGGGCAGGGGGGCGCTTCAATCTTTGCTTGTCGCGCTTCAACAGCTCGCGGGCGACGGCGAGGTACGCCTCACAGCCCCTGGAGCGGATGTCGTAGAGCAGCACCGGCTTGCCGAAGCTGGGGCTCTCGGCGAGGCGCACGTTGCGCGGCACCACGGTGTCGAACACCAGCTGGGGGAACACGCGGCGCACCTCGTCGCTGACCTGGTGGCTGATGTTGGCGCGCGAGTCGAACATCGTGAGCACGATGCCGTCGACGCTGAGCTTCGGGTTCAGGTTGCGCTGCACGAGCTCGATGGTGCTCAGCAGCTGGGCCAGGCCTTCCATCGCGTAGAACTCGGTCTGCAGCGGAATGAGCACCGCGTCGCTGGCGGCCAGCGCGTTGAGCGTCAGCAGCCCCAGAGACGGCGGGCAGTCGATGAGCACGTAGTCGTACTTGCGCTTGAGCGGGTCGAGGATGGCCTTGAGCCGCTTCTCGCGGTTGGGGAGGTTGACCAGCTCGACCTCGGCGCCGGTGAGGTCGGCTGTGGCAGGCACCACGTCCAGGTAGCGGAGCTCGGTGGGCTGAATGAGCTCGTCGATGACCCGGTCGTCGATGAGCGCGTCGTAGATGGACCCCGGCAGCTGCGACTTGTCGATGCCCAGGCCGCTGCCCGCGTTGCCCTGCGGGTCGAGGTCGACGAGCAGGGTCTTTCGCTCAGCCGCTGCCAATGAAGCCGCGAGGTTGATGGCGGTGGTCGTCTTGCCGACGCCGCCCTTCTGGTTGGAAATACAGACGATTCGGCCCATGGGGGAGGTGCTTACTCCATGGGTCCGACATGTGGGCAGGGTGGAATCGCCTTCCTCTGCTTTTTGCGGGGGTCACCGCCGCGTTCCACGTGAAACACGTCAGCGGGTGAAGACCGCGACGCCGCGTGGGTCTCCGGAAACGGGCAGGGTGAAGGTGCGGCGGCTCTTCAATTGAAGCCCGGCGTCGGTCGCGAGCTGCCTCAAAACCTCTTCGGAGGGCGTCTGGCCCATCATGGTGACCACCCGGGCGCCTTCGGTGTCGGCCAGGTAGTGGCGGGCGAGCTGGAGGAAGGGACCGACGTCCATGAAGGCGCGGGAAATGAGGCAATCGGCGGTGGGAATGCCCTCGGTGGCGGGCTGGCCCTCGGCGCGCGCGTGCAGGGCCTTCACCCGGGGCGCGACTTGGGCCTTCACGGCGGCCGACTTGATGAACGCGACCTTCTTGCTGACGGCGTCGACGAGGGTGACGCGGAGGTCGGGCAGGGCGACGGCGAGGGGAATGCCGGGGAGACCGGCGCCAGCCCCGAGGTCGAGAACGTGGGCGCTCCCGGCGACTTCGGGGATGACGGCGAGCGAGTCGAGGAGGTGCTTGTCGACGACCTCGGCGGGCCGGGTGATGGCGGTGAGGGAGACCTTGGCGTTCCACTTCAGGAGCTCGTCTGCCCAGGCCAGAAGCGCCGACTGGGCACCGGGGGGCAGAGGGAGGCCGAGGCGCTCGAGACCTTCAGCAAGGAGGGTGGCGGAGGAGTTGTCCACAGCGCGGGGGTGGTTTGGGGGTCCCAAGTACGTGAGTTGATACGCACCTGGAGGTTTCGCACAGGTTCTCCACAGGCGCATGCGTTTCACGTGGAACACGTCGGTTACCGACTGAACATCGGCCGACCGTTCGAACTGACGCGAAGCAGCGGTGCCAGGTCAACCTGCGTTCTCAGCCTCATCGTCAAGTCAGTCACTGCACACAAGGCATCACTCGCAACTCTTGTGCTCCGGCGCCTGGCTGCTTCGCGTCCTCACTCGATCTGCTGACTCTCGACTGCGAATCGGGGCAACTGGCTCACGCACGACGACTCGCACGACGACTCGCACGACGACTCGCACGACGACTCGCACGACGACTCGCACGACGACTCGCACGACGACTCGCACGACGACTCGCACGACGACTCGCACGACGACTCGCAC
>JBILUC010000094.1:0-16943 GCA_044371205.1 Archangium sp.
TGATGGGTGGCACGTGGCCGGTGAAGGAAAACGTGTTCCTCCTCGGGCTCGCCAACGGCGTCTTCAGCATCGCGGCCATCGGCTCGATGATGGCGCTCGCCTCGCAGGGTCGCAGTCGCAGAGAGGGCATGCGCATGGGGCTGTGGGGCGCAGCGCAGGCCTTCGCGTTCGGCGCGGGCGGCTTCCTCGGCACGGTGCTCGTCGACACGGCGAAGGCGGCGGGCCTGCCGCTCGGCGTCTCGTACGCGGTGGTGTTCGGGCTCGAGACGATTGGCTTCGTGCTCTCAGCGCGGCTGGCGATGTCGGTGCGCTTCGACGCAGAGAAGAAGGCCGTGCAGCGCTCGGAGACGCCCGAGTCGACGCCTCAGGCCGTCACGACGGCGTAGTCGCTGGTCGACTGCCGGGCGCTGAAGAACTCTCGCCTCCTGTCCTGGAAAGTCCCTCTCCCTGCGAAGCGGGGAGAGGGTGGCGCGAAGCGCTGGGTGAGGGGCTTCTGGCGCTGAGGAAAGGCCCCTCACCCCGGCCCTCTCCCCGCTCTCGCAGGGAGAGGGAGAAAGGACTTTCGTTCCCCGTGGTCGACGCAGTCGGTGTCGTCTCTCGCCTTACGGGCCTCCGGGGTCTCTTCCTCCCCCGCCCTTGCGTCCACCTCGCCCGCCGCGGCTTCCTCCCCGCCCGGGGTGACGCTGGCCACCGCGCGACTGTTCCTGTCGGCCGCCACCGCTCCCGGAGCGTTGGCCACCCTGGCCGTTGCTGTTCCGCGCACTTTGCCCGCCGCGTGCGCCGCCGCCTTCTCTTCGTTCGGCACCACCGCGGGGGCCCTGGTCCTGGGGCTCGGTCGCTGCTCGCGGCGGCAGTGCCGGCGTCGGGGCGACGGAGATTTTCTGTCTCGTCACCCGCTCGATGTCGCGGAGGAAATCGCGCTCTTCGCCGTCTTCCACGAACGACCACGCTTCGCCCGACTTCCCGGCGCGCGCGGTGCGACCGATGCGGTGCACGTAGGTCTCGGGCACGTTCGGCAGGTCGTAGTTGATGACGTGGGAAATCTGGTCGACGTCGATGCCGCGCGCTGCCACGTCGGTCGCGACGAGCACGCGGACGCTGCCGTCCTTGAAGCCGTCGAGCGCCCGTTCCCGCGCGCTTTGCGACTTGTTGCCGTGAATCGCGGCTGACGAGACGCCCGCCTTCTCGAGATGCTCCATCACGCGGTTCGCGACGTGCTTCATCTGCGTGAACACGAGCGCGCGGCTGACGGACGGTTCTTCCAGCAACTTCACGAGCAGGGACCGCTTGTCGCCGCTGCGAACGAAGAAGACCTTCTGCGCGACCCGCTGGGCGGTGGACGAGACGGGGGCCACCGCCACCCGCGCCGGGTTCTTGAGGATGCTCCTGACGAGCGACTCGATTTCGTCAGGCATCGTCGCTGAGAAGAAGAGCGTCTGCCGTTGGGTCGGCAGCGCCGTGAGGATCTTCTTCACGTCGTGGATGAACCCCATGTCGAGCATGCGGTCTGCCTCGTCGAGCACCAGCACCTCGACGGCCTGGAGCGACACCAGCCGCTGATTCAGCAAGTCGAGCAGCCGGCCCGGCGTCGCGACGAGGATGTCGACGCCCTGGCGCAGCTCCTTCACCTGCTTGTCCTGGCCGACGCCGCCGAAGATGACCGTGACGTAGAGGTCAAGGCCGCGCCCGTAGGTCTCGAAGCTCTCGGCGACCTGGGTGGCCAGCTCGCGCGTCGGCGTCACGACGAGACACCGAATCTTCGGAGCACCCGGCGGGGTCGACGCCGCCAGCCGCTGAAGCGTCGGCAGCGCGAACGCCGCGGTCTTCCCCGTACCGGTCTGCGCGCAGCCGAGCACGTCGCGGCCTTGCAGCACGTAGGGGATCGCCTGCACCTGAATGGGCGTGGGGGTCGTGTAGCCTTCAGCCCTGACCGCCTGCACCAACTCCGGATTGAGCCCCAGCTCGTCGAACGTCATGGTCCAACGGCCTCAAGCACGCCGGGCTGTTCCGTGTCGACCCGTATCCGAGCCGCGCGGGTGATTCGTCCAGTGCAGCGCGTTTCACGGCGTGATGAGCCCTGGCCCTGCGCTCAGCCACAGCGCCCCTGCACACAGTTCAAACCAGTCGCGCAGGTCAGACCAGAGCCGCAGGACCTCCCCTGTGGAAGCCCCTGACACTGCGCAGATGCGCACGTTCCACCGAGGGCAAAGCAGTCGTACATGATGGGTTGGCCCACGACGCAAGCCAGCTGCAGCTTGTCGGTGCCCAGACATCGAGTGGGTTCGCCCGTCGTGCAGGTCGGGAGGTTGGGTTTGCACGTCACGTTGCCGTCGAAGACACACGCACCGCCCTCGTCACAGGTCGACCACTGGCCGCTGGAACCAACCTGGGCGAGGCACACCGAGCCCAGTGGCACGTGGCACCGCGGCGCACCACGGTTGGCGCGGCAGGCCGCAGCCGCGAAGGGCTCGAGGTTCGTCGCATAGCGGTCGTACAGATGGCAATCGACGCGAACGATGGTCCCGTTCTGGCAGGTCTCGAAGACATCCGCGTCGCAGCGGCCGGCCGCCGGCACGTTGGCGCACGTGTCGGCCCCACACAGCCAGGGTCGGTTCGCGAGGGGGCGTGTGCCATTCTGACAGGCCGACGTGTCGCACGAAGCGGCGGTCGGCGTGGGCCCACAATCTGGATCCTGAGCGTCGCAACCGCAATCACAGACACCATCGTTGCGGGCCTGAGGAGCGCAGCTCCAGCCCGCGCTGAGACCTGCGCACGCACTGCGATTGATGGTGCAGTCAGACGCACAAGTCCACGTGCCACTCCCGAAGCCCAACGCCGTGCACGCGCCGGAATTCGAGTCACACGCTTCCCCCATGTCCACCACGCCATTGCCGCACGCGCGGTTGCCCGAGGGCATGGGGGCCGTGCCCGCCACCAGTTGAAATGCAGACAACTGCGGCTGATCTCCCGACGAGAGAACCCACTGCCCGTCGGGCGAGAAGGCCACCGACAACGCGCTGACGTGGGCGCGCACCTCGGCCTCGACGCGACCGTTGGTGAGGTTGATCAACCGCAGCATGCCGTCCTGGTGAAGCGTGACGGCCTTGGGCAGCGTGGGGTGCGGCGCGGCGTCGACGATGGTGCCCGGGACCGGCACCCCCATCACGTCCGAGGCGGTGGCGCTGAAGAAGCCGGCCGAGCGGGGGTCACGCTGGTACGCGACGACGCGGCCCGCCGTCGTGGTCTGCACGCTCAAGTCAGACGCGCGCACAGTGACGACGGCCGAGATGTTCGAGAAGTCGAAGTCAAACCCGGTCATCGCCATCGAGAGCTTGAGTTCGTCGTCGGACAAGGCGAGGTCGACGAAGTTGTTGTGACGGTCGAGGAGCGCGGAGGTGATGTTGGTCAGGCTCGCCAGATCGACTCGCTCGACGGCGGGGCTCCCGCCAGTGCGGTAGACGCCGACGAAGAGGGCGCTCTCGTCCTTCGTGAAGGTCAGGGCCGAAGCGTGACTGCCGAAGAAGCCGAACTGGCGCGGAGCGCCGCCGGCAATGGGGTACAGCCTGCTCTTGACGTCGAAACTGCCGAAGGCCACCGTCTGGCCGGAAGGTGAGGGCTCCAGCGACCAGCACCCGTCGGTGGGGAGCCGCGCGAGCTCGCGGACGACCTGCCCCTGTCGGTCGAGCACCACCAGCCGCGAACCACGATCGAGGAACGAGCCATTGGGGGTGAAGATGGCGAGGCAGGCCACGACCGAGTTCGCGTTGACGAACCGGCCGTAGGTGCGCCCGTTCGTCGCGGGCGAAGCGTCCGAGAACGTCCACGCGGGCGCGAAGATCTGACAGCCGCCGGGGCAGCCTGTGCCCGCATCGGCCGCGCCACCGCCCGCAGCGCCCCCACCCGTCGCGCCACCGCCAGCGCCTCCACCCGTCGCGCCGCCGCCAGCGCCTCCCGTCGCGCCGCCACCCGCTCCCCCTCCGGTCTGGCTGTCAGGAACGCAGGCACCCAGCGAACAACGCGCACCGGCGCTGCACGCCTGGCAGACGGTGCCGGCAGAGCCGCACGCTGTCGGCGAAAACCCATCCAGGCACTGGTTGTCGGCAGAGCAACACCCGAGGCAGCGACTCGCGCAGCCTTCCGAGCCGGTCGGTGAACACCCCGCCAGGCCAAGGCCGAGGACCACCTGCCACACCAGCACAGCGAGACGCAGCGAGCGCGTGTTCGTCAGGACGAGCATCTCTGCGCCCTACTCGGCCTGGCAGTTCAAGTCACTCGCGCAGTGCGTGGTCGCCGAGCTCCTGCCCCGCCAGCCCCTGCGTGACGGCGCGCGCGTAGAACGCCCGCAGCGTGTCGGCACCAGAACGCGGCGTGCTCGCGTCGTCGTACACCTGCCGAGCGGGGTCGAAGACGAGCATCGACTCCGTGGCGTAGTAGCGCCCGATGCGCGCGTACTCGGCCTTGTCGCGCAACGCGGGCACCACGCGCCCGAGCGCGCTCAACACCGCGATGATGACGTCGAGCAGGCGCACCGGCACGTGGCGGTAGCGCGGTGGTTTCCCGCACGCGTCGAACAGCAACGCCCCCTGCTCGAGTGGGGTGAGCGCCGCTCCCGGTCCGCCCACCGGCAACACACGGTCGTGGCGTGACGGGTCGTCGAGACAATCGGCCATGAAGCGCGCGACGTCGGCCTCGCTGATGGGAGCGCACGACGTGAGGCGACCATCACCGAACACGAGGAAGGGGCGGCCTTCCCTCACGCGCTTGACCTGCCCCGCGAGCGACTTGAAGAACGCCGTCGGCCGCACGATGGACCAGGTGAGCCCCGACTTCTGCAGCTCGGCTTCGAACGCCAGCTTCGCGTGTTGAAAGGCCAGCTTCGGCCGCTGCACACAGATGGCCGACAGCAGCATGAAGTGCTTCGCCCCCGCGCGCTTCGCCACCGCGAGCAGGTTCACGTTCGCCTGGTGCTCGATGGCCCACGAGTCGGCGACGCCCCCGGTGCGCGTGGCCAGGCAGGACACCACCACGTCGAAGGCCTCACCCTGCACCGCCGCGTCGAGAGAGGCGGTGTTGGTGACGTCGGCGAAGCGCACCTCTGCGGGGGCCAGCTGTGCCAGCGCCTGCGCCTCGTCGCTCTTCCCGCCCACGCCCGAGCGACGACGCGCGAGACACACCACGTGGTGACCCCGAGACGCGAACTCCTGCGCGACGTGGCGCCCGATGTACCCGGTGGCGCCCGCGATGAGCACGCGACGTGGGCTCACGACGTCGGCTCGGTGGACGCGGGCGGCTGCTCATCGGGCTTGCGGCGGGTGAACTTCGGTCTCCACACCCCGAGCACGATGTTCACCACCGACAAGAAGAGGATGAACCACAGCCCGGCCCACTCGTGGCGGAGCACGTCGTCCATCGCGGACACCGGCAGCTCCCCCGCGACGATTCTGGCCGAGAGCTGCGCTGCGTCGCGCGCGGTGGCGTTGATGGCGCCCAGCGTGCCCTCGAACATCGTCATGCCGAGGGCCAGCTTGAGCAACGCCCACCCGGCCCCGTGGAACGGTCGATGCACCGCCATGGCGAACAGGCCCGTCACCAGCACCACCGCGAGCGACGGCAACAGCACCCAGCGCGTGATGACCTCGATGCCGCGGCGCACGACGGCGTACTCGATCATCTGCGTGGTGCTGGCCACGCTCAAGAGCGCAAGGTGTGCGCCGATGGCGCCGATGACGCCGCTCGTGCTGATCTCATGAAGAATCTTCAGGACTCGACGCGTGTCCAGCATCGCGTCTCCGTAACGCAGAACTCGCGCGCATTCAGAAGAATGGGCCCTGGCGTGCATGACCTCTGAAAGGAACCAGCCATGAGTGACTGCCGCTGCGCCCAGCCGCACCAACGTCGCCGCGTCGTGCTCACCGGGGGACCGGGCGCCGGAAAGACCGCGGTGCTCGAGCTCGTGCGACGCACCTTCTGCCACCACGTCGACGTGCTGCCCGAGGCGGCGAGCATCCTCTTCACGGGCGGGTTTCGGCGCGTGCCGAGCGCGGTCAGCCGCCAGGCCACGCAGCGCGCCATCTATTACGTGCAGCGCGAGCTGGAGACGATCGCGATGCACGAGGGCAACCCCGCCATCGTGCTGTGTGACCGCGGCACGGTCGACGGCTTTGCGTACTGGCCGGGGCCCGGAGACTTCTGGGCGGCGCTGGGCACCACGCATCACGCCGAGCTCACACGCTACGCGCTCGTCATTCACCTGCGCACGCCCACCGCGGGCGATGGCTACAACCACGACAACCCCGTGCGGGTGGAATCGGCCGAAGAGGCGGCCGCCATCGACGAGCGCCTCGCGGAGGCGTGGGCAGGTCACCCGCGCCGGGTCGTCATCGAGCGCGCCGCTGACTTCTTGAGCAAGGCCAACCGCGCGCTGGAGCTCTTGCGCGCCGAGCTGCCCGCCTGCTGTCGCTGACGCAGGAGCAGCGCCCCCAGCACCAGCAGCGTGACGTCGAACGACTGGCACTCGCACCCCACCGTCGACGTGCGGCGCTCGCAGCGCACCTCGACCTGCCACTCGCGGGTGTCGACGCCGGAGGTGTTCTCGGCGCGCACCGTGACTCGAGTTGACGAAGGGGGTGATCGCTTCTGGCGGCTGTCTGACACCACCAGGTCGAGAGGGCCGAGCCTCTCCCCTTGATTGGAGTCATTCCATGCGTCGAACCCCCTGGTTGTTGATCACGTCTCTTTCCACCTTCGCTGCGTGTGGGCTCAGCCGCACCGAGACCGTCGCGCAGACCGCCGACTCGCTCGAGGCCGCGCAGTGCGACCTCGGCGCGCTCGAGGCGGCGGCCGATGCCTGTCGCACCACGTACGACACCTGTCGCGCCGTGGAGGGCGCAGACGTCACCGCGTGTCGTCAGGCGCTGCACGACTGCCTGCCCCCTCCGCCCGAGCGACGCCAGCGCGGAGAGCACGGCGACGGTGGCGAGTGCCTGCGCGACGGTGACGAGGGCCACCGACCGCCGCCTCCGCACGACGCCGATGGCGGTCGCCCCGAGGGCGGTGGCCGACCGGGCCCGCGCGGGGAAGGTGGAGGTCGCGGCCCGCACCCCGACCCGGCCGCCGTGCAGGCGTGCCGAGACGCGCTCGACGCGTGCCTGACGGCGAACTCGGAAGACACCACCTGCCGCGAGACCGAACGAGCATGCGTGCGCGCTGCGTTCGACGCTGCGTTCCAGGCGGCGTGCGAAGACGCGACGGTGCGCTGCGCCAACGACACGTCTGAGCCGTGCACCCGCATCCTCGCGCGCTGTGCAGAAGGCGTGGGGGGCGGCACGTGCAACGCGGCCGTCGTCGAATGAGGTGATGCGCGCCACCTCCCTCTCCTCCGGTGGGGGAGAGGGTCGGGGGTTGACCTCTGCTGATCAGCACAGCTGATCAACCCGCGCCACCTGGTCGCGACTCACGCCCTGGTGCGCCATTCCTTCATGGCCTGCGTGGCGGTTCGGTCGGCGTGCAATGTGTCGTCGACCGACTGGATCCATTTCAGGGGGATGAAGCCTGCTGCCCGAGGTGCACCCCACCGTGACGAGCCACAACGTCCACCACCACGCTCTCACGTGGCGACGAGTGGAGCGGGGCGAGACTTACTTCGTGTGCGGACGGCTCACTTCGCGCGCCCCTCCTTCACCGTCTTCTTCGCCTTCACGAGCTTCACCGCGAACTCGGTGTCGGCGTTGAGCGTGACTTCACGCAATGCTGGCGCGTAGCCGGCGAGCTCGAACTGCAAGGTGACGGGGGCTGCATCGCGCGGCATCTTCCTCGCGAGCGGGGTCACCCCCAGCACGTCGTCCCCCTGCTTCACCGTCGCGCCGGCGGGGGTCGAGGTGATGCGCAGCTCGACTTCCTTCTTCACGACCTCGACTGGAGGCATGGGCGGGTCGACCTTCGCGACCTCTGCCGGCATGGCCTCGGAAGGCGGCGCCACCGGCTCGGCGGTCTTCTGCGGCGGAGCAGGCGGCGGCTCGTTCCACGGCCCGAAGACGTACCCCACGCCACCGAGCAGCGCCACGACCACGGCGATGGCGATGACGAGCGGCACCCGCGAGGTCTTCACCACCGCCTCGAGCTCGGCCTCGCTCGGCACCGACATCGACTCGACGTCTTCGTTGATGCGGGCGGGCGCGACGACCTTCGGTATTTCGCCGGTGCGACGGGAAGGCGCGAAAGGCTCGAGCGCTTCAGACAGCGCCTGTGCGCTCTGGTAGCGGTCGTCGGGGCTCTTCTCGAGACACTTGAGCACCACCGCGCTCAACCCCGGCGGCAGGCGTTCCCCGACGCGCGTCATCGCGGGGAGCGGCGGCGGCGGCGACTGCGTAATCTCGACCACCAGCTTGCCAAAGGTGTCGCCCTGGAACGGCTGTTGCCCGGCGAGCAACTCGTAGAGCACGAGGCCCACGGCGTACACGTCCATCCGCTGGTCGGCTTCGCCGCCGAGGGCCTGCTCGGGCGCCATGTACTCGGGCGTGCCGACGACGACGCCGGCCTTGGTGCCCACGCGCTGCAGGTCACCGATGGGGCGCAGCAGCTTGGCGATGCCGAAGTCGAGCAGCTTGACGAACTCGGCGCCGTCTCGCGTGGTGAGGAACAGGTTCTCGGGCTTGATGTCGCGGTGCACGACGCCGACCTGGTGCGCGGTCTGCAAACACTTCGCGGTCTGCAGGGCGATGTTCACCGAGCGCGTGACGGCGAAGGGCTCGTTCATCGCGTCTGAGAGCGGCTGGCCCTCGAGCATCTCCATCACGCAGTAGACGAGGCGCTGGCCCGGGCCGACCTGCTCGTCTCCGAAGTCGGTGACGGTGACGATGTGCGGGTTGTGAATGGCCTCGACGGCCTTCACTTCTTGAATGAAGCGGCCGACGAGCTCGGGGTCGGTGACGTGTTCCTGCTTGAGCACCTTCATCGCGACGACGTCGCTGGTGCGGGTGTCGGTGGCTTTGTAGACGCGGGCCATCGCGCCTTCGCCGAGCACGCCGTCGATGCGCCAGTGCGAGAGGGTGCGGCCGGTGAGGTCGGGCTCGACGACCTCGACCTCGGCGGGCGGCACCTGAATGGCGAAGTTGCCGCTGGCGGTGCGCGCGTGCCAGCGGGTGCGCACGGCGACGAGCTCCTTCACGAGCGCGTCGGCGGTCATGCCTTCGGTGCGCGCCTTCTTGAAGATGGCCTCGAGGGGCGCCGCTTCTTTGCCACCTCCGATGGCGCCGAGCAGGGCGAGCGCGAGCATCTTCACGTCTTCGGTCGGCGTGTCACCGCTCTGGCTGAGGCCTGCGAGCGAGGCGTCGAGCACGGCGGGGGAGCCCGGGTAGATGTCGTCGGCGTCGAGCACGCCCATGACGAGACCGGCGGCGTGGAGCGCGGCGAGGCCTTCGGCCAGCTCGATGCTCATCACGAGCATGGGCATCGTTGCCTGCCTGGGGCAGGCGGACAGGGGAACCCAGTCGACGAGCGACATCACGGCGGCCGGGCGACCGTCGGGCAACAGGGTGGCGCCGCGCACCATGCGCAACGAGGGGTGGTTGAGCTGAGCGAGGGTCTCGGTCTTCTGAACGAAGCCGGCGGCGTCGAGCGCGAAGGGCTTCTTCACCACGCGGAGTTCGACCTGCGCCCCATCGACCTGACCACTGAACCGCTCGGACCGCGGTCCGTTGGCGCGACGTTCGAAGAGCTGGGGATCGGGACCGCTCGTCACTGCCTGGTGCACGCCCGCAGCATAGCAATCTGCCCGTCGGTGCACGCCAGCGTGCTGATCAGCACCGACGCGTGCGGCGATTGCGGGCTGTCGCTCGAGGTGGGGCCAAAAGCCCTGGAGGGTGGTGGGGGTGCGGGGCAACGACGCAACTGGCACAGCCAAAACCCGGCACGCCCACCCCCATCAAGGCTGTTTTCAGCCAGCCGTGTCACGAGGGAACGCCAGGAATTCCTCGCTCAGTCGGGCTTCTTCAGCACGCGAGAGAGCACCTGCGCGGTGAAGTTCACGAGGGGAATGACGCGCTGGTAGTCGAGCCGCGTGGGGCCGATGACGCCGACCGTGCCGAGCACCTGGTCGTCCGTCCCGTAGGGGCTGGCGATGAGGGTCACGTCACCCTGGCTGCTGAACTCGCTCTCGGCGCCGATGAAGATTTGCATCTCTCTCGCGCGCTGCACGCGGTCGAGCAGCGAGAGCAGCTTGTGCTTCTCGTCGAGCGCCTTGAACAACGAGCGCATGCGGCGCAGGTCTTCGGCGAACTCCGGCGACTCGAGGAAGGTGCCGGTGCCTTCGATGACCACCCGCTCGTTGCTGCTGACGTCGGTCGCGGCGGCGCCAAGCTTGAGCGCGCGCGCGGTGACCTCGTCGTATTGCATGCGCTGCGCGTCGAGCTCCTGGAGGATGCGGCTGCGCAGGTCTTCGATGCTGGTGGCGACGGGCAGCAGCTCGTTGAGGTACGCCGCGGCGCGCTGCAGGTCTTCGGTGGTGACGGGCGCGTCGAGCTGCAACAGCTTGTTCTGCACCTGGCCGCCCTGCCCCACGAGAATGGCGAGCGCGCGGTCGGTGCTGAGGCGAACGAACTCGATGCGCGAGAGCGTGCCCGCCGACGGCCGGGGAATGAGCACGACGCCGGCGTGCCGCGAGAGCAGGTGGAGCACCTTGCCCGCCTCGGCCATGCGCTCTTCACCGCCAGTGGGGTTGCTCAGGCCGGCCTCGATGAGCTGCTGGTCGGAGGTCGACGGGTTGCGGAGGTTGAGCAGCGAGTCGACGAAGAAGCGGTAGCCCTGGTCGGTGGGCACGCGGCCGGCGCTGGTGTGGGGCTTCTCGAGGTAGCCGAGCGCCTCGAGCTCGGACAACACGTTGCGCATCGTGGCCGGGCTGACCTCGAAGTCACCGCGACGGGTGAGATGCTGGCTGCCGACGGGCTCGCCGGACGAGATGAATTCCTGAATCACGGCGCGGAGGACGTCTTTGCCGCGCTCGTCGAGTTCTTCAGCCATGACCGAGCATCATTGTGCGGACGGAGGGAGCCGGACGCAACGCCCACCGCCCCGTCAATCGTTCGGACCGTTCATGCGCGCGCAGCCGGGCACCACGCCGTGGTCCTGCAGCGACGAGAGAAAGAGGACGGTCACGTATCCTCCACCGACCCGGGAGAGGACGAGGTCGGGCAGCCCGTCGCGGTCGAAGTCGCCGAAGAGCGCCTGGGTCCAGCACTGCGAGTCCCACGCGAAGTCGAGCTGCGTGCGCGTCGAGGCGAGGCGCAGCGCCTTCTCTCCAGGGGTGATGGACCACCCGGTGCCGTCGAGCGTCACCTTCTTCTTCGGCAACGCGCAGTTGGAGTCGCCCTCGAGCGTCACGAGCTTCACCGGCCCCGCCTTCACCGCGTCGCTCTTCACGGCGAACTCCACGTTCGGCTCTTTCGCGCAGAGACCGTTGTACGAATCGCCGCCGTCGTCTTTTCGAGTGCGCAGCGGCACGAGCGCCCAACCATCGCCCTGCCGGAGCAGCCCGCGCCAACCAAAGTCTTTTCTCTGCACCTTCGCGGGGCACTCGCTCACGGGCGAACTCGCGCGAGACAACGCCCCGCAGCTCGCCGGCGCTTGAGAGAGCAACGTCGCGGCGACGAGCATCAGCAGCATGAGCGCATCATGACGCCGTTCAGCGGTGCGGCGCGAACTGATCAGCGTGAATCAAGTCGACTCGAGCCCCGCGCGAGCTGAACCCCCGCGCGCCCCTCACCCCTGCCCTCTCCCCGCGTTCGCAGGGAGAGGGAGTCGCTTGATCAACTTCAGCTTCTCCGCACGCGTGAGCTGCTTGATGCGCGCCTCGAGCGACATCGCCCTCGACTTGTCTTTCTGCCGGCGGCTCCACGCGAGCGTCACCGGGAGTCGCGAGCGTGTGTAGCGCGCGCCCTTCCCTGCGTTGTGCGCGGCGAAGCGACGCGTGAGGTCGTTCGTGCAGCCCGTGTAGAGCGAGTCGTCGGCGCAGCGCGCGAGGTACACGAACCAGCGCTGGGGCTTGTTCTTCTTCTTCACGTCTGCAGCTCCAGCAAAGGCTGCTCAGCCCCGAGGAGCACGCGAAGGCAGGCCTCGGCGAGCGCGAGCTCATCGAGTGACGGCGCGCGTGGTTGCGAGTCTTCGACGGCGATGAGCACGGGCGGTGGCACGCCGAGCGCATCGAACGCGAGGCGCAGGAGCGGGTTCTCCGGGTCGACCAGCAGCGAGAGGCCGTCGATGCGACCGGGCTCGCCGCTCCACAACGCGTCGAACGACGTGGCGTCTTCGTAGAACGCGAGGCCGCGCTCATCACCCGAGCCACCGTGACCGAGCACGGCGATGCACCCCACGAGGCCCTCGGGAGCGTCGAGCTTCCTCACCCGCAGCCCCACCTCGGCCTTGAGCGTGTCCCACAACGCGGCGTCGACGAACGCGCGCCACGCGATGAGGAGCGGGTGCACCTTCGCGCGGTGTTCGTCGCCCAGCCCGTTCGCGAGCGACCAGGCGACCGAGGCGCGCAGAATCTGTTCTTCCCCGGTGGTGGCGCGAGAACGCTGGGGTTCCCCGAGGCGGTGCGCGAGCTCGGAGTCGAAGGTGGCAACGCCGGGGACATCGACCGTGGCGACGGCGGACTTCCAGTCTCGGCCTTCGCCGCGTCGAACGCCGGCGTCGTCGATGGCCAGCACGAGGCAGCGCTCCTTCGTCTGCGCGAGCTGCAGCACGTGCATGCCTACCGCTCCGACCACACCGCCAGCTCATTGCCGCTGGGGTCGGTGAAGTGGAACCGACGCCCGCCGGGGAACTCGAAGGGAGGCGTGGTGATGACGCCCCCTGCGGCGACGACCGCCTTCTCCGTCGCGTCGAGTTCGTTCGAGTACAAAATGATCAACGGCCCGCCGCGCACGGCGACGTACGACGGGTTCTGCTCGATGCCACCCTGTTCCCGGCCGACCCCCTGAATGCCTGCGTACGTGGGGCCGTAGTCGGTGAACTGCCACCCGAACGCGGCGGTGTAGAACGCCTTGCTGGTCGGCAGGTCTTTCGCGGTGAGCTCGACGTAGTTGATGCCGTGATGGATGTGCATGGGAGTACTCACTTCTTAGCGGGAACGACGAAGTCGACTTCGAGCTCGCAGCGACTTGCGATCAACGCCTTGACCTTCTGCTTCACGTCGTCCGAGTCCTTCTTCAGGTGCACGATGAAGCGGCGCCTGGCCATCGAGACGGCCGACGCCTTGCTGGCCACTCCGGCGATGGCTTTGATCTGCGGAGAGAGCTCGGTCATCAACTGGAAGAGGCGAGAGGCCTCGGCCAGCTGCGCCGGGGTCAAGTCAGGTTTCCTGGTGTCGTCGCTCATGTTCGGACAGTACTCAATCCCCGTGACCCAGATGGTGCAGGTGCTGATCACTTCACCCCACACCGTTTCCCCGCGCTTCTGAACCAACCCGGTTGCGACATACTGCGCCCCACATGACTCAACCGGCGAAGAAGAGCGGGGCCACCTCGGAGCGGGTGATTGCAGATCTCGAAGCGCTGGCAAAGCTCACCTCCGACGAGCGCGGCGCCCAGCGGGTGGCGTGGGGCCCCACCTGGCGCAAGGCGCGCGACTGGTTCACCGAGAAGGTCCGCAGCGAGCTCAAGCTCGACACCGCGCGCGACGGTGCCGGCAACCTCTGGGTGACCTTGCCGGGCGTCTCCAAGAAGAGCCTCGTCATCGGCAGCCACCTCGACTCGGTCCCGGGCGGCGGCTGGCTCGACGGAGTGCTCGGCGTGCTCGGCGGCCTCGAGGTGCTGCGCCGCGCGAAAGAGAAGGGCACCCCGCCCATCACGCTGCACCTCGTCGACTGGGCCGATGAAGAGGGCGCGCGCTTCGGTCGCAGCCTGACGGGCTCCGCAGCGTCGGCAGGCACACTCGACCCGGTGAAGGAACTCAGTCACCTCGTCGACCGCAACGGCGTGCGGCTGCCCGACGCGCTGCGCGAGAACGGCGTGTCACTCGACTCGATGAAGACCGCCAAGCCGTACTTCGACACCCTGCAGGCGAAGGCCTACCTCGAGCTGCACATCGAGCAGGGGCCGGTGCTCGAGGAAATGAAGAAGCCCGTCGGCGTCGTGCTCGGCACGATGGGCGTCGAGCGCCACCAGCTCACCTTCAGGGGCCAGGCAGCGCACTCTGGCGCAGCGCCGATTCACCTGCGCAAAGACGCCTTCCTCGCCGCGGCGGAGTTCGCCCTCGCCTGCCGCGACATCACGCTCAAGTACTCGGGCAAGACGCCCAGGACGCGCGTGGTGGCGACGTGCGGCGTGGTCAAGGTCGAGCCGAACTTCGTGACCGCGGTGCCGGGGCTGACGGAAATCTCCATCGACCTCCGCGCGCTCGACGGCAAGGTGCTGCAGAAGATGTACGACGACGCGAAGAAGGCGAGCGAGAAGGCGGCGAAGAAGCACCTCGTCGAGGTGAGCTGGTCGCCGTTGCTCCACATCTCGCCGCGCCCGTTCGACGAGACGTTGATGAAGTTCGTGCGCACCTCGGTGAAGGAAGTGACGGGCCACGCGCCCGAGCTGCCCAGCGGGCCCCTGCACGACGCCGCCGAGATGGCCGACCTCGTGCCCACCGCGATGGTCTTCGCCCAGAGCAGCCCCGGCGTCTCGCACACCCGCATCGAAGACACGCCGCGGCCCGCCCTCGACAAGTCGATTCGCGCCTTCCTGCTCGCCGTCGACAAGACGGTCGAGCACCTCAGCCGCACGGCCTGACCTGCTGTCGTCAGTCGAACGACCAGCCCGCGAAGAGCACCTGAGCGGGCTTGCCCTTCGCGTACGCCAGCACGCAGAGCGACTCGCCGCGCCCCAACTCCTCGACGAGCGCGTCGACGTTCTCCTCGACCTGCGCCTTCGTCGGCGTCGCAGAGCCGAAGTGCGCCTCGAGCGTGTCTTCGTCGAGCTCCCAGCACGAGCCCGGCTCCGCCTCGCTCGCAAAGCCGTTGAAGATGTCGACCGGGCTCGCGGTGCCGTCGGCCTCCGTCGCTTCGAGCGCCTCCTCTTCGGTGGCGTAGCCCAGCTCTTCGAGGGCCTGCTGCTTCGCCACCTGCAGCGTGTGCTTCATCGACTTCGAGTACTTCACCCAGACCGACCAGCTCTCAGAACCCATAGGGGTCGTTTCACCCGGGCCTCGCGCCACGTGTGCAAAAAACCGGCGTTCGCTCCAGAAAGGTGTAGCCGCGTGGCGCCCAAGTGGGGAACGCTGCGAGCAACAGACGCGGTGAAGGTGCCGACACTTTCTGTTTTGGATCGGGGCGTACGCGTGTCGTCAGCAGCACCAGTGAGGCAAAGGCTCATCTTCAGCGGGTCCGTCGAGGCGCTGATGAAGGTGGTGGCGCTCAACCCGATTTCTCCCGAGGCCACGAAGGCGCTGGTGCCGTTGCGCATGGGGGCGGGCTTCAAGATGGAGCCGGCGTACCCGGCCGACGACTGGGCGAAGGCCGTCAAAATCATCGGCGCAGACCTGCACCCCAACGAGCAGCCCGACGAGCAGCACCGGCTGGTGGGTCGCGCCACGGTCTTGCAGTTCGCCGACTCGCTGATGGGCAAGGCGCTGTTCGCCGCCGCGCAGGTCATCGGCGCGCGTCGCTCGCTCGAGCGCATGACGCACAACCTCCGCACGGGTGCGAACTTCATCGAGACGCGCTTCACGGTCATCGACGACCGCACCCAGGAGTTGTGGATCAACGACGTCTGCGACGTGCCCGGCTTCTATGCAGGCCTCATCGGGACCGGCGCCGACTTCATGCAGGGCTGGGCCGACCAGGTTGAAATCAAGGCACGCGACGGCGCGTCGTGCCTCTATTCGTTGACGCGTACGCGCTGAGCTTTCGCTTTCCGGGCGGGGGACACATGACCGACGTGAACGTGGCCGAGGTGCAGCTCGCAGTGGACCGGGCGCAGCGCGTGTTGTGGAAGACCCAGCGCCCCGACGGCTCGTGGGACACGCCGGGCGAAGTGGGCCCGTGGGTGACCGCGCAGGTGGTGGCCGCGCTCAAGTACCTCGACGCGCTCGACGCCAACGACACGGCCGGCGCGGCGAAATGGTTGTCATGGAACCAGCGCGCCGACGGCTCGTTCGGCATTCACCCGTATTCGACGAGCGGAGACCTGGGTTCCACCGCGTGCGGGTGGGCTGCGCTCCAGCTGTGCGGCGCCAGCGCGGAGGCCGCGAAGGCGAAGGCCTGGGTCGACACGCACGGCGGCGTGAGCGGCGTGCTCGAGCTGATGGACGAGGGCAACTTCGCGGCGGTGTTCTGCGCGATGGCGAAGCTCATCGACGCCGAGCGCGTGCCCTGCCCCAGCACCACCGCGATGCTCATTCCCGGGGTGCAGGGCTTCCTCGAGACGCGCTTCCATTCGGGTGTGTTGATGGGCGCGTTTCAAACCGAGTTCCTCGTCAAGAAGCTGCGCGGCGACCGGTTCGGGCTTCTCGACCAGCTCAAGGCGCGCAAGGCGCTCTCGGTCTTCCGCACCTTCCAGAACGACGACGGCTCGTGGAACGACTCGACCGTCATCTCGGTGCTCATCCTCCCCGCGCTGTCGGCCATCGGGAACGACGAGAGCCGCACCATGCTGACGCGCGCCCTCAACTGGGTTGATTCGCAGAAAATCCGCGACGCCGACGGGCTGCACTTCGCCGGCTTTGGCACCGAGGTGTGGGCGACCGCGTTCGACGTGCGCGCGCTGCTCGCGGGTGGCATTTCCCCGAAGGACGCAGACGTCACGCGCGCGCTCGAGTGGCTGGTCGACGCGCAGCTGCAGCACCGCCCCATGCCGCACGTCGACAACCGCAAGCCCAACGCGGTGCTCAGCGGCGGCTGGGCGTTTCAGCGAACGAACCACACCATGCCCGACTGCGACGATGCGGGCGTGGCGCTCACCGCC
>JBILUC010000049.1:0-55451 GCA_044371205.1 Archangium sp.
CGCCGTTGCCGAGGTGAAGCGTGCCGTCTTCGGAATAGCCGTGCAGCACGTCGAGGCTGAAGTTGCCGAGATTCTCGCGCGGCACCCAGTCGCCGAGGCTGAGGCTGTGGTGCTTCAAGAAGAAGACGGCCTCGCGGGTCGACGCCATCACCTGTGCGCCCGGAGGTGGCCAGACGCCGAAGTCTTTCGCGGTGTAGTCGATGGTTGTCGACGCGCCGCCGCCTCCGCCGGAGAAGGACGTCGCGCCGAAGCCGTAGCCCGTTGACGCCGTCGCTGCGACGGGCCCGCGCACCACGCGACCGAAGGCGTCCTTGCCGTCCCATGCCAGCGTGAGTGCATCGCCGCGATTCCCCCGGAGCCCGTTCGCACGTGGTCAGCGTAGCTCGTCTCGCCCGGTGGCGCGGCGACCGCATCGCTCTGTTGGTCCTGAGCGGCTCGATGCGCCAAGACTTCCGTCCTCTGTACGGGTGCCTCTCGTTGGCGGCGATGGCGCGCTCTGATGGCACGAGCGCGTCCGACTGAGCCAACACGATGGCGGCGTTCACTTGTCGAACAACGCTGCTTCTCCCGCTCACCCGGTGGCGACAGTCAGCGCGCCGCGGGTCGAGGGGCCTCGGCCGAAGCGGTCTTCACAAACGCGCGCGGCGCACAGGCGGCCCGAGAGCACCGCCATGGGGACTCCCGGTCCCGGGTGAACGGAGCCACCGGCGACATACAAGCCCGGCAGCCCGGTCACCGCGCCGAGGCGCTCGAACGTGCCCAGGAAGCCATGGTTCGCGCGCCCATAGAGCGCGCCGCCCGACGAGGGGAACAGCCCTTCGAACGCCGACGGACCGAAGCCCGCACTGCGCTCGGGCGAGAGCTGCAAGCCGCATCGCCCCAGCAGTTCGAGCGTACGCCCCGCGAGCGTCTGCAGCGTCGCCTCGTCGTAGACGTGCGTGTCGCCATCGGCCGGCGCGTTGATCAAGAGCAGCATTCGCTCTGCGCCTGTCGCCGTGGGCGTGGCCGTGCCGTCGCGATCTTGCGCCGCGAGGTACACCGTCGGCGCCGCGGTGATGTCCTTGCGCCGGAAGATGGCGTCGAACTCATCGTGGTAGTCGTGGCCGAAGAAGACGTTGTGGTGCGCCAGGGGAAACCTCGTCACGCGCGCGCGCATGCACCACGTCACCGCCGAGAGCGACCGTGACTTCGGCGGCGTCGCGGGCGCGGCGCCGGTGGCCGCGGTACCGAGCAAGCCGCTCCCCAGTGCCGACACATCACCGTTGAACACGACGGCGTCGGCTTCCAGTCGCTCGCCGTTCTCGAGCAGCACGCCGCTGGCGCGGCCTGACGTCACGAGCACCTCCTTCACCTCAGCCCCGAAGCGGAAGCGGGCCCCGCGCGCCTCGGCGAGGCGCTTCAGCGTCTGGGCGATCTCGTGCATGCCTCCGCGCACGCGCCACAAGCCGTCGCGCTCGACGTGCGCCACGAGCATCAACGTCGCGGGGATCTGCAGCGGCGAGGAACCGACGTACGTCGCGTAGCGCCCGAACAACTGGCGGAGCCGCGGGTCGACGAAGTACCCCTCGAGCGCCTCCCACAACGTGCTGAAGGGCATGGTGCGCCACAGCAGGTCGAGCTTGCTCAGCCCGACGCGGGTGATCAGTTCCAGCGGCGAGGGGCGCTCGGCACCGATGAAGGCCGGGGCGAGCGTCTGGTAGATCTCTTTGGCCCGCGCACAGAAGTCACGGTACCCCTGCGCGTCTCGAGCGCTCGCGAACGCACCGATGGCGTCGGCCGTTCGGTCGATGTCTGGAAAGAGATCGAGCCGCCCGCCCTCGGTCCACGCATGGCGGGCCAGCACCTCGATGGGCTCGAGCGTGAGGTGGTCTGCCAACGTCTCGCCCGCATCGGCGAACAGCCCCTCGAAGGCCCACCGCATCGTGAACACCGTCGGCCCCGCGTCGATGCCGTCGACCAGCCGCAGCTTGCCTCCGGGCGTGGCGGCGCGCTCGACGACCGTGACGTCGACCCCGCGCCGGCTCAGGTCGAGTGCTGCAGCCAGCCCGCCCACGCCCGCCCCGACGACGATGACCCGGTCTTTCGTCACGACTGCTCACCCTGAGCGGCCTGGCCGCGGTGGAGGTTTCGCCAGTGGTACAAAATGAGCCCGATGCCACTGAAGAGCGGCACCGCCCAGAGCTGCGGGCTGAGGGCGAGAGAAGGCACGAGCCGCACGGCGCCGAGCGCGAGGAAGGCCGTGTAGACCGAGATGCCTGCCCCGACGGTCGCCTTGATGTGCTCGCGCAACCAGGCATCGGAGCGCTGCTTCGGTGCGTAGAGGAACCAGAGGTTGGTGCCCACCGTCGCGAAGCCGATGATCGACGCGCCCATCATCAGGGGCTGGTCGAGCAACCACGCCTGGAAGATGCAATTGCACGCGCCCAGGAAGACGAGCACCTGCAGCCCCAGGTTGCGCCACTCGCGATTGCCGACGTGGTTCTTCCGGTTGCGGACGGTCTGCCACCCATACCAGGCGAGGTTGATGGTCAGCACCGCGAGGTAGAGCATCATCCACCCGAAGATGCCGCGCACCAGCGCCGCGTCGGTGAACGGCGGCGGGAAGGTCGAGTGCGTTTCGAGCGGGGCGATGAGCGAACAGATGCTGATGCACATCGCGAACGCGCCGGCGGCCAGCATGCACACCGCAAACACGCGTCCCCAGCGTCGATGGGCGAGGCCGCCTTTCTTGCTCACGATGGGTACCCAGAAGGACACGAGGCCGACGAGGCCGACCACGATGTGCAACACGATGAACGTCTTGAAAGCCACGACCACCGCGTCGATCACGGCGTCACCGGTGTCCATTCGATGTCCCAGGTTGCGGCCTCACCGAGGCTCGTCTTCTTGCGAATGGCATGGCTGAGGATGCGCCAGGAAGTTGCGGTCATGGTCAAGAACGGGAGCGGGTCTCGGAGATCCCACACCACATCACGCGCGCGGAGCATGGCCCGGAAGTTCTTCCCGAAGGGCCCACCGGTCAGCAGGGAGCGCTCGGTCTCGGTGAGCGTCGGGTAGAACTGCTGGGCCCAGCTGTTCTCGCGAAACGGCGAATCGCCCGCAGCGCCGGTGAGGATGGCGTTGGCCAGCGCTTCAGGCCGGAGGAAGTGCACGCCGCTGGTGACGCGCGGGTTGCATTCGATGGCGTACGGGGTGCCCGCCTCGTCGACCACGAAGTCGAACGACAGGAAGCCGTCGTAGTTCCAGAACTTCGCGAACGCCGCGACCCACGCGTCAATCTTCGCGTGCTCGATGCGCTCGAAGCAGACCGACACGGTGCCCGACATCACGCGACCGCAGTACACCGAGGTCACCAGCGGAATGCCCCCGCGCACGACCGAGAAGGTGCTCAGGACCTGACCGAACACACGTTCCTGAACGACGCTGGGCTCGGCGCGCGCCGGCAACGTCGCGGCGGGCTCGTACATTTCGACGCCGCGCCCCGAACACGAGAAGCGCGGCTTGACCACCACGGCGTGCTTCGCCGCGAGTGCACGGCCGGCGTCGCTCCCGAACTCGAAGGTCCTGGGAACCGCGAGGCCTGCTTCCTCGGCCATGGTGATGAAGCGGTGTTTGTCGTGCAGCGCGATCAGCCGTTCCTGATCAGGGCAGTACATCTTCACGTTCGCGGGAAGGATCGACTTGAGCGCGGCCGCGTGCATCGTCTCTTCCGAGACGGGCACGACGAGCTCGACCCCTTCTTCGCGCACGATGCGCAGCAGCTCGGCCAGGTAGCCGGGGGCATCGAGCACCGGCGAGACGACCTCGTAGCAGCGCGCGACCCGCGACGAGACGCGGCACAGGTGCCACGGGTGGGGCTCTGCCACGAGGACCCGGTAGCCGGCCTGGTCGAAGCACCGCACCAGCTCGTACGACTTCGGCAACCGGCCCAGCGTCAACAGCACCGTCGGTCGCTTCACCACCTGTAGCTGCTCGCTCACGGTCGCCCCACCGGTTGAATCTGGCACTCGATCTGATGCGTGGGGCGCGTCGTCAGGCGCGCGAGCGGCCACACCTTGTCGGGTGCACACGCCTTCCACTCGTAGCTGCGCACCAGCTCGGCGACGACCAGCGTGGCCTCGAGGGTCGCGAACGCGGCGCCGATGCACACCCGCGGGCCCGTCCCGAAGGGGATGTAGGCGCCTTTGGGGAGCTCGTGCTCTCGCTCGGGGGTGAACCGGTCGGGGTCGAACCGGTCGGGGTTGCGCCACAGCCGCTCGTGCCGGTGCAGGGACCACGGGGCGATCATCACCATCGTGCCCTTCGCGATGCGCCGCCCACCGAGGGTGGTCGCCTCGGCAGCGACGCGCGGGAGGAAGGTGATGGGCGGGTAGAGCCGCAGGGCTTCCTTCAAGACGTTGCGCACGAACGTCAGCTTGCGCACCTGCTCGAGCTGCAGCGGCGCGTCGCCCGCAATCGCAGCCACCTCGTCGCGGATGCGCTGCGTGGCGTGTGGTTGCTGCGAGAGGATGAACATCGTCCACGTCAGCGCGCTGGCGGTGGTCTCGTGACCCGCGAGGAAGAACACGCCGATCTCGTTGATCAGCTCTTCGCGGTCGAACCCCTTGCCCGTCTTCGGGTCGCGGGCGGCGATGGCGGCCCCGGCGATGTCTTCGCGCGCGGGCGAAGCGCCGCTGATTCGTGCGTCGAGCAGGTCACCCACCAGCTTCCGAATCGTCTGGCAGGCCTCGCGCACCTTCTGGCTCTGCGGCACCGGGGCCCACGGCGCGCCGAGCAGCAGCTGGCGCACGCTCACGTTCTCGACGCCGCGCTCGAAGACGTCGAACGCATCGAACACCTGCCGCGCCGTGCTCTGGTGCAACGGCGTCGAGAAGATGGCCCGCGTGATGATGTCGGCGGTGAGGTGCGTCATCGTCGCGTCGAGCGAGAAGCGCGCTTGTGACTTCGCCGCCTCGTCGAGCTGCGGCCGCGCATCGGCGACGGCTGCCGCCATGCCGGCGAAGGCGCGCCCGAGGTGCATGTGCCCGAACGTGGGCTCGAGCGTGCGGCGCTGCGAACGCCACCGCTCACCGCTCGAGACGAACATCGCGTCGCCCACCAGCCCTTCGAGCGCACCCACGAAGAGGTCGTTCTTGGGGAAGAGCGCTGCGTCGGCATCCATCACCTGGGCGACGAGGGCCGGGTCGTTCACCAGCACGATGCCCCGGCGCGACATGCCCAGCGAGGTCATCATTTCCCGATAGGCCACGTCGGGCAGCAGGCTCAGCAGGTTGTTCTCGCGCCGCGCGAGCATGCGCATCAGCGAGGTGACCGGGCCGCGCGGCCGTGGCGCAGGTGGGCGGTAGGAAGGGGTGACCACGGCGAGAGGGGAGGCCCCGGCTTCGGCCGTATGTGGAGCGGGGGAAGCCATCAGCAGCCGGGCCGAGTACTGAAGAAGTCAGCGAAGGACAACCTCTCCAGCTCGTCGAGGCCCGTCAGCGCTGGACCCGGGTCAGGCGCGCAGTCAGGGTACCGCCATGGCCCACATCACCATCATCGGAGCTGGCGCAGTCGGAGTCGCATGTGCCAACGCGTTCCTCGCGCAACAGCTCGCGACCCGCGTTTCGCTCTACGACGCGAACGCGCAGCGCGCTGAAGGTGAAGCGCTCGACTTCGAGCACGTCGCGCCGCTCCTGGGTCAGGCGAGGGTGGACGGTGGCGGCATGGATCGCCTGGAGACGGGCGGCGACGTCTGCGTCATCACCGCGGGCGCCAAGCAGCACCCCGGGGAGTCGCGCCCTGCGCTGCTCGAGCGCAACGCCGCGGCGCTTCACTCCATCGCTGGTGCGCTCGAGCGCACGCACCTGCCGCGCGTGGCGGTGGTGGTCTCCAACCCCGTCGACACGATGACGTTCAAGTTGCTGCAGCGCTGGCAGGGGCGCGGTGTGCACGTGTTGGGCACGGGCACGCTGCTCGACAGCATGCGGCTGCGCGCCCGGCTCGCGCAGTGGCTGAACGTCTCGGGCGAGAGCGTGCACGCGTGGGTGCTGGGAGAGCATGGCGATTCCAGCGTTCCGCTGCTCGACTCGGCGCGGGTGGCGGGCGTGTCGCTGGAGACGTTTTGCGCGCGTCGTGGCATTCCCTTTGGCGCAGCCGAGCGCGCTGGCCTCACCGAGTGGGTGCGCGGCGCCGCCGGCAAGGTGATCGCTCTCAAGGGCGCCACCTGCCACGCCATCGGGCTGGTGACGGCGCGCGTGGTGTCGGCGGTGCTGCGTGACGAGCGGGTGCTGCTGCCGGTGTCCGCTCCCATCGACGGCGTCTGCGCTGGAATTCCGTGCCGGGTGGGCCACGACGGCGCTGAGGTGCTCGGGTGGCCCGACATGAGCCCGGCCGAGCGCGAGCGCCTCGACGCCAGCCTGGCCGTGCTGCGGCGCACCTGCGTGGCGTGACGGCAGGCGTCACGCTGTCGCTCGGCTGGTTTGCCCGGGCCTCACAACGTGTCGAGGCAGGTGCCGGGGCGCTGCCGCTTCTCGTTGTTGGGGATCAAGAAGTACGGCAGCGAGTCGTCCATGTTGGTGGAGAAGACGCGTGTTCCGTCTTCGAACTCGAAGCAGAAGTCGATGTTGCCGCGGCCGACCTCGAGGTCGACCGTGGTGCTGGTGGTGAGCGGGCGTCGCAGGGGCAGCTCCCGAAACCGGATTTCGTTCGTCGGGCGCCACACCGCTCGGGTGACGGCGAGGCGGAAGAAGTTCTGGAACTTCATCGTGCGCAGCCCGACCTGGCTCGCAGCGGGAGCAGGTGCGGAAGTGGTCACCGCCGGGGGAGGCGGGGCGGCGGCGGCGATGCCGCTGCGGAGCATGCAGTCGCGCTTCTGCTCGTTCATCATCATGCCCGCGCAGGTGCGCAGCTCGTCGGGGGTGTACGTGCGGTTCGACGTGCCGGTGGCGCATTGCAGGCGCAACTCGGACATCGTGATCAGGTCGCACACCTGCGAGGCGCTGGTGGGCGCGGGCGGGGGCGGAGGCATCGCGCCAGCGTTCATGCGCTGCTGGTGCGCGGCGAAGAAGGCAGCACGCTCGGCGTCGGTGAAGCCGCTGGCCGGTGGCTGCGTGGGTTCTGCGGGAGGAGGCGGGGCAGGCGGCGTGTAGTCGGTCACCTCGGAGCTGCGCGTGACGGTCTTCTTCACCACGGCGTATTGCGCGGTCTTCCCGCAGCCGAAGACCTTCCAGGTTGCGCGCTTCTTGTCGCGCTCGAGCTCCTCGGCTTCGAGCTGCTTCGGGCTGCAGTTGAGATCGACCGCCGCGCTCTTCTTGACGAGGTTGGCGCTGCTGCCGGAGCAGGCGGTGAGCAGGAGACAGAGCGTCGGGATGAAGGCAGTTCGCATGGGTTCCCTCGACGGAAGAGTTGACCGCTCCTTCAGGGCGAGCGGTCGAAAATCGACCTGCCCCCCCTCGGATTCGGTGCCCACGCTGAGGCGAGAGCGAACGGTTCTCTGCGCCGGGCTTCGTTCTCGTCAGAGCTTGTAGCCGGCGAACTTCTCGCGCAGCTGGCGCTTCAGAATCTTCCCCGTGGGGCCGATGGGCAGCGCGTCGACGAACTCGATGGCGTCAGGCACCCACCACTTCACCAGCTTCGCTTCGAGGAACTCGCGCAGCTGTTCCTTCGTCACTGTCGCGTCTTTCTGTTTCACCACGATGAGCAGCGGCCGCTCGACCCACCGCTCGTGAGGCACGCCAATCGCCGCGGCCTGCGCGACGCCGGGGTGCAACATCGCCGCGTGCTCGACGTCGATGGAGCTCACCCACTCGCCGCCCGACTTGATGACGTCTTTGCTGCGGTCGGTGATCTGCATGTACCCGTCGCCATCGATGGTCGCGATGTCGCCCGTGAAGAACCACCCGTCTTTGTGTTGCGATTGGTCCTTCAGGTTGAAGTACTCGCTGGCGACCCACGAGCCCTTCGCCTGCAAGTGGCCCGAGGTCTTGCCGTCGTGCGGCAGCACTGCGCCCGAGTCGTCGAGCAGGCGAAGGTCGATGCCGAAGATGGGCCGCCCCTGCTTCAGCTGAATCTGCATTCGCTGCTCGGCCGTGAGCTCCGCGTGCTTCGGCAGCAACACACAGGCGGTACCCAGCGGTGAGAGCTCGGTCATGCCCCACGCGTGCAGCACGCGCGCGCCGTGCTCTTCCTGGAACGCGGTGATCATCGACGGAGGGCACGCCGAGCCACCAATGGTCACTTTGGCGAGCGAGGTCATCTTCTTGCCTGCGGTCTTCGCCGCGGCGAGCAGCCCGAGCCACACCGTCGGCACGCCGAGCGCGCTCGAGACCTTCTCGGTCTGAATCAGCTCGAGGAGGCTGTTGCCATCGAGCGCTGGCCCGGGGAGCACCAGCTTCGAGCCCACCATCGCCGCCGCGTACGGCACGCCCCACGCGTTGACGTGGAACATGGGCACCACGGGCAACGTGACGTCCTGAGCTGAGATGGCGAGCGCGTCGACCATCGCGATGGCGTAGCTGTGCAGCACGGTACTGCGGTGTGAATACAGAACACCTTTCGGCAAGCCGACCGTGCCCGAGGTGTAACAGAGCGAGCTGGCGGTGTTCTCGTCGAGCACCGGCCACTCGAACGTCTCGGGCATGCCGTGCAGCAGCGACTCGTACGCGCGCAGGTGGGGCACTCCGCTCTCTGCAGGGAGGTGTTCCTCGTCGGTGAGCGCGACCCACCTCGTGATCGGCGTCGGCACGCTCGTGAGGTGCTTCGCCAGGGGCAGGAACGTGGTGTCGAAGCACAGCATCGTGTCGCCCGCGTGGTTCACGATGAAGGCGAGCTGATCAGGCGGCAGGCGTGGGTTGATGGTGTGCAGCACGGCCCCGATGCCGCTCACCGCGAAGTAGAGCTCGAGGTGACGCTGGGTGTTCCACGCCAGCGTGGCGATGCGGTCCCCCGGTCGAATGCCCGCGGCGACGAGCGCGTTGGCGAGCTTGCGGACGCGCCTGGCGACGTGACCCCACGTGGTGCGCACGATGGGGCCTTCGACGGTGCGGGTGACGACTTCGACGGAGCTGTGAAACCTCGAGGCGAACTCCAACTGCGACGAGATCAACAGCGGCTGGTTCATCATCAGGCCGTGCATCGCGGGCTCCTGGTGGAAGGCGCCGCGAGTGTGCCCAATGCGAACTCAGTTGGTGTGCTTTTCGATGACCTTGCCGAGGCGGGGCACGGCAGACTCGACGTGCTTCTTGGCGGTGCCGCGCAGCCGGTCGTACGCGCCCTTCACCGCGCCCGACTTCGCGCGCGTGGCCTTGGCATCGGTGATGGCGAGCAGCGCGTCGGCGACGCGGCCGGCGTTCGAGATGAAGTGCGGCCCGACCGGCACGCTCTTGCTCTTTGCTTCCTGGAAGATGGGGTCGAGCGCAGCGGCGAACTCGGGCAGCAGGTCGAACACCACGTGGCGCACGAAGCCCGGCTTGACGCCCTTCACCGCGGCGAACCCGGCCTTGATGGCGATGCCCGAGAGACCGCCCTTGTCGGCGACTTCCTGGTCGATGACGGTGCAGCAGTCGTCGACCACCTGGTTCTTCTTCGTCTCGCTGTTGAGGATCTCGGGGAGAGAGGACATGCGCGGCTCCCTAGCACACCGGTTCCCGGTTGAGTCCCGACGCGCGTCGGGGCAGGAACGGGCTCATGAGCACTGCGTTGATCACCGGCGCCTCCGCCGGCCTCGGGGAAAAGTTCGCCCACCTCTTTGCGCGTGACGGGCACGACGTCATTCTGGTCGCTCGCAACGGCGCCCGGCTCGAGGCCATCGCCGAGCACCTGCGGCACCACAAGACGAAGACGTTCATCGTGACGGAAGATCTCTCGAAGCCCGGTTGTGCCGAGCGGCTGCACGAGAAGGTGAAGGCGCTGGGCCTGCAGGTCGACTTCCTCGTCAACAACGCGGGCTTCGGCAGCACGGGCGCGTTCCTCTCGTTGCCGCTCGAGCGCGAGGTCGAGATGGTCGAGCTGAACTGCGTGACGCTGCTCGAGCTGTGTCACCGCTTCGGGCAGGACATGAAGGCGCGCAAGAGCGGGCGCATCTTGAACATCGCGTCGACGGCGGGCTTTCAGCCGGGGCCGTTCATGGCGACGTATTACGCGACCAAGGCCTTCGTGGTGTCGTTCAGCGAGGCGCTGGCGCACGAGCTGAAAGGCAGCGGGGTGACGGTGACCTGTCACTGCCCCGGCGCGACGGCGACCGAGTTCTCGAAGACCGCGGGCACCGAGAAGTCGCGGCTCTTTCGGCGGCCGGGCATCGCGAAGGCAGATGACGTCGCGCTGCATGCGTACCAGTCGATGATGGACGGCGAGGTCGTCGCGGTGCACGGCATGATGAACTGGCTCGCGATGCAGAGCGTGCGCCTCACGCCGCGTACGGTGCTCACCTCAGTGGTCGCCGCCATCAACTCCGTGCCCGAGGAGTGAGGGGTTCCACCACGCGGTCAGTGGTCAGTCTCGCGGCGGTGTGCCTACGCTCGGCCCATGGCCGCTCGACGAAGAATGTCAGTCCCCGGTGGTATTCGTCGCCTTCAACCCAGAGGGAGGCGGCGGATGGCGAAGGTGGTGGGGAAAGACTTGTTGTTGGACTTGATCGACGAGGTGAAGCGCCTGGGTGAGGCGCAGCAGCGGCAAGAACTCTCGACGCAGCGGCTCGAGACACGAGTCGATTTGCTGGCTGAACACTCGCGAGAGATGTCGCGCCGGATCGATGGCGTCGAACGGCAGATGGGCGTGCTGACCGAGCAGATGGGCGTGCTGACCGAGCAGATGGCCGTCCTGACCGAGCAGATGGCCGTCCTGACCGAGCAGATGGACGTCGTGCGTCAGCAGATGAGTGTGACGACGGGACAGTTCGGTGGCGTGCTCTCGGTCGTCAACGCCTTTTCAGACGAGGTGACCGGTCTGCGTACCGACCTCACCGCGCTGAGCGAGGCCCAGGCTGACTTCGGGAGCGGCTTGAAGCGCATCAGCGCCATCCTCGTGAAGGCGCTGGGGGCAACGGAAGATCGCTTCGACGAGCTCGAACAGCGCGTCGCGCGGCTCGAGAAGAAATCCGCCTGACGGAGGGTCAGGGGGCCGGCGAGGGCATCGGGGGCAGCACGCCCTCGGGCACGAACGATGCAATCCGCGCGCGTCGGTCCATCGCGACTTTGCGTCGGGCGAGCAGCTCGGCCCGTTCTTTCTTCACTTCTTTCGGTGGCCGCCCCGCCAACTCGACGAGGCGCTCTTCGATGGCGAGCAGCTCGTCGTCGAGCAGCACGGCCTGCACGTTGCGCTTCTTGCCTCCGCCGAGCCGGTTCTCGGTGGCGACCGGCACGCCCTTCACCGACTCGAGCCGCACCGGCCCATCGACGGTGTCGCGCACCAGCTCGAGCTCGACCAGCAGCCCGTCGCGCTTGGTGCCATTGACGTCGTCGAAGTCTTGATTCGAGACGAGGTTGCCCAGCGAGAACACCACGAGGCGTTTGCCTCCTGCGGAGGGTTCCATGAACTCGACCGGCTGCAGCACGTGCGGGTGGTGCCCGATGACCGCGAACGCACCTGCGTCGAGCATCTGCTTCGCGAGCAGGCGGTCTTCCGGCGCAGGTGCGAACTTGTATTCCGCACCCCAGTGGATGGTGACGATGAGCACGTCGACCAGCGCAGCGTTCGCGCGAATGGTGGCGAGGAAGTCTTCGATGGAGTGGCCTCCGATGATGGGCTCGATGGGGTAGGGCACGCAGGGCACGTGCGGCAGCGTCGGGTCTTTCTTGTTGTTGAACCCGTTGAGCCAGCGCGTCACCGAGAAGAGGCCGATGCGCAGACCGTTCTTCTCGAGCACCAGCGGTGTCCACGCGGCGGCTTCGTTGATGTCAGCGCCCGCCGAGAGCAGCCCCGCATCGGCGAGGAACTCGCGTGTGCTGACGATGCCCTCGCGGTGTTGATCGAGGCAGTGGTTGTTGGCGAACGTGGCGACGTCGACCCCGACCCGCTTGAGCGCCGAGAGCAACGGCGGCTGCGCGTTGAACACCATCACGCCGGTCTCGGGCTTCTTGATGGTGACGATGGGTGTCTCGAGGTTGACGATGGCGAAGTCGTTGCGCTGCAGCACGGGGCCGAGCGGGCCGAGCACGTGATCCCACCCGGCGTTGTTGCCGTCTTCCCCACCGCGCGTGCGCACCGCGGCCACATGCTTGATGGGGTCGTGGGGAATCACATCGCCGCCGAAGACGAGCGTCACCCGCGCGACGGGGGCCTGGCTCAGGAGCAGCGACAGCAGCAGCGAGGTCATCAGGCGCGAGACAACACCGCTCCCTGCCACCACTCCAGTTCTCGACCTCACCGCCGTAACGGTGATCTTCACGGGTGACGACAAGGCGAAGAAGGCGCTGGTCGATCGCCCCGCGCCGCGCCCCTACGCGCGCGACAGCAACTCGTACTCGCCCAACGACCCCGCGCTCGACGGCAAGTGGGTCAGCTACGCCGTGAACTATTGCGCCTTCATGCAGTGGGACGGCGTGGGCGACATTCCGCGCACGCAGCAGCGGCAGCTCGAGAACCTCATCAACGGCGCGCACCTCACCGGGCGCACCATTCGCATCTATGCGAGCCCCGACACGCCGGGTTTCTGGGCTGCCGCGAAGGGTGCGCATCTCGACTTCATCAACACCGACAAGCTCGCCGAGTTGGCCGCCGCGCCGTGCCGCTCAGGGCAGCAGCGTCCACTCACCACCGCGGTTGATGGCGACGGGCCGACCTGCTGCGGCGTCGAACACCAGCGACTCCGGGGCTTCGAGTGGCTGCGCCGTCGGCTGCAGCTGCGCCCAGTCGGCGCCATTCCACACGAAGGTGCCGCGGTCGCCCTGCAGGAGCACGCGCTGGCGGGACGGGTCCCACACCACGCGCCCCGTCGCGAACGTCGCGGGCAACGGCGTGAGCGGCGTGAGGCGAGCCCACGCGCTGTTGATCACCGCCCACGTCTCGTCGCGATACACCGCCATCAGCCGCTGCGTTTGCGGGTCGTACGCGAGCGCGCTGCCGAGCGGAGGCCCGCCCGTCGCCACGCTCGACCACGTGGTGCCATCGAAGCCCCACGTGCCACCCGAGAGCACCACGACGCGTTGCATCGCCTCGTCCCAGGTGCCGACCGAGGACCCCGCGGGCGGTGATGCGGTGGGGCTGAGCTGCGACCACGCGGTGCCATCGAACGTCCAGGTGTCGGAGAACGTTCGGCCGACCACGCCAGCAGGTGAGTTGATCTCCGAGGTGCCCCCGAACAGCACCAGGCGCTGACGAACGACATCCCACGTCAGCGCGCCGCCGTAGCGGGCGGCGGGGCTCGTGCCGGGTGAGAGCTCAGTCCACCCACTCGCGTCGCGGACCCAGGTGTCGTTCACGGAGGGGTAGAGGGGGGCGGGCGAGAGCGACGGGTAGCCACCGAACAAGGTGAGCCGCGCGCGCGTCGCGTCGAAGGCCACCATGGGGGACGATCTCTCACTGAGCACCGACCGCCCGATGGGCACCAACGTCTGGCCGTCGAAGGCAAAGGTGACGCCTCGATGCAGCACCACCAGCCGTGAGGCGCGCTCGTCCCACGCGGCGCCGTGCGACTGCATGCGCACCGGCGTGCGCCCGCGCATCGACCACCTGGAGCCGTCGAGTTCCCAGATGTCGTCGAGCGGGTCGTAGGCGGTGCCGCCGACTGCGACGAAGACACTCCGCACCGGGTCCCACGTCAGGCTCGCGCCGTAGCGCGGCGGTGGTGTGCTGGCGAAGGTGCGCGCGACCCAGTCGGTCCCGTCGAACTCCCACGTGTCGGACGAGCCGACGAAATAGTCGAAGGTCCCTGCGAAGAGCAGGACTCGGCTGCGCGACGGGTCCCACGCCATCGAGGCGCCGAACCGCGCGCTGGGCGAGTGCGCGGTGGTGCGGGCCGTCCACCGCAGCCCATTCCATTCCCAGGTGTCGGCGCGCGGGGTGTTCGAAGCACCGAGCCCGCCGAAGAGCACAGTGACGCGGCGAACGGGGTCGTATGCGAGCGCTGCTCCGCCGCGTGCTCCGGGGCCAAGCGCCGTGGTCGCGCGCAGAAGCCACGTCACGCCGTCCCATTCCCAGGTCTCGCCCCCGAAGAAGGCGACGACTCGATTGCGTCGCGTGTCGGTGGCGAACGCCGGTTGACCCGCAGCCGGCGCAGCAGGGGGAAAGCGCTGCGACCAGGTGGTGCCGTCCCACAGCCAGGTCTGTCGACCCACCGTCGTCAGCAACTGCGAGCGCACCGGGTCGTACGCCAGCGCGCTCCCGAGGGACGTGGGCAGGCGGAGCGGCACCCAGGTGTTCGAGCACCGCTCGGTGAGGGGCCTCGTGCGCTGCACGCACTGCCCTGCGATGCACACGCTCACGTTCGCTTCGGTGCACGCGTCAGAGCCGCACACCGTGCCGTCGTCGGCGTCGAGCTCGCCACAGCCGCTCATCGAGTCGCAGGCGGCGACCTTGCAGGGGTTGGTCGGTGGCGGGCAGGTGCGCGGCGTGTGTGCGCAGCCCGCGCCGCCGCACGCGTCGACCGTACACGCGTCGCCGTCGCTGCAATCGACAGGGGCGCCGACACAGGCGCCGGCCTGACATTGCCCGCCCCTCACGCACTGCCCGGTGCACGCGGTGCCATCGGGTTGCGGTGCGCGAAGACACGCGCCCAGCCCGGTGTCGAACGCGGCCGCCTCGCACGACGACGCGGGGACGCAGGCCGGCACCTCGAGGGCGAGCCCGCTGACCTCGACGGTCACTTCTCCGACGGTGAGCACCGCGGTGCTCGCGCCCGGGCTCGTGGGCCTGAACACCACCGCGACCTGCTCGGTACTACCGCCCGCCACGCGCGCTTCCGGGGCGGCAAGGAAGAAGGGCGGATCGACGGCCAGGGCGACGCTCTGCGACACGCGCGAGGGGTTGCTCAGCTCGAGCGACAGCGACCGCTCGGTGCCCACCCAGGTGTCTTCGAAGCGCAGCGGACCTCCGCTGACCCGAAGGGGCTCGGTCGTGACGCCCCCTGCGCCGCCGACGCAGCCGCGGCAACCGCCGAGCAGAAGAAGCAAACAGAGAGTTGGAGTGCGCATGTCGTCGTCGAGACCCTGCAGCAGGACTCGATGGGCACGAAGAAGACTCTCGCTCGCCAAACCCGAGGGGTGGTCCACTCTGGAGCGCTTCGCGCGCTCGTCGCGCCGACAACCCGGGCAAGATGACGTGACGAGATGAGCGCCGAAGATCCATACCGCTGGGCCGCGATGCTCCAGGCCGCCGGGCTCTCGCGAGAGCAGGTGCTTCAACGCCTGGTGGGCGGAGGGGTCGACGCCACGCTGGCGACCGAGATTCTCGACTCCATCGCGCGCAACCGGCCTCGCCCACGTCCACTGCGCATCGCCTTCGGCCTCGTGGCCCTCGCGGCAGGAGGCGTGGCCCTGCTGTTCATGAAGATCGTCGAGGCAGGCGTGCTCATCGTGTTCGGGTTGCTCACCGTCGTCGACGGCTTCCGTGGAAAGCGGTGAGAGCGAGACAGGCTGCCGCCTTGGCTCTAGCCTGCCCGCGCGAATGACCGCCGACCGTCTCGTCCTTGGGGGGCGCTTCAAGCTGATCCGCCACCTCGGCGGAGGCGGCATGGCGGAGGTCTTCCTCGCCGAGCAGCTCTCGTTGAAGCGCCAGGTCGCGCTCAAGGTGCTCAAGCGCGACCTCTCGTCGCAGCCCGCGATGGCCGAGCGCTTTCGCCGGGAAGCGCAGCTCCTTTCCACCGTCGACCACCCCGGCGTCGTTCGCGTCATCGACTTCGAGAGCAACAAGAAGGACGGCACCGTGCTGGTGCTCGAGCTCGCGGAAGGCGACACGCTCGAGAACGCCCTCAAGCCGGGGCCTTTCGAGCCCAAGCGCGCCATTCGCGTGCTGTTGCAGCTCGCCGAAGGCCTCAGCGCGGTGCACGAGCGCGGCATCATTCACCGCGACCTGAAGCCACAGAACATCGTGCTCGGCCCCGGCCCGCGGGGTGACGAGCAGGCGCGCCTGCTCGACTTCGGCATCGCGCGGCTGATGGAACTCGACTCCGATTCCGACGCACCGAAGCAGCCGCAGCAGCTCGACGGCGCCGACCCCTTCATGAGCCTGCCCGGCCAGGCCGTCGGCACGCCCGCGTACGTCGCCCCCGAGCAGGCGATGGCGCTGCCCGTCGACCCGCGCACCGACGTGTACACCTTTGGCGTGGTCGCCTTTCGCATGCTCGCGGGCCGACTGCCCTTCGAGGGCCCCGACGCGCGCGACTACCTCGAGCAGCACGTGCGCAAGTCGGCGCCTCCGCTCGATACCGTGGCGCCGCACGTCGCGCCGTACCCGCTGCTGGTGAAGCTGGTGATGGAGTGTCTCGAGAAGAAGGCGAGCCACCGCCCCAAAGACGGCGCGGCCCTGGTGGAACGGCTCAAGTCGGTGCTGGCCCCAGACCAGCTCGCGCTCTCGACGCAGACGCGGCTCGTGTTGAACGCCGTGACCACGCAGACGCTCAGCGCCGTGCGAGGCACCGCGCAGAACTTCAGCCAGCGCAGCCTCGAGGGCGTGCAGCTCATGTCGCGCATCGCGCGGCGCCTCGACCGGCAGTTCAAGCAGAGCCTCGTCATCACCATCGTGCTCACCGCGCTGGTGCCCGCGGCGTGGGCGCTGTGGCCCGCTGGCCCGGTAGAGCGCGCGGAAGAAGAGCTCAAGAACGGTCGCCCCGCCGAAGCGCTCACCACCATCGACACTGCGCTCCCCGACGCGAAGGGGCTCCACCCGCCGCTGCTCTCGCTCAGGGTCGCCGCGCTGCACGAGCTGGGTCGCGACGACGACGCGCGCGCGATTCTGCGGCAGTCGCCCTTCACGGCGCTGTACCCCGCACGGCTGCCCGTCATCGAAGCCCTCGCCGAGAGCTACGGCGCTCAGGAGACCGACGCCGAGGTGAAGGAATGGCTCGAGCTGTTGCCGCCCGCGTTGCTCGACGGCACCTTGCTGCGCTTCGCCAACGAGAAGACGTCAGACCGCCAGTGGGGCGCGCTGCGCTACCTCGACGCAGCAGGGCGCGCGCAGAAGCTCGACCTGCCTTCGCAGTACGCCACGGCGCTGGGCTCGGCCTCGTGCAAGGTGCGCGTCATCGCCGCGCAGCGCCTCGGTGCATTGAAGGACTCGGGCACGCTCAACGCCCTGCGTGAATTGTCAGAGAGCCCGAAGGAAGATGGAAAGAACTGCGGCCAGGACGAGGCCGCCGAAGCGATTCGCTCGTTGAAGAAGAAGTGAGACCTCCATGCTTGAATCTCGACCCATGAGGCCGTTGCTCGTCGTGTCCCTGTTCGTGGTTGCGCTCACCGGTTGCACCAAAGGCCCCAAGGGCTCGCCCGGTGCTTCGGTGAAGTCGTTCTATCGAGCCGTCGTCTCCGAAGACTGGGAAGCGATGGCCGACACCGTCAGCGCTCAGTCGATGAAGAAGTTCGGCACCCGCGCGAAGGCGTTGAGCACCTTCGCCAACAACTACAGCGGGTGGAAAGACGCCGACATCACCATCGACGAAGAGCTCATCGACACCGACGGCACCGGGGCCACCGTGCGCTTCACGTGCGTCGAGACGCAGATGGTGAAGTACAAGGCCACGCAGTTCGACTGCAGCGACACGTATCTCCTGGCGCTCGAAGAAGACGGGAAGTGGCACATCCACCTACCGGGTGCGACGCGCTTGAACCCCATGCAATGAGCTGTGATTGCTGGGGTTTTTGCGGCCGCTCGAAAAATCGCCCGAGCGGGTGATCGCCAGGCTCGGGTCGCGAACACTGGTGGTCCGTGAACACGCCGAGCCGCCCTCTGCTTCCGCCGACCGAGTTGGTCGACCGTGCCGTGAAGGGCGACACCGCAGCCACCGGGCAGCTCTTGAAGCAGCTCGCGCCCTCGATGATTCGCGCCGCGCGCTCGTTGCTTGGCAGCACCAACGCCGATGTCGACGATGTGGTGCAACAGTCGCTCATCGGGCTGGTGCAGGCGCTGCCCACCTTTCGCGGTGAGTGCTCGCTGCCGCACTTCGCCTCGCGCATCGTGGCGCGCACGGCGCTCGCTTCTCGCCGCCGCGCTGCGATTCGCGCCGACCGCGCCGATGGCAGCATCGAGCCTGATTCGTTCGGGGTCGACCCGTCGCAACACGACGCCGTCGAAGCCGAGCGCCGCCGCGCGCTGGTGCGCGAGCTCATCAACACCCTGCCCGAGGAACAGGCCGAGACGATCGCCCTGCGCGTGGTGCTCGGGTTCTCTCTCGAAGAAGTGGCCGAGGCCACGCACGTGCCGCTCAACACCGTTCGCAGCCGGGTTCGCCTCGCGAAGACCGCGCTCAAACGCCGCATCGAGGCTGACCCGATGCTCGTCGCCGCCCTGGAGGTGGAGTGATGGAATCTCTCGACCTTCACCCTGAGGAGCTGTTCGACAAGGCCGCTCGGGGTGCTGCTTCTGCTGATGAATTGGCGCGCATCGATGCGCACCTCGCGTCGTGCGCCACGTGTCGCTTCGAGCGTCAGGTGCGCTCCGATTTCGACGCGGTGTCGGCGTCGCCCACCGATTTGGATGACCTCGTCGCGCGCGCGATGTCGGGTGCCCTCGCTCAGCCCGAAGCGCCGCTCGCCGCGACTGGAACGAGCGGTGGCCCCCCGCGCCGTCGTCGCTTCACGCCGCTGCTCGTCGCGGGCGTGGTGTTGATGGGCGTGACCTCGCTCGCCGCCGTGGGGCAGTGGACCGGCGTGTTGCCAAAGGTCATCGAGCGCCTCACCGCGTCGCCTGACCGCGCGCCCGAGCCCACGCCCTCTCCGCCGCCGCGCGCGCCGAAGTCGGTGAGCGCGCCCGTCGCTCCCGAGCCTGTCGCGGTCATCGAAGAGCAGAAGGTGGAAGAAATCGCCGTCATCCCTTCTCCTGTGCCCGCGCCCGTCGCCGCCGTTCGACCGAACGCGCCGAGTCGCGCGCGTTCCCAGCCGAACGTCGAGCCGACCGCGCCGGTGACCCCGGAGATTCCCGTCGCGCTGCCGCAGGTGGTGACGCCGCCCGCGGTGGAAGACGACGCGCTCGCGCTCTTCACCCGGGCACAGCGGGAGCGTGTGCAGGGCGACACCGCGTCGGCGATTCGTGACTTCCGCATGGTGGTGGCGAAGTTCCCCTCTGCGCGCGAGTCGGCGCTGGCGAACGCCGAGCTGGGTCGTCTGTTGCTCGATCGCGGTGAAGCGACGTCGGCCCTCGAGTCGTTCGGCGCGTACCTGGCGACGAGCGACACGGTGCTGCGCGAAGACGTGCTCGGCGCGCGCGCGCTGGCGCTGCGAAAGCTCGGTCGCTTTGAAGCAGAACGCGCTGCGTGGGAACTCGTGCTTCGTGAGTATCCTTCTGGGGTCTATGCGCCGCGTGCCCGCAGCCGGCTGGAGGAGTTGGGCCACTGACGTGCTGCTCACGCTCTCGCTCTTCGCAGCGACGCAGGTCTCGGCAGCGTCGCTCGTGCAACTCGAGGCGAAGGGTGACGAGAGCGACGTCGAGGCGCTGAGGGTCTCGCTCGTCGACTGGCTCAAGCCCTTCAAGCTCGAGCTGCGCCGGGTGGTGACGCTGCCGACCGGAAACGACCCCGAGGTGGCCGCGCGGGTGAGGGTCGACTGGCAAGACGTGGCGTGCGTGGTCGAGGTGTTCAAGGCCGACGGCTCGCTTGCCCGACGCAAAGAATTGCCACGCGGAGGCCCCGCGTTGCTCATCTCGGAATCGGCGGCGCTCGTCGCGCACGCGGCGATTCAGGAACTCGCCGTCGAGAAGCGCGAGGTGCGCGTGTCAGAGCAGCCGCCCCCTCCCGTCTCGGAGGTGCTGGCGGCCGAGCCCGAGAAGCCTTCGGTCGAGGTCAGCGTGGCCGCGTGGTTCCAGTCGCGCTCGTGGGACCGGGAGTCGCCGTTCGTCTTTGGTGGCGGTGGTGAGGTCGCGGCGAGCCTGCCCATCGCCGACTTCCGGCCAGCGCTGTCGTTCCTCGTCGCGTACACCGGGCCCATCAGCCGCGAGACGGCGGAGGCGAACCTGCAGGTGCAGTCGCTCGCGTTTCGGCTGTTGCTCGGGGCGAAGCGGCGCGTGGGCGCGTTCGAGTTCGAAGGTGGGCTCGGCGGTGGGGTCGACCTCCTCATCGCCACCACCACCTCGTCGGTCGTGCCCGACGCGTTCACGAAAGACCGCGTCGACCCGTCGGGCTTCTTCACTGCGGGCCTCGGCGTGCGGTGGCACCCGACGAGCTCGAGCGGCGTGATGCTGCGTCTGGTGTTGGATGTCGACCCCGCGCGACGGCGCTACGTCTCGCGCATCGCCGATGAGCGCACGGTGGTGACGGTGCCCTGGGCGGTGCGGCCGATGATTCAGTTGGGCTTCGCGTTCGATTTGGTGAGGGCGCCGTGACGCGACTGTTGCTGCTCGCGTGCGTCGCGCTCGCCGCGTGTGGGCCAGTCGACACCTTCGTCGTCGACGTGCCCAGCGATGGTGGCGTCGAGCTGCCGGGTACGGGCTGCGCGCGCACCGAAGACTGCAGGGGCGGGCAGTTCTGCGAGAAGAATTCATGTGGTGACGCGCTGGGCACGTGTCGGCAGCGGCCGGTGTTCTGTCCGGGAGATGGGCCTCCCGAGTGCGGGTGCGATGGCGTGACGTATTGGAATCGGTGCCTGCGTCAGAACGCGGGCATCTCGGCGACGCGCGAGATGGGCCCGTGTCGGAGCCCGAAAGCGTGTGACACCACCACGCCGTGCGACAACGGCGGGTTCTGCGCGCGGCTGGTGTTCCCGAACCAGTGTGGCGGGCTCGTGGCGGGCGCGTGCTGGGTGTTGCCCGAGGTCGCCTGCGAAGGGCCTTCGCCGTCGTTCTTCTCGTGCAGCGGGGGGAACACGACGTGCTCGAGGGCCTGCGACGCGATTCGCTCGGAGCTGCCGATGGCCGAGCGGCCGCGCAACTCGGGTCCGTGCCCCTGACTTCCCTCTCCCTGCGCAAGCGGGGAGAGGGTGGCGCGAAGCGCCGGGTGAGGGGCTGGTGCGCTCCCGCTCAAGCAGGGAGAGTCAGCGGAGGTAGCTGCGCTTCCACCCTCTCAACTGGTTCGCGACGTCGCGTCGGTCTGACTCGCTGACGTTGCCCGTCAGCCGCAGGCGCTGCTTGTTGAGTACGAACATCGCCTGGTCGAGCTCGTCGCCTTGCTTTGAGGTCTTCAGCAGCCGCTTCTCGAGGCGTGAAATCTCCTCCATCAGCACCTGCGCGCTCGGCACTGCACGCGGCGTCTTTCGCGAGCCCGGGGTGGGCGCCCTGGCAGGCTCACTCGGCGTGGGCTGCGCTTCGGTCTGCGTCGGCGCCGGCTCGTCGGGCTCGGGAAGCTCATCGAGCACGTCGGGCTCGGGCGGCGGTGGCAGCTCGGCTTGGGGCCCGATGAGCGCGAACGCTCCGACCACCGCGAACAACACGACGAGGACGGCCACCGGAGGCAGCAAAGACTTCTTCTTCGGCGTGGGTGGCGAGAGCGCCGGCTGCACCGAGCTCGTCGTCAGCAATGCCCCCAGCTCGCGCTTCGCCCTTGTCGCGTCGGGCACCCGGTTCTCGAGCAGCTCGCGCAACACGCGGTCGACCCACTCGGGAACCCCGCTGCCCAGCGGTGGCGGTGCGCCATCGAGCTCTTTCCCCGTCAACAGCGCGAACCCGAGGGCACCGAGCGCCTGCAGGTCGGCCTCGGGCTTCACGCCGTGCACGATGCCGAAGTCGATGACCTTCAAGCTGCCGCCCACGCGCAGCACGCTCGTCAGGCCGAGGCCGCCGTGCGGAATCATCCACGCGTGCGCGGCCTGCAGCACGCCGGCGAGTTCCTGCAGCACGAGCACCACTTCCTTTGGCTCGAACTTCCCTTTGCGCTGCAGCTCCTCGTCGAGCGACTCGCCCTCGAGCGCCTCCATCACCCGGTAGCGGCGACCGTCGGGCAGCTCACCGAACGCGAGCACCTCGGCGATGTTGGCGCACTTGATGGAGTTGGCCGCGCGCGCTTCTTCATCGTTCCCCTCGCGCAAGGTACGCAGCGCCTGCAGCGTGACGGCCTTGCCGGTGGCGATGGCCTGAGCGCGGTAGAGCGTGCCGAAGCGCCCCTCGGCCTGACGGGTGAGCACGAGGGCGTCACCCACTCGCGCGCCGACGAGCCGGTCGACGTGGGCCTGCGTCGAATCGGGGATGGGCTCGTACTGCGTCACCGCTCGAAGATGCTCCACGAGAACCCGGCGCTCAACCCGAACAGCAGGCTCAGGTTGCTGGCCTGCGCCGGGAAGCCCGTTCCATGCAACGCGATGCGAACGACGCCTTTGTCGCCCGCGACACGAATCGACACGCCCAGCTCAGCGCCGAGCCCGAAGAAGAGGTCGGCCGCCCCGCGCGCCCACGGCGGCTGGAACTGCACGAGGCGCAGCCGTGGCCCGACGAAGAAGATGGAATCGAGCACGTGGTAGGCGCCGCCGATGCTGTAGCTCTGCAGCGAGGCCGAGGGCTCCCACGAGAGGTCGGCGTCGAAGCGCGGCTTGCCCGTGTCGCCAAACAGCGTCACCGAGCCATGGACCCCGAGCAGAAAGGGGAAGCCCACCTGCCCACCGACCTGCACGCGCATCGAGGGCGCCGTGGAGGGCGCAGCGCTGAGCATCATCGCCAGGACGAGCGCGTTCACGGGCTCACCTGTGCGTTGAAGAACTTCACGATGCGGCTGAGCGCTTCGTTTCGAAGCGGGTCGCGTTCCTGGAGAATCTCGTGCCTGGCCCCTGCCACCGGACTCAACGTGCAGCGCGTCGCGTCCCTGCAGTACGTGTTCTGCCCGCCGGGCTTCACGATGGTGTCGTCGCCCGGCTGGAGGATGACGGTTGGCGTGATGGACCGGGTCCCCAGGTTCTGCGCGCGACTCGAGCCGATGAGCGCCTGGCACAGCCAGCGCCAGGTGAGCCCGCCGAGTCGAATGCTCTCGTCGTCGTCGAGTTGCTGCAGTTTCCACGTCCACCGGGCCTCGGAGGTGGTGACGGTGTTGTTCGGAAAGTCGGTCTCCCGCTGGTAGGGACCTGAGCCGATGGCGTAGCCGGTGCCGTCGGTCGCGTTGCACACGCCAAGGCCGAGCGACGACGCGAGGGGAGGTGGAAACGCGCCCGGGTTGATTTCCAGCATCGGCGCCGAGAGCACCACCGCTTCGAAGTCTTCGGGGTGCTCGTCGACCACCGTCGCCACCACCGCGCCGCCCAACGAGTGCGCGACCACGAAGACGCGGTTGGTGTCTTTCTTCACGATGGTCGAGACGAAGGTGTGCGTGTCTTCGACGTAGTCATCGAAGTAGTCGACGTACCCTTTGTTGGCGTCGGGCAGCATTCGGCCTGCCTCGCCCTGACCGCGCAGCGTCACCGCGTACGTGGAGTAGCCCTGCGCGGTGAGGTCGCGCGCCACCTCGGCGTACTTGATGATGGCTTCCGTGCGGCCCGGCGTGATGACGACCGCGGCCTTCGCGTTCGGGACGCGGTGAATGCGGTACGCCACCTTCACGCCGCCCACGCCATCGAACGTGCCCGCCTCACCCGAGTTCCAGAAGTCTTTGAGTGAATCGGCGCGCGTGTCGTTCCACCTCGAGAGCAGGTCGGCTTCGCTGCTGAACGCCTCGGGCCCCGGGCCCACGGCGGTGTCGAAGTCGAACGGAGGACCCTTCGGAATCGGCCGGGCACCACTCCCACACCCCATCAAGACCATCGTCGCTGCGAGCATCCATTTCATGGTGTCACTCCAATCGTGCCGAGAATCTGCCCGTTACCGGTGCCGCCTGCGCTCATCTTTTGCGGGTCGGTGAAGGCGCCTCCGATGTCGCTGCCGGTGTTGCCGGCCTCTTACGTGGAGACCCTCAGATCCAGAACGAGATCCGCCGCGAAGTCGGCTCGGGTTCGGGGCCCGTCGCCCCTTCGCGCAGCCACCCGCGCACCTCTTCGATGTCGGCATGCAGCAGGTCGGCCTCGGTGCTGACGAACTCGAGCCCGCGCTTCGCACGCGTGAAGCCCTCGTTCTGAAGCTGCATGATGTCGACGTCTTGCCCGATGACCTGCGTGGTGTACCACTTCATCGCGCGCCGCAGCCCGCGGGCCACGAGGTCTCCGGGCAGGTCGAAGGGCAGGCGGTAGCTGATGCTGGTGAAGACGAGCGACTCGAGCGCGGAGACCGGCGTGACCTGACTCGAGATGACGTAGCCGCTGCGTTGCCCCCACAGGTAGTCGACGCGCGTGACGTTCGGCATGAAGAAGTGGTCGGTGTGCTTCATCGGCTCACCGGTGGGGTTCATCACGAAGCCTGCGCCCGTGAGCTCGTCGTGTTCCTGCTCGTAGGTGACGAGCACTTCGCCGTTCTGCCGTGCGACGGTGGCAGGCACCTCGCGGAGCTTCCGGTCGCGGAACCAGCCCCGGTGCACAAACACGGTGTGCGGCACGTCCATGAAGTTCTCGACGAGGTTGGTCACGCCGTTCGGGAAGGGCGTGACCATGAAGTACACCTGCCACCCCGGCTCGCCCCACTTCGGCACGCGGAAGGGGTCGCGGCGCGCGCGGCTCACGTCACCGCCCATGAACACGAAGACGAGGCCGTCTTGCTCGCGCGTGGGGAAGCTCGGCACGCGGCCCACTTCGCTGGGGCGCAGCTTCAAGCCGCTCTTCGCGTGGCCCTCGGCGTCGAGCACCTTTCCTTCCTGCGAGGGGCCCAGCGAGGGAATCTCGACGCACCGCCCTGAGCCGTCATACGTCCACCCGTGGTAGGGGCAGCCGACCTTGCCGTCGAAGCAGTCGCCGGCGCTGAGCCTCGCGTTGCGGTGCAAACAGCGATCGAGCAGCGCAGCGGGCGTGCCGTCTTTCTGGCGGAACAACACCAGCGGCTGACCGAACACGGTGCGCGACTCGAGCTTGCCGACCTTCAGTTCGCTGGAGAGACAGGCGACGTACCAGAAGTCTTTGAGCGCTCCGCAGCGTGCGAGGTCAGCCTCGGCGTCGAGGTCGATGCGGCGCATCAGGTTCGTTGGATTGCCGCCCATGTGTCGCTCAGCCGACCGAGATGATTTTGCCGAACGGCATTGCCGTGGCGAGTTGATCGATCGCTTCGCGGTAGAGAGGCGCGAACACCAACGTCCCGAAGACGCGCCATCGATTGATCGTGGCCTGTGTTGCGGGGGCGATGTGGCTCGCATCGACCAGCAAGTCCGCGACGACACCAGACGCATGTCCAACGCGGACGATGCCGAGGTGAAGACTCATCGCCGGGAAGGATTCGACAACCTCGCGGCGCACTCTCGCGAGGGCCGTGCCGTTCTCAGGCGTGAACTGCTTTGGAAGAATTGAGCCGAGATAGGTCGAGAGCTTGGCGAACTGGAACGTCGTCACCAGAGGCGACTCGCTCTCATATCTGTCCTGAATCGATCGGGTTACTTGCTCTGCGAGGTCTCGAAGAGCGCCAGGCAAGAGACTGATTCCTTCGTGCGTAGCGATGATCAACTGCGTTGGGATGAAGCGGTCGTGGCCTTCAGTGGGATCAGGGAGGCGTTCTCCTTCGTACCTCTTGGCGGGTGCGCTTGCGCGAAGGAGGACTCGCTCCGTTTCGTCCAGTTCGATGACGTGACGAACGTTGGGTCCGAGATTGTCGTCGTGGAGATACAAAAACTCGAGCCCTTCGTCCTGAAAGACCGAGCCATCGGCTGGGCCACGTTCTCGGAACCCCGTCAGGCAGACCATGTGCCCATCTCCGCCCTCCATGACGCCGGAAAGCACGACAGGATAGCCGGAGCGAATGACCGCAGCGCAGATGGTTGAGAAGAGACTTCGGCTGAAGCCTCCGCCGTCCTCACTCCAAACGTCTGAGTCGATCACGACCGGCCGAAGCTGCGCACGTGCGATGGCCTCAACGACTTGTTCCGCCCGCAGGCCCTCGAGGGCCGGAAAGGCTGCACGGCGGTTGACCGCGAACTCCGTGACCGACGCAGTTGTCGGGATCGCGTGGTGGTCATCGAATGCAGAGGAATGGAGCAACGACCAGACGGCTGTCGATGCGCACAGGGCCACTGCTCCGTCCTGTTGCTGCCACGCGAGTCCAGTCACGAAGAGTTCGAGGCCGGCCAGATGCACCCGGTATGAGCGCGAGGGCGTGACCACGCGCGGGTTACCCGAGTACCGGTCGGTTTCATCGGGGTACCAGGCGACGACAGTCCGCCCGAGTGGTGCATGAGGAAGTGGACGGAGGACGACGAACCCGAGGTATGCCCGCTGGAGTTCCTGATGCGCGTCGACGTCGCCGCCGAGCGCCCTCTCAAGCTGCTCGGCGGGCACACTTCGGAAGAAGTGAAGACGACGACAGTGGCTCGGGTATTGGGCGGCAGTCGTCCCGTAGAACGCCGAGTGTTCCGACAGAAAGTCCCGGTCGAAGTAGCTCGGCTCTTCGAGCACAAGAGAAGCGCCCAGATCCTTCAGATAGCAGCGCAGGTATTGAGCCTGGGCGCTCGCGATCTGTGCAAGTGGCTCGGCCGGGCCGAAGGCTTGAAGCTTCACCGATTCGGGCGAGCAGAGCGGGCTGCGTGCGCCACAGGACGCCTCAACTTCGAAGCGCGCTCGCGGATCGCCTTCTCGACGGCTGCGACGGTCTCTTGTGCGGTGCGATCGCGACGCAACTTCACCGGCGCCGCTTCTCGGCTCGGCTTCGCAAACCAGAGGCTGAGCGAGCCCTGATGCGCTTTGTCGTCTTCGACCATGTTCGCGTTGTACGGGTGCCCGATCGTGGCTGTCAAACGCCCTTCTTTGCACACACCTCGCTCATCACGCACTCGCCGCACTTCGCTTCCTTCGAGGTGCACGTGTAGCGACCGAGCAGCACCATCGCGGGGCCGAACTTCGTCCATCGGTCTTTGGGCACGAGCTGCATCAGCTCGTCTTCGATGGCGTTGGGCCTGGTGGCGTCGACCAGATCCATGCGTTGGCTCACGCGCTCGACGTGCGTGTCCACGATGATGCCGCTGGGAATGTCGAAGGCCGTGTTGAGCACCACGTTCGCCGTCTTGCGCGCCACGCCGCTCAGTTGCGTGAGCTCGTCGACCGTGCGCGGCACTTCGCCACCGAACAGCGCGAGCAGCCCGCGCGAGCAGTCCTTCACGGCCTTCGCCTTGCGGCGGAAGAAGCCCGTCGGGGTGAGCACCGTCTCGAGCTCGGTGGGGTCGGCGTCGACGAGCGCCTGCGGCGTGGGCCACTTCTCGAACAGAATCGGCGTCACCTGGTTGATGCGCTCATCGGTCGCCTGCGCTGCGAGGATGGTGGCGATCAGCAACTGAAACGGCGAGTCCCAGTTGAGCTCGTACTTCGCGTCGGGGTACTGCGTGGCCAGCCGCTCGAGCACGGCGGCGGTGCGCTCTTCACGCGTCATGCGACGAAGCCTGCCAGTTGTGCGCAACCAGCGTCATGGAATCACCGCTTCAGGTTCTGCCGCTGCTGTCGACGCTGGTGTCGTCGATTCCCTCGATGGTGGTGGACGGTGTGCTCATCGCGCTCGCCGTCTCGCGCTGGAACCGCCACCCGCGCGCGTCGCTCTTCGCGGCGTCGGCGGGCGGGTTCCTGCTGATGCTCGACGTCATCGGTCGCCTCGCCATGACGTGGCTGCCGATGCGCATGCAGGCCCGCGGCAACGACCTCACCTCGATGACCACCACGCTGGTGGTGGTGAGCGGCGTCACCACGGTGCTGCACGCCGTGGCGATGGGGCTGGTGGTGGCTGCGGTGTTTGCAGACCGGCCCAGGTGAGCGCGGTGACTTCAGCTCCTTGATGTTCGGGAAGTCGGGCATCGCGGCCTTGTGCACCGCGGGCACCACGTCCATCAGGTCGATGACCTCGTTGAGCTGTTTCGTCGAGGGGGGCGTCCTTCGCGGCAGTCAGCTTGTCCTGAAGGAGCTTGAGCTTCGCGTCGATGTCGCCGAGCCCTGGCGTCCGGCAGATCGTCTCAGGGCCAGTCGATCTCGAGCCCGAGTGAGGGACGAAACGCTGCCGAGAAGGGCAGCAGCAGAAACGCCGGCTGAAACTCGACGGCAATCTGAATGCGCACCCACTGAAAGGCCGTCGCGCTGATCCACACGTCGGCCGCCGGTCGGCTGCACGGCCGCGTGCCATCACACGTCTTCGACAGAAACGCGTCGGCCGACGAGAAGCTGAACCCCGCGCGGGCCCCGGCGCGGAACTGGAACATCGTGCTCGAGAGCGGCAGAGGCTCGAACTCCACGCCCAGCCGCGGCTGCAGCCGAATGAAGCGCTCGCTGTCGGGCCCCACGAGCGTGAGGACCCCCTCGATGCCCAACGAGGTGTGCAGGCGCGCCCAGTTGAAGTCCTTCTCGCCGCGCGTGCGCGAGTAGGCGAGCTCGAGGTTGTTGCCGACGAGAATCGAGAGCGCGTGGTCGGGCGGCACGTACTCAATCGACTGCGTGTACGCGCGGCCGATGGACTTGATGAGCACGTCGTTGTTGCTGCCGCCCAGCGACTGCGTGACGAGGTTGAGCTGCTTGGCGATGCTCCCGCGCGCCGACTGGCCGGGGTCGAGGCCGAGATCTCTGAACTCGTACCCGTATTTCTGCATGCGCCGCAGCTGGTAGTCGAACGCCTCTTCCTCTTCTTCGAACTGCCAGCCTTCAGCGGGACCGACGCCGGGCACGCGCGGGGGCGGCTGGCCGTTGATGGCGTCCTGGCACTGGAGGTGCGCGGTCGTCGGCGTGGTGCGGCTGTCTTTGAGCGCGCGCGTGAAGGCCTGGTTGCAGCGGGCGTAGAGCTTGTCGAGCGTCACCTGCGCGCCGATGAGCAGGTTGCGCGGCAGGCCCTCGCAGCGCTGCACGTCACCGCTCTTGCTCAGCACCGCGCGCAGACACTCGAAGAAGCGCCACGTCTCGCGCACCTCTTCGGGCTGCTCGGCGAGCTTCGCCTCGGGGCGCACCAGCTGCGTGTGGGGGAACCAGCCGACGACCACTTCATCCATGAAGCGGGCGGCGTCGTGCATGCCCAGCGCGAAGTCGTGGGCGCGAACGTCGGTGTCGAAGAAGCCAAAGAAGTTGAGCAACGCGCCCGAGAGCGGCCGGTAGTACGTGAGCGTCGCGCCGAGCTGCGGCTTCACCTCGGGGGTCTCGTCGAGCAGGGCCTGCAGCTCTGCGGTGCGCGCCGAGCCGATGAGCTGGCCGAGTAGAAACACGCCGTAGGGCAACGCTGCCTCGAAGGGCGGCGCCTCGTTCTCGCGCAGCTCGGGCAACAGCTCGGTGTCGGGGTCGAGGTACAGAAAGCGGCTCGACGGAGGCAGCAGCCGCTGGCTGACATCGGGCTCGTCGCGGAAGGCGGCCTCGGCGTCAAAGAGCAGTCCGCGTCGCGCGAGCTGGGTGGCGAGCAACAGAGGTTGGTTGTCGAACACGCCGCCGTCGTAGAAGAGCGCGTTCTCGGCCGCGTCGCGCGGGCACCGAACCGACACGCCGGGGCGGCGGTTCGACGGGCAGTGGTTCACCGGGCGCGGCGCGAAGGCGAGCGGGAAGGCAGCCGACGCCTCGAGCGCCTGCTTGAGCGCTCCGAACTCGACCTGCCCGAGGTCGTCTTCGGGCAACAGCGGCCGGTTCACCTCGTTGACGCCGCTGACGTAGTTGCTGAGCAGCGGCGGCTTGCCGGGGCCCTGGCCACGCACGCGCACCACGAACTTCGCCGAGGTGCGCGGCAGGCGAACCCGGTCGGTGAGCTCGATGGGGGCGGCCACCACCCGTGTCACCGAGAGCCCGAGCACTGCGTCGCAGTCGGCGTCGAGCCCTTCGTTCCACCGCTGCTCGATGCGCGCGATGCCTTCAGCACCCGGCTTGCGGCTGAGCGCTCCGATGGGCGTCACGTCTTTGGGGTCGAAGAGCACGCCCATGCCGAGCGGAATCCACGAGCGGTAGAAGAGGTTGTTCTGCGCGTGGAAGTTCGGCTGCGAGCACGAGGCGATGAGCGACAACATCGCGTTCGCGCTGCCCGCCGACGCGCCGGTGAAGATGCGCGGCTTCACGACCTGCGGGTTGAGGTGAAAGAGAATCGACAGGTAATAGAGGTAGCCCGCCTCGTACGAGCCCAGCGAGACGCCGCCGCTGACGGTGAGCGACATGGCGTACGGCGCCTGGCCGGGCAGGGCGCTGGTCGGGGCTTCTTCAGCGGCGAGAGCCAGTGCGACCGTGACGGCGAGGGCGTTCCACATCGGGGGCGCTGACTAGCTGTTGCCGCTCGACGATCCAACCAGTGCATGACTTCGTGCCGCAGCGGCACCGGAGCTTGAGCTCAGGCGGGAAGCCGTAGTCGTAGAAGAGCTCTTCACCCGCACGCAGGTCTCGCAGCGCCTGCAGCTGCGCCCAGCCGTTGCCGCGCGCGGTGATGCCCGCTTCGACCACCACGTTCGGCTCACACGAGTGGTTCACCCAGCGCGTCTGGTCGACCAGGTCGAAGAACACGCCCGGCTCGAGGATGAGGGAATACGTGTCGTCGCGCTTCTCGCCCTGGCGCCACAGCACGCCCTCGACGTTGGTGATGACCGAGCCCTTCTTCCGCGCGCGCGTGGTGATCAGGCCGTAGCCGGCGACGGGTGAACGAATGACCTGAAGTCCGGGAATGCGCGCCATCGTCAGCGGCCGTAGCTCTTGATCATCAGCCGGAACCCGACGACGAGGAGGAGGGCCGCCGTTGAGGCCCAGCCGCTCACCCACGTCGCGACGGCCGCGGGCCGGTTCCCAGCCCAGCGCGAGCCGGCCACCAGCCACGCCATGAACACCGCCGCCACGAGCGAGGTCGGCACGCCGATGAGCACCAGGGTCATCGCCCAGGAGAAGACGTCGAAGCGACCCGCCGACGAGTGGGAGATGGACAGGAACCCCTGACCTGCCTGTCGGAAGGTCATCGCCACCGGCCCGGTGCGCGCGGGGGCGGCGAAGGCTCGTATCGGAGGTGCCTGCACCTGGACGGGGCGAGGCACTTCGGGGGCCGACGCGTGTTCGGCGGGGAGGTTGATTTCCCCACAGTGAGCGCAGATGCGGCGAGGGTTCTCGACCAAGAGCTCGAGCTCACACAACCTGCACGTCTCTTTGATGGCGCCGGGTAGCGCGACTCGGAGCGGGGGACTCATGGCTGCAGCGGTGCCACCGTGAAGTCGCCGCCCGGGTAGATGCCGAGCTTGCGGTAGTCCTCCGTGCCGAGCAGGCCGCAGTTGCCCTGCGTCGCGTACACGTCGGCGGTGGCGTTCGTGTACACGCAGTAGTTGTACGCGACGTTGTGGAGCCGCATCGGGAAGTTCGGGTCGAGCCCGCCCGTCGAGTAAGCCTCCGGCGTCCACTTTTGCGAGTCGCTCTGGTCGCACGCGCTCATGCCGATGACGCCCGCCCACGTCTGCGCGGTGAGGCACTGCATGGTCGAGAGGTTTTTGTAGATGTGTCTGCCGCCGGTGGTGATGATCTCCCACCGCTGGTTGGTCTGCCCCTTGTCGCACGCTGACGTGGAGCGCACGTCTCCGCCGTTGTCGTAGAGGCAGCGACCCATCTTCACCTTCAACAACGAGAACGCCGGCTCACCGCGCGGGGTGGAGTCGCAGACGTCTCCGGCACCGTCGAGGTCCGTGTCGGTCTGCAGGGGGTTCGCGGCCATCGGGCAGTTGTCGCGCGTGTCGATGACGAGGTCCCCGTCGGTGTCAGGGTCGACGACGGAGTCACACGCATCACCGAGCCCATCGTGGTCGCTGTCTTGCTGTGTGGCGTTCGAGGCCATGGGGCAGTTGTCGTTGTCGTCAGGCACTCCGTCGCGGTCGGTGTCGGTGGTGCTCGTGCTCGCGTCGCAGGCGTCCCCGTCTTTGTCGAAGTCGGCGTTGGCCTGCGTGGGGTTCGCGAGGGTGGGGCAGTTGTCGTACGGGTCGAACACGCCGTCGCCATCGGTGTCGACGAGCGGAGGCGGCGGGGCAGGGCAGCCACCGGTCTCACACACCCAGTCGGGGTAGACGAAGTTCACGAACAGGTTGTTGGGCGCGCACTGCTCTTCGGTAACGGGGTCGGCGCTGCACGCGACCGAGAAGTAGCTGCCGCCCGTGCGGTTCGCGGAGTTGATGAGCACGTGCGACACCACCGTGCCCGTGAAGTCTCCGGTGACGCTCACCTGGCCGCTCTCGTTCCCGCTGCCGTTGAAGTCGGTGTCTTGCGTGAGCACGCCGTTGACGACGAGCGTGAGCATCATCGGCTTCGTCGCCGCAGGGTTCACGTTCATCGGGTCGGCGGCCCAGTCGTGCACGTCGACGGTCACGGCGTGCGAGCAGTTCGCGTAGGTGAAGGTGCTGGCCGCGCGCAGGCCGTTGAGCGACACGTTCCATGTCTCGGTACCGGTGCCGTCACACATCGTGTTCCACGTGCCCGTGCCGCTCGGGTTCATGCAGTTGTTGAGGCGGCACTGCATCTCGTCCTTCCACTTCACGAACGCGCGGGCGAGCACGCCGTTGTTCCACGGCAGCGGCGGTGTTCCACGCGGCGTCGGGTCGCACACGTTGCCGAGGCCGTCGCGGTCGTCGTCTGCCTGGTTCACGTTCCAGACGCTGAGGCAGTTGTCGGCGGTGTCGGGGCGGCCATCGCCGTCGGCGTCGGGAGCGCCGTTCGCTTCACACGCGTTGCCGATGCCGTTGCCGTCGTCATCGGCCTGGTTTGCGTTCGCGGTGACGGGGCAGTTGTCGATCGAGTCCGCGATGCCGTCACCATCGCCGTCGACGGTGACCTTCGTGCAGTCGAGTGAGTAGTTGGCGCTCACGACTTGCACGGTGGTGCCGCTGCGGCCCGGCCAGTCGAAGGCGACGCGCACGCCGACGATGGCGTCGGTGGAGAGGTCTCCGTCGGCGCACTTCACGGTGACGATGCGGTTCTCGGGCAGCGGCTGCGTGCTGTCACCGCTGCACGCGCCGTCGCTCAGCCCGGGCTCCGTGCCGTCGAGCGTGAAGCAGACCGTGCGGCCCTCGAGCGCGTGAATCTCGACGTCACCACTCGCGGCGGCGAAGTCGAAGTTCGGATCAGGCTCGAAGATGTCAGCCGGCGTGGGGATCGGCGGAGGCGAAGAGCACGCCACCATCAGCGGGAGCAGCCAGAGAGCGGCGCGCGTTCGCACACCCCGAAGGCTAGGCGAACGCGGGGAAGGGGGTCGATGTGTCTTTGGGCCCGTCAGCGGATGGGATCTCGGCGGTCCTCGCGCGTCTCCTTGCGGTCTTCGCGCAGCTCACGCTTGTCCTCGCGCTTTTCCTGCTTGTCGCCGGCCACCTCGGCGCGCGCGAAGGCGAGGACTTCACCGTACAGAGAGCGCTTGGCGGAGATGGACGGCGGGTCGAAGCGGCCAGCGAGCCCACCGAGCTGCCCTTGAATCTGCTGCAGCCGTTCCCGAGAGAGCCGCTCGCGCGCCGCGTCGGCCTTGTCGTCGGCGAGGTTCGCGCGGTCGCGGTTCTTGTCTTTCACGTCATCGACCACCACACCGGGCCGACGGCCGAGCTTCACGTCCTGGCGCAATTCGCGGCGATCGCTGGCGAGCTCGCGTTTGCCTTCGCGGACTTCCTGCTGCTTCTGCGCCGACTCGACCTGCGACTCAGCAATTTCCCGTGCGAGGTGGTTGTTGAACTGCACGTCGAGCGCACCCAGCCGCACCGCATCGTTCACGGCCGCCGCCGCGTCGTAGTCGCGCAACATCGCCGCAGCCCGCGCCGCATCGAAGCGGTCGTTCGCGATCTGCCGGTTGTCCTGTCGGAGGTCTTGCCGGTCTTTCGCCTTCTCGACGCGGTTCCGCATCGGCTGCGCGAGGGCGAGGGAAGAAGAGACGACGACGAACGCGACACTGAGCTGCTTGACCATGGTGACTGCCTCCTGTTGGGGATTGAACTCGGGAGCACCGACGAAGTTGCGGGAAATCGCTTCAGGGCATCGTAAACCAGCGGGATGACGACCTGGCGGGCGTTGGTGCTGAGCGGTGGCGGAGTCACGGGTGAACTTCAGGTCGGCGCGCTCCAGGCGCTCAAAGACCGGGTGCCCCACATCGACATGTTCTGCGGCAACGGTGTGGGCTCGTTGCACACGACGCTGCTCGCCCAGGAAGACACCTTTGAAGCCTCGGCCCAGGCCGTCATCGACCTCTGGGACCACGACGTGAAGGGTGACTCGAGCCTCTTCCTGAAGCCGTTCTTCGGTCTCGCCGCCGGGGCGCTCTGGTCGCTCATCAGCAGCGACGCATGGGCCAGCGACTCAGCGGTCAGCACCGCGCCGCTTCGCGCGCTCATTCAGAAGCGCTCGTCGTGGGAACGCATCTCGAAGAAGCGCAACTGGGCCATCGGCAGCACCAGCTTGTCGGACGGCTCCGTCTACACGGTGTCGACCGACCCCGAGCTCATCGAGGCCTCGACCACGCCGCAGATGTTGAAGCTCTCGCTCGACCCGGCAGACCCGCACTTCATCGGCACGCACTTCGTCGACTTCGTGCAGGCCGGAGCTGCAGTGCCGCTCATGTTCCCGCCCGTCACCATCTGGAACCACCGCTTCGCCGAAGGTGGCGTGAAGCACTACACGCCCGTGTCGATGGCCGCGAAGGCGCTCGCGCTGGCGGTGAAACGCGACCCCGGTCTCGACGCTGCAGAGGTGTTCATCGTCGACACGTGGGGCGACCAGGCCGCGTGGCTCGAGCCGAAGCAGCTCAACACGGGTCAGGAAATCCTCGTGCGCTCGTTGCAGCTGATGGTCTCGCAGCTCGCGCACGGCGACCTCGACCTCGGCATGCGGGAGCTCCGCGACGCGTTCCCGAAGGTGAAGATCACCCTCATTCGCCCAGTGCAGGAATTTCAGGGCTTCACCATGGGCTTCGACGACATGAACCAGCGGCAGCTGTTGCGAAAGCGCGGCTTCGCGTTGGCAAAGGCTGCGCTCGGGGTGTGACCCGATAAGGTGCGAAAGGTGGGCGTCCCCGTCAAAGACCGGCTGGTTTTCTCGCAAGCCCTTGAAGGCCTCTTCATCAAGGCGCTCAAGGACAAGGTGACCGATCGCATTCGTGAGCGCGTGAAGGCAGAAGCGGGGGTCGATCTCCAGAAACCCTTCGACCCGGCCTACCCCATCTCGCGCTGGGAAAAGTGCCTCGTCGTTTGCGCCGAAGAGCTCTTCCCCGAGCGCTCCCTCGAACTGGGGGTGCAGGAAGTCGGGTTTCTGCTGACGCGCGGCTACTTCCAGACGCTGCTCGGGAGCGCAGTTGCGGCGGTCCTCAAGGTCATCGGCCCGGCGCGCGCGATCAAACGAATGGATCGCAGCTTGCGCAGCGGCAACAACTACTCCGAGACGAGGGTGACCGAGCTCGCGCCCGGCAAGTTCGAGTTCTGGTCGAACGAGACAGGGCTCACGCAATACAACCTCGTCGGCCTGCTGCGGGCTGGCGCTGAGGTGTCCGGCGCGAAGAACCTGCGCGCCGAGATCGTCAAGCGCGACGACGAGGGCGTCACCATCGTGCTCGAGTGGAATTGACGCTCAACCGACCAGCGCGCGCAGGCCGAGCTGAGCCGTGAGCGGGCCATCGAAGACACCGCTCGGGTTGAACCGCTTCACCGCCTTGATGAACGAGGGAATGCCGGTCGCGTAGTTCGCCGCGAACTGCGCCGCGCTCATCGGGTTCTGCTGACCCCAGTGTGGCCGCGCCTCGAAGTCGTTCATCATCAGGTTGGCGTAGCGGTTGAGCGCCTCGACGTTCTTCGAGGTGTCGTGGCCCACCACCGGCTTGAGCAGCGGCACCTCGAGCATGATGGTGTCGCGCTGGTACTGCGGCGAGAGGAAGTCTTCCGACGCCTTCACCCAGCGCATGCCGATGGGCGAGGTGAACACCAGGCCGTCGTTCTTCCACGCGAGGATTTGCGGGATGAGCTGCTTGATCACTTCATCACCGCGGCTCGCGTCGAAGCCGAGGCTCGCAGCGTTGACGGCGAGATCATTCGGGAGGCCAAAGTCGAGCGCGTCGGTCGACTTGAGCCGCACGTCCATCTTCGCGCACATCGCGAGCGCCGAGTCGATGCCAGGGCCGGGGTTGTTGCCGAGCAGCCCTCCGGCGAGGTCGGTGAGCACGTTGGGGCCGCCGAACAAGATGCCGATGCCGCGCACACCCCACGGCGGTTGGTCGGTCTTCGTGAGGCGGGTGATGAGGACCTTCGGGTTCGTGGTGCTGCCGTTGGTCGTGTACGGGTTGATCCACACGTGCACCGAGTGCACCGAGGGGTTCGAGAACATGGCCGGCAGCTGTGCCCAGGCCTCGTCCCACGTCGCGAGCCACCGGTCTTCTTTGAGCGTGTAGCGGGGGCGCACCTTCAAGGTGAGCGCGGTGATGATGCCGAGGTGGCCCTGGGCGCAGCGTGCAGAATGGAAGAGCACGTCGTCTTTGATCAGCTCGTAGCGCGAGGGGTCTTTCGCGGCGGCGAACTTCGCGGGGTCGGTGAGACCGCCGGTCGAGGGCTCGATGCGCGCAATCTTCACCTGCTGGTTGGCGTCGAAGTACGCGAGCTCGACGGCAGCGATCCACCCCGCGATGCCAAGGAGCCCGATGCCCGAGCCGTGGCCCCCCGCCGATGCGCAGCCTGCGACGGTGAGGTTGCGGTAGCCGGGCTGCTGCCACACGGTGCGGTTGGTCAGCGCGAGCGCGTCGTTCAGCTTGCCGAACGAGATGCCCGCCTCGAAGCGCACGTACTCGTCTTCGTCGAGGTCGAGGTTGGGGTCGAAGTTCTCGGCCTCCAGCGGGAGGAGGTCGTTCATGCCGCCGGTCTGCACCAGGCAGCCCGTCGTCGCGGCGCCATTGGCGAAGCCGTAGCCCTCGCCCATCGCGCGCGCGGAGGTGATGGCCGCTTTGTTCGCCTCGAGCATCGAGATGAGCTCGGCTTCGCTCTTCGGGTGGAGGAACTTCGAGGGCCACTGCGCCATCACCGTGTTGTGCCGGTAGTAGCGGGCTGGGTCGGCGGGGTTGGTGTCGGCGAGCTCAGGCTGAGCGGTCAACATCTGCTGAAGCTGAAGGTGGAACGCCGCGTTCGTCGGCTGCAGTTTGATCGCCGTGACGAGGTTCAAGTAGTCCTGTGGGGTCGCCATGAAGGCGAGAGCGTATTCAGCGAGAGGCTGGTTCGTCTCTATCGACGGTACGCGTCGGGGTTCTCACCGAACCGTGACTTGCACCACGCCGAACAGAAGTACGTGACGCCCCCGTCGGGCCCCGTCGACTGCAGCGCGTTCTCCGTCACCCGCACCTTCATGTGACACACGGGGTCGACGGCGATGGCCACATCGGGCGCTGCCGCGACGGGCGCCGGCAACGAGCCCACGTACGCGACCAGTGAGGTGAGCTCGTCGTCGGTCATCACCCCGACGTACGAGGGCATGCGCAGCGGATACCCGGCCACGCGCTTCGCGTCGGGAGCCAGAATCGATTCCTTCACGTACGCGTCGTCGGCGTTCACCAGCAGCCCGGTGTCGAGCGTGCGGCGTTGACCCTTGAGTCCTCCGAGCGCGGGCGCGAGCTCGGCGCGCTCATGGCAATTCGTGCACGAGAGTTCGTGAAACAACGCCTCGCCCGAGCGCGGCGGCGTGGCGGCGACCTCGGTTTGCTTCCCGAGCAGCGCGCGCGTCTGGGCGAGCAGCGCTGTGAAGTCTCCCGGCGTCTCGGAGTCGAACGCGCCGCGCACCACGCCCTGCCCATCGACGAGCAGAAAGACGGCGCTGTGCATCACGGCGTCGAGGCCTCCATCGGTCTTCTGAGCGGTGACGTGAAAGCCCTCGGCCACCTTCGCGAGGCCCTCGTTCGTCGTCTCGAGCAACAGCCACCGCGACTCGTCGGGGTTCCACTGTTTCGCGTAGGTCGCGAGCGCGTCGACCGTGTCGTGCTCGGGGTCGACCGAGAAGCTCACGAAGCGCACGTCGGCACCGGGCAGTTGGCGCTGCAGGCGCACCATCTTCGTCGTCAGCAGCGGGCACACGGTGCGGCACGTCGTGAAGATGAAGTTCGCGATGTACGGCTTGCCCGTCAGTGAGGCCTTGCTCGCGGTGTCTCCGGTGTGCGCGCGGAACGAGAAGTCAGGTGAGGGCCACAGCGCCGGCGGTCGCGCTTTCACGGGGAGATGCGCGTAGTCCTCCGCGGTCGAGGGCGTGCGAGAGCGGTTGCGCAAGAACAACAACGCGCCGAGCGACGCCGACATCGCCAGCACCACGATGATCACCAGAACGCGCTGCATACGGGTCGCTTACCCGAACCCCCTCTCCCTGCGTGAGCGGGGAGAGGGCCGGGGTGAGGGGCTCTTCTCGCGCGCAGCAGCCCCTCACCCGGCGCTTCGCGCCACCCTCTCCCCGCTCAGGCAGGGAGAGGGATTCGCCAGCTCAGAACGCCCAGCCGATGGCGGTGTGCGCGGCGGGCAGGAACCCGTGAATGCCCCCGGCGTTCACCGGCCCGTACGAGAAGTACGAGATGCCGAGCCCACCCGAGAGCACGAGCCCCGGCCCGAGAATCGCGGTGTAGCCGGCGAGCAGGCTCGTGTACCCACCCGGCGCCACCCCGTCGGGCGACGTCACCGCCGCGAGCACGCCGCGCAGCATGAACCACGCGCCCTCGGGAGCCGTGCCCCAGACGAAGCCGCGCACGCCGACCTCCGCGCCGTAACCGCGGTATGGCCCCTTCGGAAAGCCGAGCGGGCCATCGAACAACCGCAAGCTCGGGCCGACGTACACCGACACGCGGGGGTGCAACGCACGCTCGACCTGCACGTGCACGAAGCTGAGCACCACGGTGAGTGGATCGACGCTGACCGTCCACGGCTTCGATGCTTCGAGCGGCGCTGCCGACACCGCGAGCGCGAGAATCAATGACGTCACGCGCCCACGCTCTCACGCCGCGGAACCAACTTCACGCGCGTGTGTCTGCTCGTCCACACCAGGAGACAGACATGGCCGGAGGAATGGACCTCGGAACTTCCGGGCGGGGCAGACGCTCGCTCGATGCGCAGTTGAACCTCGTCCCGTTCATCGACTTGATGGCGGTGACCATCGTGTTCCTCATCATGAGCGCGGTGTGGACGCAGCTGGGCAAGCTCAACGTCGCGCAAGACAACCCGCACGGCCCGCCGACCGACACGCCGACCCAGGCCGCGCTGGTGATGACGATGTCGCGCATTGGGCTCGACCTGTTCCTCGACGGGCGGCCGATGGGCTCGTTCCCCCTCGAGGCGCTCGAGAAGGTGCGCACCACGCTCGTCGAGCTGAAGAGAGACCTGCCCCAGCAGAGCGCCATCACGCTCCAGAGCGACGACGACGTGACCTACGAACACATCGTCCGCCTGATGGACGTCTGCATCGGCGCCGAGCTGCCCTCGGTCACCCTCAACCCGCGCGGTTAGTTGCGCGGCTCGCCCGCCTGCAGCGAGTGGTACCGGTCGACCGCGAGCTTCCGCGTCTCCTTCGCGCCGTGGTGCCACTCGATGGTGACCTCGACCTCGCTCGGCGCGTCGCCCGTCAGCCCGAACAACAACCGCGGCTCGGCCTGACCTGAGAAGCCGCCCATCACCTGCAGCTCTTTGGTCTGCGTGAGCTCGCGGCCGCCCGTCACCGACTTCACCGTGACGCGCGTGCCCAATGCAGGCGCCTTGCCGACGCCGCCTCCGCTGAGCGCGAAGCCGATGAAGTGCGGCCCCTTGCCGTTCTCGCGCAGCGTGTTCCGGTAGAGCGAGAGCGGGGCGTGCTGGTTCGTGACGAGCACGTCGAGGTCTCCGTCGTCGTCGAGGTCGGCGAGCAACACCCCGCGCGAATTGTCGGGCGCCGCGATGCCGGTCTGCTGCGCGACGTCGACGAAGGTGCCGGGGTTCGCGAAGCCCTGATTCAAATACAGACGTCTCGCTTCATTCGGGTACAGCTCGCGCCCGCGAATGTCGCCCCAGCGGTCGGCGTAGGTGTGAATCTCGGGGCCCGACTGCATGAGCTTCTGGTTCACGTACCAGTAGTCGCGTCGCCGGGTGTTGAGCTCGCGCGCGTCGAGCCGGTCGTCGAGCATGCCGTTGGCCTGCACGAGGTCGTCCCAGCCATCGAGATTCACATCGCCTGCCGCCGCGCCCCACGCGAAGCGCCGCTCGTTCAACGCGCCCCGCTGCGTCGCCTCGTCGGTGAAGTTCGGCACGAACGGATCGCTCGACGCGCTCACCATCCACAGAATCGAGCCCTCGCTCTGCAGCGAGTGGTGCACGTTCGAGACGTACACGTCGGCGAACCCGTTGTGGTCGAAGTCGGCCACGCTGACGTTCATGCCCTTGTACGTGTCGCGGCCGATGTCGCCGAAGCGGCCCCCGCTGATGCGGCGGAAGTGTTTGCCGCTCTCGTTCAAGTAGAGGTCGTCGGGCCCGAAGTCGTTGGCGACGTAGAGGTCGGTGAAGCCGTCGTGGTTGAAGTCTTGCGTGGCCACGGCGAGCGACCACCGCGTGTCGGGCAGGCCCCACGCGTCCTGGTCGAGGCGGGTGTACGTGCCGTCTCCTTTGCCCCGGTAGAGGTAGTTCTTCCCGCCATTGTCGGCGTCGTGCCAGCCGTTGTGCATGAAGCGCAGCGCGCGGCGGTCACCTTCGAACGCAGGAGGCGGCAGCTTGAACACGTTGAGCGGCGTCGGCTGCTCGTAGCCGGGCAGGTGCGTGGTGAGCGCGTTCATCACGAGGAGATCGAGCACGCCGTCGTTGTCGAAGTCGAAGAACGTCGAGCCGAGCGACACGGTGTGTTGCCCGAGACCTGCGCTGGCGGTGACGTCGTCGAACGAGAGCGTGCCGGTGTCGGCGAGGCGGTTGCGCAACAGGCGCGTCTGCCCGAAGGCCACTGAGAGCAGGAGGTCGATGTCGCCATCTCCATCGTCGTCGACGAGCGCGCCCCCGCCCGCCATGCCGTTGGACCACGGGTCGTTCATCAACGTCTCGAGCGCCGGCAGCGGTACGCGCGTAAACGTGAAGTCGCCGTTGTTCACGTAGAGCCCGACGCGGTCGGCGGGAATCGCCAGCGGGTGCGTGACGAGCAGGTCGAGCTTGCCGTCGCCGTTCACGTCGCCGCTCGCCACCGAGTCTCCGACCGAGAGCACCCACTTCGCGACGTGCAAGAGCCGCGGGTCGACCTCCTCGAGGGTCTTGCCCATCGTCGAGCCGAGGCCCGACTTCGAGTCGGCGATGGGCTCGAGCGTGAACCCCGCGTCGGCCGGCGCGTCGAGCGGCGCGAGCACGGTGTTCCACGCGAGCAGCATCGCGCAGCCCAGCCCGCCGACGACGGCGAAGCGCTTGAACGAGTCGAGGTCGAAGAGTTGCTTGAGCCGCGCCCCACGACCGCGCCAGAGCTCGCGCAGATGCATGAAGGCGAAGCGCGCCGTGCCGATGGTCAGCGCTGCATAGAAGAACGTGTAGACGCTCTCTCTGAAGTGCAGGAACCCGTCGATGAGCGTCAGCGCGAGCGCGAGCGCCACCTGCCCGCGCCAGCCCTTCGGCGACGTGGCGGGGTCGGTGATCATGTAGAACGTGAACAAGAAGAACGGTGGCGACTCGAGCGTGCCGAGGAAGAGCGTCTGCCACGGCAGGTGGTGCCGCATGACGTAGGCGCGAACCGCCGTCTGCAGCGCGTAGAAGACGAGGAAGCTGATCACCAGCGGCCCCTTGCCGACGCGGAACACGAAGAGCATCAGCGCGCCGGTCGCGATGAAGACGCTCATCGTCACCGAGCCGCCCGCCCACTGGTAGGCAGGCGCTGCGGTGATGAGCTCCCGCGAGAGCAACAGCGACATCGCCACGCCGAACATCGACGGGTTGAAGACGTGCCGGCCCTGGAAGGTGAGCAGGTACTTGCTGCCGATCGTGAGGAAGACGGGGAAGAACAGCACCCACGAGTGGTGTGAGTAGTTGAGGAGAATACCCAGCGACGTGCAGCTGATCAGCGCCGAGAGCGGCACGATCTTTCGCTTCGAGAACACCCAGCTCAGCACCACCTCGAGCGCGGAGCCGGTGCTGACGATGAGCAGCATCTGCCACCACTGCCGGTTGAAGCCGAGGAAGGTGAAGCCCATCACCGCGTAGGTGACGAGCAGCGCCGCGAAGGGCAGGCGCGGGTCCTTCAGGGTTGGCACTTCCCACCCGCGGGCGTTGATCAACCGGTGCTCGGCGGGGACCGCGACGGGGCTCAGTTCGGCAGCGAGACGCACGCCGCGGATTTACCACCGGTGTCGCCTCGTGCGCTCCAGCACTGGGGTGAGAGGGTGAGACCGCTGGCCGCGCGTACACCGTCGGGGCGATCTTCGAGCTCGCCCCCAGGGGTGTCACACGGCAACGCCGTCGCGACCGTTCCCAACGACGAGAGCGTCAGGGCGTGCCCGCATCGAGCAGGGCGCGCATCGATTCCTCGAGGGGGTTCGCCGAGAGCCCGTCGAGAACCTCGGGTGCGCTCATCGGCTTGAAGCGAGAGGCGAGCTGGGAGAGCGCGGGGTCGCACTGCGGCTGCTCCAGCAACCAGCTCAGGTGCTCCCCGGCTTGCGGCACGAGGTCGCGCACCATCGCCGTCGACCCGATGGACTCGGTGAGCGCGGTGCACCGGTTGGGCATGCACTTCATCGCCTTCTCGCGCACCGCACGGTCGACCCCCGGGAGGAGAAAGTCCTTCGCGGCGAAGTTCGCGTGCCGCAGCCGGAACGCCTCGTCGGCCGTCATCGCGGGGGCGAGCGTGAGCTGGTGCTCCTCGAGGAAGCCGCGCTCGATGCCGAGCATCGAGATGCGAATCATGTCGCCGATGAGGGAGCCCGTGGTGCCCACCAGTTGGGCGAGGTGGCGCACTTCGACGCTGGCTTGCGCGAGGTCGTTCTCGTGCAGCCCCTTGAGCAGGCGCAGCCTGGCCCACGACTGCAGCGTCACGAAGTTCGGCAGCGGCGCGTCGGCGTAGGTGCGCGCGGCCCCGACGTCGCGCAACGGGCTCGCGGTGACGATGGACCAGTGGTCGAACTGGAGCAGCTCCTTCATCCACCCGAAGTCGAGCCCCGCATACACGTCCGGCCCGAGCCGTCGCCAGGCGAGCGGGTTGCGCAAGCGCTCGCTGACCGCGTCGGGCAGATGCAACAGCCCGAGGCGCCCCTCTTCCCAATCCGATCGACCGGCCATGAACAGCGCCGCGTCACGTGCGCGCGGCACCTTGTCCTGCTGGCCGGCGAACGCCTTCGTGGCCTTGCAGTACGCGTCCACCTGCTTCGCGGCTTCCTTCGCGTTGTCGTCGAGCCACGTGAGCACCTGCGCCTTCGCGACGGCCTCGAACTTCTCTTTCGCATCGCGCGCGAGGGCATCGTCGCCAGGTCCTGCGTCGAAGAGAAGCGGTGCGGCCGCGTCGCGCCCTTCGTGCGAGTCGGCCGACTTCGCGCGCTGCAGGCCGCTCTCGTCGTCGTCGAAGCGCGAGGTCGGGCGCATCGCCTTCACCCCGTCGGCCTGCGGGGGGGGCGTCGAGGGTGGTGGCCGGCGAGGGCGCATCGAGCACCAGCCAGAGGGCCAGCGCGAGCACCACCACGGCGGCTGCAACGAGCGCGCGTCGCATCAAGGGTGAGCGTATCGGCACACCTCTCAGACCGACCCACTCACCAGTCGCCGGGTGCGCTCACGGCACCCAGCGGCTGGCGGAGCACTTCAGTACGGCATGAAGACGAGATCGTCCCGGTCGTTGTAGCTGCCTGCGACACAGGGCGTCGCCGACCCTCCGTAGCGGAACTGCGCGCGAATGGCCTGCGCGGAGCTGAAGCCGCTGGGCAGCACTGCGGTGGCGCTGAGCGTGTTGAGGCCTGCGCGGGTCGGCGTGAGCGTCGTCACCAGCTGCCACGCCGGGGCGTTGGCATCGCTGGCCACGAAGAGGTCCAGCTTGTCGCTGGTGAAGCCCGACCACGCCCACACGTCGACCACGAGACGGTGGTGTCGACCTTCGAGGCCGCCTACCTGCGCGGCATGCTCGACCGGCACGCGGGCAACTTCACTCGCGCCGCCGCCGCGGCCGGCCTCGATCGCATGCACTTCAAACGGCTCCTGCAGAAGTACGAGCGCTGACGACCCTACGGCTCGACGCCCTGCCCCGGGCCAACCCGGCCCGATACCAGTAACAGCGTCTGGTCATTCACCACGACCGCCGCCTTTGCCTTCGCCTTCAACCCCTCGACATACGCGCGCTGTGCGTCGGCCCTCAGTTGCGTCAGCAACCGCTCCTCGATGAGCGCGCGCACCTCGACCAACTCCCGCTTCCGGGCCGCCTTCTTCTCGACCACGCGGAAGAGGTGAAACCCGTACTCGGTGCTCACGACTTCACTCGTGCCCCCGACGCTCAACTTGAACACCACCTCATCGAACGCCGGCGGCATCGTGCCTCGCGCGAAGAAGCCCAGGTCGCCGCCCACGCGCGCGTCCGGTGACAGCGAATACCTCCGCGCCAGGTCGGGGAACTTCTTCCCCTGCCACAGCTGCTGTTGCACGCGCTTCGCCTCATCGAGCCCCTTCACGACGATCTGCTGCGCGTGCACCTGCTCGGGCTCGGTGAACTCAGCGACGTGCTCGTCGTAGTACCGCCGAAGCTGCTCTTCCGTGACCGCGACCCGCGCGTTGATTTCCTGCGCGAAGAGCTTCTCGATGGTGAGCTGCTCTCTGGTGCTGCGCCGGTGCGCGTCACGCGACGTCTGGCTCTTCGCGAGCGCCTCGTCGAACGTGCCGGCCGGGTACTCGCTGCTCAAGGCCAGCACGCGCCGGTCGACCTCTTCGGTGGTCACCTCGATCTTCGCGACCTTCGCCGCCTGCAGCAGCAGCGCGCGCTCGACGAGCGTGTCGAGCAACGCCTGCTTGAACGGCTCGACCTGCGCGGGCGTACGCGGGGCGTTGCCTTCCATCGCCTGCGCTTCCCGGGCGAGCAGCCGCTCGAAGTCGGCGCGCGCGATGACCTCGCCGTTGACGGTGGCGATGACGTTCGGGTCCTGCTTCGCCTTCTGTTCGCGCGGGCACCCCGTGCCGAGCACCACCACCACCGAGACCACGATCAGACGCATGCGAGCCCTCACTTCGTCGGAGGCGGCGCGGGAATGAAGCCAGGGGCAGGAGAGGTGGCGGGCAGCGCAGGCGCCTTCGGGTCGACCACCATCGAGGCCAGCGCCGAGTCGTTCACCTCGAGCTTCGCGTCTTTCTTCAGGCGATCGACCAGCGCGCGAAACCGTTCCTGCTTCGACTCGTTCGACAAGAGCTGCTGAATGCTCGGCTTGGCCTGCTCGAGCGAGAGGTTCAACGCCAGCTGCCGCCCCTGCAGCTTCACCACGTGCAGGGCCTTGGCGGTCTCGACGAGGCCGTCTGCGAGGTCGCCCACCTTCACCAGCTTCGCGGCCGCGGCCGAGAGCTCGGGGCCGTATTGCGTGGTGAGCTCCTCGTCGGACAAGAAGCGCAAGTCGCCCTCGAGTTCCTTCGTGCGCGGGTCTTCGTCGTTCTCGCGCGCCAGCTTGCCGAACGCCGCCGCGTCGAGGGGCTGCAGCGCGCGGGCCTGCTCCAGCACCGCTTCGGCCTTCGCGCGGTTCGCCTTGTCGAACGCGATGTGCGCCAACCGTGTCATCGCCGGCTTGACGTAGTCGCTCTTGTGGCTCTCGTACCAGGCGGCCACCTGCGCGTCGGTGACGCCCCCGGTGCCCTCTTCGAGTTCCTTCTTGAGCAGCTGCTGCACCATGACCCGGCGCGCGGCCTCGATCACCTCGGGGTCGTTCTGCAGCCCGCGCCGTACCGCTTCCTGCGCGAGCAGCTCGAAGCGCACCACGCCATCGACGTAGTCGCGGCGCTGCTCGACGGTCTGGAAGCGCGCGCGCGCGTAGGGGTTCATCTCGCCGAAGCGCTGCGCCAGCTCGGCGTCGGTGAGCGACTGGCCGCCGAACTTCGCGACCCACGTACCGCCGGTGACGCCCACGGGCGGGGTGCGCCGAAAGTCCATCTTCGCCACGCCCGGCGGCGTCGACTCGCAAGCCGATGCGCAGAGCGCCAACCCGAATACGAGGTGTTTCATGCCGCGGTGCTTACACCACCGACGCCGACAGCGCCTCGAACAGCGGCGGCGCGAGCTGCACGCGGGCGCGGAACCCGTCGAGCACGCCGGCGCGACGGCTGGGCGCGGGCCGGGGCTCACCGGAGTGCGTGGCGAAGGCGAACGCGATGACCAGCCACTTCACCACCGGGCGGTCGGGCATGCGCGCGGGGAAGGCGTGCAGCGCCTCGACGAAGGGCTCAGCTGCAGTGCCGAAGCCAAGCTCGTCTTGAAACTCGAGCAGCTTCGGCACGTCCCACGGGGGGTGGTTCGTGTTGAGGGCCACCGCCGTCATCGCCGCTGCCGCAGCGCGCGCGAGCTCGACCTCGGCCGCAGAGAGCCCGGCGTGTGTCGCCAGCCGCACCACCAGCGCGACCAGCTCGGCCGCCTGCACCCCGCGCGGCCCGATTTGCCGCATCAACAGCTCCACCGACTGCCCCATCAGCTCGCTGGTCGGAGGCACGCCCGGGTCCTGCACCGCGGGCAGGGTGCGCGACGAGTCGACGAACGCCATCATGTCGAAGCCGCCCGCCGGAACGCTCGGGGTGTGGCTGAAGGTCTCGAGCTCGAGCTCGGTGGCGCCGGGGAAGAGCCGGCTGCGCCCCTCGACGATGGAGCGCTCCCCCGCGCGGAAGGTGAGCAGGCTCTTGCCCTGGCACGCGCGCTTGATCAGCTCGAGGGCCTGCGCGTCCATCGGGTCGGCCATCGCGATCATCAGCTGGTTGCCCTTGAGGCCGAGCGGAATCGCCTTCGCCGCACGTGACAGCTCGAGAGGGAAGAGCGCCATCGCCTCGGGCCCGGGCACCGCTTCGATGACGCGTTTGCGCGCCACGCTGGTGGTCTTCGTGACCTCCGAGATGGCCGCCACGACGACGTCTTCGTCTGCGCCGTTCTCGACGAGCGTCGAGGCGAGCGAACGGCCTTCCGTCGTGGCCATGGACTGCGCCGTCTCGAGCTGCTGTCTGGTGAGCAGCCCTTTTTGAACCAGCGACATCGCCGCGTGGAAGTCGGCCGGCAAGGTCTCGGTGCCCGGCTGGGTGTTGCCGGTGCGCACCGCGACCAGCTCCTCGCGCGTCATCTTCCGGGTGTAGATGCGCGCGAACACGGCGCCCGAGGGTGGCGTGAGGGCTGGCACGGGCGTGGTGGTGGGTGGCCGCGGTGAAGTGAGGCTCTGCAACATCACTTCCTGCGTGGCGGCCTGGCCTGGCTCGAAGAGCGGCGCGCGCCCCGGGGCCGCACGCGCGAAGAGCCGCGCCACGTCGTGCTGCGTGGCCGACCACTTGTTGCGCGCGATGGCCTCGCTGAGCGTGCGGCCGACCTCGCTCACGCCAGGCCGACCTTCCGGTTGCGGGTCGAGCATGGTGACGAGCAGGCTCTGCCACGGCTCGGGCACGTGCTTGATGGTGTCGCGCGAGAGGCCTTGCCACGAGGCGGCGGCGTGGCACACGTGTGCGGGGGTTGGCCCCGGCCACAGCGGGCGGCCCATCGCCAGCTCGTAGAGGAGCAACCCCAGCCGAAACACATCGCTCGCAGGGCTGGCGCTGCCGCTGATCTGCTCGGGTGACACGTACTGCATCTCGGCGCGGAAGGGCCCGAGGACACCTTGCTGGCCCAGGGACACGCTCACCCCGACGTCGTGCAGCTGCACGTCACCCTGCTCGGTGAGGAAGAGGGTCGAGGGGCAGACGTCACCGTGACAGAGCGTCGCGTGGTGCAACTGCTCGAGCGTCTTCGCGGCGCGAACGATGAGCGCGAGGCCTTCGTTGGGCGCGATGAAGCCCGAGCCGCGCGCCAGCGTGCCCATCACCCAGCGCAGCGGCTCGCCTTCAGGGGCGTCGGTGCCCGTCCACGTGCCGTGGGTCGAGCGGAAGACCTCGGCGACCGGCAGCCCGCTGCCCCGGTACGTCTTGAGCGCCTCGTGCACGAGCTCCGAAAGGCCTTCGCGGCGATCGAGCAGGCGCTTCAACACCACGGTGCGCTCGGCGCCGATGGGGCGCGCGCCGTACACCTCGAAGAACGTGCCGCTGGGCGCGTGACCGCGACGAATGAGTCGAAATGCGCCCATGAATGAAGACCCGCGGAGTGTAGACCACCGCGCGCGGCGCACGAGTTCTCTGCGCGCTGGAGTCGTCAGTGACCCCACCTCATGTTCAAATGCGCGAGCCTCTGCCGGGCACCCACTTTCACGGCCGGGCACACACAGGAGAACCGAGATGCGACGGAATCAACGCTCGATGGTGGGCGGGCTGCTGGGTCTCTGGCTGGTGGGGTGCGGCCCGGTGGAGCTTCGCATCGACGAGACGAAGGGCATCCCCTCGGTGACGGGCTCGACCGAAGTGACGCTCGGCACCTTCACCTGCGGCATGCCCATCACGGCCGGTAACAAGACCGTCGCCACGCGCGTGGTCACCGGCGGCTGTGAGTTCACCTTCGACGACACCATCGACGTGCTGAAGGTCGACGACTACGCGTCGATTCCCGAGCTGAAGACGGCGACCAACATCGTCCAGCGCATCGAGTTGTCCATCAAGAAGGTCGACCTCCTCGACAGCTCGACCAACACCAAACTCGATCTCGCCACGCGGGTGACGAGCGCGGTGCTCTCGGTGAACGGGCAGCAGGTGGCCGACAAGTCGACGTTCACGGCGCTGCCGAAGGTGGTCTCGCTCGAGGGCGCGGCGTTGACGCAGCTCAAGGCGAAGGTCGACGCGCGGCAGACCGCGTCGGTGGGCGTGAAGTCGGTGGTGGTGCTGCCCGACATGCCCACGCCGCCGGCAAAGTTGAAGATCGACTACGACGCGCAGCCCGCCATCATCATCGGGCCGGGCAAGATTTTCTGATCAGCGCCCGGTGAGGGTCGTCACCAACGCCCACAGTGCCTCACGGTCGGCCTGCGCCTCCTTCGTCCAGGGGAAGGCGTGGGTGCTGACCGGCGCTCTGTCAAACCAGAACCGCCCCGAATCGCCGCTCAACCGACGACACGCCGCGAGCCAGGTGATGGTGTCGGCGCCTTCGTCGGCCGAGCGCAACAGCCGCGAGGTGAGCGCGTGGAACTTCGGCAGCGAGCCGCGCACGCCGCCGGTGTCGGCCCAGCCCGGGTGCATCGCGCTGAAGGTGACGTCGGGCTCTCGCGCAGCCCACAGCTCGTTCAAGATGACCTGCGCGCGCTTGGTCTGCGCATAGGCCGCGACGCCGTCGTACTTCGCGCCGCGGCCCTGCAGCGCCTCGAGGTCGAGCTTCACGGGGTACATGCCGCCCGAGGAGACGAGCACCACGCGGCCCCTGGCTTCTCGCAGCCGGGGCAGGAGCCCTTCGGTCAGCCCCACGCTGCCGAGCAGGTTGGTGGCGTAGGCGAGCTCGAGGCCCTCGCTGGTGTCCTGCCGCGAGGTGGGCAGAACCCCTGCGTTGTTGATGAGCACGTCGAGGCGACGCGAGCCCCACTCCGCGACGAAGCGCTTCACGTCGACGCGTGACGAGACGTCGAGGCGCAACAGCTCGGTGCGCCCGGTGACGGTGCGGCGGGCTTCCTCTCCGCGGGTGAGGTCGCGGCAGGCCATGACCACGGTGGCGCCGAGCTGCGCGAGCTGTCGGGTCGCGGCGAGGCCCAGGCCCGCATTGGCCCCGGTGATGAGAATCGTCTTGTCGTGGAGGTCGACAGCGAGGTCAGCCGCCTCGAAGCGCTTCGCGTGGCGGCGGTAGCCGTTCTTGTCGAAGGAGAAGAGAACGGTCGCGTCGAGCGCAGAGTCGAGGAAGCCCATGCAGCAGGTGTAACCCCTTTTCTCCCTCTCCTCCCGCGGAGGAGAGGGTCGGGGAGAGGAGGTGACCCGCTTCCGGCTACTTCTGGGCGTCGACCTGCTTCTTCAACGCGGCCGCTTCCTCTTTCCGGCCAACGTGATTCAGGCAACGCACCTGCTGCAATTGCACGCCCCGCTTCATCGACGCTTCGGTCGCGAGGCTGGTGCCGGGCTCCGCCATCCACTCGTCGGCGAGCCGCAGCGCATACGTGCAGTCGCCCGCATCGGCCGCGAGCATGATGTTCTTCGCGCGCGCCTCACGGCCGGTCGGGCTGGTGATGACGGTGCCGATTTCGCGCAGCTTCCGCTCGAGGTTGCGCAGCGAGAACCCTTCGCGCGGTGGCTTGCTCTTGCGAACCGGCGCCGGCGCGGGGGGCGTGGTGTTCTTCGGCATCGCCGCCCACTGCTCATCGGCTGCGACGGGGCGCAGGTCAGGCGGGGTCTCGGCGACCGGCTGCGTCGGCTCGGCCGGAGGAGAAGTCGGCGTCAGCTGCGCCTCGTCGATGGGCGGCGTCTCGTCGACTTCATCGTCTTCGTCGAGTCGCGCGATGGACTTCACCTGCGCATCGCTGCCGGGCTCGGGCTGCGCGACGACGACGGGCTTCGGCTGCGCAGGAGGCGTCGGTTCCCAGTCGAGCTCGGTCAGCTTGCCGTCACGCCAGGTCACGGCATGGCCGGCCTTCACGACCTTCGCGCCGGCGGGGGTGTTCACCTCGACCACACCCTCTTCGACGGCGACCACGGTGTGCGTCGGCTCGCGCGAGACGAGGAAGCGGGTGCCGAGGTCTTTCACCACGAGGTCACCCGCGCGCACGGTGAGCAGGCGGTCTTCCTTGTGCGGCACGACCAGCGCGAGGCTGCCCTTCTCGATGTCGAGCGCGAGGTGCGCGCTCTCGAGCGTGACGAGCTTCACCTCGGTCGCGCTGGTCAGCCCCGCGCGCGAGCCATCGGGGAGCTGCATCCACACGCTGCCGCCGCTCTGCGTGGCGACGACGGCGCCTTCCTGCAACACCTGCTTCTTCACCGCGCTCGCCTTCTTCGCCGAGGCGACGGTGACGGCCAGCTTCTTCTGCAGCGGCTTCGGGGGCGCCACCGTGGGGTTCACCACCAGCGCCTCGGGGGCCTTCGCGATGGGCGCGGGCGGCTGCGTCGAGCCGTTGGTTTCCTGCGCGAAGAGGTACGCGGCGAGGACGACCAGCGTGACGGCGACGGCGGCTGCCATCAGGAAGCGCGGCGCGAACAGGGCCTGCCACCACGAGATGAACGACTTCGCCACGCGCGCGTCGGCGGCCTCGGCGAGCTGCACGCCGATGCGGCGCGCCATCACCTCGGGCATCGCCGGCACGGGAGGCAGGTCGAACAACACCGTCTGCGCGAGCCGCACGTCTTCGAGCGCCACGCGGCACTCGGCGCAGCCCGCGAGGTGCGTTTGCGTCGAGGCCACGGCGGCTTCGTCGAGCTCGTTCTTCGCGAGCGACCAGAGCGTGTCGTGCTCGAGGTGGCTCATGGCTCACCTCGCTTCAGCTTCACGACGACTTCGGTGAAGTCCTGCCGGGCGCGGTTGAGGCGCGAGCGCACGGTGTTGACGGGGCAGTCGACGAGCTCGGAAATCTCCTCGGGCTTGAGGCCCAACAGCTCGTGGTACACGAACACCGACGCCTTCTCTTCGCTCAAGGTGGCCAGCGCCTTCTGGACCAGCGCGGCCGCCTGCTTGACCTGCGCCGCGCGTTCGGGGTCGTGGTGCTCACCCGCTTCGTGCTCCGGCATCTCGTCGGTGGTGTCTTCCTTCTTCCTCCGCTTGCCGCGCAGGTGCATCAGCCCGACGTTGACGCACACCCGGTGCAGGAAGGTGCTGACCCGCGACTCGCCCCGGTACGTCTTCAGGGCCTTCATCAGCTGGATGTAGGATTCCTGGACGAGGTCTTCGAGGTCAGGGCTCTGGCCCACCACGCGGTACAGCACCCGCCACGCTTGCTCTCGGGTGCGCTCGTAAAGCTGCGTAAACGCGATGCTTTCACCGTCCCGGGCGGCCAGTGCCAACGAACGAAGGGGATCTGCCACCGCGGCGAGGTCGTTCGGCATGGAGGTGATGGGGAGCGCGAGCGCCGTCATGGCACCCGTTGGTTGCCCGGTGCAAGCCAGACGATCCACCGCCCCACTCATTCTTCTGTGCGGGAGAGCTGTCGAACCAACGGTTTGGCGAACGCGTCGACGTGTTTCGGGGTGACATTCGCGCACCCCGCGCAGGCCGAAAGGCCCGTGAAGTCGGCGCGCATGAGCTGACGGCGCAACGCGGTGAGGCGCGGGCCAGACCACAGCTCGGTGAAGGGCGTCTCTTCGACGTTGCCGATGACGTAGGGCTTCGCGTCGGGCTTCGTGGTGTCGAAGACGTGGCAGCACAACTTGAGCTGGCCCAGACAGTCGATGGCCGCCGAGTGAAACGGCAGCAGGCATGGCGTGGTGCGCTTCGGCGTCGACCGCAGCCCCTCGAGCGGCGCCTCACCCGCCCGGTTGGAATAGCTGGCGATGTCGGGCACCCGCACCACGAGCGTCGTCTCTCCCAGCGTCGCGCTCAGCTCGAGCTTGGTGTCTTTGCGGAGCTCGTTCCGCCCATCGCTCAGCCCCAGCCGTTCGAGAAAGCGCCGCGCGCGAAACGGCTCGGGCGGGTCGAAGGCCTTCTCGTTCGACGGGTAGAGCGTCACGCGCACCAGCTCGACGCCGAGGCCCGCCAGCGCGTCGAGCATCGGGCGGTCGAGAAAGTCACCGTTGGTGTGCAGCTCGAGCTTCGCGTGTGGCAGCCGTTCGCGTGCGTCGGCCACCCGCTCGAGCAGGCGCGGGTCGGCCAGCGGCTCGTTGTAGTTGTGAAACGCGAACCACCCGGCGAAGCGCGCGGCCGAGAGCGAGTCGAGCAGGGCGGCCCACGTCGAGTCCTTCATCTCGTTGCGCGTCTGCCCGCGCTCGCTGAACGCGTTGGGGCACCACCCACAGCGGCGGTTGCAGAAGGAACCCAGCTCGACCTCGATGAAGCCCGGCAGTCGCATGCGTGTCAGTCGATGAGCACCACGGCCTGCTGCTCGGGAATGGGCCCCTTGCCGAGCAGGCGAAACCGCGGCCCACCATTCCACGCGCGGAAGGCGCGCGTCACGTCGCGTGACCGGGTGACCAGCAGGCGCTGCCGGGGGGCCGAGCCGATGGGGAACCACGCACCGAGCGCCGTGAGCGCTCGCGACACGCGCTGCTCGAGCGCGTCGAGGTGCGGGCCGGGCGTGACGAAGATCTTCAGGTCGAGGTCGGACGAGGCCTGTCGCGAGGGGCCGAACTCGCGCACGCCGTCGCGGCCTTTCGAGCGGAGGTCTCCCTTCGTGAAGAGCGTGGGCTCGCGGCGACGCAGCTCGGCGCGCTCGACGACGCGGCTGCCGTGCGCGACCACTCCCACGAGGCGCGCGCCGAGCACGCGGCGCAACGTGCGTCGCAAGCGCTCGAGCAACTCTGGCGAGAGCCCCACCACCACCTCACGCGTGCCGGCGAGGGTCTCGAACTCGACGTGTCCCCGCTGCAACGCGAGCCGGCGAGCCGCTGCCCAGGAGTGACGCCCCTCCGGCATCGGGCTCGCGATGGCGCGCGCCCACGCGCTGAGTCCGGGGCCGGGTGGACCGACCCCATAGAGCTGCCGCGCGAGCCGCTCAGGCTCGAGGAAGGGGCGAATGACCTCGCTCCACCGTCGCGTGGGGTTCATTGGTGCGCGCATCACCTTCGACAGCGCTGCCGTCCACCGCTTGGCGAGCGCGAGGTCGTCGGCGGACATGCTGGTCAGCGCGCCGCGCACCATCAGCTTCCACGGCGCGGTGTGTCGCCGACCCAGCGCGGCCACCACCTCCGGCGCACGGCCCAGCACGTCGAAGCGCGGGCCGGGCACGTGTTGCTTGAAGAACTCGAAGTGCACGGTGTCGTCACCGCGTACTTCCCGCAGCGCGAGCGTCGCTGTGGCGAACGCCGGGGCGTGCGGCGAGCGCGGGTCAAAGCCATACACGCGCGCGAGCCCTGCGATGACCCCTCGCTGGTACGCCGTGAGGAAGCGGCGCAGCGCCCGGGTGCGCCACGTCTTCAGCTCGCGTCGGGGGAGCGCACCGCCAGTGCACAGCACCTCCGCGAAGAGCATCGCCTGCTGGCTCCAGACGGCGCGAGTGCGGTTGATGGTCCACGCGCCTTCGAGGAAGCGAAAGCGCGGCAGGTGGTGCGGCATGAAGCGCACCGTCGAGTAGTCGATGAGGTGGCCGTCGAGCCGAACGTTGCCGGGCGTGGCGTTGAAGCAGTGAATCTGCAGCGCGTCGGCGCGCCCCACGTCGAAGCCGAGCGTGTCGCAGAACCGCGCGAGCGCCACGCGCGGCGAACCGGGCAACACGTGCGCGCGCAACGCCTCGAAGCGTTCCCGGTCGTGCATCACCGCGCGCAGGTGACCGAGCCTCCAGGTGTGGGTCGCGAGCCGAACCCCGACTCCGGCGGGCCAACGCTGGTTGGTGTTGTCGACGGTGGTGGCCGAGGTGGTCGCCACACAGAGGTACTCGGGCGTGTCGAAGCCGAGGCGCGCGAGCTCGTCGGCGACGGTGACCTCCCACAGCGTGCGCGGGAGTGAGACGCGGCCGTCTTCGTGAAACGCCCGGCCCTTCCACGCGAGCGGGGTGGGGCCCACGCCCTTGGCAGACAGCTCACGCGTGCCGAGCTCGGTGTCGACGACGCCGAGGTGAATCACGCGGCCGTCGCCGCGGGGCCCACGCTTGAGGTCGAGCCCGACCATGTCGGTGTAGCGCGTGGAAGGGCGCGTGGTGGTCGGCGGGGCGGTGGTGCTGAGGCCCGCCAGCTCGAGCAGGTGTTCCTCGCGCCAGTCGAGCCCCAGTCGCTCGAGCAGAGGTTGGTTCACCCACGCGATGCGCGCGCGAGGGTCCCTCCCGACGTTCGTCTCGACGTGGAAGCGGCCGCTCGGAGGGAGTCGTGGCGCCTGCAGTCTGGGTTGCGGAGGCTGAGCGAACCACGCGCGCCACTCGCGCCGAAAACCCTCGAGGGTGGTCGCCTGAAAGCGAGGCGCCGCGAGGCGGGGGCCGCCGTCGACGAGGAAGGGGCCCCGCGCGGTGCGCAGGAGGTTCGAGGGCGAGAAGTCGACCCGCACCTGGTGGCGAAGCTCGAACTCGGCGCACCGCTGACGCAGCGCGAAGAGAGCGTGCAGGTCGCGGGTCGTGAGCTCGCGCGTGAACGAACGGCCCTCGAGCCAGCGCCGCGTGAGCCAGCGGCCTCGACGCTCGAAGTCGAGCAGCGGCGCGAGCGGGAGCCCTGCTGCCTCGAGGCGTCGATGAAGGCGCACCTCCTCGAGCAGCCGGGCGCGCGCCTCAGGCAGCGGGTGGGCGAGCTTCAGCGCGACCGTGCCATCGCGCCGCACTTCGCCCGTCGCCCCGCGCGCCACGACGGGCAGATGGTCCGCGCGACGAAGTCTGTCCCCCTCTCCCCTCGCGGGGGAGAG
>JBILUC010000008.1:0-179883 GCA_044371205.1 Archangium sp.
ACCTCGGCCTCTGCGGCGAGCCTGGCGACTTCGAGCGCCGGGCCAGGAGGCGCGGGGGGCGGTGCCTCGGCGAGCTCTTCCGTCAACTCGTAGACGGGTGCGGAAGGTCGGGGAGGCTCTGCGGCGACCGAGTCCGTCAAGTCGTAGATCCCGGACTCAGCGGGCTTTGCCGCCTCTGGAACTTCAAACACCGGTGCGGGCGCGAGAGGAGGTGCGACCTGCAGCTCTGCGGGCAGCTCGTCATGAGGGAGCGGCACGCCCTCGATGGGCACTTCGAACTCGACCAGGGCGGGGCCCGGCACCGACGACGAGAGCTCAATCTCAATCGACGTCTCGACGAGGTCCTGCGGGCCAGAGGCGGTCTCCGGCTCGATCTCAATCTCGATCGCGTCGTCACGCCGCGTCGGGTTCGGGCCCTTCTTCATGATGAGCCCGCCGACCGTCGCCTCGCCCTGCGGTTGGTCGAGCGGCAGCTCGTATTCAGGCAGCTCGATCGCGTCGGCGCGGTTCATCGGCGAAGGCGTCTCGACCGGCGGCTTCTTTGCGGCAGTCGGCTTCGGCGGCGTGAGCGGCGTCTCAGGGTCGAGCGAGATGGCGTCTTTGCGGTTGGCGAACGAAGAGACGGGAGCGGAGACGCTTCGGGACACCTCGAGCTGGTGCGACGTCGCTGCTGCGCTCGGTCCCGCCATCACGCCGGAGGGCCTCGAGGCACCCGGTCGTGCGCCGCCCGACTTCTGCGCGTACAGATCCGCGAGCATCTTCTGCACGCCCTTGTGGGCGGGATCGATCTCGAGGACGAGCTTGCTGGCAGCGATGGCGCGCGGAAGAAACCCGTCTTTGGCAAAGCCCTCTGCAGCGAGCGCGTAGGCCGCGATCGCTTTGTCTTTCTTTCCGGCCTTGGCCCACGCATCACCGCTGCGGACCCGCGCCTGGTGATCCTTCTTGTCGGCGACGCAGTATTCCTCGTAGGTCTCCGCGGCCTTGGCGAACTTGCCCTTGCTGAAGAGCTGACTGGCTTTGTCCTTCAGTTCCCGGACATCCATCAGCGCTTGCCTCCGGTCGCCTGCGACAGGGCTTCGTGAGCGGACGTCGCGGCTTCACGAACTCGACGATCGTAGTCGCCCTTGAGTGCGTCGATCGCTTCGAGCTGCGTCGTCGATTTCATCTGCATCAGCGCCACCGCGGCTGCCGCCCGAACGAGCGCGCTGTCGCTGTAGAGATCGCGGGCCACCGCCTCGGACACCGATGGATCTCCCAGGCGACCGAGGGCGGTGAGCACTTCGCGGCGCGCGACCAGCTCGGGGTCGTCAAGCAACTGAGCCAACGCCGGAGCCGACGCTCGGGACCCCATGTCGGCGAGCAACAACGCTGCGAAGCCCGCCTCGCTCCCGCCTTCCTTCACCAGCGCCTGCAACGGACCCGCACCTTCGGGAGGAGGGACGACCATGCGCAGGGGCTCCATCAGTCGGGTGCGATCACCGACGAGTTCGTTGACGGCCTTGAGGACCACCATCTGGCCCGCGGGGCCAGACTCGACGAGCGCCTGCGCGGTCGCGCCCTGCACCACGCGCTCGGCATCGAACAGCCCCGGACGCGCGTCTTCACCGAGCGCGGCGAGCGCCACCCATGCCGCGGCGCGCACCGTGGGGCTGGTCTCGCCGACGAAGGCCTCTGCGTTCTTCCTGGCCCCATCAACCTTGAGGCGGCCCATGGCGCGGAGGATCGAGGCGAAGACCCGCACTTCGTCTTCACTGACGTCATCGCTCACCTCGCGCGGGGCGCGGGCCTCGAGCAGCGATTTGCCCGATTCGCGCGCGCGTTGCGCGTCGAGGGCCTGCACGCGCGCAAAGAGATCGCTCTGACGCGACCGGGCAACGGCAAAGGGGTCGTTCTTCGGGGGTTCCTTCGCGGGGTCGTATCCCTCGGCATAGGTCTGAGGCAGGGCCCCCGGGATCCAGTCCGCGCGACGGGGCTCGAGGGAACGCATCTCGGTCTCCCACGCCTTCACGAGCAGCGCGGCCCCGGCAGGCTCTCCGATCTCAGCCAGAGCATCGATGGCGAGACTGCGCGTCGTCTCGTCAGCGCTGGTGAGGAAGGGCGCGATCTTCGACGACAGCTCACCGTTTTTCGGGCCCAGAGAGATCAGGGCGTGCAGCGCCTGGGTGGCGGTGGTCGCGCTCTTGAGCTTCTCGGTGATCGGCTCGAGGGCACACCCGCCGCGCCGGCGAAGCTCGCGCCCCGCGGTCAGCACTTCGAAGTCGCCAGCACTCAACACCACTTCGCAGAGCGCCTTGTCGACCTCAGGCGAACGCGGGAGCGCCAGCAGGGCGCGGGTGGCAAAAATGCTGCTGGGGCTCTTTTCCTGAGCGACGGCGAGCAGCTTGGGCGCGATGGAGGCGTCACCCAGTCGACCGAGCGCCTCGCACGCCGCCTCGCGCAGCTCGGGGAAGTTCTCGTCGAGGAGCGCAGAGACGGCAGGCACAGCGCGAACGTCGCCCGCCAGCCCGAGCCCGCGCGCCGCGGCGGCAGCGAGCGCGACGTGCTTGTCCTTGAGCAGCGGGACGAGGCGATTGACAGCCTCGGGACGACCCGAGCGGCCGAGTTCCTCGGCGGCACCGATGCGCTCGGGCAAGGTGCCGTCGCTCAAGATGCGCATGTTGCGATCCCAGATTGCGCTGGCTTCGGCGACGACGACCGAGGCCATCGCGCCAGGGATGTTGGTGCCCTTGAGCGCCTGCACGATCGCCACGCGGGTGCTGCGGCCGCGTCGGGTGAACTGCAGGTTCAAGTAGCTGCGCGCCTTGTCGGTCTTGAAGCTGGCGAGCGCAGCAGCGGCGCGCTGCTGCACCATCTCGTCTTGATCGGCGAGCGCCTCCCCGAGCAGATCGACGATGCGAGCGTCTTGCGTCTTGCCGAGGGCGGTCATGGCCTCGGCACGAACGATCGAGACGGGGTCGCGCGCAGCCTGAGAGAACAGGCTGACGTCGTCGGAGGTGATGTTCTCGGCGAGCTTCTTCACGGCCAGCGCGCGAACTTCGGGGCGGGCGCTCTGAAGATCGGCGAGCGTCTTGTCACGACCACCCGAGCAGGCAGAGAGCACCACCAGGGCGACGACAGCCGCACGGCAAGACATGCGACCTTCTACCATGAGCCTCGCGGCTTCTTCGGAGAACTCCTGCCACCCGAACCACGAGGGCCCGACTTCCGGTCGGAGGAAAACTTGCCGGGACCCGAGCGGGGCGCAAAGCGGGAGGTCTTTCCGGCGCCTCCCGGCTTTCCTCGCCCGCCAGCGCGTGCGCCGGGTCGATCACCAAAGCTCCGGCCCCGCGAGTCGCCGCCGAACTTGCGGCCGCCGCGATCAGATGCTCCCCCGCCCCGTTCCGAGTCGCCGCGGGGGCCACCGAAGCGACCACCACCCCGATCGGGGCTGAAGGAACGCTTCCCTCCCGCGGGGCGGTCGGATCCACCCCGGGCGCCGAAGCTGGCACGCTCACCGCGTTGATTGCCGAAGGCGCCGGGCTCGCGGCGAGGGCGGGCCCCGCCGGACTCCCCACCGCTACCACCAAAGCTGCCTCCGCGAGGGCCGCCCAGGCCATCGCTCGCGCCGCGTTCATCTCCGGCGAGACGTGGACCGCCAAAGCGCCTGCGTTCGTCTCCTCCGCGCGCATCGCCGCCGCGAGGGCCGCCCCGTTTGTCGCCTCCGCGAGGGCCGCCGCTCCGTGCGCCGCGTTCGTCTCCTCCCCGTGCGCCGCCAAACTTCCGCGCGCCGCGTTCAAATCCACCGCGAGGGCCGCCGGAGTTCCGCGGGCCGCGTTCATCTCCACCCCGAGGGTCGAAGCTCCGTGCACCGCGTTCGCGTCCACCGCGAGGGCCGCTGGAGTTCAGCGCGCCGCGTACGTCCCCACCGCGTGCGCCGCCCAGGTTTCGCGCGCCGCGTTCGTCTCCACCGCGAGCGCCGCCGAAGCGCCGCGCGCCGCGCTCGTCTCCATCGCGAGTGCCGCCGAAGCTCCGCGCGCCACGTTCGTCTCCATCGCGAGTGCCGCCGAAGCTCCGCGCGCCACGTTCGTCTCCACCGCGTGCGCCGCCCGAGTTCCGTGCGCCGCGCTCGTCTCCACCGCGAGCGCCGCCAGAGCTCCGCGCGCCGCGTTCGTCTCCACCGCGGGCGCCGCCGGAGTTCTGCGCGCTGCGTTCGTCTCCACCGCGTGCGCCGCCAAAGCGCTCGTCCCCACCGCGCGCATCAGCGCCACGCAGACTGGTTCGTTCGCCACCTGCACGATCGCCCCTGCGAGGGGGGCGGCTGCCACCGCGGGCATCGCCCTCGTCAGCTTCGGGGAAGTCTGCCGGCGGGAGCGGAGCGCCGGGAGGCGGCTCGCGCCCTTCACTGCGCCGCGCGTCACTTTCGGTCTCCTCAGGCTCAAAGCCCGGGGCCGCGTGGCCGTGTCGCCGTGCAGGCAAGTACAGCGCAGGCTGCTCGGAGGTCGTGCCGTCGGCGGCTGCCTTCACGCGCCGAATCTCATCATTGCTGAGGGCGCGCAGCGCACCGGGGTGAAGGCCGTGCACGCTGATGCCTGCGTGGGCGGGTCGAAAAAGTCGCACGACGGGGTGACCAATGGCCGCGCACAGCCGCTTCACGAGGTGCTGCCGCCCCTCGGTCACGACCAGCTTCACCCAGGTGTTGCGCTCGGCCTTGTTGAAGACCTTCGCTTCGACCGCGTGCGCCATTCCGTCTTCGAGACGCACGCCATCGACGAGCTTCTGCAGCGAAGGCTCATCGGGCACGCCCTTCACCTTGGCCAGGTAGACGCGGGGCACCTGGTGGCTGGGGTGCATCAGCTTGTTGGCAAGCTCGCCGTCGTCGGTGAGCAACAGCGCGCCCTCGGCGTCGTAGTCCAACCGGCCGACGGGGAAGACGCGGCCGCCGGTGTCCTGCGCGTAGTCGGCCACGGTGGGCCGGCCCTCCGGGTCGGACAGCGTGGTGACCACCCCGGGCGGCTTGTAGAGGAGGAAGTACTTCCGCTCGCTGTTGACGCTGACGAGCTTGCCGTCGAGCAGCACCAGATCCTTCGCCGCGTCGACGCGGGTCCCGAGCTCGGTGACGACCTTGCCGTTCACCTTCACACGGCCATCGACGATCATCGTCTCAGCGTGACGACGCGAAGCCACTCCCGCTCGGGAGAGAAATTTCTGCAGGCGCTCCATGGTGTTCACGACCCTTCACTGCTGGTGGGCGCGGGAGCCGGCGCTGCGGCGTTGCCCTCGGGGCTTCCCGGTGCGGGAGCCGGCGGCGCGGGCGGGTTGAGGATCTTCGCGGCGGTCTTCGACGTCTCGTCGGCTTGATCGATCGCCGACTCGAGCTCGGCGAGGGCCGCTTCGCTGGCCTTGTCGGCCTCGGCCATCTTCTCTTCGAAGCCACTCTCGGCGAGCTCTTCGACGATGCCGGCGACCGGTTTGGGCGCCTCGCGCTCGACGATCTCGCGGCTCTCCTCGGTGAGTTCCTGGAACTCACGCAAGGTGGGCAGCGACGCGAGATCCTTCAGCGCGAAGAACTCGAGGAACTCGCGGGTCGTGCCGTATAGAATCGGCCGCCCCACTTCTTCCTTCTTGCCGACGATCTTGATCAGACGGCGATCGAGCAGCGCCTTGAGCACCGCCCCTGAGTCGACGCCGCGCACGTCTTCGATCTCGGGGCGCGTCACGGGCTGGCGGTAGGCGATCAACGCGAGCGTCTCGACGGCCGCGCGGGTGAGGCGCTGCGGCTTCACCTTCAGGAAGCGGCGTACGTATTCGGCGGTGTCGTGCGCAGTGCGCAGCTGCCAGCCACCGGCGACCTCGTGCAGCACGATGCCCGAGTCGGCCTGACGCAGCGTCTGGGCCACCACCTTGAGCGCGGGCTCGATCTTCTCGCGATCGATGCCCGTCGCGTCGAAGAGCTGATCGAGCGACAACGACTCGGGCGCGACGAACAGCACGGCCTGCAACACCTGGCGAACCTGGGGCTCGGTCAGCTTGCGGCTGCGGGCGAGGATCTTGTCGAACGAGGCCTCGGGCTCAGACGCGTCGATGTCTGCAGGGTCGAGCTCTTCGATCTCAGGATCACCCGAGGGCCCCTGCGTGGCGGCCGCGACCTCTTCCTCGGAGAACGGCGAAGGGCCGCCCGTCGAGGTCTCTTCGCTGTCGGTGCCCTTCTTATTCGTACTCACGATCGAGCTCCTCTGCGGGCGCCACGCCGTCGGTACCGAACTGCGCGAGGGCGTCACCCTTCTCACTGATGAAAATGTCGTCGCTGCCGAGCTCCTGGTACACGCGCAGGAGCTTGAGCTTGCACATCTCGAGCAACGCCAGGAACGTGATCACCACGTCGCTGCGCACGCGGGCCCCCTCGAAGAGATCGAAGAAGTTGATCGCCTGACCCTTGCCCTCGACGCGCACGCGATCGGCGATGCGGTACATCGCCACCGAGAGCGACAGATGCTCGCGCGTGACCTCGTGCTGCTTCTTGGGCTCGAGCCGCTTCAGCACCTCGTCGAGCGCCTCGATCAGCTTGTAGATGCTGATTTCCTGGAAGCCGACCTCATCGTCGTCGAGGGGCACTTCTTCGGCGCGCACGCGACGCGGGAAGGTGTCGCGATCGAGGATCGGGCGGGCCCCCAGCTCATCGGCTGCAGCGCGGTACTTCTGGTACTGCAGCAGCCGGCGCACGAGTTCCGAGCGCGGGTCGAGGGTCTCTTGCGCGAGCTCGGTGCTGTCCTGGCCGGCGGGCAGATCTTCGCGCGGCAGCAGCATGCGCGACTTGAGGTGCAGCAGCGTCGAGGCCATCACCAGGAACTCGCCGGCGATGTCGAGGTTGATCTCCCGCATCAGCTCGAGGTGCGCGAGATACTTCTCGGTGATCAACGCCATCGGGATGTCGAGGATGTCGAGCTTGTGCTCCCGGATGAGGTGGAGCAGCAGGTCGAGCGGCCCTTCGAAGTTGGGCAAGGCGATGCGGAAAGCGTCGCGGGGAGCGATCACCTCCGTCAGCGCTTCGTCTTGTGCAGGACTCCCGTCCTTCACGTCAACCACGGGTCGCTCAACCCCTCGCAAGGCCGGTAAATCGGCCATGGAGCGACTTAGCACGTTCTACGAAGTCGTCCCGTTTTAGAGCCCGACGGCGGCGCGAACGCGCGAGATCACCGGCGCTGCAGACGCACGGGCTTTGTCAGCCCCCACCTTGAGCAGGCGCTCGAGCTCGGCGCGGTCGTTCATCAACTCGGCGTAGCGTTTGCGAGCCGGGTCGAACTCGGCGTGGAAGGCGTCGAGCAGCGCGTTCTTGAAGGCGCCGTAGCCATGGGTCGCGCCGGTGCCGCCGGCGAACTTCCACTTCTGGTCGATGGCCGCGAAGTCGGCAGGTGAGAGCGCGAGCTTGAGCAGATCGTAGAGCGGCTGGTTGGCGGTGGGCTTGGGTGACTCCGGCGGCGTGGAGTCGGTCTTGATGCCCTTCATGATCTGCTTCTTGACCTCGTCGTCGGTGCCGAAGAGATCGATCGTGTTGTTGTACGTCTTCGACATCTTTTGACCGTCGGTGCCGGGCACCTGCGCGGTCTCGTCGCGCGTTCGCGCCGCGGGGATCTTGAAGATGCCGCCAGTGCGCTTCTGCGAGTCGTAGCCCGGCGAGTAGAGCCGATTGAACTTGCCCGCCCAGTCGACGGTGAGCTCGAGGTGCTGCCGCTGGTCACGCCCCACCGGCACGACGTCGGAGTCGTAGAGCAGGATGTCGGCCGCCATCAGCACCGGGTACGCGAAGAGCCCGAAGTTCGGCGACGCTCCCTTTGCGGTCTTGTCTTTGTAGCTGTGGGCGTTCTCGAGATCGGCGATCGGCACCACGGTTCCCAGAATCCAATTGAGCTCGGGGATCTCGGGGATGTCGCTCTGGCGAAACAGCGCCGCGCGGTCGGGGTTCACGCCCAGCGCGATGAAGGCCGCGGCGGTCTCGAGGGTAAGCTCGCGCGCCTTCGCGCCGTCTTGCACCGAGTTCAACGCGTGCAGGTTGGCGATGAAATACAGCGCCTCGCCCTCGTCCTGCAGGCGAACGAACTCGCGAATCGCCCCGTAGTAGTTGCCGATGTGGAGGCGACCCGACGACTGGACTCCCGACAGAATGCGCATGCGGCTTCCTTCACAAGCCTGACGCCCACTGTCCAGCGCTACTGACCTGACTTCGCGCGGCGCAGCTTCGAGCGCGGGTGCTTGTCGTCGTAGATCGCGCGCAGCCGCTTCGAGTCGACGTGCGTGTAGATCTGGGTCGTCGCGAGATCGGCGTGACCCAGCATCGCCTGCACCGCGCGCAGATCGGCGCCCCGCTCGACCAGGTGCGTGGCGAACGAGTGCCGCAACTTGTGGGGCGACAGGTTCTTCACGATGCCCGCCTGCCGCGCGTGGCGACGCAGCAGCTTCCAGAAGCCCATGCGCGAGAAGCCCGAGCCGCGCGGCGTCACGAAGAGCGCCTTCGACTCGCGCCCGCGCAGCATCGTGGGCCGGGCCTCGAGCCACAGCTTCACCGCCTCCATCGCCTTGCGCCCGAGGGGCACGACGCGTTCCTTCCGCCCCTTGCCGAACGCCATCAGGTAGCCGTCGGTGAGGTTGATGTCGTTGATGGAGAGCTTGATGAGCTCGCTGACGCGCAAGCCGGTGGCGTAGAGCACCTCGATCATCGCGCGGTCGCGCACGCCGCTGATGGTCTTCGCGTCGGGGGCCTCGAGCAGCGCGATCACCTCTTCCACCGAGAGGAAGACGGGCAGCTTTCGCGTGTGTCGAGGGGTGTCGAGATCGGCGGTCGGGTCGGCCTTCGTCAGCTTCTCGTCTTCGAGGAAGCGATGAAACCCGCGCAGCGCCGCGAGGTGCCGGGCCCGGGATCGCGGCCCCAGCCCGTGCTGCGCGAGGATCGCAAGGTGCTCGAGCACGTCTTCGCGGGTGACGGTCTCGACGAGCAGGCCGCGCTCCTCGAGATCGCGCAGGTAGTCGCGCACGTCGGTCGCGTACGCCTCGACGGTCTTCGGCGCGAGGTTTCGCTCGGCCCGGAGGTACGTGACGTAGTGATCGAGAAAGTCGGTCTGCATCGCGGCAGACCGATCATCAGGCCGAAACGCTCAGTGGTCCATCACGAGGATGCCCTTGCCCTGCCGGAGCACCTCGATCTGATCGTCGATGAGCGACACCACCGTCGACGGCTCATCGGGCTGCACCCCACCGTCGAGGATCAGATCGAGGCGGGCCCCGAGCTGCTCCTTGATGTCTTTCGCGTCGGTGAGGACCTGCCCGTCCATGTCGGTGGCCGAGGTGGTGACGATGGGCCGCCCCAGCTTGGCGGCGATGGCGAGCATCAGCGGCGCCTGCGGGACCCGAATGCCGACCTGCTTCTGCTTGCTCTGCATCATGTCGGGCACGAGCCGCGTCGCCTCGAGCACGAAGGTGAACGGCCCGGGTGTGAGCTGGCGCATGATGCGGTACGCGAAGTTCGACACCCTGGCGTACTTCGCCACGTCCGACAGATCGGGGCAGAGGAAGGCAAGCGGCTTTTTGCGATCGCGGTTCTTGATGCCGTACAGCCGATCGATGGCCTTCTTCGAGAACAGGTCGCAGCCGATGCCGTAGTACGTGTCGGTGGGGTACGCGATGAGCCCGCCGCTCTCGAGCACCTCCGCGGCGCGCTCGATGGTGCGCGGTTGGGGTCTGACGGAATCAACTTCGACGATGGGGGCGGTCGCCATGACGTGAAGCGCTGTACCTCAGCGTTTGCACGACTTCCACGTCGGCACGAAGGCCTGCTTCTCGGCGTTGAGCGTGTATTCGAGCGCCTGGCACTTCTCACCCGCGACGAAGGTCTCGATGGCCCCGCCCCAATCGGCGTGGAGCCGCAGCCGCCCCAACCCCTTCGCATCGAAGAGCACCGTCGACAGCCGAGGCTTGCAGGGGTCGCTGGCCCCCTTCTGCACCGAGATCACCGCCGCCGGCTTGCCGTTGGCGAAGAACCAGAACTCGCCGTCTTGCGCGTCGGGCTTCGCGTCGCACCACTTCTTCGGCAGCCCGCTCAGCTCGAGCTTGTACCCATCGACCCGCGGTGAGGGCTCGCACGGCACCTTCGCCTCGAACTTCGAGCTCGAGAGCTGCCTCATCACCTCGGTCAGCACGCCCTTCTTCTTGCCGAACAGCGTCTTCTCGGTGCCCGGCACGCGATCGAGAGCGCTTTGCACCTGCTCCAGCGCGCGCGAGGAGCCGCTCAGAAAGCGCATCAGGTAGACCCCCTTTGCCTCGCACCCGTCCCATTGGGGGACCACGACGCGATCGGATTCCGAGACCCCGCCCTTCGGCGGCGCGTCGACCACGTTCCCGACGTGGCCCAGCGGCGCCATGATCTCCCCCGGCAAGGCGGGCGGAGGAGCAGCAGACAACGCGATCACGAGTGCGAACAGCATGGGTCACCTCTTGCGTGCGGCGAACAGACGCGGCAGCGCACCGGGGGTGACGCCACCGAACTCGAACAACAACTTCTCGCGGAACTGCTTGAGGCCGGCCCAGTCGATCTCGATGTGACCGTGGGCGACCGGGTCGCGAAGCGTCTCTTTGCTCCACGTCACGAAGCGGCTGAAGTCGGCCCAGTAGGCATCGTCGAGCGCGAACGATTCCCGCAAGAAGCGGAGCCACAGCACGAGGTGCCGTTCTTCCCTGCGCTCGAGCACGCGGGTGATCTCACCGAGCGCGGGTGGCCGCGCGTCCTGCTCGCGGTCGAACCAGTCGAAGAAGCGATCGAAGTATTCGACCCGGGAGCCACGTCGCTCACGCACGGCGTCTTCGAGGAACTGGGCGCGCAGGCCGTGCTTGTCGAGCCAGCGGCTGAATTCCTGGGCGAGCACGTCGACGAGGCTGCGCTCGAACGCGCCCGAGAAGAGCACCGCGACGGCGGCGGCGGGGATCTCGGTGTAGAGCGACTGCTGGTAGGTGCGTTCGGCGACGAAGAGCATCTGCCAGATCTTCTCGGGGCACGCGTTGCGCGAGGTGCCAAACACCCGCTCGAGGTTCTCGGTCGCCTTGCCCTCGACGTCGCGGTCGCGTTGTTCGAGCTCGAGGGCCAGCGTCTTGCGCTTCTCGTCTTCGCGTCGGCGGCGCTCGCCCTCAGCCTCGGCCTGTGCGCGCTGGGCTTCGCGGGCCGCCTCGTTTCGTTCCACCCGCAGCTGCGCGATCTCGCGCTTGAGCCGCTCGACCTCGGTCTCGCGCATCACGAAGCGGCGGCGCACGGCCTCGGTCTCGGCCTTCGCGGCGTTGAGGCGCTCATCGACCGAGGCTTCGAGGGCCTGGCGCCACCCGAGTCGGCGCGCGCACAGCTCGAGGCCGCGTCTGGCTTCAGGCTCGTCGGGGTCAAGCTCGAGCGCTCTGCGGAAGTGTCGCTCGGCGTGCTCGAACTCGCCCGCATCGGCGGCGAGGTGACCGAGATCGACGTGGGGCGGAACGCCCAGCTTGGGCAACGCGCCTTCGGGCAACGCGACCGCTTCGAGCAACGCGACCGACGCCTCGGCAGCCCTGCCCTGCAGGCGCAAGGCCCGCCCCCGGCACGAGAGATATTCGAACTGCCAGCCGGCCTCTGCCGACTTCACGAGGCTCGCCGCCCGTTCGAGGAAGTCGAGCGCCCGCACCGGCTCGCTGCGCAGGTTCGAGATCTGCGCGAACAAGAGCAGATCTTCACCCTGCGGTCCCTGGCCCAGCCGGCGCGCCATCACCGAGTCGGCGATCAAGCGCTCGCCTGCGAGCTCGGCCGCCCACGCGAGGTGCGCGTCCTGCCACGGTTGGAGTTGGCCCGCCTGTTCCATCGCCTGCCAGGCGTCGAGGGCGCCACGCGCGTCACCGCGGAGCAGCTTGAGATCGGCTCGCAGCGCCTTCGCGGCCCAGCTCAACGACGGGTCGCCCACCTCTTCGACCTTCGCGGCGATGCGATCGGCCTCGCCCAGCTGGCCCCGCCGCGCCTTGACCGTCGCCAGCACCAACCGCGCATCGGGGCCAGCGCCGAGGAGCAACGCTCGCGCGAGCTGCGCCTCGGCTTCTTCCGCGCGCCCCAGCCGCAGGAGCGCCGCAGCATGAGAGGTCAACAACTGCGGGTCGCGGCTCAGGCGTTGTCGCGCGCGCGTGAAGTGCTCGATGGCCGCCGTGGGCTCATCGAGATCGAGCAACACGCAGCCCAGTCGCGCCTCGAGTTCGCTCGAAGCGGGGTGTTTGCCCAGACCCTCGTTCAAGACCTCGAGCGCGCCTTTCAGGCGGCCCTGGCGTCGAATCGATTCGCCCAGCAACGAGAACGCAGACTCTTCGGCGAAGCCTGCTGCGCGCACCTCGGCGCTGAGGGCCTCGACCTGCGCCCACTCCCCTCGATCGAGGTGCAGCCTCGCCTGCTCGAGCTGCGCGATGGCCCGACGCTTGTTCAACGTCACGGGCCTCGCCTCCGGAAGAAGTCCTTCACGATGATCTCACGGGGAAGCGCCGCAGGCATGCTCGGCGGAGCCGCAGTGGAATTTTCTTCCGGCGCGGTCAGCGCGGCGAGCAACTCGGCGCGGGTCTTGAGCGTCGACGCGTGACTGCCGAAGCGCTCTCGGGCGAGCGTCAAGAGTTCCCTGAGGGTTCGCTTGCCGAGGTCCTCCACACGCCGCACTTCTCACTGCTCGCACGCGGGGTCAACGTGCCATGATGGCAGGCGGCCGTGAGCGACCTGCCGCGACTGCTCCTGTGTTGCTTCGACGTGGTGCCCGCGCCCACGGCGATCTCGCGTCGAATGACGGAGTACGTGAAAGGCCTGTCTGATCGGTTTCAGGTCGTCGCGCTCACCGTCAAGACACCCGATCACACCCACATCGAGCGCTACCACGGCGCGCGCCTGTTGCGGGTGCCCGTCGGCTCGGGAGATCTCGCGGCGCGGGTGCAGGCCTTCGATCGGGCGGTGCGGCGACAGCTCGACAGCGAAGAATACGTGATGGTGCACGCCTTCGATCCCTTCGGAGGCTACGCGCTGTGCGAGCGGCGATCGGAGTTTGGGCACAAGGTCGTCTACGACGCCTGCGCGCTGCCGTCGGTCGACCTGCCCTTTCTGTACGATGAGGTCGAAGCGAACCGCCGCTTCATCGCCCGCGTGCGGAGGCAGGAACTCTTCTGCCTGATGAACGCCGACGCGGTGATCGTCGCCAACGATCTCACCCGCGAGTTCGTTTCGGGCATCGGCGTCTCGCGCGAACAGGTGCAGGTGCTGCCCTCGCCCGTCGACCTGACGCCCTACACGCCGGCGGTGATGGGCGTGCCCGACGCAACGCCGATGAAGCTGATCCACCTCGGCAATTTGTCGAACGCGAACGACTTCTCGACGCTGCTCGAGGCGCAGCAACTGGCGTTGCAGAGCGCCGACCTGGGGCTGACGGTCGTGGGGCCCCGGCACCCGGCGCATCAGGCGCGGCTCGAAGAGCAGATCGGGGCGCTCAAGCTCAAGGGCAAGGTCGAGTTCCAGGATCCCGTGGGCCACGACGACGTGCACAAGGTGCTCGCCACCAGCGACGTGGGCCTGCTGACGCTGTCAGACGTCGAGCGCAACTCGCGCGTCGGGTCGCCCCTGTCTCGAATCGCGGAATACCTCGCGGCGGGTCGGCCGATCATCGCCGCAGACGTCGGGGCGGCGCGGGCCTCGCTGCCCGACGAAGGCGTCGTCTTCTACAAGCCCGGCGACAAGGTCTCGCTCGCCGATGCCATCGCCTCGCTGGCAACCACGCCGTCGCTGCGGGTGAAGCTTGGCGCGGCGGCGAGAGCAGCGGTGTTGGCCCACGACGGCGCGAAGGTGCGCGCTGACCTCGTCGCGATGTACGTGGCGCTCACCGGCACCGGGGTGCGCGCGGTCGGTGACGCTGAAGCCGCCAACCCCGATGAGGTCACGCAGCTCGGTCGGGCGGCGGGTCCGACAGAAGACACCGGCAAGAAAAAGCAGTCGCTCAACGTCACCATCGAGTCGAAGCCAGGCCCGGAGCTGTCGACCGCCGATACGTCACCCGAGGCGGTGGCCGGAGCCGAACGCCCCGCGGTCATGGGCGTGCCGCTGCGCGAAGAAGAACTGCCCATCGTGATGGGCCAGGAAGCGCAAGACATCGCCGAGTTCGCGCGGCTCACCACTGAGCCGAACGCGCGCCGCATGACCGAGCCGCCCGTGGTGATGGGAACCCCGCTTGCCAGCCCGCCGAGCGAGAACCCGCGCTCGGTCGCCGCAGCAGAGCCCGGCTCGCCCCCGCTGAGCGAAGGAGAGTTCCCCGACACCGGCGCCCACCTCTCGCTCGTGCCGAAGGAAGCTGCTGAGCCCGCTCGCGTGACGCGCGCGGCGACGAAGCCCGTGCCGCCGCGACCCTCGGAACCGCCGACGCCCGAGCCGACCACGCACGCGGCGCCCCCTCCCGCGCCGCCGCCGCCTTCGCCACGCCCGCCGCCCTTCGTGCCCGTCCCCGCCGCGATGCCGCCCAGCCTCGCGACCGCCGCCACACGCCCCACGCGAACCGCGATCGAGCCGATGTCCGAGGTCGACCCGGCGGGGCCCCCACCGAACGTGAGCGAGTCGAGCGCGGTGCGCGCCGCCCCGGCCGCGCAGAAGGTCGACCCAAACGAAGTCAGTGCGTCGGCACGCCCGACTCGAACCGAGCTCAAGCCGCCCCCGGCCGAAGCGCCCGCCGCCCCAGAGCCAGCGCCCCCGGATACGACGGTGCCGTACGGAAAGCCGCTCGAACAGCCGCTTGAACACCCCATCGCCGGGTCGGCGCCGATCTTCGTGCCGCCGCTCGAGATGCCGACCTTCACGCCCAGCCCGGTGCCTGCCCTTCCCCCGCGCGCGGTGCCGCCCCCGCTCAAGTTGTCTTCTCCATCGGGAGTTCGCCCCACGTCTCCTCCTCCGGGTGCGACGATGGCGCCGGTGGCGGTGCCTGAATTCTTGCCGCGCATCTCGGGCCCTCCCCCGCTTGCGCGAACCACGTCGGGCTCGTTCGCAGTGGTGAAGCCCGCGCCCTCTGCCCCGCTTTCATCGCCGGCACCTGCTGCTGCCCCGGCGGAGCAGAGCTCGGGGCTCTTTCCGGAACCGCCGCGCGTCCCGACCCGCCCGCTGGAGGTTCCTCACTCGTCGCCGTCACCGGTGCCGGAGCTCGTCGCCGAAGACGAGATTGAGGAGGTCACCGACGAAGAGCTGGAGGAGTTGGCCGACGAGGAGTTGGTCGAAGTGCCGAGCCTCGCGTCGGCCTCGACGACGTCTGACGACGCGCCCGAGATGGCGGTTGAAGACGCTGCAGAGCTGCAAGCGGTCGACGCCGAGGCCTCGCCGCCTGACAGCGCGATCGACCCGTGGCTCGCGATGGCGGTGCATGGCTACTGCCCGCCCGAGTCGGGGTTGTTCAATCGGCACACCCCCCCGACCACGATGCCGGGACGAGACACTTGACTTGCGGCGTGTCACAACGCGGCAGATCAAGGCGGTTTACCGCCTCGCCACGAAGTAGCAGACTCTCTGCCCTCCCCACGCTCGACTGAGGTCTCATGGAGCGCCGCGCTCTCATTGTCGAAAGTCAGAATGATTTTGCTCTCTCGCTCGCCTCCGTTCTGAAGGGGGTTGGCTTCAACACCAGCCTCGCGGCGAACGCGGGTGATGCCCAACGTGAACTCGAGAAGCGCCGCCCCGACGTGGTGGTGCTCCGCGCCGAGCTGCCCGATCAGAGCGGCTTCGTGCTCTGTGGCACCATTCGCAAAGGGAAGTACGGCCAGAACCTGCCGGTCATTCTCGTGTCGAGTGACTCCGACCCTTCCGCGCTGATGCAGCACTCTCAGGGCCCCAACGCCGCCAACGGCTACCTCGCCATCCCCTTCGAGATGGAGGAGCTGGCGCGGCTGACCCAGACCATCGTGCCGCCCGGCAGCAGCCCGTCGTCGTCGCTCGAAGACATGGATGGCGAGCTCGACGCGGCCTTCACCGGTGGCCCGGCCCCCGAGACCAACAACGCGGCACCGCCGCCGCTGAAGACAGGTGGGCCGCCGCGCCTCCCTCGCCGTGAGCGCCGCAGCGCGCTGACCGACGACGACAAGGCCTTCCTCGATCGCGCCTTCGGGTCGATCGCCGATCGCAAGACCGAGCTGCTCGCCGAGTCGCGCGAGGTGCGCCGCCCGCCCCGCCGCGACGCGATGGGCACCCCAGAAGCGAAGATTCAGATCCTTCGCGACGAGCTCAAGTCACGCGAAGCGCAGATCGCGCGCATCTCCGAGATCTGGAGCGTGCGCGAGCGCGAGCTGCTCAGCGTCGAAGATCGCCTCAACGAGAAAGACGTCGAGATCCAGAGCCTCAAGATGCAGGGCGACGATCTCACCCGTCGCCTGAACGAGGCGCAGAACAACCTCGTCGAGAAAGAACGCGAGCACGGCCGCCAGGTCGAAGATCTCCTCCTCCAGAAGTTCATCGGCGAGAAGGAAGTCATCGAGGTCGTCTCGGCGAAGGAAAAAGAAGTCAACGTGCTGCGCCGCGAGAAGTCGGCGCTCGAAGAAGAGATCGCGCGCAAGGGCCAGGAGCTCGATCAGGCGCGCAACGAGTACGAGCGGCTCGAGAAGGACTTCAACCTCGCGACGCTCGAGTTCGAGGTGAAGGAAAAGCAGCTGCAGGAAACCGTGGTCGCGCGCGATCAGGCGCTCGCCGAGCTGCAGCAGGAATTCCAGAGCCTCACCGACACGCAGAACGCCACCGTCTCAGAGCGTGACGCGAAGTTCGCCGAGTACGAAGGCGAGCTGAAGGCGCTCACCGAGACGCTCGAGAAGACCGAGGCCGAGCGCGCCGCAACCATTCGCGACCTCGAGACGAAGCTGCGCCTCGCCGAAGAGCACGGCCAATCGAGCGATGCCGACGTCGAGCGCCTCACCTCCGAGCTCGCCGATGCCCGCCAGCGCTCATCCGAGAAGATTGGGGAGCTCGAAGGCGAGATCACCGGCTTGCAGGCCCAGCTCGAAGCCCTCCAGACCCAGAAGGGGGAAATGGAGCAGCAGCTGGAGGAGCAGGTCACCCAGCGCGACGGCCGCATCACCGCCCTCGAGACCGAGCTCGCCGAGACCGTCGAGAAGAAAGACCGCGGCGAGGCCGAGCTGCAGGCGCAGATTCAGGAGCGCCTCGAGCGCATCGGAGAGCTCGAAGGCGAAGTCGAGGCCGTCAAGGCGGCGCTCACCGATCGCGAAGCGGAACTGACGGGCGAGCTCGGCGAGCTCGGCGCCGCGAAGGATCAGCTCGAGCAGCAACTCAGCGCGCAGATCAACGAGCTGTCGGCGACCGCGCAGAGCCAGTCGGCCACCATCGCCGACCTCGAAGCCAGCATTCAGGAAAAGAACCGCCTCATCGAAGGGCTGAACACCGACGTCAGCGATCGCGACGCGAAGCTCAGCGACTTCGAGGCGCGGCTCTCGACCACGCAGGGCACGCTCGCCGAACGCGAGGGTGAGGTCAGCGCCCTCAAGCAGACCATCGAGGGGCAGAACCAGGAACTGGACCAGCGCGAGGAGTCGGTCGACCGCCTCACGCTGAGCCTCGAAGAGACCCAGAAGGCGCTCCTCCAGACGCAGGACTCGCTCAACCAGACGCAACAGGCGTTGGAAGAGAAGAGCGCCGCGTTCACCGAGACCAGCGAGGACCTCGAGCGCACGGGGCAGGAACTGCAGAAGACGCGCGCCGAGCGCGACGAGCGCACGGGTGAACTCACCTCCGCCCGCAACGAGATCCAGCGCGTCACCGGCCTCTTCCGTCAGACCGAGACCGCCAAGGCGCAGCTCGAAGAGACGCTCTCGGGCCAGATTGGCGAGCTGAAGATCTCTCTCTCGGAAGCTCAGGGCAACTACGAGGCCGAGGCCTCCGCCCACGCGAAGCTGCAGGAAGAGACCGCCGAGTCGATCACCCAGCTCACGGCAAGCACCAACAACCTCGGCGCGCAGCTGCAGAGCACCCAGGTCGACCTCGCCGCCACCCGCGCCAACCTCGACGACGCCTTCAAGTCGCTCGACATCGAGAAGCGCGCGCACGCCGATACCAACCAGCACTACGAGGGTCGCGTCACTGCGCTCGAAGCCGACCTCGCCCAGGTGCGCGAGCAAGCGAACGATCTCACCGATCAGCTGCAGGCGACCAAGCAGGAACTCGGCGCGCGGGTCTCGGAGCTCACCCAGCTCAACGCCAAACTGGCGTCCGCCGAAGACGCACGGCAGCACCTCGAAGATCGCATCGCCACCTCGACCGACGAGTCCACCCGTCGCGAGGAGCTGCTCCAGAACGACCTCGCGGCGAAGAGCAAGGAGCTCGCCGACACGCTGCGCAAGCTGACCACCCTGCAGCAGGAAAAGACGCGTCAGGTCGACGCGCTCACCCGCGACGCCACGGGCAAGGCCGAGCAGGTCAAGACGCTCGAGGCCAGGCTCAAGTCCCTCTTCGACGAGTCGAAGAAGAAGATGGACGAGCTGGCCGCCCGGGTCACCGCCACCACCGGCGAGCTCGACACGATGAAGAAGGAGCTCGCGCAGAAGAGCGACGCCCTCACCCGGGCCACCGAAGCGCAGCAGACCGTGTCCGCCGAGCGCGACCAGGTCCGGACTCAGATGCAGACCACGGTGCAGCAGGCCAACGCCCGCATTCAGGAAGCGAACGCCGCCATCGCGCAGGAAAAAGCCGCCGCGAAGAAGGGAAACGACGAGCTGGCGCAGAAGGCCCAGCGCGCCGAGCAGCGCATCGCGCAGGTGCAGGCCGAGATGCAGTCGAAGATCTCCGAAATGGAGACGCGCCTCAAAGACACCCAGAGCCAGCTCGCGACCCGCCAGCGCCGTGTCTCGGAGCTCGAGCAAGCCGCTGAGCAGTCGAACGCCCTCAAGGTGCGAGGCGAGAAGGAACTGCAGACCAAACTGGCCACCACCGAGGCGAAGGCCACCGAGGCGGCGACCAGGCTCGCTGCGTTCATCGCCGAGAAGAAGAACTTCGAGGCCAAGCACCTCAAGGAAATCGAAGATCTCAACACCAAGCAGAAGGCCGAGATCGAGCGTCGCGAGCAGGTGAAGGCGCAGGAAGTGAAGCGCCTTCAGGAATCGGTGCAGGAGAAGAGCAAGCAGCTCAAGGTCGTCGAGCTCGAGCTCGCTCGCTACAAGAACAAGCCCGCGGGTGCGCCCGCCGCACCTCGGCCCGCCGCTCCTGCTGCCCCCGCCGCTGCTGCCCGCCCGCCCGCGTCGAACCTGGCCAACTCCTTCCTCGGCGAAGACGAAGAGCAGGCGACCCGGGTCAACATGATCCCCGTCGACGTGCCGGTGCCCGCTCGCCCTGCTGCAGCGCCCGCCGCGCGCCCCGCAGCACCGGCCGCTGCTCCGCCCAGGCCGGCCGCTGCCCCGCCGCGCCCACCCATCGCGATCACCGCTGCCCCGGCGCAGAAGCGCGTCGAGAAGGAAGATCGCACCGTGGTGATGCCCGCCAGCGCCGCGGCCTCGCTGCCTCCTGCGCAAGATGACGACGACGTCGACTTCAGCTCGATCGTCGACAACCTCGGCAAAGGCTGAAGGTCACTTTTCGAGCGCAGCACACAGGGCTATAGGGCTTCCCTCGTTCCCGCCAGGCCATAGGCGGGCCACTCGTCGGGAGTCTCCATGAAGCGTGCGTTGCCCCTCGCCCTTTCCCTCCTCGGGCTCGTCGCCTGCGACAAGACCCGGGTGGTCACGCAACGTGACGCGGGGCCGGTCTGCGATGAGGCCGAGCAACTGGTCAATGGTCAGTGCCGCTTCGTCTGCACCCGCGACGGCGACTGCCCTGCGGGCCAGCGCTGCGATCTGCTCGTGGGCGCGTGCGTGCCGAGGCCGCCGCCGGTCGACGCGGGTGTTCAGGTGATCCCCTGCACCGAGGGCGCGGTGCGCTGCGGTGCTGACAACGGCTCGGTCGAGCGCTGCAACGCCGCGGGGCTGTTCGTCACCTCAGAGCAATGTGTGCAGCCCGAGGGCTTCTGTCAAAACGAGCGCTGCCTGCGGTGCCGCCCCGGCGGCTCGCGCTGCAAGGCAGGCAATGCGGGCATCGAGATCTGCCTGGATGACGGCAGCGACTACCGCGAAGTGACCTGCGCCGCTGGATCCTTGTGTGTCAACGGCGAGTGCGCGGCGTGCGCCGTTGGCCAGAAGCGCTGCAGTACCGACCTGAAGAACGTCGAAGAGTGCAAGCGCCTGCCCCGGGAAAATCTCTCGGCGGGCTGGCAGCCGGCGGGTGACAACTTCGACGGCACCTGCGTCACCCAGGTCTGCGAGATGGGCGCCAACGGGCCGCAGTGCCGCATGCCCGCGTGTCTGCCCGGGTCGAACCGGTGCCTGAATTCGACGACGCAGCAGGTCTGCTCGGCGACGGGCGCCTACACCGACGTGGCCTGCTCGAGCCTTCCAGGCATGGGGCCGACCGCCGAGTGCATCAACGGCATCTGCCTCGACGAGTGCGGTGACGCGGTGCGCGCACGGAGCTACTTCGGTTGCGAATACTGGTCGGCCATCACCGACAATTCCATCGACCGGCTCTTCAAGGGCAACACCGCCACCGGTCAGGGCACGGCCGACAGCGATTTCGTGTTCGTGGTCACCAATCAGTCGGCGTTGCCCGCCACCGTCGAGGTGTGGCGGTTCACCGGCAGTGCACCCGTACGGCTCAAGACCGTCACGGTTCCCGGCCGCGGAGATCCAGCCACCAAAGGCCTCCTCAAGATTCCCGTGCCCTGGCAGTCGATCAGCCCGGCGAACACGCCGGTCGGCGAGGCGAACACGGGCCGGGCTCGGTTCGCCTACCGACTGACCTCCACGCGCCCGATCACGGCGTACCAGTTCAGCCCGGTTGACGCCGTCAAGACCACGAAGGCCTGCACTGGCGCCGCGGGCCAACCCGACTGCGGCTGCAATGAGTACAGCGACTTCAGCGCCCTCGATTGCGCGCTGACGGGGGGCGCCACCGCGGGCATCTGCGCACAAACCACCGCCGGGAAGCGGTGCCAGTACGGCACGTTCAGCAACGACGCGTCGCTCCTGTTGCCCGCACACATCCTCGGCAGCAGCTACGTCGGGTTGGCGCCGGGTCACTCCACCATCATTGATCCCCCTTCGACGAGCGCTCGATCGTCGCAGCTGACGATCGTCGCGACCCGAGACAACACGGTGGTGACCGTTCGCTCGTCGGCAGCGACGAGGGCGTCCGTCTCGGGTACCGCAGTGCCCGCCTTGACGCCCGGGCAGACCGCCACCTTCACGCTTCAGAGCTACGAGGTGCTCGCGCTCGCGACGGCCAACGCCGGCGCCGATCTCACGCCTGACTGTCAGAGCTACGCGGGCGGAGCGACGTGGTGCCGAAAGGCCAACGACCTGACGGGGACGATCATCTCGACCGACCCCGATGCCGGAACGCCCATCGCGGTCTTCGGCAGCAACCCCTGTCTCAACGTGACCTGGAACCGGCCGTACTGCGATCACGTCGAGGAGCAGATCTTTCCGTTCTCGACCTGGGGCAAGAACTTCGTCGCCGTTCCGAGCCACCCGCTCCGACTCAACAACAACAGCTTCGCGACCAACCCCCCGCCCGATCACTTCAAGATCGTTGCCGGCGCGTCGACGACGCTGACGCTCACCCCGCCTCCGACCGCTGGAGACGTGATCGTTCCCTTCAACTGCACCAGCGGGAATCTCCAGTCCAACACGTGCGTGCTCGCGGGCGGTTCGTTCGTCGAGTTCAAGTCACGACGGCCCTTCACCATCGCCGCCAGCAACCCGATCGCGGTGGCCCAGTTCTTCGCGGGTCAGGGGCAGGTCAACTCGCCCCCCCTGGCCACGGATCCCCAGCAGGGCGACCCGTCGATGGTCCTCCTGCCGCCGGTAGAACAGTGGCGCAGCCGGTACACGGTGCTGGCGTCGACCGGGTTCAAAGACAATTACCTCGGCTTGAGTCTCGACACGGCCAAGGTGGCGCAAGTCAGGGTCGATGGGGTCGCCATCAGCGGCTTGACGACCATCGCAGGAACCACCTTCGCGACCGTGAATCACCCTGTTGGAACAGGCACGCACACCATCGAGATCGTTCCGCAGCCCAATCAGACGAGCATTCCGGGCGCTGGCGTCACGGTGCACGGCTACGACGCGCAGGTGAGCTACGGGTACACCGGAGGTCTCGACCTGACCACCATCGTCACCGGCGTCAATCCCGGAGGGTGACAGCCCCCGTTTTCACCGACTAGAGGGACGCGATGATCCACCGCGTTCCGGTCGTGGTTGCGCTCGTCGTTCTCAGTGGCTGTGGTTCCAACCTGTGCGAGCGATCGACCAAAGCGAACGCCCAGATCAAGGGTGACTGCCCGGCCGAGACCGTGAGCCCCTTGCTGGGGGCGATGTGCACGGCCAACCTGAACTCGTGCTCCGCGGCTGACCAGAAGCTCCTCGAGAGCACGCTGGGGTGCATCGAGAAGCTCCCGGTTTGTCTGTCGATCACCAAAGACGCGTGGAAGCTGCAGAGCGAGACGTGCACCGCCGAGCTGGCGATGCTCTCGCGCCCCTGCCTCGACGCCTTCTTTCAGGGCGAGCCGCCGGGGTTCGACGCGGGCGTGCCCGATGCGGGGCCCAGGCCGATCCTCGACGGGGGCAACGGGGTGTCGCTGATCGGCACCGCGAATGAGAACACCATCGCGCTGGCGTGGGAGCTGCGCCGCACCGCCGCCATCGAGAAGTGGATCCTCATTCAGACCGACGCGGTGGGTGAGAACAAGTTCGAGACCGAGCTGACGCCGGGTGGGTCGATCAACCTCCTGATCCCCGACTCGGGCATGAGCGGTCGCCGGTTCTACCTTGCGGGAACCAACGCCAATGGCGACGTGCTCACGGGCACGGCGATCCAGATGATGGTCTCCGATGCAGGCGCGATGTGCAGCGGGCTCAACGACTGCCCGAGCGATCGGGTGTGCGATCTCGGCCAGTGCGTCAGGCAGACGTGCATCTCGGGCATGGCGAACACCTGCCCCAACAGCTACTCGTGCTTCGCCCCCGGCGAGTGCCGTCGCACCGGCGCCGACGGCGGCGTCTTCAACCCCGGTGGTGGGACGCGCGACGCGGGTACGCAGCCGCTGCAGATGATTTCCAATGAGATTGGTCTCACCCCCCGACCTCCGATGCCGATGGGTGGCGTGTCGGTGGGTCAGGTGCCTGGCCGTCGCCCCGACATCGCCGCCTTCGACACCGCGCGCGTCGCGCTGGCGCTCGAGCAGGAAGGGCAGCTCATCGCGCACCCCTCGACCGAGCGCGGCGCCGACCTCGAGAACGAGGCAGTCACCAGCGTCGGCCTCGACACCACGGGCTCGCGCGTGCACCTCGCCTGGGAGCCCACCTCGCGCGCGCTCTACGCCTGCTACGTGGTCGGCACCGGCATTCGCGTGCAGAAGAGCGCCGATCGCGGCCGCGCGTGGGGGCTCGTCGCCAACACCTTCCTCCCCCCGCTCGCAGACGACGGCGGCACGGGCGACCTCTACCGCGACTGCGACATCGCCCCCTGGAAGAACGGCGGCGCGATCATGGTCACCGCCGAGAACGAGGCGTTGATCGTGCGTGAGCTCGATTCGTCTCTGGCCGTCACGCAGCGGAGCGTGGCGTTTACGTCGCAACCGCCGACCGATGCGGGGGTCGGTGGCATTGGCGCGCCCTCCCACCCGGCGATCGCCACGCACGTGGGCAATTCGTTGGTGCACGTCACCTTCACGGGCACGCGCCTCATCAGCGGTGGCGTCGGCGACACCGAGCCGTACGGCATCGTGCGCGACAACGCGGCGAGCTTCGGCGCCCCCACGCGCATGACCTCCGCGGTGCAGGCCAGCCCCTTCCCCGAAGACTGGACGACGGTGGCCATTCACCCGAAGACCGGTCAGGCCGTCGGCGCCTTCACGACGCTGATCGGCACCTCGACGCAGTTCTCGACCGTCTTCGTCTCGCTCTACAGCTCGCAGGCGCGGCTCTGGAGCACGGGCTCGCACCTCAACGTGCTGGTGACCGACCCCAACATCTCGACGCTCACGGTGCTCTTCCCCACCAGGCCGTCAACCGAGACGTGGTTCGCCTTCTCGCCGTCGATCGCGCCGATCGCCGACAAGGACAACACCTTCGCCATGAGCTTCGTCGCAGGCCCACGCACCAGCTCGGGCATTGGCGACTACCGCCAGTACCTCGTGCCGTTCGATCTCGCGCGCACCCCGGCCATCACCGCGGGCATCGGCTGGTTCGTACCGCCCGTGCAGAAGGTCTCTGACGTGCGCGCGCTCGATCCGCGGGGCTCGTTGGGCGCACCGCAGCCCCCCGTCAGCTCGCTGGCAGGTGACTCGCAGATCTCGGTGTACGGCGTGTTCGTGCAGGGTGCGGGTGCCGCCGGCGACACCGAAGCGGCCGCCCAGTTCTTCCACTGGCCGTAAGCGCGGAGGGCCAGAAAGAAAGACCGGGGCTCAGCGCAGAGAGCGGCGGGCCTCGGTCCACGCATCGCGGAGCTTCACATGGGCGACGGCCCGGGCCAGGCGACGGCGCTGAGGCCCCTGCTCGAGCTTCATCTGCTGCGCGACCAGACGCGCGAGAATGAACGCCGCAAGCACCAGCAACCCGCCGGGGAGCACCACCATCGCCATGACCATCGCCAATCGCACCATGTGAGTACCACCTCGACCCGTCAGGGCCGTACGAGGTGAAATTGCAGTGGGCGTGCCGGGGGCATTGAGGGGCCATTCTTCTGTAGTTTCGAGTGCTTCCACGATGCGCCAGCCTGAGTCTTTTGAGCCCCTGCGGGTCTGTCGCGGCACCGACGCCACAGCAGGGCTCTGACAGACGTGTCATGAGGTACAAGCGCGGCGACATGACTTCCTTCGCTGACATCGCCGACGCGAGCGCGCGGCTGACGCAGGCCGGCTACCTCCCCTCGAAGGACATCGCGACGGCGGCCTTCCTGCTCGATCGACTGGAAAAGCCGGCGTTGATCGAAGGGCCTGCGGGCGTGGGCAAGACCGAGTTCGCGCGGGCGCTGGCGACGTCGCTGGGTCGCGAGCTGATTCGCCTGCAGTGCTACGAGGGGCTCGACGAGTCGAAGGCGCTCTACGAGTGGGAGTACGCCAAGCAGCTGCTCTACACCCAGCTCCTCAAGGACAAGATTGGCGAGCTGATGGTCGGCGCGTCGTCGATCAAAGAGGCGGCCGATCGGGTGGCGGCCAGCGACGCCGTCTTCTTCTCGGAGCGCTTCCTGCTGCCCCGCCCCATCTTGAAGGCGCTGGTGAGCGACAAGCCGACGGTGCTGCTGATCGACGAGATCGACAAGGCCGACCCGGAGTTCGAAGCGTTTCTGCTCGAGGTGCTGGCCGACAACGCGGTGACGGTGCCGGAGCTGGGGACCCTCAAAGCGAAACACATTCCGCGCGTGGTGCTCACCTCGAACGCGGCGCGCGAGCTGTCTGACGCGCTCAAGCGGCGCTGCCTGCACCTCTTCATCGACTACCCCACCCGCGAGCGCGAGCTGGCGATCGTGCGATCGCGGCTGCCGGGCGTGGCCGAGAAGCTGGCCGAGCAGGTCGTCAACGCGGTCGGCAAGCTGCGCAAGCTCGAGCTCAAGAAGTCACCCTCGATCGCCGAGACGCTCGACTGGGCGCAGGCGCTGGCGCTCCTCAACGCCGACACCCTCAGCGGAGAGCTGGTCGCACAGACCTTGAACCTGGTGCTCAAGCACGAGTCCGACGTGGACAAGGCGAAGCCGCACCTGCACACGCTCGCGTTGCCGTGATCAGAGCCGCACGTCGAGCACCGCGTTCCACCGTGCAGCGAGGGCGCTGAGCATCGACTTCACCTGCTCTCGCTCGTCCCACAGGAGAGGCTCGTTGGGAGTGTGGAAGGTGCCTGCGTCGCCGATGGTGCCGCGCATCGACCAGCCCAGCACGGGGGCGCAGTCGCGATCGCCTGCGTCACCCGCCAGCACGACGGTCTTCGGGGCCCACCTCAACTCGCGCAACACGGCCTCGAGTGGCTCGAGCCGGGCGAGTGAGCCCACGAGCATGCCGCTGATGGCCTTGACCTCAATCTCGCGGCCCAGCGTGAGCGCCCGATCTTGCAGCGCCGCCATCTCGCTGAGCCCTGCCTGACCGAGCGGCGAGCCACCCACCGTGGCCTCGAGCGAGGGATCGGGGCGACCAGCGGAGACAATGAGCCCGACCGTGGCGTTCTCGCCGACCGTCTTGAAGTGGGCCTTCAGATCGGCGGCCGAGAGGTTGCCCAGGAAGTGTCGGCGCGCCTCGTCGTCGAGCCGCTTGAAGTGCGCGATGTAGGCCTTGGGGTTCACCCCGGCGAGGGCCGGTGTCAGGAGGTCGCGCACCACCTGTTCTTCACCCAATTCGGTCAAGAATTCAAACACTTGGAACGCCTCCGAAACGTCACAAATGGGGAGGCGGCGAGCCAGGATCGGCGTGGTACGAAGGCGGTGAGTGCCGGCCCGTTCGCCGCCCTCCCGACACAAGATCCGAGGCAGCGAAAGCTCCCGGGGGCGTGCTCGTTGCGAGGAAAGCTGAACGGGCCGGCACTCGTTTTGGGCTCGGCCGCTCCGGCTGTTCGGAATCGCCGCGTCTCTCGTCGTTTTCTACAGTTCGCCGCCGTGCGGTTCGCCTCGTCTCTGGTGCTGGCGTGCGTGTCGAGCGGATGTTCGTCGGCCTACCTGAAGAATTTGCGCGTCCCGGCGCAACCGCCCACGGTGGTGGCGATCGCCATCACACCAGTGCGGATCGTCGGCGACGAGAGCCCCGGCTGGCGGCGGTTCGAGCTGGCGCAGCGGGAGGTCGCCGTCGCGCTGCGGGAGGCCGGAGATCGGCTCGCGATCTTCGGGCCTGGTGAGGTGCAGATCAGACGGTGGGAGGAGCCGGGCTGGCTGGGCAACACGGGAGTCCCGGTGATCACCCGCGCGGCGATTCCGGTCGATCAGGCGATGGTGATCCGCACGACGGTGGAGCGGCGAGTCGAGAACTCCACGCAGGAACGCGAAGACAGCAAGGGCCTGCGCAAGGGGGGCGTGGCGAACCAGCAGACGACGTGGCTGGTGGTGATGGAGCTCATTCACCCGTCGGCGAGGGAGATCGTCGCGGAGTTCGGGGCGACGGTGGTGATCGACCCTTTCGCGGCACCGACAGGGGAAGAGGAGTTCGATCCGGCTCCGGCGTTGACGCACTTGTTGGAAGCGATGACGAAGGACGCGGTGAAGATCGCCCAGCGGTGGCAGGTCGCCAGGCCGGCGGTGAGCGACAGCCGGCTCACACTGGCGTTGTCCCCGGCGATCACCACGGCGCAGCCTGATGCTGCGGCGGCGCAGACCGATGCGCTGCAAGCGGAGATCTGGGTGCAGGCACGGACACGGTTCCTCACGCCCTGGCTGCCGGAAGAGCTGCTCATGAAGGTGGCGCGCACGCCGCCGGGGCTCTTCGTGGTCGCGGCTCCTGGTGACGCGTCGGTGGCGGCGGGCGACGTGATCCTCTCGATCGATGGGCAGGCGCCGTTGCCCGAAGTGCTGGCTCGGAAGCGCCTCAAGGGTGTGCCGGTCGAAGTGAAGGTCGGACGCGGCGGCGTCGAGCGCGACACGGTCATTCCCTGATCTCCCTCTCCCTGCGTGAGCGGGGAGAGGGCCGGGGTGAGGGGCCTTGTTGATGCGCTCGAGCCCCTCTCCCGGCGCTGCGCGCCAACCTCTCCCCGCTGCGCAGCGGGAGGGAGGGACTAGGACTTCTTCTTCGGCTTCTTCGCGGGTGACTTCTTCTTCTTCGCCGGCGTCTTCTTCTTCTTCACTGCCGCCTTCGCGTCGACGAACGACAGGTGACCGCCCTCGAGGGTCGAGAGCTCCCCTGCCAGCGCGATGCGCGCCTCGGGGCTGCGAGACACGGCGTCGAGCTGTTCTGCGTTGAGCAACGTCGCCACCACCAGCATCACCTCTCCACCAGGCAGCTTGACCTTTTCAGGGACGCCCTGGGCGCGAACGCCCAACAAGAACCCGACCCGGCCGTCTGCGTTTCGCAAGGCCTTCGGGAACGGTTCACCCGACACCTCGACCGACACCACCCCGAGCCGCTCGAGGAGCGAGCGCAGATCGTTCGCAGCCGCGGTGTGCGAGAGCTCCATCAACGCCGACAGGAAGGGCGACTTGCGCACGTCGCGCACTTCACCCGGGACCTCGATCAGCACCTCGAGCCGCTGCCCCAGGCGCTCACCTTCCATCCACGGGTCTGACAGGGCGTCAGACGCGAGGATCGTGCTCTTCGGTCGCCGAATGACCCGCCACGCTGGCCGCGAGGGCCACGCGGGGCCGCCCATGAAGATCGGGTTGAGGATCGGCGCGAGCACGTCGACGTCGGGCGTGCCCAGCCGCTTCCACGCCGCCAACCGCGCTGCACGCGCTGCTGCCACCGCCGCGTCCCACTGCGCTTCGTTCATGAGGCGCGTCTAGCCCTACCCCTCGTAACTCCGGAAGATCGAAGCGGTCTTTCCCAGTACAGTCGGACAGGCATGGTTGAGACGACCGAGTCAGTGACGATCCCGGGTGACAGCATCACGCGCGTCCCCATTCGGGAATGGACCGTGGAGATCATCGGAGGGCCAGACAAGGGCAAGTCGTTGTCCGCGCTGTCCGGCCTGATTCGCCTTGGGAGCGACGAGAGCAACGACATCGTGCTCAGCGACAACACCGTCAGCCGCAAGCACCTCGAGATCGAGCGCACCGCGCGCGGCCTCGTGCTGCGCGATCTCAACTCGCGCAATGGCACCTTCCTGGGCGGCCGCCCCGTGCTGCAGGCGTTCGTCGAGCCTGGCGACAAGATCGATCTCGGCAAGACCCGCATCACCATCAAACAGAAGAGCCGCGAGACCGAGGTCGAGCTCGACGGCGGCGAGCAATTCGGTGATCTGGTCGGCATCTCCGAGGCGATGCGCATCGTGTTCGCCGAGCTGCGCCGCGTGACCCGCGAAGACGTGACGCTGCTCATCGAAGGCGAGACCGGCACCGGCAAGGAACTCGCCGCGCGCGCGGTCCACGCCTACTCGGTGCGGCGCTTCGGCCCCTTCCGCGTCGTCGACTGCGCGATGCTTTCGGAACAATCGGCCGATCGCGATCTCTTCGGCCCCGACGGCGTCTTCACCACCTCGCAGGGCGGCATCATTTTTTTCGACGAGGTCGCCGAGCTGCCCGCAGCTGTCCAGCCGCGGCTCCTGCGCATTCTCGAGTCGAAGGAACTGCCCGGCGGCAAGAAGCTCGACGCGCGCATCATCGCCGCGACCGCGCGCAACCTCGCCGAAGAGGTGCAGCAGCAGCGCTTCCGGCAAGAGCTCTTCTTCCGCATGGCGGTGGCGCGCGTTCGCCTCCCGCCGCTGCGCACGCGGAAGATCGACATCCCCCTCCTGGCCAGACACCTGGTGAAGGGGCTCACCACCCCGATGGATCTCTCGCCCCAGATGCTCTCGCTGCTCGAGGGGTACGACTGGCCGGGCAACGTACGTGAGCTGCGCAACGTGCTCGAGCGTGGCGCGCTGATGCAGGCGACGGGCAACTCGAGCTGGCTCGAGCTGTTGGTGCCCAGCGATCGCCGCCCCGATCGCACCTCGTTGCTCGAGGTGGCGACCAAGCTCGTGTACCACGAGGCAAAAGATCGAATCCTCGCCGACTTCGAGAAGCACTACTTTGCCGAGGTGATGAAGCAGTGCGGCTACGACATCAAGGTGGCCGAAGAGCGCACCGGGCTCTCGATGCAGTCGCTCTACCGTCTGCTCAAGAAGAACGGCCTGCGGCTCAAAGATCTCAAGAACGCCGACGGGCTGGGCTGAGCCGTCAGGGCGTGCGGCACGCCGTCGTCCCCGCACGTCATTCGAGGAGGTGCACCATGGCGACCCTGAACATCACCTACAACGGTCTGTCGGCCGACTACGCGCTGGAGCTCGACGCGCGGGTGTCCGACGTCGACATCAAGCGCATCGCGGTCGAGGTCGTGCGCTCGGGCAACGTCGTGGGCCTCAACCTGCCGCACCTCGCTGACAACGCGTTCGACGGCTTCGTGGTCGATCGCCTGCAGGATGGGCAGCGGCTGTACCTCCGTCCGAAGGTCCCGTTCGGAGCGTAAGTGGCGGCCGGGGCTCCTTCTCCGAGAGTCGTGTTCTGCGGAGTGGGCGCCCTCGGCTCCACCGCGGCGGTGTTGTGCCGCAACCTCGACGCCACGCTGGTCTTCCTCGACTTCGATCGCGTCGAGTCGAAGAACCTGCTCGCGCAGGCCTACGTGAAGCAGTCGGTGGGGAAGAACAAGGCCGAGGCGCTCAAGCTGCAGCTGCTCAACTTTCACGGCGTGAAGGCCGAGGCCTTCGGTGTGCGCGTCGCCGCCGACAATGTCGCGCAGCTCACCAAAGACGCGGTGCTGATCGTCGATTGCTTCGACCATGCGGTGAGCCGTCGGGTGCTCAGCGAGCACGCGCGCAAGGTGGGCGCGCCGCTGCTGCACGCTGCGGTGAGCGGTGATGGCACCTTTGGCCTCGTGCGGTGGGACGAGCGTTTCGTGCCCGACGCGGAAGACGTGGCGGGCCAGGCGACGTGCGAGGGCGGCGACCACCTGCCGCTGATCGGCCTGCTCGGTGCGGCGATCGCACGCACGATTCAAGACTTCCTCAAGTCCGGCAGCCGTCGCGACTCGATGGTGGGCCTGGCGGCGGTCACGCCGACCGCATGACTCCGCTCGAGGCGGCGTGGCAGGCCGTGCTCGCGCAGCCGCAAGACGATCGGGCACGTCGCGTGCTGGCCGACGCGATGATTGAAGCCGGAGATCCCCACGGGGAGTTCATCGCGTTGCAGCTCGCGCGCACGGTTGACCCCGACGCGATCGATCAGCACCTCGCCACCAACGCAGCTCGCCTGCTGGGGGCCGAAGAGCGGCTCTTTCATTGGAGCCCCCGCTTCTCACGCGGCTTCATCACCGAGGCCGGGCCACTCGCATCGGGAGTCGAGCTCGAGCGCCTGCTCTCGTTGCCGATCGGCAGGCTGGTGGAGCGCGTGCAGCTCGAGATCGACCCGGCCGAGGTGGTGCGGGTGGTGCGTCAGTCGCCGCCCGTGGCGCTCCAGGAATTGGTGCTGCGCGTCGCGGCTGAGCGGCGTGACCCGGTGCTCGAGGTGCGAGCCATTCTCGACGCCCTGCCCCGGCTCCAGCGGTTGCTCGACTTCCACGCCACGGTCGATCTCCGCGGGGCCGCCAGTGAGGCGCTGCGAGCGCTCTCTCTGCTCGTCGGCGCCCAGGTGCTGGGGCTGGGAGAGGCCCGCCTGCCTGCGCTCGAGACGCTGGTCCTCACCCTGCCCTTCCGTCGCGTCGATCTCGAGGCGCCCTTTCTCGAGGGTGAGGTCGCGCCGAGGCTGAAGTCGCTGGTGCTGTTCGGTGCGCTGTGGCCGTCGCAGCTCCAGACGCTGGCAGCGAGCGAGCTGTTGAAGCGCCTCAAGCGGCTCGACTTGATGACCGTCACCGACACCGGCTGGTACCCGGTGTTGCTGCGCAGCGCGAACGCGTTCAGTCACCTCGAGAAGATCACCATCCGCCCCGATGCTCACCACCCGGAGTGGGTCACGGCGGCACGAGAGCTGTTGCCCAACGTCAACATCGTCACCAGCAGTTGAGCGTCACAGCCGTGCCGACCAGCCGTGGGCGAATTGGGGCAGCCACGTCTCGAGCGGTGGGTGCAGGAAGCCGAGCTCCCGGTGCGCCGCGCTGGCGTCGAGGGCCGACATCCACCGCGAGTTGAGGAAGCAGTCGTCGGTGGTGGCCTGCGGATCGTCGACGATGGTCGGGTTCACCCCGAGCACGCGGCCAACGTGGTGCACGAGATCAGCCGAGGACAGCGGCTCGTTCCACGCGAGGTTCCACGCGCGCCCAGAGGGGCCTCGTTCCAGCGCGGCGAGGAGCATGTCGACGACCGCACCGCTGAAGATCTGCCGCACGGGCGCCGAGGCCGCTCGCAAACGAATGGGCTGGCCGTCGAGCACCTTCCAGAACAGGCGACCGAGCCGGTTCTTCTGATCACGCGCGCCGTGCACCATGGGAATGCGGAAGACGGTGAACGGCAGCCCGCTCGCAGCCAGCCGCGTCTCCATGTCGCGCTTCTCGATGCCGTACTTCCAGTCGTCGAGCTCGCCGGCAGGCGCCGAATCCATCACCGGCCCCTCGAAGTCGCTCTCGCTCGCAATCACCGGCCTGGGCGTGCGCACGAGGTACACCTGGCCGGTGCTGAGGGTGATCACATGGGAGGTCTTGCCGGCCAGCACACGTGCGAGCCTGTCGGTCTGCGGCCCGTCGAAGAGCGCGAGATCGATCACCGCGTCCCACGTGGTGCCATCGAGCGCCTGGTCGAACGCGTCGGTGCCGCGATCGGCCTGCAGTCGGTGAACGCGCGAACCAAAGGGGTCAGGCAGCGTGCCCCGGTTCAACAACGTCACTTTGATGCCTCGCGCGAGGAGACGAAGCGTCAAATCGATGCCCACGAAGCGGTTGCCGCCGATCACCAGGACCTTCATGGCCCTCGAACTAGCTCACACGCGCTCGCGGAGGTACTCGGCACACCCGCCCACCGTCGCCAGCCGCGGCCAGTCTTCTCTCGGGATGTCGAGGTTGAGGCGCTCACTCACCCGGATCACGAACCGCACGAAGGCTGACGAACGAACGTCGACGGGATCGGCCAGGGAGAGTTCCTGACGCAACGCATGGAGATCGGAAGGGGGAACGCGTTCACGCATGCGTCGACCCCAAGCAACTCGCGTTCCGTTTGCGCGCGCGAAAAAGCTGCGCTCAGCCCGGGACGAGCTGAGGGGCGATCTTCTCGAGATCGGACAGGCTCTGAACGCCAACGACCTGCGAGACCGCGCGGGCGTAGTTCGCCATCTCGCTGTCGCCGAAGCCCCAGTTGGCGCGCGACTCGGTGCAGATCCACACCACCCGCTTCGCCTTGCGCTTCACGTCTTCGAGCGCCGCGACGTGCGGCTGGTTGAAGTTGTTGCGGCCGTCACCGATGACGAAGACGGTCGTCTTGCGTGAGACCGTGCCCAGGTAGCTCTTCGAGAACGCCAACAGCGCGTTGCCGTAGTTCGAGTTCGACGAGAGGGAGATCACGTCGCCGCTGAGCGCCTTCTCGAGCGCGTCTTCGGGCGTCGCGTCTTTGAAGTACTTCGTCACCTCACCCAGCTCGCTCACGAAGATGAAGCTGCGCACCCGGTTGAAGAGCGACTGCAGCGACCAGGTGAAGAGCAGCATCAACCGCGACGCGTTGCGCACCGAGTCCGACACGTCACACAGCACGATCACGTCGGGCCGCTGGGGCCGGCGGCTGCGAAACTGCGGCACCATGGGAATGCCGCCCGAGGTGAGGTTCTTCCGCAGCGTGCGGCGGGGGTTGAGCTGGCCCTTTCGCTTCGAGCGCTGGCGACGAATGAGCCGCGCCTTCAACTTCTCGGCGAGGGCCCGCACGGCGCGCTGGGCGACGGCGACCTCCTGCTTCGAGAGCGTGTGCAGGGCCTTGTCGGCCACCCCGGGCGCCGTCTTCTTGAGCCGGGCGTTTGACTGGCGCTGCACCTCAGATCGGGCGGCCTCTTCGACTTTGCGCAGCGCTTCCGACAGGTGCTTCGAGACCACCTCGACGCCGCGCGGGCTGATTCCGCGAGCTGCGAGCTCGGCCGAGATGCTGTCGATCTCGCCCCGCATGGTCTCGGCGCCCGCAGCGGTCAGCAGGCGGCGGCTGAAGAAGCCAGTCTGCAGCGCATTTTGAATGCGCGAGTAGTCGAGCTGCAGCGACGCATTGCGGAAGATCTGCGCGAGCTGCCCCCGGTTGCCGCCCATCGCCGCGGCCGTCAGCGGAGACATCTGCCCGGCCATGCGATCCAGCATCCACACGATCATCTTCAGCTCGTCACCCTCGACGAGGCCCTCTTCGGCGATGCGGGCGGCGAGCGACTTTTCGATCTCTTCGAGCGTCTTCGAGGCACCGGCGAAGAAGAAGTCGAACGCCTTGTCGAACACACCCACGTCCGCCGAGCGCTTGCACAGCGTGGCCTTCAACGTGGCGCGGGTGAGCTCCTTCTCGTCGACGCCCACGGCAGCCGCGGCGCGCACGGCGTCTTGCGCCTCGCTGATGGCGACCTTGAGGCCGTTCTGACGAAGGACCTCGACGAACTCGACGATGCGCTGCTCCACGGTGCCGTTCTACCGCGTGAAGACCATCAGCGCTTCGATGTGGTGCGTCTGGGGGAAGAGATCGAACAGCTGCAGCGCGAGCGGGCGAAAGCCGTTGGACACGAGATCCTTCGCGTCGCGGGCCAGGCTGGCGGGGTCGCAGGCCACGTACACCACCCGCGAGACGAGCAGCCCCGACGCCCACTTCCCCACTCCGGGAGCGCCAGTGCGCGGCGGGTCGACCAGCAGGCGATCGAAGCGCTCGGCCTCGCGCACCAGCCCCGAGGCGATCTTCTCGGAGTCACCCTGCACGAAGCGCACGTTCGTCGCGTTGCGCTTGAGCGCGGCCTTCTGCGCCAGCGTGACCGACAACGGAAAGCTCTCGACCGCCATCACCTGCCCTGCCGCCTCGGCGAGCCGGAAGGTGAAGTTGCCGTTGCCCGAGTAGAGCTCGAGCACGCGGGACTCCTTCGTGGGCTCGAGCAGCTCGACCGCGCTCTGCACCAGGCGACGATTCACGGCCGCGTTCGCCTGCGCAAAGCCGTCGGGCCGATGCAGCACGCCCTCTTCTTCGAGCACCGGGTCACCCAGGGTCTCGACCGCGCCTTTGCCGTCGGCCGGGTGGAGGATCGCGCCGTCGATGGCCCCTTCCCGCAACAGCGTCTCGACCTGTTCGCGGTGCCGCGGGCGGAGCTGCGCTTTGAAATGCAGGCTCAGCGCGACGCGGCCTTCGCACTCGAGCAGGCGCACCTCGTCGAGTTCCTTGAGCGTGTTGGCGCCGAAGACTGTCGCCAGCCGTCGAGGAAAATCGGCGAGCGGCCCGGTCAACGCGAGGCAGCGATCGACCTCGACGCGGGTGTGCGATTGGCGGGCGTGAAAGCCCAACCCGTTGCCGGCCGGGTGGAGCACCGCGCGACGCCTGTAGCCGACGGGCTCGTTCGACTTCACAAAGGGCAACAGCTCGTAGCCCTCGATGCCGCCGACGTGCTCGAGGGTCGAGCGGACGATCTCGAGCTTCTCGCGCACCTGCGCGTCGTCGTTGAGATGCATCCAGTCGCAGCCGCCGCAGCGCTCGGCATGGGGGCACACCGGAGGGCGGCGTTCGGCGCTCGGCAACCGCAGCTCGACGATCTCGCCCTGCAGCACCTTGCCCTCTTCGCGCACCGCCGCGAGCACGCGATCGCCCGGGAGGGCCCCCGCAACGAAGACGGCGCGGCCCTCGAAGGGAGCCACGCCGTCACCTGACTTCGACAACCGCTCGATGACGAGCTCGATGTGCCGCACGCTCACTTCTTGGGCGACGGGAGGATCGCGTCAGGCAGCTCAGCGCGCAGGCGATCGACGAAGCGGGCGAGGCGGCTGCGCTTCTCTTCATCCATGTCCATGAACTCGATGCCCATGCCCGGCACCTGGTCGGAGCCCGGATCGGGCGGGTGCACGCGGATCACGCGGCCGGTGAGATCGAACGGGAACGCCGCGTCGGGGAGCGAGATGATCAAGCGCACGATGCTGCCCACGCTCTGGGGGGTGCGGGTGTTGATGAAGATGCCACCGCGGCTGATGTTCACGGCCCAGTCGGTGATGAAGCCATCGACGGTGCGGTAGGCAACCAATAGCTCGTGCTGCAGACGCTCTGACTTGCGAACGGGTTGGACGCCCGACTTGTCGTCACTCATGGTACGCGGAGACTACCCGAACACCACGCGCGGTCATCCGTGTTTGACTTGGGGATCATGCGCCTCGCCCTCGCTGCGCTCGTGCTGCCGCTCGCGCTGGGTGACGTGATGCCCCACTGTGGCCCGCCCCGCGTCGTCATCCAGGAACCGGGCGATCACTGTGGCCACTATGGGCCACGCTGGCGCGGTGACTGCCGGCCGCCGGGGCGGTGCATGGTGCTGACACCAGGCGGGGCGAGGTGCACCGTGCCCTGCCAGATCAACGGCGACTGCACCGTGCTCGGCGCCGGCTTCGTCTGCGGCGCGAAGGGCACGCCGTACGCCCCGGACTCGAGTGAGCCCGTGTCGGTGTGCACGCGCGCGGAATAAACTCACCGCATGACGCTCTCGTTGGTGGTGCTTTCGATGCTCGCGGCAGGTCCGAAGGTGCACACGCTGACCGGTCTCGACAAGCCGAAGAAGGAACAACGCGGCACGCTGGGGAACAGCGAGCTCGCGGAGGGCAAGGTGACCATTCACTGCCGCGACATGGGCGCGATGGTGATCGTCGAGGTCAACGACCCGGGCATCAAGGGCGCGCGCGATGTGTGGGTCGAGAAGAAGGCGGGCGACGCGATGCCGCCGTGCGACGAGAGCGATCGAGGTCGCACGCATCTGTCTGCGGCCGAGGGCTTTGGCAACGTCGCCGGGGCCAAAGGCGACTTCGTCTTCGTCACCAGCTCCGATGGGTTCGGCGACCGAATGGCGCTGCGCGTCTTTCAGCTCAGCAGCGGGAACCAGCTCTTCGAGACCGAGTTGAGCACCCAGCAACCGATCACCCTGACGGTCGAGGGCAAGGCGCTCTGGCTGCGCTTTCACCGGGCGGTGCCGCTGACGTGCGAGCCCCATGGCGAGACCGCAGCGCAGTGCTGGAAGGAACTCCGCGAGTCAGCGCGCGTGCCGGAGGAGCTCGAGGTCAACCCACCGCCTTGTGACGCGATCTTCAAGGGCAAGCCGTCGCACCTCTCCGGCACGCCCCTCGTCGCGCTTCCTGCAGAGATCGATCTCACCGCCCCGAAGAGCCTCAGGTTCCGCGCCGGCGCTGCGACGTGCGCTGAATCGCCCTGAGACGCGACGTGGCCGCAGCCGATCGACCCCCTCGACTCGGGCAGCTGGGCCGCGCTGCTCGGCGGGTTGGCGCAGGCGAAGAGCAGCGACGGCAGTCAGCGCAACGCCTTCAGCTGGGTGCCCGCGAACTTCGGCGGTGGGTGGCCGGCATCGGCTATCTCGGCCAGGGCGTCGCTACGGGGCGCGACGACTCGCAACAGGTGGCGGCGCACGAACTGGGCCACAACTTTGGCCGCAACCACGCTCCATGCGGTGGCGCAGGTGGCGCCGACCCGGGCTACCCGTACGCGAACGGGCGCATCGGCACCTGGGGGTGGAGCGGCTCGCAGCTGCTCTCGCCGACGCAGTGGGTCGATCTCATGAGCTGCAACCCGGGTTGGGTGAGCGATTACACCTCCGAAGGCGTGCGTGACTTCATGGCGCGCGGCAACACGTTCGAGCCCGCGAGATGCTGCCCTCGATCTCCAGCGACGACGTGGTGCTGTTCGCGGGGCGCGTGACGCCGAAGGGCGTGGTGCTCTCTGAGCCGCAGCGCTTCCACGGGCGCGCGAGCCTCCGAGTCGACTCCAGCGACGCGGCGATCGTGTTGACCTTGCTCGACGGGCGCGTGACGCAAGTGCCAGTGCAGCTGGTGGCGACGTCAGAAGGAGACGAGCTCCACTTCGTCACCGCAGTGCCCTTCCCCGGTGAGTGGCGGGCGTGGGCGATCGAACGTCAGGGCGTGGTCATCGCGCAGCGCACGGTGAGCACCCTGCCCTTCGATCCCAGCTTCTCCGTACAACGCGTGGGGGAGTCGACGACGGTGACGTGGTCGGGCGCGAGCTTGGCGATGGTGGCGCACGTCGCTGCGACTGGAGAGCGCACCACGTTGACGGTCGAAGCCCGCGGTGGGCAGGTCACTTGCGGCCGCCGAGCGCGGAGGTCAAGCGGGAGATCTTCAGATCGACATGGTCTTCAGATCAGCAGCGGCCTTGAGCGGAGCGCCGGTCAGCTTCTGAACCGATTCGATGGTCTCTCCGGGTGCGAGCTCTTTGAGGAGCAGGCCCTCGGGGGTGATGTCGATCCACGCGAGGTCGGTGCAGAGGGCGTGCACGCACTTCTTGCTGGTGAGCGGCAGCGAGCAGGCCTTCAAGATCTTGTGGCCGCCGTCTTTCGTGGCGTGCTCCATGGCGACGATGACGCGCTTGGCGCCGACCGCGAGATCCATCGCGCCGCCCATGCCCTTGACCATCTTGCCGGGGATCATCCAGTTCGCGAGATCGCCATGCTCGCTCACTTCCATCGCGCCGAGCACCGCGAGATCGATGTGGCCACCGCGGATCATGCCGAACGAGGCCGCCGAGTCGAAGTAGGCCGCGCCCGGGAGCGCGGTGACGGTTTCTTTGCCCGCGTTGATCAGGTCGGGGTCTTCTTCGCCCTCGAACGGGTACGGGCCGGTGCCGAGCATGCCGTTCTCAGACTGCAGAACGACCTCGACCCCCGCGGGGATGTAGTTGGGGATGAGCGTCGGCAGACCGATACCGAGGTTCACGTAGAAGCCGTCGCGGAGTTCCTTCGCGACACGCTGAGCGATCTGTTCACGGGTCAAAGGCATGGCGTTCTTTCCTCAGCTCTTCTTTCGAACCGTGCGGCGCTCGATCCACTTGTTGAGGTCGACCGACTGAACGACCCGCTTCACGTAGACGGACGGCACGTGGATCTGATCGGGGTCGAGCTCGCCCACCGGCACGATGTGCTCGGCTTCGACGATGGTGATCTTCGCGGCCATGCACATCAGCGGCGAGAAGTTGCGCGCCGTCTTGCGGAAGATCAGGTTGCCCCAGGTGTCGGCCTTCCACGCGCGCACGATGGCGAAGTCGGCCTTGAGCGGCTTCTCGAGCACGTACTCGTGACCGTCGATCACGCGCGTCTCTTTGCCCTTCGCCACTTCGGTGCCGACGCCGGTGCGAACGAAGAAGCCGCCGATGCCCGCCCCGCCCGCGCGAATGCGCTCGGCCAACGTGCCCTGCGGGGTCAGCTCGACCTCGAGCTCGCCGCTCAAGAACTGGCGCTCGAATTCCTTGTTCTCGCCCACGTACGAGCTGACCATCTTCTTCACCTGCTTGTTCTTCAGCAGGACGCCAAGGCCCAGATCGGTGGTGCCGCAGTTGTTGGCGATGATGGTGAGGCCCTTCACGCCGCGCGCATGAATCGCGGTGATGAGGTTCTCGGGGTTGCCACACAACCCGAAGCCACCCGACATCAGCGTGGCGTTCTCGGGGATGTCTTTGACGGCTTCGGCAGCCGACGCGACGACCTTGTTCATGTGCCGCCGTTTGTCACACCCTGCGGCGCGGTCAACAGCTCGATTTGCGCGCGCGCCTCGGGGAACTGCGCGAGCAACGCAGCACGTGAACCGATCTCGAAGTGCTCGAACTCGAAGCCCGGAGACACGGTGCAGCCGACGAGGCTGAAGCGACTCCCAGACGCGGGGATCGAACCGAACCACACGCCGGCAGGCACCACGTGTTGCGGGTGCTCGCGCGAGAGCGTGGTGATCTTCGCGGGGCCGCTCGCCTGAAGCTCAATCACCTGCAGCGGGTCGCCTTCGTAGAAATGCCAGACCTCGTCGGCGTCGATGCGGTGCAGCGTCGAGCGTTGACCCGCTTCGAGCAGGTAGAGGATCGCGGTGCTGACGCTCCGAAGCGTGCCGGGGATCACGGCCGGGGCGCGGTACGTCTCGCGAAAGAAGCCGCCTTCGGGGTGCGGCTGCAGCTGCAATGAATGAACGAGGGGGTGCACGCACCGCACCCTACACCTGCTGGCGCTCTGTCAGCCCGCGGCAGCGCTGGACACCGAGCCGTCCACGATACGCTGGCGCCATGAAGGGACTTCGGTGTCTGGCTCTGGTGTCGGTGGTCTGCACTGCGCGGCTGGCCCCTGCGCAGGTGACGCGCGCCGACGACTTCGACGGGGCCGACGCCGGGCGGGATCTCTTCGCCGAGCCTTTCCCGGCGAGAGCGGGGCGCTGGGCTTGCAGTTCAGCGACACGCACAGCGACGCAGGGTCGGGCAACGGGCCCGTCATCGGTCGCTCCTTCGACGGGGTCGGCGACCACTTCGTTCGGGCCTGGTGGCGCGTCACCCCGCAGACGGGCGACGACCAGAACATCTCTTTCATGAGCCTGATGGCGAACAGCGCGTTCGGGACGGCGGTCGAAGTGAAGTGGAACCCCAGCACCAGCTCAATCAACAACATCTGCTTCAACCAGTCGGGGCAGTTCGTCGCGCCCCTCGCGTCGTTTCCGCTCGATGCCGGCTTTCACCCCATCGAGACGAGCGGCCGCAACATGGGCAGCGCGGTCTGTGCCAGCTCGCGATCGACGGCGTGCTGGTGCAGACCAAGCCGGTCGATTTCGTCAACGAGCAGTGGGCGCTGATGAGGATCGGCCCGGCCTACGGCGAGTACGCGTGGACGGGCGTCATGCAGTACGACTCGGTGATCGCCGGGCCCACGCCCGCCCCCAGCCGGCTCGAGCTCTCCGGCACCGGCGCGCTCACAGTCGGGGTGTGCGACTCCGTGAAGCTGGCCATGACCGAGAGCTTTACGGGGGCGGCGGCGAGCTTGCCGTGGCCAACCCTCATCGATCTCCAGGTTCAAGGCGCAGCCGTTTTCAGCGACGCGGGTGTACGTCTCCGGCCTCCTCGATCATTGCCGTGGCGGGAGGTCCGTACCTCGACTTCTCCGTTCGACCCACCCAGCTCTCGCTCCAGGTCGTCGCGCGAAGCCCCGAGTTGATGCCGATTTCCTTCCAGATCCCGGTCGCCGCCGCGTCGGACGCGGGTTCGACGGATGGAGGCTTCGTTCGGCGCACAGGGGTCGTCGGCTGCGGCTGCACCACGACAGGCCCGGAGTGGTCGCTCCTTGCGGTGCTGGCGCTTCGCCGCTCAGCGCGCCGCGCGCATCGGTGAGCGTGGCCCCTGCACCTGCTCGGCGATCGCCCTCCGCAGCCACCCGTGCGCCGCGTCCTTGCGCTGCGTCTCAGGAAAGTACTGGGCCATGGTGAAATCCGGCAGCGCGACTGGCGCATCGACGATGGCCAGCTCATGGTGCCAGGTCGCTGCCAGCCGACCGGGGACCACCGCGACCGCGTCGCTCCGCGCGAGCAGCGCGGGGGCCGAGGCAAACTGAGGGAGCCGCAGCACCACCTGTCGGCGCAGGCCATGACGAGCGAGCGCCTGGTCGACGAAGTCTTCGCCCCAGCCGCGGGCGCTGACCTGCACGTGGTGCAGCGCCGCGAAGCTGCGCACCGACCACTTGCGCAGCGCGGGGTGTCGCTTGCGCAGCGCGCAGACGTTCACGTCAGAGAAGAGCGCCTGCCGAACCACCCCGGCCGGCGCGTCAGCCACCGGGCCGATGGTGAGCTCGAGGCGCCCAGCGGCCACGTCGACGAGGTTGGCGACCATGGCGTCGCTGCGGAAGTGCACGTCGAGCCTGACCAGCGGGGCCTCCTCGCGCAGCCGCCCCAGCAGCCCCGGCAGCACGATGGTCTGCAAGTAGTCTGAGAGCAGCACGCGAAAGGTGCGCTCGAGCGTGCGCGGCTCGAACGCCTCCGGCGCCAGCGTCTGGGCCAGAGTCGAGAACGCCGACGTGAGCCCTGCCCCGAGGGCGCGCGCCCGTGGGGTGGGCTCGAAGCGGTTGCCGACGCGCACGAAGAGCGGGTCGCCCAGGTGTCGTCGCAGCAACCCCAACGAGTGGCTGATGGCCGATTGCGTTCGACCCAAGCGCCGCGCCGTCTCGGTCGCGCTCCCGGTCTCGAGGAGGTGCGTGAGCACGGGCAGGAGGTTCAGATCGAGTCCATCGATGGCGCTCATGTGCTGAATCAATCACATGCGTTGGATTTGTGGGCTCCTGCACCGCACCATGCCCCCCGTCCAACCCACCCCAACCCGGAGAACCCGATGCTTCGCTTCACCCTGCTGACCCTCGCCCTCGCCTTGCCCGCCTTCGCCGACGCACCGGCCGTGAAAGGCACGTGGAAGAGCGCCGCCGCCGAAGACATGGGCAACGGCTCATTCTGCTCCCGCGAGTTCAAGCTGACTGACACCACCTGGGCGCTGACCTTCACCATCTACGCAGACAAGGAACTCAAGACGCCGCTGGTGGCGATGGGCTTCGAAGGGCCGTGGCGGGCCACGGGCGAGTCGAAGCAGGTCCCCGGTGCCTCGGAGGCGAGCTTCGACTTCAAGAAGAAGACCGTCACCCTGCTCGCGAAAGACGCAGCGAAGGGCTTCGGGATGGACGGGTGCGGTCTCACGCTAGGCAAGGCAAAGGACGTCTCGAAGGACGGCTGCAGCTTCGTCGCGAGCGTCGAGAAGTACGGTCGTGAGTTCGACCTGCTCAAGCGAGACGGCGAGCGGCTCTTCTTCGGTGCACGCCCCGCCGACGGCGACATGGGCAGTGAAGCCAAGCGGCCGACTGCGCTCGGCGCTCCGCTGGTGCAGAAGAAGTGATCAGCCGCGTCGGTAGACGACTCAGCGTTGGTCGAGCCCGAGCGATTTCATGAAGTCGTGAGGGCGGGCGAGCAGCGCCTTCAAGGCCGTTCGGTTCGCCACGCCCTTCTCACCACCGCGAGCACCGTGTCAGCGCTCGACCATCAGCGCGATGCCCTCGCCGCCGCCGATGCACAGCGACGCCACGCCACGCTTGAGATCGTGATCCTTCATGGTGTGCAGCAACGTCACGAGCACGCGCGTGCCCGAGGCGCCGATGGGGTGCCCGAGAGACACCGCGCCGCCGCGCACGTTCACCTTCGACGGGTCGAGCTTGAGCAGCTGGTTGTTCGCGAGCGACACCACCGCGAAGGCCTCGTTGATCTCCCACGTGCCGACGTCGGCCGTGGTCTTGCCGGTCTTCGCGAGCAGCTTGTTGATCGCGTCGGCCGGGGCGATCGTGAACTCGACCGGCTTGCGCGCCGCCGCGGCGTGACCGGCGATCTTCGCCAGCACGGGGATGTTGAGGGCCTTCGCCTTCTCGGCGCTCATCAGCACCACCGCCGCGGCGCCGTCGTTGATCGACGAGGCGTTGGCCGCGGTGATCGTGCCGTCCTTCTTGAAGACCGGCTTGAGCGAGGGGATCTTCTCGGGCTTCGCGTTCTTCGGGCCCTCGTCTTCGGACACTACGATCGCGTCGCCCTTCTTCTGGGGCACCGACACCGCGACGATCTCGTTCTTGAAGAGCCCTTCCTTCTGCGAGCGGATCGCGCGGTTGGTCGACTCGGTCGCGAACTCGTCTTGTGCGGCCCGCGAGATCTTCATCTCCTCGGCGCACTGCTCGGCGCACACGCCCATCGCCACGCCGTCGTACGCGTCGGTGAGGCCGTCCCACATCATCGAGTCCTTGAACTCGACGTGGCCCATGCGCGCGCCGTTGCGCAGCTGCATCGAGAGGTACGGAGCGTTCGACATCGACTCCTGGCCGCCGGCGACGATCACGTCGGCGTCACCGTTGGCAATCGCCTGGTACGCCTGCACGACCGACTGCAGGCCCGAGCCGCACACCTTGTTCACCGTCACGCACGGCACGCCATCGGGCAGCCCCGCAGCGCGAGCCGCCTGACGGGCCGGCGCCTGGCCGACGCCCGCGGTGAGCACGTTGCCCATGATGACCTGCTCGATCTGCTCGGGCTTCAAGCCCGCGCGCTCGACCGCCGCCTTGATCGCGACCGCGCCGAGCTGGGGCGCCGTGAGAGACGAGAGGGCGCCCTGAAACGCGGCGACCGGGGTGCGAGCGGCAGAAACGATGACGACGTCACGAGCCATGGTGGTGCTCCTTCGAGAGAGGAAAGACACCCGGCTTATGTGAGCGACGCGGCCAAAAGACAAGGCCAGTCAGGGAATGCGCGCCTCGTACACAGGCACGGGATTGCGTCGATTGGCGCACCCCGGAACCTTCGCGCTGCATTGGGCTTTCGCCTTCGGCCCGTCGTCGGGGAGCCGCCACTTGAGCGCGGCGTCGAGCGCGACGTCGTTGGGTTGACCCAGCTTCGCGAGCGCAAGCGCCTGCACGCGCAGGCAGTCACCGTCGCGGGGGTGCAGCGCGAGCCCCTGCTGCGCGGCGGTCAGCGCCTGCGGGTAGCGGCCCACGCTCGCCTCGGCCATGGCGATCGACTGCCAGAGCCCGAGATCGGTGGGGGCGCTCTTCACCGCCGTCGACCACGCCGCGGCCGCGTCTTTCCACTTCCACACCTGGGCGTAGGCGTCACCGCGCGCCTTCAAGATCGCCGGGGTGGGCCCCAGCTTCTTCTCGGCCTGCGCGAGGGCCTCGAGCGCCTGCGGCAACTGACCGCGCTTGCCTGCGAGCTGGCCCAGCGCCCACAGCACCACGCCCTCGTCGTTGCCCAGCGCCAGCGCGCGGGCGTGCTGAAACGCGCCTTCGGCCTCGTCGAGGTATTCCTGCAGGCCGACCGAGAGCCCGAGCCCGCGGCGGTAGGCGCGCAACCAGGAATCACGCACCGAAATGCCGGTGAGCGTCACCTTCGTCGAGTCGATGATCGTCACCGGCTGGGCGACGCACGGGTCGAGCTTCGTCCCGGTCTGCTTCAGGGCGGCGTTGGCGAAGGCCTGCCCGCGCGGCGTCTTCAGATCGTCACACGCGGTCTTCATCATCTCGTCTGATCGGGCGCGGTGGGAAATGCGGCCCTCGACCACCAGCGGCAGCTCTTCGGGCGCGAGGGTCTTCGGCACCTGCACGCGAACGCGAACCACGCGCGCGTCGCGGCTGGGCACGGTGTGGTTCCACACCGCGGTGACGAACTCGTGCGTCTCGCGGCGCTGCACGGGCTGACCGTTCTTGTCGACCACCTGGCTGCGCACCTCGTGCTCGTCCGACGTGGCGAGCACCCTGCCCGTCGCGGTCTTCACCACCACCTCGACGCGCGTGCCCTGGTTGTCGAGCACGCCGCCCGGAAAGCGGTGGCCGGTGCGCTCGTTGAAGATCACCACGTCGAGATCGAGTTGATCTCCGGCGACAGGCTTCGCAGCCTCGGCAGGCATCACCCACGCGCCGTCGTTCACCTTCGCGGCGGCGACGTCGATGGTGGCTGCCTTGTCGAGAAAGCTCTGGAGGCGAACGACCTGCGCCGCATCTCCGCGCATCGCCGCGAGCGTGGTGTGCGCGCCGAGGAAGCGATGGGACGGCACGGTGCCGTTCTTCGCGGCGAGATCGTTCATCACCGCGACTTCCCGCGGCATGTGGCAGCCGCGACAGTCTTGTGCGGCGACGGCGTCGGGGCGTTCGGCCGGGTTGCCGGACCAGGCGGAGCGGTGCCAGGCGCCGTAGTCGTCCATGCCGAAGAACGCAGCCGCATTGCCCGTCTCGTCGGTGAGGAACGAGCGGTGACACGAGCCGCAGAGCTCGGCGGTGCGCAGCGCCGTCGAGGCCACGCGGGCACGGTGCTTCTCGAGGGTCGAGTCCTCGGGAGCGCTGGGGAACACCTCGTCGGATCGCAGCGTGAGACTGCCGTTGCCATCGCGGGTGACGTGGGTGGTCGAGTGGCACGTGGTGCAGGAGACACCGGCGTGGGCGCGCGGGTCATCGGCCTCGATAGTCTGCTCCATCGCGCCGGTCGTCAGCAGGGCGAGGTCGTGGCAGCTGCCGCACATGCGCGAGGGGGCGTTGCCGCGATCGACGCGAAGCTTGTCGACCGACACGCGGTAGAGGGGGTTGGTGAACGAGGCCAGCGCGTGGGCGCTCGTCTTCCACTGCGCCGCGATGTCGGGGTGACACGAGCCGCAGTTCTTGCCGTCGGTGAAGTTGGCAGAGCTGATCACGCGCTCGCCCTCGACGCGCACCTGGCCCGGGTTCTGCGGGCCCTCGACGGGCAGCACGACCTTCGGGGCCGCCGCCAGCGTGACGAGGAGAACGGAGATCATTTCGTGGCACCCTTCTTCGCGCGGAGCGCCTCGCCCGCCTTCGACTTGAGCCCCTTCAACTGCAGCTCAGCGATGGGGCTCTCGGCGAGCTTCTCGACCTTCGCGGGGTCGCGGGCGACGAAGGCGGTGTCTTGCGCCGCCTTCGTCTCCTGCGCCTGGCCCGACGGAGGCCCCCCCCACCGCCCGTAGACGGGACTGCTGCACTTCACCTCACCCGCCCAGGGGTAGCGGATGGCGTAGCGCGCCTGGAAGTTGTTCCACGAGTCTTTGCGGCTGCCCTGCTCGAGGTTCTTGCCGTCGCTGAGGAACTCGCGGCCACCGACGATGGGCCCTGCCGCCTTGAAGACGAGATCTTCACCGAGCGAGGTCTTGTCGTAGCGCGCGTGCAGCCGGGTCAGCACGTAGCTTTCTGCGGGGTTGTACTGATCCTTCACCGCACCCTTCGAGGGCACAGCGTCTGCGCCGAGCGTCTGAAAGTCGGCCTCGGTCAGCGGAGTCGTCGGGCACGGATCGCAGCTGCTCGCCTGCCACGCGTACTCGGTCACCACCGCCTTCGGGTTGTTCTTCACCGTGCGATCGAAGAGCGACACGTAGAAGAACGGAAACTCGCTCTTCGCCGACGGCACGAGGTCGATGTTCGTGGGGATGGTGACGTTCGGGTAGTTCGCCACCTCGTAGCGCTGGTTGCGCGCGAGAATGTTGATGATCAGATCCTGCTGCGCCTTCGAGTTGATGAGGCCCAGGCGCACCGGCAGCTCGAACTTCTCGCTGTCGTAGTGAAACCTCAGGGGTGACAAGTCGACCATGCCGTCCTTGAACTGCACCTTCTTCGTGTCGACCTTCGCGACGAAGAACTTCATGCCTTGCTGAATGTACGGACGGAACAACGGCTCAGCGCCCTCGGGGATCTTGTATTTGTTTTCTTTGAGCCACTGCTCGAGGCCCAGCGCGTCTTTCGCGCTCAGCACGACGAGCTCGTATTCGCCCACCGTGAACTGGGCCTCGACCTTCACGCCGAAATTCTTCCTGGTTGGGCTCTCTTTCGCAGGCACCTGGGCCGACTTCTCGACCACCTCGTCTTCTTCGTAGGCGGGCTCGACCCAGCAGGGGTCCTCCTCCCAGTACTCGACGAGGCGCGGGGCGCTGAGCTGATCCACGCGCGCGAAGATGTCCTTGCTGAGCGTCTTGACGTTCTCTTTCTTCAAGACGACCGGCACGGGGATGACCATCGCGAAGTTCTCGGGAGGCCCCTGGTAGTTGTTCTGCATCGAGAGCACGGTGCGCGTGCCCTCGCGCATCAACACCACCTGCGTGGCGTTGTTGAACAGCGAGGCGCCCCCGCCCGCGACGTAGAAGCCACAGAACGCGTGGGCGGAAGCAGCGGCGATGACGACGGCAGCGGCGATCAATCGAGTCATGTTCAAGATCCTCACTTCCAGAATTCCCACCAGCGCTTCGGTTGGGGGGCCGCTTGCTCGGCGACCTGCGCACGGAGCGGCACCCCTGAGCGCGCCTTGCGGCCCTTGACGTCGAACTCCGGCACCGCGGCCTCGGCGAACCGCGCGAGCAACTCGGGGTCACGCTTCGCGAACGCGGTGTCGCGCGCAGCGACGGTGCCCTGCACCGCCTGATCTGCCCACGGACCGCCCCAGCGCCCGTAGATGGGGTTCTCGCACTTTACGTCGCCCTTCCACGGGTAGCGGATGGCGTAGCGCGCCTGGAAGTTGTTGAAGCTCGTCTCGATTGAGGTCTGCCGCAGCCCGTCGGCTTCACGATCGTGCTCGCGGCCGCCCTCGATGGGCTGCGCCGCGCGAAACACGAGATCTTCCCCCAACGAGCTCTTGTCGTAGCGCGCGTGGAGGCGGGTCAGCACGAAGCTGCCCGCAGGGCTCCACTCGTCGCGCTGGGCGCTGGGCAGCGCGTCGAGCCCGAGCGTCGCCATGTCGGCGTCAGAGAGCGGCGCCGTCGGGCACGGGTCGCAGCTGGTGGCCTGCCACGCGTACTCGGTGATCACCGCGTTGGGGTTCTTCTTGAGCGTGCGATCGAAGAGCGAGACGTAGAAGGGACCGAACTCGCTCTTGGCCGACGGCACGAGATCGATGTTCGTGGGGATGGTGACGGTCGGGTAGTTGGCCACCTCGTAGCGCTGGTTCTGCGCCAGCACGTGCACGATGAGATCCTGCTTCTCTTTCGCATTGATGAGCCCGAGGCGCACCGGCAGCTCGAACTTCTCGCTGTCGTAGTGGAAGCGGAGCGGAGACAGCTGGGCCATGCCGTCCTTGAAGGTGACCTTCTTCACGTCGACCTTCGCGACGAAGAACTTCATGCCCTGCTGGATGTAGGGGCGGAAGAGCGGCTCGGCGCCAGAGGGAATCTTGTACTCGTTGAGCTTGAGCCAGGTCTCGAGGCCGAGCGCGTCTTTGGCGCTCAAGATGACCACCTCGTATTCACCGACCGTGAACTGAGCCTCGACCTTGACGCCGAGATCCTTGAGGGGCTCGAGGCCCTTCTTGTTGTCCGCGGCGAACGCGCCCAGCGATTGGCGCTCGTACTTCGGCTCGGGACGCGGAACGAAGCAGGGGTCGACCTCCCAGTACTCGACCAGGCGAGGCGCAGCGAGCTGGTCAATGCGCGCGAAGACGTCGTTGCTGAGCGTCTTCACGTTTTCCTTCTGAAGCACCACCGGCACGGGGATGACCATCGCGAAGTTCTCCGGCGGCCCCTGGTAGTTGTTCTGCATCGACAGCACGGTGCGCGTGCCCTCTCGCATCAACACCACCTGCGTCGCGTTGTTGAACAACGAGGCGCCCCCGCCCGCGACGTAGAAGCCACAGAACGCGTGGGCCGAGGCTGAAACCACCACGGCCGCTGCCATGAGTGCGCGAATCATTTCTTCCCCTTCGAGCGGAGCGCTTCGCCGGCCTTCGCCTTGAGCCCCTTGAGTTGCAGTTCGGCGATCGGGCTCTCGGCGAGCGCCTCGACCTTCTTCTCGTCGCGCGTCACGAACGCAGTGTCTTCAGCCGGCTTCGGTGCGCCGGGCTGCTTGCTGCCGTTCGGCCCTCCCCAGCGGCCGTAGACGGGGCTGGCGCACTTCACCTCGCCCGCCCACGGGTAGCGGATGGCGTAGCGCGCCTGAAAGTTGTTCCACGAGTCAGCGCGGCTGCCCTGCTCGAGGGTCTTGCCGTCGGTGAGGAACTCGCGGCCGCCGACGATGGGCCCCGCGGCCTTGAAGACGAGATCTTCACCGAGCGAGGCCTTGTCGTAGCGCGCGTGCAGGCGCGTCAGCACGAAGCTCTGCTTCGGGTCGTATTGATCGGTCACCGCGCCCTTCGAGGCGAGGACATCGGCGCCGAGCGTCTGGAAGTCAGCATCGGTCAGCGGCGTCGTGGGGCACGGATCGCAGCTGCTCGCCTGCCACGCGTACTCGGTCACCACGGCCTTCGGGTTCGCCTTCACCGTGCGGTCGAAGAGCGACACGTAGAAGTACGGGAACTCGCTCTTGGCCGAAGGCACGAGATCGATGTTGGTGGGGATGGTGACGTTCGGGTAGTTGGCCACCTCGTAGCGCTGGTTGCGCGCGATGATGTTGACGATCAGGTCCTGCTGCGACTTCGCGTTGATGAGCCCGAGGCGCACGGGCAGCTCGAACTTCTCGCTGTCGTAGTGGAAGCGCAGCGGCGACAGGTCGGCCACGCCGTCTTTGAACTGCACCTTCTTCGTGTCGACCCTCGCGACGAAGAACTTCATCCCCTGCTGGATGTAGGGGCGGAAGAGCGGCTCCGACCCTTCGGGGATCTTGTACTTGTTCTGCTTGAGCCAGGTCTCGAGGCCGAGCGCGTCTTTCGCAGAGAGAATGACGATCTCGTACTCACCGACCGTGAACTGGGCTTCGACCTTCACGCCGAGGCCGCCGCCGCCTTCAGACTCTTCGACGAGCTCGTACTTCACCCCGCCCTTCTTCTTCATGTACTTGCGATCGTCGTCGACGAAGCACGGGTCCATCTCCCAGTATTCGACGAGGCGCGGTGCGCTGAGCTGATCGACGCGGTTGAAGATGTCTTTGGTGAGCGTCTTGACGTTCTCTTTCTGCAGCACGACGGGCACGGGGATCACCATCGCGAAGTTCTCGGGAGGCCCCTGGTAGTTGTTCTGCATCGACAGCACAGTGCGCGTGCCTTCTCGCATCAGCACCACCTGGGTGGCGTTGTTGAACAACGAGGCTCCCCCGCCCGCGACGTAGAAGCCGCAGAAGGCGTGGGCAGACGAGGCGACGACGAGCGCAGCGGCAAGCAACGAGCGGATCATGGTGGTTTTCCTGTTCACTTCTTCACCGGCAGACCGGCGCGGGCCTTCTTGCCCTTGATGTCGAACTCGGGGACGGGGCTCTCGGCGAGCTTCGAGGCCAGCGTGGCGTCGCGCTTCACGAAGCCGAGATCTTCGGCGGCGACGGGCTTGTTGCGCCCACCCGACGGAGGGCCACCCCACCGCCCCCGCACCGGGTTCTCACAGGCGATGGGCCCTTCCCACGGGTAGCGGATCGCGTAGCGCGCCTGGAAATTGTTCACCGACGAGCTGACGGCGCCCTGCTCGAGGCTGGTGCCATCGGTGAGGAACTCGCGGCCGCCGACGATCGGGGTGGCGACCTTGAAGACGAGATCTTCGCTCGCCGAGGTCTTGTCGTAACGCGCGTGAAGCCGGGTCAGCACGAAGCGCGCCCCGCCCTTCGCGTACATGCGGCGGTAACTGACCTGCTGAATGAGGTTCTTGATGCCCTGATCGACCATGGCCTGTTCTTGCGGCTGCACGGCGTCGCGGTTCTTGAACTCGATTTCAGGCAGCGGGCCGGCCCCGTCGATGACGTCGAGGCCGAGCAGCATCAGGTCTTGCGGCGTGAGCGGGGGCGTCGGGCACGGGTCGCACGTCGACGAGTCCCACGAGTATTCGGTGACGACGGCGCGGGGGTTCTTCTTGAGCGTCTTGTCGAAGAGCGACACGTAGAACGGCCCGAACTCACTCTTCGCCGACGGCACGAGGTCGATGTTCGTGGGGATGGTGGCGTTCGGGTAGTTGGCGACCTCGTAGCGATGGTTGCGCGCGAGCACGTGCACGATGAGGTCCTGCTCCGACCTGGCGTTGATCAGGCCGAGGCGAATCGGCAGCTCGAACTTCTCGCTGTCGTAGTGGAAGCGCAGCGGCGAGAGCGTGGCGACGTCGTTCTCGAACTTCACCCTGGTGACGTCGACCTTCGCCACGAAGAACTTCATGCCCTGCTGAATGTAGGGCCGGAAGATCGGCGCCGCGCCCGAGGGGATCTTGTACTTGTTGTCGGTGAGCCAGGCCTCGAGGCCCATCGCGTCTTTCGCGCTCAACACCACGATGTCGTACTCGCCGACCGTGAACTGGGCCTCGATCTGCACGCCGTAGTCGATGGCGCCCAGGGGGGCGGGGGCCGCCATGTCCTTCTTCGATTCTTTCGCCATCGAGCGGCGCATGCCCTCGTCGCGGTAGCGCGGCTGGTAGCAGGGGTCCTGTTCCCAGTACTCGACGAGGCGCGGGGCGGCGAGCTGGTCGACCTTGTCGAAGAGGTTCTTCGTCAGGGTCTTCACGTTCTCCTGCTGCAGCACGATCGGCACGGGGATCACGAGAGCGAAGTTCTCGGGCGGCCCGCGGTAGTTGTTCTGCATCGAGAGCACCGTCTTCGTGCCCTCGCGCATCAGCACCACCTGCGTGGCGTCGTTGAAGAGCGAGGCCCCACCGCCCGCGACGTAGAAGCCGCAGAAGGCAGAGGCGGTGAACGGCAACACGGCGGCGATCAGCGACAGCAGGCGAATGGACATCAGGCGCTCCACGGGGTGGCTGGTGAGACACCCGGCCCCCTCGCCGGGTTGCACCGCGCGGACCTTAATCACCCGAACTCTCAGGGGTACCAGAACCCGAATGGCGCCCCTTACAACATCGTCACGTTACAACCTTGTAAGGTTATAATGTTGTAAGGTGAGCTCATGTTTCAGACCACGCTCCCCGTCGTCGGGTCCGAGTTCCGCGACCGCACCACCCAGCTCGCCCGGCTTTCAGCGGCGGTCGAGAAGCTGCGCGCCGGGTCGCCGCACTGGGTGGCGCTGCTCGGGCCGCGCAAGGTGGGCAAGACGAGCCTGCTGCTCGAGACGTCGCGGCGGGTGGGCGCGCCGGTGGTCTTCGCGATCATCGACGTCTTCGACCTGGTGCCGGTCACCGACGAGGTGCTTCGGCTGCTGGTGCTGCGCGTGGTCGATCGCGTCTTCGCCGCTGAGTGCGGCCAATCGCTCGAGGCCACGCTCGACTCGGCGAGTTACCGCGCGGCGCTGTCAGGCTCGCCCCGCTTCGCCACCCTGCCCGCCGACCTGCGGCAGTTGTTGTTCGATTTGAAGGAAGTCGAGCTCACCGCGCTCGTGACGCCGCGCCTGCTCGACGTGCCTGAGCGGCTGGCCGAGAAGCTGGGGCTGTTCATCGTGGTGGCGGTCGACGAGTTTCAGGAACTGGCGGCGCTGCGCGTGGGGCGGCCCTCGGCCGAGGTGCTGCCGATGCTGCGGAGCGTCTGGCAGAAGCACCGGCGCGTCTCGTACGTGGTGGCGGGCTCGGCGCGCAGCATGATGACCGACCTCGTGGCGTCGCAGCACTCGCCGTTCTTCGGGCACTTCGAGCTGGTCGAGGTCGGCGAGTTCGAGCGCGAAGACGCGGTGGCGCTGCTCATCGACAGCGCGACGCCGGGGCGCAAGGTGAGCCGCGCGCTGGCCGAGCGGGCCGTCGACACGCTGGGCGGGAACCCGTTCTATTTGCAGTTGCTGGGCGAGCAGCTGGCGGCCATCGCTCCGCCGCTCGACGAAGCAGCGCTGAAAGAAGCGGTGTCGCGCCTCGTGTTTCACCGCACCGGGCGGCTGGCGTTGTTCTTCGAGGCCGAGCTGGCGCGCGTGGTGGGTCGCTCGGCGGCGTCATTGGCGATCCTCGAGCAGCTGGCGCGGGCTGCGGCGCGGCCGACCGATCTGCAAAAGGCGCTGCGGCTCAGCTCGTCGAGTGTCGTGAACTACCTGGCGCGGTTGGGCGACATCGTGCGCGTGCGCGACGACGGCCACTGGGAGCTCGTCGATCGCGTGATGGCGAAGTGGCTCGAGTGGCGCGCGCCGGGTGGGGCCGCGGTGCCGATGACGGTGGTAGGCGACGAGGGCGAGAAGGCCGTGGCGCAGGCGCTGGCCGAGCTGGGCTTCGAGCTGGTGTACCAATCGAAGGCATCGCGCGGGGCGTTCGACCTGCTGGCGCTGCGGGCGGGCGTGATGGTGGGCATTCAGGTGAAGCGCTCACCGGTGCCGCTGCACTTCACCGACGCGGCGTGGAAGCGCATGGAAGCCGAGGCGAAGCGGCTGGGGTGGATCGCGGTGGTGGCGTCGGTGGCGCCCGAAGGCGTGGTGACGTTTCTCGACCCGGCGAAGAAGCGAAAGAAGAAGGGCGTGTCGCTTGGGGCCGGTGCGGCGATCGACAACCTGCTCACGTGGGTCGACCGCAGCGCGACGCGCGGCAGGGCGTGACGTTACAAGCTTGTAACGTTGCAGCGTTGCAAGCGGTCAGGTTCCACGAATGAGCGCTGCCAGCGCGGTGGTGCTGAGCTTGCCGGCCGAGTCCGCACCCGAGAGAAGCGCGTCGACCAGCTCGCGCTTCTCAGCGTGCAGCGAGAGGATCTGCTGCTCGATGGTGCCCTCGGCGATCAGCCTGTACACCGTGACGGGCCGCGTCTGACCGATGCGGTGCGCTCGATCAGATGCCTGATCTTCGACGGCCGGGTTCCACCACGGGTCGAGGTGAATGACGTAGTCGGCGGCGGTGAGGGTCAGCCCCGTTCCGCCCGCCTTGAGGGAGATCAAGAAGGCCACCCCGCCCTTGCCCGCCTGAAACGACTCGACGCGCCGCTGTCGCTCGGCCACCGGGACTTCACCATCGAGGTACGTGAAGCCCAGCCCTCGCGCCTCGAAGGCCTCGCGTACCAACGCGAGGTGCTTCGTGAACTGAGAGAAGACCAGCACCTTGTGGCCCCCTTCAGAGAGATCGCTCACCAACTCCAGCAAGCGCGACAGCTTGGAGGTCGGGCCCTTCCACGACGGGTCATTCAAGCGAGGGTGGCAGGCGGTGAGGCGCAGCCGGGTGAGGGCCGCCAGCACGTCGAACCGCTTCGATTCGCCGTTGATTTCCCCCAGTGACTGCATCGCTGACAGGCGCACGTCCTCGTAGAGCGCGCGCTCCTCTTCGGTCAGCGGCACCAGCACCTCGAGATCGGTTCGTGCAGGCAGTTCCTTCGCCACCGCGGCCTTCGTGCGGCGCAAGACGAAGGGCTGAATGAGCTGTGCGAGCGCCTGCAGCGCTTCGGGGCGGCCCGAGCCGAACCGCCGCTGAAAGGACTCTTCGCTCCCGAGCAGCGAGGGCATGACGGCGCGGAAGAGGCTCCAGAGCTCACCGACGTGGTTCTCGATGGGCGTGCCTGAAAGGGCGATCAAGAAGTCCGTCTGCAGGCGGTGCGCGGCGCGTGCCCGTTGGGTGTTCGCGTTCTTGATGGCGTGGGCCTCGTCGAGAACCACCGTGGCGAACTTGCGCGCCGCAAACTGATCCGCGTCTCGGGCGAACAGACTCCAGCTCACGACGAGCACCTCGCCGGCCCCCACGTCGACGGTCCGGTCGCTCTCGTGGTGCAGGCTGAGCTTCAGGCGCGGGGCGAACCGCCTGGCCTCGGTCACCCAGGTGTGCAGCACCGACGACGGGGCCACCACCAACGCGGGGCCTTCCTTCGCGCGCGACACCAGCACGGCGAGGGCCTGCAGCGTCTTGCCCAGGCCCATGTCGTCGGCGAGGCAGGCGCCCACGCCCCATTGCGCGAGCCGCGAGAGCCACTCGAAGCCCTCTCGTTGGTACTCACGCAACGTCGCCTTCAAGTCCCTCGGCACCGGGAACGTGGCCCGCGTGGCTCGACCGAGCCGATCCATGAGCTGATTCCACGCCGCGACCGCCTTGACCGATTCGACCTGTGGCTCGAGCGCCGCGAGCACCGGGGCGAGCCCGAGCGTCACTTCGGGGTCAGCGGTCGAAGACGCCGCGTGGGCGATGGGCGCGAGGCCGTCGAGCAACTCAGTCGAGAGCTGCACGAAGTCATTCTCACCGAGCTGCACGTAGCGACGACGTTGACGCGCCGCCTCGAGGAGCAGCGCGAGAGACACCCGCCGCTCATCGACCGTGACGGTGCCCTCGAGCCCAAACCAGTCGCGCTTGCGCGTCACCGACAGCTGCAGCGCCGACAGCTTCGCCTCGGCCGTGAAGCGAACTCGTGGCGCCTTCCATTCGACGCGGAGATCCGACGCGCTCAAGCGCCGCAGGGTCTCGATGCTCTGCGCCGAAGTGTCGAGCGCCCACGTCCACGGCTGAACGGCGTGGCTGGGGTCGAGGCCCAGCTCGGCTGCGCGAGCGCTCGCGACCGCGACTTCCCGCTCGAACGCTCGCCGCGCGAACCGCCGAACCTTGCCATCGAACGAGGCCGAGACCGGGCTGCCCTGCCCTGGAGCAAAGCGCGCGCCCCCGTCGAGGGGCTCGCTCACCAGACGGAGCATGAGCGGGCCCGAGCCCTCACGCTCGAGCTGAGCGCTCAGGGTCGTCGACGCCGGAACCTCGTGCCCCCGAAGCTCCGCTGGCAACTCAATCACGGTCGACGCTTCGATGGAGGGGAGCTGCTCGACGAGCTGGGCACGCGCCGCCTCGGGGACGACGGCCCCCAGCCGGTGCGCCTGGTTCGCGAGGTGAAGGAAACGATGCGACACCTCGGCGACGACGATGCGCCCACCAGCGCGCATCACCACCACCGGGCCCTCGGGGCCTTCGCCACTGAAGAGCGGCGCTGCGAACGCATCGACTCCGAGGTGAAAGCGCAGCGTGTAGCCGCGCTCGTGGGGCTCGACGGCCGCAGACGGCTCGACCCGCTCCACCGGAAGAAAGTCGGACTCGCCCCACCGGACGCGCGGGTGGCCCACGAGCGACAGCAACGCTCGACCGAAGTGTGGCGATGGGGGCGCAGCGTCGTTCGCCAGCATCAATTGTTCGGCGATGGCCTGATCCACTCGTTCCAGCCGGGCGAGCACCGACCCCAACGGCACGATGCGGCCCGACTTCGAGACCCCCTTCTTGCCGACCTCGTGGAAGCGCACTTCGAGCGCGGCCTCACCACCGAGAGTGAATGACAGCGCGCCGGGCTTCTTCCTCGCGGCCACTGCGCGAGGTGGCGGCTCCGAGAGCAGCCGCACCCAGGGGGGGCGCGTGGCGTCGATCAGCTCGGTGGCGTGAGTCGACTGGAGCGCGTCGCGCAGTCGTTCGAGGACGAGCACGCGATGGATGCATGCGGGGCGCGCACAGCTGCAATCCAACCGACGGGTGGTGGGCCAGGCCCAGAAGTCGCGAAAGACCAACTCTGTGGTGCGCGCGAGCTGAACCCAGAGCTGCACATTCGCACCCACATCGACGCCCTGAACGGCAAGCCGCACGTCGCTGTGAAACGTACGTGGGTAGCGCGGCAGCTCGGCCAGCAACGCCTCGACGGTCTCGAGGTGCGGCTGAGCTGAGTCTGCGGCGGCCCGGCCCGGAGAAAGAGGTCGCGCAGCACGGGCTCGCTCGAACTCGGGCCGGAAGGCCTCGAGCGCTCGCTGCACCTCGTCACCGCGCCCCTGCGCCACCAGTTGCGCGAGCGTCAACCCGGTGCCGAAGCGGTAGTCCCGCAGCATCTGCATCGTCCAGTCGGGGAGATCGGGAAGGCCCCATGCCGTGAGATCGAGCTTCGGCGGTGACGGTCGCTGATCGATCTGAGCCATCATCAGGTCTTTGATCGAGTCGAGGAGCAGGAAGAAGCCTTCGTCGTCGACATCGGCCTCATCGGCAGCCGCCAGGAAGACGCCCAGCGACAATCGGGATTCCGCGAAGGCACGAAGCACGCGAGGCAAGCCCAGCTGGTGCAGGGCTTCCGTGGCCGGCCGCGCGGCGAGCTCGCTGCCGTTGAGCAGCGCCCCGAGCTCACTGAAGGAATCGGCGGCATCGATCGCCTCGACGAGCCGGTCACGCACGCTCGGCAGCAGAGCCTGCTTGAGGCTCTCGAGCGCGACGAGCGGCAGGTCGTCATTGAGGCGCGCGATCCACTCACCAACGCGGATCCCAGGCCGCTGGGCTCTGAACTGAGGAAAGACCTTCGCGGCAGCAAGCTCGAGCACAGGCTCGCCAGCGAGCGCCTTCCTCAACTCGGTCGCGGTCTTCGCGTTCTTCGCAGCGAGGACCGACTGGAAGAGACCGGGGCCGGACGGAACAAGTCGAAGCATCGGCAGCGCCTACTGCGGCGACAGGCGCCTCTTCCAAAGAAAAAGGGCGAGCCCGCGAAGGCCCGCCCCTCTCCACTTCAAGCGTGTGGGCTGCTTACTTCTTCAGCTTGCCCATGACGTCGCCGAGGCGCGCCTTGGACTGCTCAGCCTGCTTCTTGAGGTACTCGCGGTAGTCATCGCCACCGTCGTTGAGGAGCGCCTTCATCGAGAGGGCGATCTTCCGGTCGCTGGTGTTGATGTCGATGATCTTCACGTCGACTTCCTGGCCCTCGGCCAGAACGTCGCGCGGGTTCTCGACGCGCTCGTCGCGGATCTCGCTGACGTGCACGAGGCCTTCGATACCCGGCTCGATCTCCACGAAGCCGCCGAAGTCGGTGACCTTGGTGACCTTGCCCTTCACGCGGCTCGACACGGGGTGACGCTCGGACAGCGTGTCCCACGGGTCCTGCTGGAGCTGCTTGATGCCGAGGCTGAAGCGCTCGTTCTCGACGTCGATGTTGAGGACGCACGCCTCGACGACGTCGCCCTTCTTGAACAGCTCGCCCGGGTGCTTGACGCGCTGGGTCCACGAGATGTCGGACACGTGCACGAGGCCGTCGACACCGTCTTCGACGCCGACGAACACGCCGAAGTCGGTGACGTTGCGAACGATGCCCTTGATGACCGAGCCGATGGGGTACTTGTCTTCGAGCACCGTCCAGGGGTTCTGCTCGATCTGCTTCATGCCGAGCGCGATGCGCTTGGCCTTGGGGTCGATGTCGAGAACGACGGCCTCGACCTCGGCGCCCACCTCGAGCAGCTTGCTCGGGTGCTTCACGCGCTTGTTCCACGTCATCTCGCTGACGTGCACCAGGCCCTCGACGCCCTGCTCGAGTTCGATGAACGCGCCGTAATCGGTGAGCGAGACGGCCTTGCCCTTGACGCGCGTGCCGACCGGGTACTTCTCGTCGGCGCGGTGCCACGGGTCTTCCTGGATCTGCTTGAGACCGAGCGAGACGCGCTCAGCCGCCGGGTCGAACTTGAGGACGACCACGCGCACTTCGTCGCTGACCGCGAACATCTCGCTGGGGTGACCCACGCGGCCCCACGACATGTCGGTGATGTGCAACAGACCGTCGATGCCGCCGAGGTCGATGAAGGCGCCGTAGTCGGTCAGGTTCTTCACCTGGCCCTTCATGATCGCGCCCTCCTTGAGGTTCTTGAGGGTCTCCTTCTTCTGCTCTTCGCGCTGCTTCTCGAGCAGCACGCGGCGCGAGAGGACGATGTTGCCGCGCTTCTGGTTGAACTTGATGACCTTGAACTCGAATTCCTTGGCCAGGTACTGGTCGAGGTTGCGCACGGGGCGAATGTCGACCTGCGAGCCGGGCAGGAACGCCTTGACGCCGATGTCGACCTGGAGGCCGCCCTTCACGCGCCCGACGATGGTGCCCTTGATGATCTGATCGTCCTTCACGGCGGCCGAGATCTCGTCCCAGATCCGCATCTTGTCGGCCTTCTCCTTGGAGAGGACGACCATGCCCGTGTCGTTCTCACGGGACTCGAGGTACACCTCGACGGCGTCGCCGGGCTTCACGAGCACTTCGCCCTTGGGGCTGGTGAACTCGGCGATCGCGACCTGGCCTTCCGACTTGTAGCCAATGTCGACGACGGCGTACTCGCCGGTGACACGCACGACGGTGCCCTTGATGACCTCGCCTTCCTTCACGAGGCCGGTGCGGCCGCCTTCCTTGATGGACGCCTCGAACATCGAGGCAAAATCTTCTTCACCTTCAAAGCCGGCCGACTGATTCACGTTCTGCTGCATGGGTTGGGGTTGTCCTGGTACTTCTGAAAGGTGCTGCAGCCCCGGGTCGAAAGAGTCCCCCACTGCGCGCAGGGCAATCGCGCAGGTGAAGAAGCACTCGTCACATGACGGTGATGGGGGGGCCGTAGCCCACGCCCCCACCCCTTGCAAGGCGCGCCCGCTCGAAATCCCTACCCCGAAAAGGGACCTTCACGCGACTGTCCGCGCGTCTGAGCAGCGCTTCCTTCGGAGGGTGAAAATGACGCCCGTCTTTTTCGTGGTTCTGGTCGGCGCACTCGAAGCGCCCGTCACGCAGGTCACGGTGTTCACCGATCAAGCCCGGGTGGTGCGAACGGCCCAGGTGAGCGTCAACGGCACGCAGTCGATCGAGTTCCCCTCGCTGCGCAACAGCCTCGACGTGAGCTCGGTGCGGGTGGAAGCGAGCGGCGCCGAGGTCAAGCGCGTCGACCTCGAGCGCATCACGCCCGAGAAGCTGCGCACCGACGAAGCGAAGAAGGTGCTCGCCGAGATCGAGAAGCTCGACACCGAGCTGGAACGCTTGAGCCTCGAGCGGCAGGCGCTCACGCAGCAGAGTGACGCGTTGCATCGGCTGGCCCCGGTGGCGCCGACCGGAGATCCGCTCAAGGCGGCCCCGAGGCTTAACGCGGCAGGCTGGGCCGCAGCGGCGCAGTTCTCGCCCGAGCAGCTGACGAAGGTGCAGACGAAGCTGCGGGGCGTCGAGAAGTCGGTGAAGCAGGCCAGCGAGGCCCGGGCGAAGTGGCTCGAAGAGGCGCGCAAGCTCGGCAACCCCCAAACCATGTCGGGGTGGAAGGTGACCGCGCAGGTCAGCGGCAACGGGCCAGCGACGCTGACGCTGACGTACCTCGTGCGCGGCGCGCAGTGGACGCCCACGTGGGATCTGCAGCTGCAGCCCGAGACGAACACGGTGAACCTCTCGTTGGCCGGGTTGGTGACACAGACGACCGGAGAAGACTGGACGCAGGCGGCGCTCACCCTGTCGACGGCGATCCCCTCGCACGCGGTGAAGGTGCCGAAGCTCGCGACGTGGAAGATCGGCGTCGCCGATCGCTTCATCCCCACACCGACTCCGCTGTACTCGCCGATCGCGCCTCCGCCGCCGCTGGTACAGGCGCGGTACGCGCGCAGCGAAGAGGACCTCGTGCGGGCCCGGCTGGCGCGCATCGGGATCGCGGGCCCCATCGGCAACTCGACGCCGGTCACCTCGCGCTCACCGACGAACATGGACTTCGCGGATGCCGAGATCGAGGGCGAACTCGCTCAGCCCGAGGACATCGTCGTCGCTGACAAGAGGAAGAAGCCGACTCGCGACTCTTTCGGTTCGCGCAACGCACCTGGTGCACCACCGCCTCCGCCTGCGCCGAGCATGGCGCCGATGGCTCAGGTGGCTCCCGTGGTCACGATGGAAGAGCAGGCCTTCGCCGTCAACGAGGCTTCGGTGACGACCTCCGCGCTGGGGCGGAGCGAGCCCGTCGCGACGTTCTCGTTGTCGCCGCCGCCTGGATGGAGACCTCCGATGTTCGGCCCTGACAGCCCGGTGACGCTCGCGGCCGGGTACGATCTCTTGTTCGTTTCGCTGCAGAAGGAAACGATTCCCAGCGGCGCCGGCACCCGCCGCGTCGCGCTGTGGTCGGCGCAGTGGCCCGTGTCGGTCGAGCGCAAGCTCTTCCCTGCCCTCACCCCCGACGCGTTCCTCGTTGCTGAGCTGAAGAACCCCTCGCAGCAGGTGCTCCCCGGCGGGCCGGCGCAGCTGTACGTCGGCGCAGATCCCGCGGGCACCGCGCGGCTCAAGCTCGTCAGTCCCGGTGAAGCGTTCACGCTCCCCCTCGGCATCGATCGCGCGCTCAAGCCTGTGCGCAACGTGCAAGTCGTCGAGGCGACGCAGGGGGTCTTCAGCAAGGAAGAGGTCGGCACCTACGTCGTCACCATCGAGCTGGCGAACCCGTACAACGCGCCGGTCGCCGTGCGCGTGCTCGATCAGTTCCCGGTGACCGATCAGAAAGAAGTCGAAACGAAGTTGATCGAATCGAAGCCGACCGCGACGCAAGACGGGAAGAAGGGCTCGCTCGAGTGGCGGCTGACGATCCCCCCCCTGCAGAAGCAGACGTTCTCGTTCACGTACACGGTGAAGCGCCCTCGGGGTTGGAAGCTGCAGCAGCTGGAGGTGGTGCGATGAACACGCTCGTCTTGATGGTGCTGGCGTCGACGTCGGCAGTGGATCGCGTGGTGGTGTTCCCCGATCGCGCGCAGGTGACGCGAACGACGAACGTGGAGTGCGGGTCTCGCGTTCCGGTGACGTTCGAGTTGATTCCTCCAGCGGCGGCGCAGGACTCGTTCCGCGCCCGCGTGACGGGTGGCTCGATCGACGGCATGCGCGCCGAGTTGGTGACGCGCGAGAAAGAGTTCAGCCCGAAGGTCGAAGCGCTCAACAAGCAGCTCGAGGCGCTGCAGGAAGAGCAGCAGGGCCTCGTCGACCAGCTCGATCGCGCGCAGTCGCAGGCGAAGCTCGGTCGTCAGTACGCCGACATCGCGACGCAGCAGGTCTCGAAGGAGCTCGCCGCCGAGAAGCCCGACCCGAAGGCGTGGGGCGCGGCGTTCGATTCGTCGCTCGCGACGGGGCTCTCCAGCGCGAAGCAGATCGCCGAGCTGAACGCGAAGCTGCGCGACACGCGGTTCCGCGAAGAGGAGCTGCGCCGGCAGTTGGAAGAGCTGAGCCTCGCGCAGAGCAAGACGTCGTGGACGGTCGAGGTGCTCGCGTCGTGCCCGGTCGGCAAGACGGCGGAGCTGGCGCTGACGTACCTGGTCGGCGGCGCGTCGTGGACGCCGGTGTACGAAGCGCGCGCGGACGACGGCTCGAGCACGGTCGAGTTGTCGACCTGGGCGACCATCCACCAGGGCACGGGCGAAGACTGGTCGGGGGTCGAGCTGACGCTCTCGACGGCGGTGCCTTCGCAGAACGCGACGCCTCCTGAGTTGAAGGTGCTGCAGGTGCGCGCGTGGGAGAAGCAGCCCGAGAAGAAGGTGCTGGTGCGGCGGGACGAGTACGTCGAGCGCGCGCAATCGGGCCGAGACGGCACCACGGCGCAAGACACCGGTGGTGGCACCGTGGCGCGCAACCAGGGGCTCTCGGTGCAGTTGGTGGTGCCTGAGAAGTCGCGCGTGCCGGGTAACAACGCGCCCGTTCGGCTGTTCGTCGGCAAGTCGAAGCTCAAGGGCTCGTTCGAGCTGCGCACGATGCCGAAGGTGTTGCCGGTGGCCTTCCGCGTGGCAGAGCTGACGAACACCGGTGCGTGGCCGTTGTTGCCGGGACGCGTCGATGCGTTCCGCAGCACGGGGCTCGTCGGTCGCTACGAGCTCGAGCGCGTGCCGCAGGGTGGCGCGTTCACCCTCACCTTCGGGATCGAAGACGCGGTGCGGGTGAAGCGCACGATCGTCGACGAGCTCAAGCGAGACACGGGCCTCTTCAACGGGAACAAGCGGTTCACCTACGCGTACTCGTTCGAGCTCGCGAACTACGGCAAGGCGCCGCTCGAGGTGACGCTCGCCGAGCACCTCCCCGTGTCAGAGCTGAACGACATCCTCGTGTCGGTCGGTGAGAAGACGACCGCGGGGTACGCGCTCGACCCGAAAGAAGGCATCGCGAAGTGGAAGGTGAGCTTGCGCGCAGGCGAAAAGAAGAAGGTCGAGTTCGGCTACCGCGTCGACGTGCCGCAGACCTACGACATGGGCGGGCTCTGAACGCTGCGTCAGTCAGCCACGAGCGCGCCGCTTCATGCGTGCGCGCAGGTCATCACGGAACAACTGCAACTGCTGTGAGGTCAGTGGCTCCAGCATCGTTGGCAGAGGCTGCGTTGGAAACTCACCAAGCAACCAGCCGAGAACTCCGGGGTCGACACCGGCGTCCTTCCTGATGGCCAACTCCAGATCGTCGTCGGCGAGGAAGCCGGCGCGCTCGAGGAAGAAGACGTCGACGAGGTCGCGTGGTTCCGACCTCGAGACCAGACAGCTCAACTTGGACGCCCGCAGGTCCTCGAGCGAGAACAGGTCAATGCCCTCGATCTGCTGAGGCGAGGCCAGCAGCGGACTCGAGTCGACGGCGAGATCCACGTCGAGACGCTCCTCGCCGAGGGTCAGTTCTGCACGAACGAAGCTCCCGGCGTCCTGGCGAATGACAAGCGTCCCGCCTGCTGCTTGTGCTGCCTCCGCAAGCACCGTCGCGAGCACCCGCAGAGAATCGGCGTCACGAAAGAAGAGGTCCACATCCTTCGAGAGCCGATGCGCAAGATGCGCACCGCTGAGCGCTGCACCTCCGGCGAGCAAGCACTTCGATCGGCGCTGACACTCGCGGAGAAACTGAACGACGGCGGGGGACACGATCCTCGCGTCAAAGGCGGTTCGCATGTGCCTCCGGAGGTGGCCAGGGCGTCAACGGCAGATCGAGCAACCACGCCCAACGCGCTCTGGATTTGCCGAGGTATCGAGCGAGTCGCGGCCACATCGCTTCGATCTCGGCGCGGGTAGCGAACAACCAGACGTCACGCGAATTCGCCTCGCGGAGCAGTGCCCCCAACCAGTACGCGCGCCGATCGAGATCGGGATCGGCCAGATGCCGATGGAGCTCGGCCACCGTCGCGTCCGTCCACCACAGGAAGTAGGGGCGGTGGCTCGGTTCTTTGAGCTCTGGCGTGGTCGGCGGAAGCACAGCCTGAGCCTATCGCAGTCGAGCGACTGAACTGTCACTCGCGGATGAGGCGGTAGAACGCGGCGGTTGCGGGGCGCACGGTGAGCGTGTTCGGCCCATGGCGGCTCGTCGTGAGGCCGGTCTGCATCCGCGTCCACGGGCCGGTCTGCGTCGGCGCCGACTCGATGCCGTACCGGAGGTTTGGCTTGAGCTGGGTGGTGGTGAGCGTGAGCGTCTGAGTCGCAGCGTCCCACGTCGAGCTCGGCTTCCACGGTGTGGCGAGCGGCTCACCCACGAAGAGACCTTCGCCTGGCATCGAGACGCTCTTCCAGTACGCCTCGATGATGGGCTCGCCCCGGTAGTAGTGGCTGAGCAGCACCGTCGTGTTGGGGAACTTCGAGGTGTAGTTGCACGGCTCGACGACGGTGCCGTAGCTGGCGGTCGCTCCGGCTTCGATCCAGCTCATCACGCTCATCTGTCCGCTCGTGGGCACCTGCCCGCCGAACGAGGTGAGGTGATCGGCGACCGCGCCCGGCCGGTAGGTGTTCGTCGCGATGCTGCCGACGTTGGCGAGGCCCTGGAAATAGAAGAGCACGTCGGTCGCGTTCGAGAGCACCTGCGCGCCGCCATCGGTGGTGTCGACGTAGGTGAGATCGAGCCCTCCGTCGGGTGTCCACTGCGGGAGCGTGATTTTGCGGAACTCAGGCCAACGCACGCTGCGCGCCGTGTCGGTCGTTCGGTAGAACCAGCCGGAGCCTCGAGGGGAGGTGCCGTCGGCCGATACGCCGCGGGCGATGAGATCGAGCGTCGCGCCTGCGTCGGTGCCGGTGGGGAGCATCATGGTGGGACGCACGCCGAAGCTGTCGAAGGGCCGGTGCGGAGAGCGGCCGCCATCGCGAACGCCTTCGTCGTCGTAGGTGGGCAGCGTGCTGGTGGTGCTGCAGGGAGACATGCTGGTGCAGAAGCCGGCGTCGAAGCCGACCGCGAAGGCGGTGCCGATCGACATGCAGTCGACGCGGTACGGGCGTGTCCAGGTGATGGCCCAGGCTTGAAGCCCCGCGTCGAGCGCGATCGCGTCGGCCTGCTGCTTGAGGCCCGCGAAGACGGCCGAGGGCATCGTGGTGCCGGTGCCTGCGTCGAAAGAGAGGCGCACCACGTTGCGCGCGGGGATGTTCCTCGCGGTGATGTAGCGATCTGCGACGAGCACCGAGATGGGATCGAGCTCGTTCACGAGCACGCCGAGCTCGTTCGCGGTGAGCCCGGTGTCGAGGACCCAGACGGGTGCGCCTGCGTCGCTCGAGGTGCCCGCGTCAGCGACGCCTGCGTCTGACTCACCAGCGTCGGGTGCCCCCGCATCAGACTCGCCAGCGTCGATGGTGGTACCTCCCCCGCCGCCCGTTCCGCCCCCTCCGGTACCGCCGCCTTGAGGCTGGGCCACACATGATCCGGCGCGACACTCGAGCAGCAGGGCACACGAGGTACAGGCGCTGGCACCTCGACCGCAGGCCGTTGCCTCGTCACCTGCGACGCATTCGCCGGAGGTTGTGCAGCACCCGCTGCAGGTCGACGGCTCGCACGTCGAGGGCACGACCTCAGGTGTGCAGCTCGCCAGGCCCAGCAAGAGGAGCGTCGCGGCGCGAAGTCGAGGCATCTCGCGATCGTGCCACGTCTCCGCTCGTGAAGGTGCTCACCATTCTTGAAGTCGACGGCGTCTGAGGCCTGCTCAACCGACGCTCGGCCATCGGTGAGGCGTCACTGCTGAATGCAGAGAATCGGCAGTGTCGTGTCGCAGCTCGTGAGGCTGGATGCGGCAGTCCAACTGGGGCTCGCGGCAGCCCCATCGCCGTACGTGCCGGAGGTGCCGACGGACGCGCTCGTCCAGCCGGCGCAGTCCTGCCCCGTGCTGTCGCCGCCTGCGGCTGTGCCCGTCCAGAAGTTGAGAGCGCCGAAGGTCGCGCGCCCTTGCTCGTCGACGCGCAGTGCGGCCGAGGGCGTGGTCTGCAACTGCGCGCGGTTTCGGAACGTTCGGAGATCGCCTTCGCTCGTGCGCTGATCCCACGGCCCCTCAACGGTGAGCCGCGAGATGGCGCTGCTTCCAGAGGTCGAGAGCCAGGCCTTGAAGGTGCCTGTCAGGTTGCCCGCTGCGGCGGCCGTCGCGCACTTGGCGTCAGCTCCGGTCTGGCCACCGAGATTCCCCGTGTAGGCGAGGCTGGTGACGAACAACACTTTGGGTGCGCCGAGCGCTGGCGGCGCGGGCGAGTGGCTTTGCTCGAAGCAGAGCAACGACAAAGCAGCCCCGCAGTCCGTGAGGCCACTCGCCGTCCACGACGCGGACCCTGCGGCGCCGTCGCCATACGAGCCGCCGACAGAGAGGCTGCTGCTCGTCCAATTGGTGCAGGTGTCGACGCCCGAAGCCCCGCCGACGTCGGTACCCGTCCAGAAAAGGACATCACTCAACAGCTCATCTCCCTGCTCATTGACGCGCAGCGGGGCGTTGGGCGTCGTGCCGAGGTTCGCTCTGTTGTTGAACGTCGGAATGGTGCCGAGGTAGCTGACCTGAACCCACGGCCCAACGTCGGCCATGCGAGAGAGCGCGCTGGCGGTCGACGTCGACAGCCATGCCTTCCACGTTCCACCCAGCCCACCTGCGTTCGCGGCCAGCGTGCACTTCGCGTCACCGCCCGACACCCCACCGAGGTCGCCGGTGAAGGGGCGACTCGTGAGGAAGACACGCATCGGCTGCACACCCGCATCGCCCGAGGTGCCGCCACCCGTCGCTGAACCGCCACCGGTCGCAGCGCCACCGCCCGTCGCACCGCCACCACCCGTCGCAGCGCCACCACCCGTGGTGCCTCCGCCGAACGAACCCCCGCCGATGCCAGCAGCGTTCACGCAGATGCCCAGCGTGCAGGACTGGTTCGGGTTGCACGAGAAGCACTGCTGGCCGGTCGAGCCACACTGCTGGGCCGTGAGCAGACTCACGCACTCCCCTGCAGCGGTGCAGCACCCCGAGCACGACGTGGCGTCGCACTTTTTCGCCACACCGCATGACGCCGCAGCAGAGATGATCAAACCGAGGGCAAAGCCAAGGGCCAGAATTCGCATGGGCCGCCCTTACAGGGGACCGAGGCCCGGGACCAGATCACCCCGCCTTGCGGAACCACGCCAGGCTCGCGGCCTCGTCGGCCTGCTTGTCCTCGGCGCGCGTCATTTCTTTCGTGAGCTCGTCACGCCGCGAATCGGCGACACGGCGAACGACCTCTGCGTTGCGGTGCGCGTTCAGGTAGCTGGCGCGGAACTGAGCCGCTGACTTCTGCGCGGTCTCGAGTTCCTTTTGCGCCTTCTGTGCGTCCGTGAGCGCGCGCTGGTGGGCGAGCTCGGTCATTTCCCAGAGTGAGATGTCGGAGCGGGTGCGCGTGTCGTTCGACGCGGCCTGGCGCGCGAGCTCGAGCTTCTGCTTCGCCGTGGTCACCACCGACTCGGCTTTGGCGAGCGAGACGCCGGCTTTTTCTTCGGCGCGTTCTTTCACTTGAACGACCACATCGAGACGCGTGCGAATCATGGTGCTGGTGCGTTGCAGGACGTGGTCCTGATCGAAGTGGGCGGATTGAGAGCACGCGTGGTGGGTCGTTTGCGGGTGTCACCCCTCTCCCCGACCCTCTCCCCTGCAGGGGGAGAGGGAGAGCGTCAGCGACAGGCGCCGCCGGTAGAAGAAGCGTCGATCGGCCGGCACGTCTCCAGCTGGTTGCACACACCGCACCCGGTGCCGCCGCTCCCGCAGGCTGACGCAAGCTGGCCGGTGACACACTGGCCGTTGCCGTCACAGCAGCCGCTGCAGGTCGAGGAGTCACACACGCGGTTGCGCGCTTCGCAGCCCAACTTGCCGCACACCTGCGCACTCGTGCACACCGCGCAGGTCTTGCCGCCGAATCCGCAAAACGTGGTCGCGCTGCCCTCGAGGCACCGGTTCTGATCGCAACAGCCGTCGCACGTTTCGGCTGTGCAGAGCATCAACGAGGGACCACACGCCGAGAGGACCAGCGCCAGAGCGAGGCTGCGAATCATTCGAGGCACCTTATGCCCGCGCACTTCCGTGTCGAAGAGCGTTGGCGGGTGTCGCGTTCGACCAGCAGGGGCGGTCATGACGTTGACGATTCGCCTCCGTGCGGGTGATCGCGCCGGGCTGATGTCGCCGGCCCTTCGATGCGCTCGGCAGGGTTCGCCGGTCCACGCATGGCACGCGCGCTGCTCCTGCCCTCCTCCACACGGAGGCGGACATGGGCAACGGCATCTACGTCAGCATGAACGGGGCAGCAGCACGGCTCGCCCAGCTCGACTCCGTCGCCGACAACCTCGCCAACGCGCAGACGCCTGGCTTCAAGGCCGTGCGCCCCAGCTTCGAGGCGTTTCTTGCGAAGGCCGACAGCCGCGACTCGGCGCGCGTCTACCCCGCCGCCGTGAGCACCAACGTCGATCTCTCGCCCGGCGCGATGGTGCAGACCGGCAACCCGCTCGACGTGTTGCCCAGCGGAAAGAGCTTTCTGGGCGTGAAGACCTCGAACGGCATCGCGCTGACGCGCAACGGGCACCTCACCGTCGACCGCGAGGGATTGATCACCGCCTGTGGACGACCGGTCGTCGATCGTGAAGGAAACGTGATCACTGCGCCTGCGGGCGCGCGCGTTCGAGTCGAGTCGGCCGGCGGCGTGTTCGCCAACGACATCAAGGTCGGCCAGCTCGGGTTGTTCGAGGTCACCGGGCCCGTCGATCGCATCGGCCCTTCGTTGCTCGCACCACACGAGCAGAGCGACATCGCCCCCTCGAGCGACACCTTGCGCATCGGCGAGATCGAGACCGGCAACTCGTCGCCGCTCGAGGCTGCGGTGCAGCTGGTCGCCGCGCAACGTCACTTCGAGACGTCGATGCAGGCGCTCAACACCTACCGGCGCATGGACGAACGCGCCTCGGAAGTCGGCCGCACCCGCTGATCACGCAGCACCCTGAGGAGAAGTCACCATGATGCGCTCGCTCTACACCGCCGCCACCGGCATGGATGCCCAGCAGACGAAGATGGACACCATCGCCAACAACCTGGCGAACGCGAACACCACGGGGTTCAAGAAGACGCGGGCCGACTTCGAAGATCTCCTGTCCGAGACGATTCGCAGCCCGCAGGAAGCGACCCCGCAGGGTGGCGTCGCGCCCGCACCGCTGCAGGTCGGCCTCGGCGTTCGCACGGCGGCGACCACGCGCAGCTTCAGCCAGGGCGACTTCTCACAGACCGACAACCCAATGGACGTGGCGATCGAAGGCGCCGGCTTCTTCCGCGTCACCCGCAGCAACGGTGAGCTCGGCTACACGCGCGCCGGCAACTTCAAGGTCGACTCCGAAGGGCGCTTCGTCACGCAACGCGGGGAGCTCGTCGAGCCGCGCATCACCGTTCCGCAGAACGCGACGTCGGTCACCATCAGCGCGGATGGAAACGTCACCGCTGCGGTGCCCGGTGAGGTGCGCCCTCAGGAACTGGGCCAGCTCGAGCTCGTCACCTTCGTGAACCCCGCCGGCCTCGAGGCCATCGGCGGCAACATGTACGTCGAGACCACCGCCAGCGGTGTGCCCACCATCTCGCGCCCCGGTGAGAACGGCACCGGCGCGGTGACCCAGGGCTTCCTCGAGTCGTCCAACGTGAAGGCCGTCGAGGAGATGGTGTCGATGATCTCCACGCAGCGCAGCTACGAGCTGAACTCGAAGGTCATCCAGACGGCGGATCAGATGCTCCAGCGGCTGACCAACCTCCGGTGAGCGCGCCATGACCTCACTCATCACCGCCATCGTGTTGTCTGCGTCGACGCCCTCGCTCGAGGTCGCGCTGCAGAAGGCGCTCATGCGCTCGCCTGCGCGCGTCGAGGTGAAGAGCTGGGAAGCGCCGCTGCGCTGCAACGGCTCGCAGTTCATCCCTGCGCCGTTCGAATCGAGCGGGCGGGTGGCGGTGAAGGTGCGCGGGAAGTCGTGCGAAGCCTGGGGCTGGGCGCACGTGCGCGTCATCGTTCCCGTCGCGACGCTGCTTCGCGACGTCAAGGCGAACGAGTCGCTCGACGGAGCCTGGGACGAAGAAGAACGTGAAGTGTCAGGGGGCGAAGTGCTCGAGCGCGTGCCGGTGGGGGCCACGGCCACGCGCTCGTTGCGCCGGGGGGGCGCCCTCGCCTTTTCAGATGTGCGGGTCGGCCCGAAGCCCGGGACGAACGTGACGGTGCGGGTGGTGATCGGCGCGTTGAGTCTCGAGCAGCGCGGCACCGTGAGCGCGTGCAAAGGGCTGAGCACCTGCGCCACGTTGCCCAGCGGCAAGAAGGTCGCCGGTGTCTGGGACGATGGCGTGCTGGTGGTTGGAGGTGCCTTGTGAAGCTCTCGCAGGGACAGGGAGTCGTCTTCGTCGCGCTCGCCGTGATGCTGAGCGGGTGCGAGGTTGCGCACATCGACAAGTACGTACCGAAGCAGCGTGACTACGAGTCCATCGCCGCCAAGAACTCGGCCGAGCCGCAGAGCACCGAGGGCAGCCTCTGGCGACCCGACGCGCGCAACGCGAACCTGTTCTCCGACTACCGCGCCTTCCGCGAGCAGGATCTCGTCGTGGTGCGCGTCGAAGAGAACGCCGACGCCCGCCGTTCCACCGACACGTCGACCAACAGAGAGATCGACTTCAACGCCAACCTCACCGCCTTCCTGCGCACCATGCAGGTCACCACCCCGCAGCTCGACGTCACCGCCGGCATGAAGGCGGGCCTGGGCTTCCAGGGTGACGGCCGCACCGCGCGCACCGAGAAGCTCAGCGCCACCGTGCCCGCCGTCGTGAAGAAGGTGCTCCCCAACGGCAACCTCTTCATCGAAGGCCACCGCGTGGTGCTGGTGAACAGCGAAGAGCAGCACTTCTACATCTCGGGCGTGGTGCGCCCCATCGACATCGCGCAGGACAACTCGGTGCGCAGCTCGTACGTCGCCGACGCAGAGATCGAGTTCACCGGCCGCGGCGTGCTCACCGATGCGCAGCGCCCCGGCTTCTTCACCCGCCTCTGGAACTGGATCTCGCCCTAAATGCGCGCCCTCGCCCTCGCCCTCTTCGTCGTCGCCGCCCTGCCCGCCTTCGCCGCGCCCGCACGCTTGAAGGAGCTCGTCGAGGTGCAGGGCAGCCGCGAGAACGCGTTGCTCGGCTACGGCCTGGTGGTCGGCCTCACCAACACCGGTGACAGCGAGCAGGTGCTCTTCACCATGCAGTCCATCGCCGGCATGTTGGGCCGCCTCGGGGTGCGGGTGGACCCGCGCGATCTCCGCAGCCGCAACGTCGCCGCGGTGATGGTGACCGCTCGGCTGCCCACCTATGCGCGCACCGGATCGACGCTCGACGTCACCGTCTCGGCGATGGGCAACGCGCGCTCGCTCCAGGGCGGCACGCTGCTCATGACGCCGCTCGCCGCCGCCGATGGTCAGACGTACGCCGTCGCCCAGGGCCCGGTGCAGGTCGGCGGCTTCGACGTCAACGGTGGCACCGCTGCGATGCGCAAGAACACGCCGACCGCCGGCAGCGTGCCGTCGGGCGCCACGGTCGAGAAGACGGTCGCGCCCTCGCTCACGGGAGGCACGCTCGTGCTGCGCCTCAAGCGCGCTGACTTCACCAACGCCGCGCGCATCGTCGCCGCCATCGATGGTGCCGTGGCACCGGCCACCGCGAAGGCGCTCGACTCGGCCGCGATCGAGATCAAGCTGCCCGACACCGAGAAGGATCAGCCGGTGCTCTTCCTCTCGAAGCTCGAGGCGCTCACCATCGACGTCGATCAGCGCGCCAAGGTCGTGATCAGCGAGCGCACCGGCACCATCGTGATGGGCGAGAACGTGAAGCTCCGCCCGGCGGCCATCAGCCACGGGGGCCTGCGCATCTCGATCAATACCCAGTTCGCCGTCTCACAGCCGCCCGCCTTCGCCAACTCGGGCCAGACCGTCGTCGCGCCCGTGCAGCAGGTCGAAGCGAACGAAGGGCAAAAGTCGGCCGTCGCGATCCCCGCCGCGTCGTCGGTGGAAGAGCTGGTGAAAGCCCTCAACGCCATCGGCGCCTCGTCGCGCGATTTGATCGCCATTCTCCAGGCGCTCAAGGCCGCCGGCAGCCTCGACGCCGAGCTGGAGGTCATGTGATCCAGAAGAAGCCCGAGGCGCAGCTGGAGAGCTTCGTGATCAAGCAGCTGCTCACCGCTTCGGGCGCGTTCAAGGGCAGCAGCGCGAGCGGCGGCGCGCTCACTGCCGATCTCTTTGCTGACGCCATCGCGCAGGCCGTCGCCGAGTCGGGCGGGCTCGGGCTGTCGAAGATGCTCGCGCCCAGCGCGAACAGCGCAGCGCCCTTCGAGCAGCTCACCAGCGGCTTCGGCGAGCGCATCGATCCCCTCAACGGTCGCACCTCGAACCACACGGGCGTCGATCTCGCTGCGCCCATCGGTACGCCGATCCCCGCCGCGAAAGACGGCGTCGTGATCCGCGTGGGTGATCGCGGCGGCTACGGCACCGCGATCGAGGTCGCACACCCCGACGGCACCTCGACGCTCTACGCCCATACCAGTGGGGTGAACGTGAACCCAGGCGACTCCGTGACCCAGGGTCAGGTGATCGGGTGGGTCGGGGAAACGGGCAGAACCACTGGGCCCCACCTGCATCTCGAGGTGCGCCAGGGGGGGCGGTTTCTTGACCCGCAGCTTGCATTGAAGACCTACCGGCTTCGTGCCGAAGACGACACCGGAGGTTCCCCATGAAGCTCAGTGATGCAGCCCTCGCCCCCGGTAGCGCCCCCCGCGTTGCCCAGACCAGCGGTCAAACCAGGCAACTCGAGGCACGCCCTTTCGAGGACGTGCAGGACAAGGTCTCGGTCTCCACGGTCGACAGCGCGGCCATCGAGGCGGCGCGCACGAGTGTGTCTGACTCGCGCTCGACGCGCGTGCAGGAGGTCGTCAACGCCGTGCGCAGCGGCCAGTACTACCCGTCACCACAGCAGATCGCCCAAAAGCTCGTCAGCGAGGCCGAAGTCGAGGCCCGCCTGCGCGCCCTGCTGGCGAAGTGAGCCGCCACCATGAGCCTGACGCAGGCCCTCGACATCGCGCTCAAGCTCAAGGCGGCCCTCGCCATCGAGGTCACGCGCTCGCAAGAGTCGCGTGCCGTCTTGAAGACGCTCGACACCCCTGCGCTCCTGGCGCAGGCCTCGCTGCGTGAGGCGTTCAATCAGCACTCGGCGTGGCTCAGCTCGGAGCTCGCGCGCACGCTGGGCGCCTTCGCCCGGCAACACGGGCTGCCCGACTTCACGCTGGAGCAACTCCGTACGCTGGCGCCCTTCGAGGGTGAACAGCTGTCGGGTGTCTTCGCTGAGATCCGCGCGCTGACCCGGGCGTTGTCCGAGCTCGACGTCGTCAACCAGCAGCTCGCCGAGAACGCGTTGACCGTCGTCCGCGCCTACGTGACGCACCTCGCTCCGCAGCCCAGCGCCTACAACCGGCGTGGCCAGGCAGCGGCGCCCCCCTCCACGACGCACTCGGAGCACGCATGAGCGGCCTGCTCGCACTGCTTCAGCAGAGCGCGATGAGCCTTCAGGCGCAGCAGAGCGCCAGTTCCACTGCGTCGCACAACCTCTCGAACGCGAACACGGTCGGGTTCTCGCGCCAGCGCGCCGATCTCGCCGCCGTCACGCCAGCCGAGCGCGTCGCCGGCTCTTTTCTGGGCCGCGGCGCGATGCTGTTCGCCGTCTCGCAGGCCCGCGATCGTTTCATCGAAGCGCAGATCCCCGCCGCCCTCGGCCGTGAATCGAAGTCGGGCACCGAAGCACAGACGCTCAAGTCGGTCACCGCGCTCGACGTCAACAACGGGCTCGCGCCGGCGATCTCCGAGTTCTACACGCAGCTGCGCGCCCTCGCGCAGAACCCGTCGAGCATGAGCTACCGCTCGGGGGCCGTGAGCGCGGCCAACCAGCTCGCGCTGACCTTCAATCGCACCGCCACCGCCATCGAGGCCGCGCGCACCGGCATCGACTCGGGGATCGAAGGGCGCCTGGGCGAGGTGAACCAGGCGGCGCAGGAGGTCGCGCGGCTGAACACCGCCATTCGTGACGCCCGCGCCTCCGGGGCCGAGCCCAACGATCTCCTCGATGCCCGGCTGCGCCTCGGCGACCAGCTCGCCACGATGATGGGCGCCACGCCCATCGCCAACAAAGAGGGAGATCTCAATCTCGTGCTGCCCGACGGCACCGCGCTCGTCACCGCTGGCCGCGCCTCGACCTTCTCGGTGCTGCCCAACCCCGCCAACAGCGGGCTGGCGCAGATCTTCGTGCAGAAGCTCGACGGCACGTCACGCGCGCCCCTGTCCGGTGCGCCGGGCGGCGAAGTCGGCGGCTTGCTCTCGGCCCGCGACGGGGCGCTCCAGAAGGCGAGCGACGAGCTCGATCAACTCGCGTTCGACTTCACGGGCGTGGTGAACACCGCCTCGCAGGCAGGGTTCGCGCTCGACGGCTCGACGGGCCGGGACCTCTTTTCCGGCGTCACCGGCGTCACCGGCGCGGCCCGCGCGATGAAGCTCGAGGCGGCCATCGGCGCCGACCCGGCGTTGTTCCCCGGAGGCAACAGCGCCGCGCCGGGTGATGGCACGGCGGTGCAGGCGATCATCGGCACGGGCGATCTCACGCTCTCGAGTGGCACCACGGTGTCAGGTGCGCTCGCGCGCATCACCAGCGACTTTGGCGCCACCGCCTCGCGCGTGGCCACCATGAACGAGGGTGATCTCGCGATCACCGGCCAGCTGCAGAGCATGCGCGAGTCGGCCAGCGGCGTGTCGATCGACGAAGAGCTGGTGAACATGCAGAAGGCCCAGCGGGCCTACGAAGCCGTCACGCGCGTCATCAAGACCGCCGACGAGATGCTGCAGACGCTGATGTCACTCAAGTGAGCGCGGGGGGCACATGAGAGTCAGTGAACAGGCCATCTTCACCCTCGCAAACCAGCGCATCATGCGCGCGCGCGCCGAGTCGGTCGAAGCCGGTGACCAGGTCGCCTCGGGCAAGCGGGTCACCCACCCGTGGGACGCGCCGGCCGACGCCGGGGCGATCGTTCGCTACGAGCAGGAAGGCGCGCGGCAGGGCGCCATCGCGAAGATGGCCGATCGTTCGAGCGAAGAGCTCGGCATGGTCGACGGCGCGCTCGATCAGGTGACGACTTCGCTCACCCGAATCAAAGAGCTCGCCGTGCAGCTGAGCAACGACACCTATGGTGCCGTCGATCGCGCAGCCGGGGCGGCCGAGGTGCAGCAGCTCTTCACCGCCGTCGTCTCGCAGCTCAACGTGCGCATCGGCGAGCGGTACCTCTTCGGCGGCACGCAAGACACGGCGCCCCCTTTTGACGCGAACGGCAACTACCTCGGTGACGCCAACGTGCGAAGGGTCGAGATCGCGCCCGGCGTGCTGCAGGACGCCTCGGCGCGCGCCGACGTGGCCTTGAAGGGTGCGGGCGGCGGCACCGACGTGCTGGTGACGATTCAGAACTTCGTCACGGCACTCAACGCGAACGATCCAGTGGGGGTGCGCACCGCCGTCGGCGTGATGGATGACTCGATCGCTCAGGTCTCGAAGGAACGCAGCCGCGTCGGCGCGATGATGAACGTCTTCGACGTCGCCGCGAACATGGCCCGCCAGACGCAGAACAGCAGCGCCGACGCGCGCAGCCAGCTCGAAGACGTCGACATCTTCGAGGCGTCGACGCGCCTCGCCAGCACGCAGCGTGCGCTCGAGGCGTCGATCTCCGCGGCCGCGCAACAGTTCAAGCTCTCTCTGCTCGACAAGCTGTGAGCCATGCTGCGCCGCCCTCGCCCACCGTTCGATCGCGCCATGCCGGCTCTGCGCCGGAGGACCGCGTCGTTCCTCGAGGGGCAGAACCTTCACTTTCGCGCCTTCGTTCGGGCGGTGCCGTTGTTGTTCATCGCGCGGCTGCGGCGGCCTTCCCTCGACGTCGACCCACCCGGCCTCGTGCGCGCCCCGCGCCGTCGACGGTGGGGCCGGCTCTGTGAGCAGCTCGACCTCCCACCGCCGACGACGTGGACCGCGTTCCGCCCGCTCGTGCAATGTCTCGTGCTGGCGCCCACCCCGCACGGCAAGTTGGAGCTGCTGATCGTCCCCATCGAGGGGCTCAGTCGCCAGGAGTTGGCGCGCGTCTCGGCGCGAGTCGAGGCCACCACCCACCTCGCGGCCCGTCACGCGCCCGGCCTCGAGGTGCGCATGGCGAGCCTCTGGGAGCTCACGCCTTCGCTCTTCGCCTGGGCGGCGGTCGTGGGTGGAGAGATCCCGCTCGAGTTTTCGCGCCAGGCCGGCACCGAGACCTCCTTCGACTGGCTCGACGTGGTGATGCGCGCGCCCAGCGCCCTGCACCGCTGTCTCGCGACCCTCGTGCCGCGCACCGCCGAGGCCCCGCTCGACGCGCTCCGGCAAGGTGCCCCTGCCGCGCGAGGGCCCTTTCTCGCGAGCTGGAGCGGGGAAGCGCTGGTGCGCGACGTGGTGAGCCTCAACGCGCTCCACTTCGCGCCCGCAGAGTTCGACGGGCTCATCCGCCGGCTGCGGCTCGGGTGCGCTGCGACGCTGCGTCGTCTGCCCCGCGAAGAACGGCGCCTCGTGTACGGGCTGTTGCGCGAACAGCTCTGGTCGCGGCGGGTTCCCCGGGTGTTCTCTGCGCACCTCGAGCGCCTCATCAAGACCCGGCACGTGCGCGAGGTGCAGAGCCCCGACGACTGGCGAGTGGAGATCGAAGGGTTCGTCGTCGCACGCGCGGCGTCACTTGATCAGCTGCGCGCCTTCGCCCTCGCCGAGTCACGCGCACTCGTCTCGAGCCCGTCTCAATGGGCGCGCCTCTCGCCCCTGCTCGAAGGGCCGGCGCGCACCCATGGTCTACTGGTGATCGAGCCCGGCTTCCTGCGCCACCTCGCCGTGCGCGTGCCAAAGAGCGGTCGCCCACGCGTACGCCGCGTCGACGCCACCCACTTGATTCAGCTCGCGCTCCAGTGGCACCGCGAAGGCGTACCGCTCGAGCTGGTCACCACCGCCGGCGCAGACCCACGGCTCGTGGCGCGGCTCTCGCAGATCCTGAAGCTGCGACTCGAGGGCCGCGAGGCGGTCGCCATTCAGCTCGGCGCCCAGGTGTTGATCGCCAGCGAGCGCAGCCGGGTGGCCGTCTTCCCCCTCGAGCGCGCGTTCTCGAGACCACGCCGGGTGCGCTGGGTGCCTGAGAGCGCCGAAGAGCTTCGCGCGCTGCGTGCGCCGATGGTGACCTCGCTTCCAACGGTGCACGTGGTCGCGCTCCCGCATGGCGACGCTCACGCCGCCGTGTTCGCGCTCGACGCCGAGGGCCACCTCTTCCGTGACGAAGTGCCGCGCGACCAGCTGCAGCTCACGCTCCATGACTTCCGCGAGATCCTCAAGGGGCGTACCCCCCAGGCGCTGGTCTCGGCGGCGGTGCACCCGCTGCTCACCTCGCTCGATGGCCGCCGCAGCCAGGCGCACGAGCCGCTGGTGCTCGAGCTCGAGCTGCTCGGCGCCGGCGCGCGGGTGCGCTTCGGTGACGAATGGTTTGGCACGGGCGCCGACCTCTCGTGGAGCGCGCTCGCCGAGGCCGTGTTGAGCCAGTGGGCCCCCGGCGTGTGGGCGCCGCTGTCGATCATTCGGGTGCTCGCCCCGGCGGGAACCGCCCCCTTGACGCTGCTCGCTGCCCGCTCGCGCGTGATCCGTCGCGTCGAGACGCACCTGAGCCGCATCGCGCGCTCGCTCCGCGCGGCCTGAATCCCCGCGCCTCGAAGTCGGCGGGCCGCTCGGGGCAGCGGCGTGCGCACAGTGCAGCGCAGCCCGGCAGCCCGCGCCGACAGTGACTTAAGCGCCCGGCAAACTGTGCCGAACAACTCCTCAGAGGCGAACATGGGGTTCGCTTTCAAGAACATCTGAAGGAGCACACCATGGCTTTCTCGATTCGCACCAACGTTGGTTCGTTGACCGCACAGCGCAACCTCTTCAACTCCACCGACACGCTCGAGAGCAGCTACTCGAAGCTGTCATCTGGCTTCCGCATCACCAAGGCCGGTGACGACGCGGCCGGCCTCGGCATCTCGGTCAACCTGACCGCGCAGATCCGCAGCTTCAACCAGGGCAACCGCAACGCGCAGGACGCGCAGTCGCTCATCCAGACGGCGGAATCCAACCTGAACCAGACCACCGAGCTGCTCACCCGCATGCGCGAACTGGCCATGCAGAGCGCCTCCAGCGGCGTCGGCAACACCGAGCGCGGCTACATCCAGACGGAAAACACGGCGCTGCTCACGGAAATCAGCCGCATCGCGAACGCGGCTGAATTCAACGGCCAGGCGCTCCTCAACTCGGCGGCCACCAGCCTCACCTTCCAGGTCGGTATTCGCAACGTGGCGGCCAACGACCAGATCAGCGTGAGCACGGTCGACGCGACCGCGGCCACCCTCGGCGTCAACGCGCTCGACTTCTCGACCCAGGCCGGTGCCCAGGGCGCGCTGGCCACCATCGACACCGCGCTGCAGACGGTGTCCAGCGCGCGCGCCAGCTTCGGCGCCGTCGGCAACCGCCTCTCGTCCGTGATCCAGACGATTCAGCAGTCGTCGGAGTCACTGTCCGCCGCGAACAGCCGCATCCGCGACGTCGACGTCGCCGAGGAGACCTCGAAGATGGCCCGCACGCAGGTGATGATGCAGGCCGGTGTCTCGGTGCTTGCGCAGGCCAACCAGGCTCCCCAGATCGCCCTCAAGCTGATCGGCTGATTCGGTCGAGCAGACAGGGTTGATCCAACCGGGTGGGTTCGCGACGGCGAGCCTGCCCGGTTGTCTTGTTTCGGCGTCGGCTTCCTGACGGCTCGAACGGACTGCAGGTTGCATCGCATCGTGTCGAAGAGGTTCTCGACATGGCTCAGAGCACGTTCAACGTCGGTGGTTTGGCGTCGGGTCTCGACACCAACTCCATCATCGACCAATTGGTGAAGATCGAGGGCTCCTCGGTCACGGCCGCCAGGGCGCGTCAGACGGCCTACCAGGCGCAAATCAGCCAGCTTGGCGATCTCACGTCGAAGCTCAACGCGCTGGCGAGCTCGCTCACCACCCTCAAGACCAGCGGTGGCCTCGCCTTCGCGCAGCAGGGCACCACCAGCGGGTTCTCGGTGACCCCTGGCTCGAGCGCGACCGCAGGCCGGTATGGCGTCACCGTCGACGCGCTGGCCGGCGTGGCCAAGTCGCGCAGCGCGCAGTTCACCGCCCCCACCGACGTGGTTCGCGCCGGTACGCTCGACCTCTCGGTCAACGGCACCACCACCAGCGTGACGCTGACCGACGGCATGACCTTGAGCCAGGCGGCGAAGGCCATCAACGACTCGGGCGCGGCGGTGACGGCCACGGTGCTGTCGTCAAACGGCCAGGCCTTCTTGAACGTGGTGAGCAAGAACACCGGCTTCACGCCCGGCCAGCCCGCCGCCAGCGCGCTGACGGTGACCGAGACCTCGACGGGCGTTACCGGCCAGGCGCTCGGGCTCGCCATCACCCAGTCGGCGACCAACGCGAAGCTCAGCATCGACGGGCTGCAGTTCGAGCGCTCGAGCAACACCATCGACGACGCGCTGCCCGGCGTGGCCTTCACGCTGAAATCGGTGACCACCGTCGCCGAAGATCTGGTGCTCGGCACCGACACCAGCGCCACCGCCACCAACCTCGGCAAGTTCGTCACCGCCTACAACGACGTGATGACGCTGCTGCGCAAGAACCTCAACATCGGCCAGCAGACCGATCGCACCAAGACGCTGGGTGGCGACTCCGCGATCCGCTCATTGCAGAGCTCTCTGCTGAGCACGGTCTCGAGCGTGCTCAACCCCTCGTCGGCCATTCGCAGCCTCGCCGATCTCGGCATCAAGACCGGCAGCGACGGCACCATCTCGATCGACCAGGCGCGGCTGGGCAAGGCGATCGCCATCGACTCGGCCGCGGTGAACACGATCTTCCAGGTCACCGATGGGGTGGCCGACAAGCTCAAGACGCTGGTCACCGGCTACACCGACTCGAACAACGGCATCCTGCAGCAGAAGAGCAAGAGCTACGGCAAGACCATCAAGGATCTCGATCTGCAGATCGACAAGCTCGAGCTTCGCCTCGACGCCTACCGCACCAAGCTCGTTTCACAGTTCACCGCGATGGAAAAAGTCGTCAGCGGCTTCAAGTCGATCGGGAATTACCTGACGAGCCAGGAAGCCCGCAACACCAGCAAAGGATGAGGTCGATGATCGCCGCCCGCGCCTACGTCAACGCCGCCAAAGAGACCGCCTCGAAGGAACGACTCATGGTCATGCTCTTCGAGACCGCCCTGCGCAGCATGCGCCACGCCTCGACGCTCCTCGAGCGACAGCAGGCGGTTGAAGCGATGCCACTGCTCACCCGCGCCAGCGACATCGTCACCGAGCTCGCCGCGACGCTCGACGCCGAGCGCGCCCCCGAGCTCGCGCAGACGTTGGGTGAGGTCTACCTCTTCGTGGCCCAGCGTCTGGGCCGCGCCGCCGCCTTCCGCGAGGCCGCGGCCGTCCGTGAAGCCGAGCGCGCGTTCGCCCCCATCGTCGAGGCCTTTCAGCAGGCCGTCGTCGCGATGGGCGCCGAGGGCAGGTGACATGAACCTCGCCGACGCCACCGTCACGCTCCGCCGCGCACTCGACCAGCGAGACGGGCCGGCGGCAGAGCAGGCGATGGTGGCGGTGCTGCGTGCGCTGCAGCGCGGCGAAAGAGCCGACGAGGCGCTGTGCACCGAGCTCGGCGACTGCGAACGCCGCGCGAACGAATTCTTCTTTGAGCTGGCCCGCGCGCTTCACGGCAACGCCGTGTCGAACAGGGCCGCGCGCGCCTACGAGGACGCTGAGGCCACCCGATGAAGCTCTCACTCGTGATGATCGTCCGTGACGAGGCCGAAATGGCCCCAGCCTTCCTGGAGTCGGTGCGCGGCCTGTGGGACGAGTTGATCGTCGTCGACACGGGCTCCAACGACGGCACGCAGCAGCTCTTCCGCGATGGGGGCGCGAAGGTGCTCTCGTTCTCGTGGATCAACGACTTCGCCGCCGCGCGCAACGTGAGCCTCGCCCACGCCACCGGCGACTGGGTGCTGGTGCTCGACGCAGACGAGCGCGTGAGCGCTGACTTCATTGCCGCGTTTCGGGCGCGAATCGCAGATCCACGCGTGGGGGCGCTCACCCTGCTCGTCTCAAACCAGCTCCCCTACGGCCACCGCCGCGAGTCGTACGTGTTGCGCGCGTGGCGGCACTCGCCCACCGTGCGCTTTCGCCATGCCATTCACGAAGACCCCAGCGACGACGTGAAGGCCATGCTCGCGGAGCGTGGCCTGGTCGCACAGCAGCTCGAGGTGCCCGTCGAGCACCTGGGCTACGTGCGCACCCGCGCGGCCGCAAAGGACAAGAAGGCGCGAGACACGGTGCTGCTGCGGGCGTGCCTCGACGCCAACCCCTTCGACTTCTACAGCCGGCTCAAGCTGCTCGAGCTCGCGCGCTACTGGCAGGACGAGACGTCGTGGTGCGCCGAGGCTCGGGCCGCCACCGACGCGCTCGAGCTGGCCGGTCGTCACGTGTTGCGCGACGCGCCGTGGGCGGGGGAGCTCCTCTCGTTGATCGCGGAGGGCCTCTTTCCCCTGACCGACCCCTCGGCGCTGGTCTTCCTCGACGGGTGGGAGGCGTTGGTGCCGCCCAGCGCGGCGTTCTTCCTGCGGCGCGGCGTGTTCCGCGAGCATCAGGGCCGCTACCCCGAGGCACGCGCCGACTTCGAAGCGTGTCAGCGCACCGGTGAAGTGAGTGGTGACGTACAGCTCACGATGGTGCGCCCCTCCCTCGGCCTCGCACGAATCGCGCTCGAACAGGGACAACCGACCGCGGCGCTCCAACACGCGGCGCGCGCGCTGGAGGTCGGCCCACGCGACCCCGAGGCGCTGATGGCGGTGGCCAGCCTCACGCGCCACCTGCTCGGGGCCGCGGCGCTGCAGAAGTGGGAAGATGAACAGCGCGGCATCACGCCCTCGTGCCCCGAACGAGACTGGGCGGTCGGTGAGGCGCACTTCTCGACGGGCGATCACCGCGCAGCCGCGACCAGCTTCCGGAGCGCGTCGGGCGTGCCTCCCAGCGGGGCGGCAGCGCTGCGCCTCGCGCAGTGTCTGTTGGCATGCGGGCAGGTCAGCCAGTCAGAGGCGCTCGCGCGACAGCTGGTGGCGAGTCACCCCGAAGCAGGCCTCGGCCTGTTGCTCTTCGATCTCGCCAACGGCCGCGACACCGACCTCGATCTCGACCTGAGCCCCGAGGCGGCGCACGCCGCCTTCCGCATTTGGGTCGACGTCTTGATCGCCTCTCGGCAGCGCAGCCTCATTCGCAAGGTGCGGGCCCGCGCAGGGGCGGTGGCCACGATCTTCCCGTGGCTCGCTGCGTACCTGCTCAAGAAGAGCGCTTAACGGCGGCGGTTCTTCTTCTTGTTTTCCTTCTCGCGCTTGCGCTTGTCCTTCAGCGCCTTGCGCTCGGCGTCGCTCATGCCGCCCTTCTGGGGCCCCAGCGAGTAGCCCTGCATGCGCGCCTGCGCGAGCTGCGCCTGGCTCATCGGCGGCGTGTAGCCCTTGGGGAGCCCCGGAGGCAGCTGCATCGGCATTCCACCCATGCCCGGCATGCCGCCCATGCCCATCGCCTGCGCCATCATCGGGTCTTTCCCGAAGAGGCTCCCCAGATCCATGTTCTTCATCTGGTTCATCTGGCCGAGCTGCTTGAAGAACGGCAGGCGGCCGAGCAACCCGGGATCCTGCCCGATGGCGCCCATCACCTGCTGCATGCCCGAGAACTTCTGCATCAGCTCGCCGACCTCTTCGGGCTTGCGACCCGAGCCCTTTGCGATGCGCTCGGCGCGGCCCTTCGTGATGCGGTGCGGCTCGAGCCGTTCCTGCTCGGTCATCGAGTTGTAGATGCTGTCGATCTTGTCGAGCTCGCCCTCGTTGGGGTTGAGCTGTTCGCTCATCTCACCGAGGAAGGGCATCTTCTCGAGCAGATCCTTGAGCGGGCCCATCTTCCGCACCGTGCGGATCTGCTCCATGAAGTCCTTCATGTTGAAGCGGCCCGAGAGCAGCTTCTTCGCGTCTTCTTCGGCCTTGTCTTGATCGACGACCTGCTCGAAGTCTTTCATCAGGCCGACGACGTCGCCGAACCCGAGAATGCGTGACGCGAGCCCCGACGGTCGGAACTCTTCGAGCTTGTCGAGCCCTTCGCCCATGCCCAGGAACTTGATCGGCTTGCCCGTGACTTCCTTGATCGAGAGCGCAGCGCCACCGCGGGCATCGCCGTCGAGCTTGGTGAGAATGAAGCCGTCGATCTCGAGGCGGCGGTTGAACTCGGCGGCCGTCTTCACCGCGTCCTGACCGATCATCGCGTCGGTGACGAAGATGATGTTGTCGGGGCGAACGTTGGTCTTGATCGACTCGAGCTCGGCCATCAACGGCTCGTCGATCGCGAGGCGACCGGCAGTGTCGATGATCACCGTGTCGATCTTCTCGGCGCGCGCCTTCTCGTACGCCTTCTTCGCCAGCTCGGGCGGCTGCAGGCCCGCTTCCGCGAACACCGGCACGCCCAGCTTCTGGCCGAGCACCTTCAGCTGATCGACGGCGGCGGGGCGATAGATGTCGGCAGCCACCAGCATCAGCGAGCGGCCTTCCTTCTGGAGCTTGTAGGCCAGCTTGCCGGTGGTGGTCGTCTTACCGGAACCCTGGAGGCCCACCATCATGATGCCGCTGATCTGACCCTTCGGCTTCAAGGTGAGCGAGGTGTCGACCGGCCCCATCAGGGCCTCGAGCTCGTCGTGGCAGATCTTCACGAAGTGATCGCCCGGCGAGACCTTGACCTTCTTGCCCGACTTATCGGTGACGCTGGTCTTCACTTCGGCGCCCGTGGCCTGCTCGCGCACGCGCGCCACGAACTTCTTCACCACGTCGAAGGCGACGTCGGCCTCGAGCAGCGACACGCGAATGTCGCGCAGCGACTCATCGATCAATTCAGGGGTGAGCTCGGCCTTGCCCAGCAGGCGGTTCTTCGCGGCCCGAAAGCCCTTGGAGACGGTTTCCAGCATGCGTTGGCTCCTACACCAGAGACCCCGTCTGCTAAACAGTCAGTTCGATGCCTTGCGCGAGTGGCGAAACTGGCAGACGCAGCGGACTTAAAATCCGCAGGCCCTTTGGTGGGTCGTAGGGGTTCGAGCCCCCTCTCGCGCACCACCCGATCAGACCAGACACCGGAGCCCCCCATGTTTCGTACCTCGACGTTTCTCCTGGCTGGCTTCCTGGTCGGCTTAGCGATCTCGGCCTGCGGCACGCCCATGACCACGTGCAGCGCAGCCACCTGCGGGGGGTGCTGAGCGCGACCGGCAAATGCGAGGCCGGCAGCTCACCCTCGGCCTGCGGGATCAACGGCACGACCTGTGGGCGTTGCGGAACGGGCACCGTCTGCCAACTCGGCGAGTGCACCGCATCGAGCACCGGTGGCGGCGGCGCAACCGGCGGCGGTGGAGGCTCGGGCGGCGGAGGCGCGCAGACCGGAGGGGGCGGCACCACCGGCGGCGGCGCCACGGGCGGGGGCAGTGCGAGCGGCGGTGGTGGAGCGACTGGTGGTGGAGCGACGGGGGGAGGCAGCGGCTGTCGTCAGCTCGGGGCCCTCTCGACCCAGCAGAGCAACCTGCTGGTGGGCGAGTACCGCACCTTCAGCATGAACAACGGCTTCTACAACATCGCGCTGTGGGGCCAGCCCCGGTCGGTGGGAACCACGGGCTTCGATGGCTTCCGCCTCGAGGTGGTCTACCCGGGCGGCTCCGGCCCCGTGCCTCCTGTGACCCAGAACTTCACGAACCAGGGCTACTTCGCGTGCTCGATCTGCGGGATCTACAACGAGGGCTGCGACCAGGTGGGCAATTGCACGAAGCAGTACCTCGCGCAGGCCGGCACCGTGACCATTTCGCGCGCCGATCGCAACGCGCAGCAGGGCCGCATCCTCGGGTCGGCGACCAACGTGCGGTTCAACGAGTGGAACATCGCGACCGATCAGGCCATCGCGGGTGGCGGTTGCGTCATCGCCTCCAGCATCGGCCCCTGGGACGTCGGCTGGAACGCCGACGGCGGCGCCCCGCCTCCGTGACAGGCTTCTGACGGCGGACCGAGGGGCTGGCCGGAGGTTACCCTTCGAGGGTGAAACCGCTCTCGGCCCATGCCCTGATTCGCTGCACCGACGACACGCTCGGGCTGTTCACGCGCCTGCACGACGTTCTGGCCGAAGCCCAGTCGGTGACGGTGCACTGCGACGAAGAGCACGTGCTCGTCGCCCTCACGTTTCGTGATCGCCACCATTTTCTCTGTCACGCGTCACACCTGCGCACCGTGCTCGCTCCGGCACGGTTGGAGGCGATCGACCTCGACGCGCTCGAACTGCGCCACCGCGACGAGCTGGCCCGCGAGCTGCGCCATCAACCCTTCACCCTCACCGCCGGCAACGCCCACACCCTCGTGGAGTGGTGTCGACAGCGCCCGCGTCGCCCCAGCGTCACCCTGCACTTCTCGAACGCGGCAGATCTCAAGCAGGCCTGGGCCGCGCAGCTCGAAGGGTACGGGCTGCTCCTGCCAGGCGAAACCGGTCTCGAGGAAGGCACCGATGTGCGGGTCGAGCTCGTGCTGGGAAAGCGCGTCTTTCCCAACAACCCGGCGCGCGTCTCGAGCGTCGACCCGACGGGGGCTCGCGCCTCGGTGTCGGCGGGCTGGCGCCTGAGCGCGTGGCTCGATGCCCAACGCCACTGGGATCAAGTGGAAGTGGACGAGTCGCCGGCCCTGACGGTCACCCGCGAGATCAAGGTGCCCCTCACCTTCGCGGATCGCAGCGACTACTTCCTCGCGTGGGACGTGAGCCTCTGTGCCGGCAGCTGCTTCGTGCCGTGTGAGGCCCCGCCCCCGCCGCGCTCTCGCGTCACGGTCTCACTGAGCGTTGGCGGCGAAGCCCTCGCTTCACTCGACGCGGAGGTCGTGCATCGCGTCACCACGGGGCCCATGACGGGCATGGGCGTGCAGCTCTCGGCCGGAGCCCACGCGCGGCTGGCCGAGCTCGACGCCACCCTGCGCGCCCCACGCAAGACGCCCACCGTGCTCATCATCGACGACGAGGCCGTATGGCGCACCTCGTTCACCCGCCTGCTCGCGCCGCGCGGCGTGCGCGTGCTCACCGCGTCGAACGGGCAAGAAGGTCTGCGCACGCTGATCGATCACTTCTTCGAGATCGATCTCGTGCTGCTCGACCTGCACATGCCCGAGCTCGACGGCCGCGGCCTGCTCGAGCGCGTGCGCACCCTGGGCGGAGAATCGGCGCTGACGATCTTCCTGATCTCCGCGGCCGAGCAAGACGAGCTCGACGGGCTGCTCGGCACGGCGACGCTGGTGCTCTCGAAGCTCGAGCCGATCGAGTCGCTCGAGCGCATCATTCACCGCGCCCTCGAGGTCGAGACCCGCTCGTCAGCTGCCTGAGGTGCGCCGTTTGGGCACCACCAGCCCCGACGAGAGGCGCTTGAGCACCACGTCGCGTTGCCGCTGCTTGTAGTGGTCGTGCGAGTTCTCGCCCTTCTCGTTCTCGTTGGCGGTCTTCTCGTCGGCGATCTGGAACTCGCAGGTGGCCAGCGTGATGCGGCCCTTGCGCACCCGATCGTCGAGATCGGGCGGCGGCAGGAAGGTGTCGAGCCGCATCGGCACGTCGGCCACGAAGTTGAGCACGCGGTACGTCGAACCCGAGAAGCTGTTGCCGGCCCGCGCCGCGAGCTCGCGCTCCTCGTAGTCGAGGTCGAGGTGCAGCTGCCGCGCGTACTTCTTGAAGTTGGGGAACTGCTTCACCAGATCCTTGAACCGGATGAGCGTGTTCTCGGTCTGGGTGGGCACGATGAAGTTGAACGGCAACAGGCGCTGCGTGAGGAAGTAGAGCGTGGGGATGACGTCGTCCCGTTCCTTCACGATGACGCGGAAGCGGGTGCGATCGTAGATGGCGGCGGCGGTCGAGTCTTTCTTGGCGATCAGCTTGGTGATGATCGACTCGCGCGTCTTGATGGAGTCACTGAAGTCGACGATCGCCAGCCCCTTGGCTTTCGCCTCGTCCATCACGCTGGTGACGCGCTCGCTGACCATCTGCGCGAGCTCGGCCTCGGGCACGGCGATCTTGAACAGCAGGTCGCGCGCCTCGATGTGCTGAATCACGTGCATCGCCTTGAGCACGATGCACGCGATCTTCCGGTACTTGCGATCGATCTGCCCCGAGGCGAAGAGGAAGAGATCGTGAATCATGTTGGGGTTCGCGACGGCGTCGGCCACCCGGTAGTTGAAGGTCGCGCGCAGGTACTCGACCGCGTCTGAGAGCACCGTGCGAACCCAGTCTTCGTCGTGCTTCCGCGTCGGGTCGATCTGCAGCAGTCGCAAGAAGCGGTCGACCTCGTCCCACGTCTTGAAGTGCATCTTGCGCCACTCGATCACCGAGCCGCCGCGCAAGATGAGGCGAATGCGCTCGAGCTCCTTGAGCCCCATCTCCTCGACGCGACGAATGGGGAGATTGGGCAACTGGGGCTGGTGGAGATTGCTCACGGCCTCGGGGTTTTCCCCCATGCGCGCGCGAATCACACCGTAAAAAAGCCACGAGCCGACCCTCCACGCGGAGGATCGGCTCGGGTCACTTCAAGCTCGACCAGCGGTTACTTCGCGACGGGACGATCGTCGCGGTACTCGGTGATCGTCGGCACGCCGTTGGTGTCGAAGGCCTTCTGCGGCCCCTGGCGCTTGCCGTTGACCCAGAACTCCTCGAACTTCATCTTGCCGTCGGCGGCGAACTCGACGCGGCGGCCGTGGTAGTCGCCCTTGAGGAACTCGGTCTCACCGACCTTGTTGCCCGCCTCGTCGAAGAACGACCACTTCCCGCTGCGGAAGCCCTCTTCGTTCTGACCGACCGCTTCGACCTTGCCGCTGCCGTAGAACGAGACCATCGGGCCGTGGAACAGACGCAGGCCGTCGGTCGCGAACTTCATGCAGGTCAGCGCGCCCATGTTGGTCTTCGCTCCACCGACCTGCCGGGTGCCTGCGGGGCAACCGAGCTGGTGGTTCGGCTTGATCACAGGGGCCTTCTCGAGAGCCGGGGCCTGGGCCAGCGCCACGGCAGCAAATGCGAACTGCGCGATCATCAATTTGCGAATCATGAATGTCTCCTTGTCAGGTGGTGAAAACCGTCACCGATAGGAACGGTGTCGGCTCTCATGGAATTCAGCGGGTCAGAGTCGTGCAGACGCTGTTGCCGTTCGTGAACCCGAAGCCCGCGATGAGCGAAGTCGTCGCGGTCGTCGAGCAGAGCGTGAAGGTCGCGCCCATCACGGTGTTGTTCGCGAAGAGCTGGTAGTTGCTCTGCAGGAGCAGCATCGTGGGGATGTCGGTCTGAACGCCCGCCGAGTTGTAATAGAAGAAACCAGGGAGATTGGACTTCTGGGCGGGGAAGGTGCTGCCGGCCGCCGCGTACGCGTAGATGGTCACCGTGAACGCGTTGCCCGTGGTGCAGGCCGCCGCGTTGTCAGGCATCACGTCGTCGACACGGTAGATCACCGGCCCAGTCGAGGCGCTGGTCCACGCCGGGCGGGTGCTCGCGGTGATGTTGCCGCAGGTGCGATCGTCGCCCAGCGCCGCGCACGCATTGTTGCCGTCGCAGATGTTGCCGTAGCCGCACACGTCAGGCTGGTTGGCGTTGTTGCAAGTCACGCCCGCGTCGGTGTTCATACCCGCGTCGGTGCCCGCATCGGCGCCTGCGTCGCTGCTACTGCCGTTGGTGCAGTTGCCCGCCGCGCTGCACGTGAAGCCCGTAGGGCAACCCGCGTTGGAGGTGCACTTCGCCGTGCACTGCTTCGTGGCCTCGTTGCAGATGTTGTTCGGAACGGCCATGCCGCACAGCGCGTCGGTCGCGCAGGTACAGAAGGTCGCGGTCGAGTTGCCGATCTTCGCGCAGGTCTTCTCACTCGCAGGGCAGTCGCTGCCCGACGTACAGGTGGAGACGCAGGTCTTGAGCACGGGGTGACAGCCCTTCCCCGTGCCGCAGTTGGCGTCGGTCGTACAGCCCGAGCCCGCGTCCAACTCCGTCGTGCCACCACAGCCCACCGCGAACAGCACGGTCGACAGGGCCGCCGACAGCCAGATCCCTCGGTTCAATTGAGTCATCGTGTGAAACCCTCTTCTTCGAGTGAATGCCAAAGCCCGCTTACAGGCGCGCGGACGTTAACGACCGATCGAGCCAAGTCAATCGGAGTCGCGGCGCACAGACGCAAGGACGGGGCCGCGCTTCACCGGTCGCATCAAAGACTTCGGGCGATGGTGCATCGATGCGCACCATCGCCCGCGACACTTCGGTCAGATTGATTCCGTCAGTACTTGAACGGGAACTTCACCGGCTCGCCCTGCTGCTTGTGCTTGGGGAAGGTCATGCTCTTGATGACGTTGCCGAAGCAGCTGGCCATCGGCGTGCCCTTGAGATCTTCAGACCCGACGTCGACACCGACGTTGCTCGGCTTGCCGCTGGTCTGAATGGTCCACTTCATGACGATCTTGCCTGAGGTGCCTGCTTCCTTCTTCGCCGCGCAGGCAGTGAGATCGTTCTTCTTGGCGAGCACGCCTTCCATGATGTCGGACTGCTCGAGTGAGGGCTTCACCTCGCCACCACCGCCCGGCGGGGGAGGGATGTAGCCAGGCTGCTTCTTCTCGCTCTTCGCAGTCGCCTCTTCCTTCGGGGTGCTCTTCGAGCCGCTGCCTCCGAACGCCTTGTCGAAGTCGTCGCCCCCACCCTCTTCCTTGGCGGGCGTGGTGCGCTTGGGCTCCTTCGGCTCAGGCGGATCTTCGCGAGGCGTGTTGCGCGTGGTGTTGCGTGTGGTGGTCTTCGGCTGTGCCGGCTGGGCCACCGGCGGGGGCGGCTGAGGGACCGTGGGGTTCGCCGCCGCGACCGGCTGCGTGGGTTGCGTAGTCGGCTGAGCCACAGGCTGCGCGACGGGTTGCCCCGGCTGGGCCACCGGCTGCGCGACGGGCTCTGCGACGGGCTGCGTGGGTTGCGCAACGGGCTGAGCAACAGGCTGCGCCACGGGCTGTGCGACCGGCTGCGTCGGTTGAACCGGCGGAGGCGCGACGGCGATCGGCTGCTGCACCACCACCGGCGCGGGCTGACGCGTCGCGAGCCACACGATGAGGCCGACCAGAATCAGCAGCATCGCGCCACCACCGGCGGCGATGCCGATCATCAGGTTGCGGTTGCTCGGCGGGCGGTACTGCGTGACGGCAGGCGCCGAGTAGGTCGCGCCCGGGTTCGCGAGGTAGGGGTTCACCGGCGCCTGAGCGGGCGGCCGCGGTGCGCGCTCTTCGATCGTGCTGGGAAGCGCCACGGCGGCGTTCGTCGCCGGCTTCTCTTCCTGCGGGAGGTCGAGCAGCCCACCACGCAGCGGCGCCTCGTCCATCGTCACGGGGGCCGGCTTGGGCGGCGGCTTCGACAGCGCGTCCATCTCGTCTTTCACGAGCGACGCGAGCGCGGAGGCGCCCGACGGCTTCCACGAGCCCGTCTCTTCGACCTTCGCGTTCGCGGCCGACATCGGCACCTGCATCTCGGACTGCACCGTCTGCATCATGCCGCCCGAGCTGAAGGCCGACTGCACGGGCACGCTGACCAGCGCGGGAGTGCTTTGCGTGATGGTTGCTGCAGGCGCCACGACGATCGGCTTGGGCGGCTTGGGCGCGAGCACCGAGGCCAGCTTCGCGTCAGACACGGGGATCCAGTCGTCGAAGCCGGCCCGCCAGCACAACGAGTCAGGGCCGATCTCACCCTTGTCCCAGTGCTCCTTGATCTTCTCGAGCGTCAGCGGGCCCGTCTGCTTCTCGTTGATGGCGACGTACCAGTCGGTCGTCGGCACCTCGTCGCTCTTCGCAGCGGCTGCTTCGACCGCCGGCTTCTCGACCACACCCGACTCTTCCGCGAGCTTGCGCACGGTGTCGGCGTCGATCACCCGGGTCGACTGGCGATCGTCGCTCGAACCTGCGTCGGCGCCGTCGCTGTCTTCCTTCGGGCCGCTTGAACCGCCCTTGAGCACCTGATCGAACACTGCGCCGATCTCGTCTTCGTCGGCACCGAAGAAGCTGTCCTTCGCGCCGCCACCGGACGCTTCGGCGAGCGTCGGCCCCGAGGTGCTGGTGCCGGGGCTCGTCATCTCTTCGGCCTGGGTGTCGTCGTTCGACAACGTCGCGTCGGCGGGCGACAGCGGGCTCTGCATCACCTGCGTGGCGAGCGCGTCATCGGGGTCGTTCGATTGCGTGACCGGGCCGCCGCCCTTCGAGGCATCGGCTCGCTTGACGACAATGACGTAGCCGCACTTGCGGCAGCGGACCTTGACGCCTTTCGGTCCGACCTTCTCATCGTTGATCATGTACTGCGCGCGGCAGCTCTCACAGACGAAGCGCATGGGTTTCCCGGGCAAAAAATGCGTGTAACTCTTTGAAAAGTTTAGGTTTGGCTGTCGAAGGGGTCAAGACAACGACGCCGCCCGGGCAAGCGCGGTTCCGAAGAACCTGCTCACCGGGCCGAAAGCCAAGCGATCATGGCCACTTGGACTACTTTCGAATCTGCACCTCGACGTTGGTGCCGACCGCGACGCGCAGGGCGTGGAGGTCGTCGCCGAGCGCGAACACGAGCAGATCGCGGATCTTCGAGCGCGGCTGAACGCGGAAGTTCGGCCCCGTCTCCGCCATCACCATGCGCTTGACGGGCTCGATCTCGCCGGCGACGAACGCCCCGGTGCGCGTTGCGGTGAACTCTGCGCCCTCGAGGAAGTTCCGCAAGTCGGTCGGCGTGGCGACCTTCACGTATTCCTTCGTGACCCGCGCGAGGGCATCACGCGCTTGCGGCGTGAGGTGCTGCTCGAGCTTCTTGCGCTCCACGTCGATGATGCGCAGATCGGCCGTGAAGCGGAAGCGATCGACCGAGAGGCTGATCGCCGCCTGCAACACCGCCTCAAGACGCTCGCCAGCCAGGCGCTGCGTCAACGCCAGCTCAGGCCGCAGGAACGCCATGGTGCGCCCGAGCAGGTAGTAGACCTCGCGCTGCCCCGTCTCACTGAAGAACTTGCCGCCAAACTTCAGCGCCACCGGGTCGGTGTGGCAGAGCTCGATGCCCACCATCGGGTCGGGCGCGGGCTCGGTGGTGCGCTTGGCCATGCGCTCGCGGGTGGTGATCAAGAACGGGCTGAACACGCTGATCTGGTCCATGCCCAGCACGCGCGAGACGTAGCGGTAGTGGTGGATCTGGTATTCCTGCGCCGACGCCACGTCGATGTAGTGCTTCTTGGGCACGATGCCGTAGCGCCCGTGATCTTCCTTGTAGAGCGAGCCCGCCTGCTCGAAGAGGATCGCGAAGAGGTCAGCCAACGGCCCGCGCACCTTCGGGTGGAAGAGGTGCTCCGTCCACAGGCGGTCGGTGAGCTGACGCTGCGCGACCTCGCGCTTCTTGGCGTACGGCGTGAGCTTGGTGAGGATCTCCTTCTCGCCCGCCTGGGGATCACCGATAAGCCCGGCGCTGACCTGCGCCGCCAGCCACGCGGAGTCGTAATCTTTTCGCCTGGCGGCGAGCTCCGCGAGCGCCGAGGCCACCTTGCCCGGGCTGCTCGTCGAGGGCAGCGCGCGGCGCCACGCCTCGACCGCTTCGTTTTCCATGCCCGGCTGCGTCTGCGCGAGCCCCGCGTACAGTTCCTGAATTTCGACGTTCTCGGGCATGCCCGAGGCCACCACCTTGTAGACCTGCACGGCGGCTTCGGGCGCCTTGAGCGCGTTCAAGTAGAGATCGCCCAGCGCCTTCCACAGGCTCATGCGCACCGGGTGCGTGTCAGGCGTCTTGGGGATTCGCCCGATCATGCGCTTGTAGTTCTCGTCGAGGATCTGCCACTTCTTCGCCTTGCCGAGCATCTTCTCGAGCGCGCTGAAGGCGTCGATGAAGCGCCAATCGGCGTCGAGCGCGGCGTTCATGCACTTCGTCGCCTTCTCGAGCTCGCCCAGCTCGTCGCGGTTGAGTTCACCGAGCGCGAACCACACCCGCTTGGCGCGCTGAGCGTCCTGCTGCAGCGCCGGCACGAGCAACATCTTCTCGAGCATTTCGGCGGCCTTCGCGCCCTGCTTCGTCTCGCGATACAGCACGTAGAGCGCGTCCATCACGTCGAGCGCGTCTTGCCGAATGCGGTGCGCAGTCAGGTACGCGTCGATGGCGATGTACGGGTCTGAGAGCTTGTCCTTCGCGGCCGCGCCCAGCTCGATCGCGGCTTCGAACTTCGCTTCACCGTCGAGCACCTCGACCAACCGACGGCGGAACTCGACGGCCTGATCGAACTGCTGGGCCTGCTCGGCGATGCCCACCATCGAGCGCAACGACGGCTCGTGCGCGGGGTCGATGGCGAGCGCCTTCTCGAAGTGGTTCTGCGCGCGATCGAACTGGCGCAGGCTCATGTGGAGATCGCCGAGCGTCCAGTAGATCTCCGCGACCTCGAGGTCGGTCAGATCGCCGCGGTGGTGCACCAGGATCGACTGGTACACGCGCTGCGCCTCTTCGTACCGCTTGGCGTGCACCAGCAGGTTGCCGTAGCCCTCGAGCACCGGGAGGTACGTCGCGTCGAGCTGGTACGCCCGCTCGAAGGCCTGCAGCGCCTTGTCACGTTTGCCGTTCTTCTCGGCCACGTAGCCGAGGCGGTAATGCCGACGGCACAGCTCGCGCCCGAGGTCAGGGTCGTCGGGGTTCTGCGCGTAGGCCTGCCCGAGCTGCGCGGTGACGATGTCGAGCATCACCTCACAGCGGTCGTACCGCTCGGTGCCGAGGTAGATGTCGGCGAGGGGCGACGCCGCGTCGAGGAGATCGGGCTCGAGCTTGAGCGCCTCTTCGTAGGCACCGGTGGCCTGATCGCGATCTTCCTTGCTCTCGTAGTACCGGCCGACGGCGACGAAGGCGCGCGCGCGGGCGCTCGGCTCTTCGGTCTGACGTGCCTCTTCGAGCAGCGCCTTCTCGTAGCTCTCGAAGTCACGCTCGAGCTCGTAGATGCCCTTGAGGGCGCGAATGGCCGGCAGGTACGCCGCGTCGATGCGCAGCGCCTCGAGGAAGCAACGCTTGGCGCTCCCCGCGTCGAGCAACATGTCTTCGTTGATCTTGCCCATGCGGTACCAGAGCTCGACCGCTTCGGGCGTCTCGGCGAGCACGTGGGCTTCCCGCTCGAGCATGTCGAGCGCGAACGGCCAATTGCCCGAGCGCTCGTAGAGCATGCCCAGCGCGTGCATCGCAGGGCGGCAGCGCGCGTCGAGCTCGAGGGCCTGGTGGTACGCCGTCACGGCACGGTCCACCGCCTTGAGCTGCTGGTGGAAGATGTCGCCCATCTCCACGCAGAGCTCGGCGCGCTCGCTGGGGTTGGTGAGCAGCTGAATGTGCCGGTCGACGACGCCGATGAGCTCGTCCCACCGCCCCTGCGACTTGCGCAGCCGCTCGAGCGTCTTGATGGCCTGCAGGTTCTGGGGGTCGACCTGCAGCGCCGCCTCGATGCACGCGTCGGCGTTGGCGAGGTTCTGATAGCGCTCTTCCCAGATCGCCGCCGAGCGGAAGAGGATCTTCACGCGCTCGCGGTAGTCGCTGGTGAGCTCAATCTGCCGCTCGTAGACGGCGAGCAGCTCGGCGGGGCGATCGAGCTTTGAATACAGCTGCTCGAGCGAGGCGAGGGCCTGCGCGTTGGCCGGGTCGAACTCGAGCGCCTGCCGGTAGCCTTCGACCGCGGCCTCGTCGTCTTGCAGGTCGCGCTCGTAGACCTGCGCGACCTCGACTTGAAAGCGGGCGCGGTCTTCAGGCGTGGGCGCGATGTCGCGCATGCGCATCAACGTGCTGGCCACCGCCGCGTGGTTGTTCTGCCGACGCTGGAGGTTGACGAGCACGCTGAAGGTCTCGAGATCGGGCTCGAGCTCGAGGGCGCGCACGAGGGCGCCTTCGGCCTCGTCGGGGTTGCCCATCTGCTCGTCGAACACCCGCGAGATCTCGCGGAGGATCTCTTTGCGCCGCTCGATGCTGCCGGCCGCTTCGAGCTTCTGCTCGAGCGACACCACGTATTCCTTGTTCTGACCTCGACGGGCGAACATGGCCGCCAGGCGCTCGAGCGCCTGCTCGTTGGTCGGGTCGAACTCGAGGATCTTGCGCAGCGAAGCCTCGGCCGCCTGCGGATCATCGAGCTCGCCGTCCTGCACACGCGCGAGCGTCAGGTAGAGCCGCTCGGCGAGCGGGCCGCGCGGCACGTCTTCGGCGATTTGCTCGTACACTGCGGCGAGCTCGTCGTAGCTGCCGGTCTCTTCGGCCAGCCGTTCGACCTGCTCGCGGATCTCGTCCTGCGCGGCGTTCAACTGCAACGCGCGGCAGTACTGGAGAAAGGCCACCTGCTTCGCGCCGAGCTTCGTCTCCTGCACGCGCGCCAACTCGCGGAGCGCCATCACCTTCTCATCGTCGGTGACGAAGTGCGGCAGGTAGCGATCCATGGCCTGGGCGTACGATCGCCAGTCGTTGAGCTTGCTGAACAGCTCGAGCGATTGCTCGTAGGCCTGCCGGTTCGAGGGATCGATCTCCAGCACCCGGCCCAGCGCCCCGCCGGCCTGCTCGAGCTTGTTCGCCGGCCCCTTCCAGATTTCAGCGATCTGGAAGGCGGTCTGCGCCGCAGCCTCGCGCTCTTCGAGCCCCAGCAGCACCGCGACCTTCGCCTCGAGCGTGCGCACCGCATCGGGCCACGCCTTCAACCGGGTGAAGACCACGTTCAAGCGATCGAGCTCGGGCACCTGGTGAGGCTCGACCTCCAGCGAGCGCCGGGCGGCGTCGAGCGCTTCTTCGCGGCGCGCGGTCTCGCTGATGATCTCGGCGAGCCGAATGCGAATCAGCTTCACGCCGGTGGTGTCTTCCTGCAACGGGATCAACCGACGCAGCACGATGACGAGATCTTCGCGTTTGTTGGTCTGGTCGAAGATGTCACGCAGCGCCTCGAGCGCGCCCTTGTGACGCGCGTCACGCTCGAGCGCCGCCTTGAAGAACGGCACGGCGTCGTCGGGCTTGTTGAGCTGCTGCCACAACACGCGCCCCACCCGCTCGTTGAGCCGCACCAGCTCGCGCGGGTCGACGGTGAATTGCAGCTTCCATTGCAACAGCTCACGCAGCTCGTCAGCCTTCTGGCCGCGCTCGAGCAACCGCGTGAGGGCCTCGAAGGCCTGCTCGTTGCGCGGGTTCTTCTCGAGCAGCTCTCGGTACAGCTTGATCGAATGATCGACGTCGTCGAGCCCTTCAGCCGACGTCACCGCCATCTTGCCCAGCAGCCGCTCGCGCTCGGCGCCCTGCACCAGCTCGCGCTGTGCCTCGAGCACGCGGTAGAGCTTGTCGCTCGCCTTCGCCTGCTCGTAGAGAATCTCCAGCGAGCGCAACGAGGGGAGGTGCTTCGGGTCGGCCTCCAACACCTTCTCGAACGCACCGGCGGCGCGGTCGGGGTTGTCGAGCTGCTCCATCCACAGCTGGCCGAGGCGGAAGAAGAGCGCCACCTGCTCGGCAGGCTCGGTGGCGTTGCCTGCGATGACGTCGAGGATCTCGGCCTGCTTGTCGGGGAACTCGAACTCACCGTAGAGGCGATCGAGCGCGCCCAGCGCCTTCTTGCCGGTCTCTTCGTGCGCGGCGCGAGCCTTCTCGTAGAAGACGACCGCCTGCTCCTTTTCGTCGAGCCGCTGCTCGGAGATCTGAGCGATGGTCAGGCAGACCTCGGACACGTCTGCCGGCTCGGCGATGCGCGGGAGCTCGGCCTGCAGCGCGCCCACCAGCTCGTCGAACGACGAGGCGGCCGCGCCTGCCGCGTAGAGACGCTTGCGAATCGCCGCGTCGTTCGGCTCTTCCTTGAACGCGCGGTAGTACGCCAGGTACGCGAGCTCGGGCTCGGCCTGCGCGTCGCGCAGCGTCGCCAGCTCGACCAGCAACGACTTGCGCTCGACGACGTCGGGCGAAACGCCAACGCGGTTCTCGATCAGCTGCGCCAACCGGGTGGCGTCGCTCGCTGCGCGGAACGCCGCGGCCAGAATCTCGAACGCCTGCTGGTTCTGCGGCTCGCGCTGCACGAGCCCTTCCATGCGCTGTAATGCGCCCTCGTGGCGCGAGTTGGCGACGAGCAGATCCTTGTAGAGATCGAGCGCGCCCTGTTTGTCGAGGAGCTTCGTCTCGCGAATCACCGCGAGCTTGAAGGTGAGCGCCGGCTGCTCGTCGGCAGCCACCAGCTTCGTGCGACGGGTGAGCACGTCGGCCAGCTCGGGCCAGCGTTGCTGCACTTCGCACAGCCGTTCCATTCGGCTGAGCGCGGCCACATCGTCGGGCTGCAGCTCGAGCAACCGGCGGAACGACGCGATGGCGCTGTTGACGTCCTTGAGCTGCTCTTCCTGCAGCGTGCCGATCTGAAACAACAGCGCGGCCCGACGCGGCGTGTCTTCTTCGATGGTGAGCTGGCGCTTGAGCACCTCGAGCAGCTCGTTCACCCGCCCCTGTCGCGAATAGAGCTGGCCGATCTGCTGCATCGCTTCCGAATCGGTGGGGACGAGCTCCATCACCCGCTTCCACGACTCGATGGCCTCGGCCTCTTCGTCGGCCTGGGCCTGAACGCGGGCCAGCGCGCGGTACAGGTTGGCGCGGGCCACGTCGTTCGAGGCGCGCGGCGCGACCTCGGTCAGCAACGCGGCGAACTCATCTTCGGCGTCGGCCTTCTTGTAGAAGGTCAACGCGAGCTCGAGGTTGGTGGCCTCGTCGGGCAGTTCCCGCAGCGCGCGCGCCGAGACCACGAAGGCCATCTCGGCGTTGTCGAGCTGCTGGCTGTAGACCTCGGCCATCTTGCGCAGGAGCCCCGCGCGCTCGGCAGCAGCCGGCTCGGCGGCCACGCGGGCCTCGAGCATCTGCACCAGCTTCAAGTGTTCCCCTTCGTTCGCGAACACGGGCTCGAGTGTGCTCGCGGCTTCACCCTTCAATGGATTGTCAGAGCGCGCCATCTCTTCGAGAGCACCGACAGCCCCTGCGTGAGCAGGCTTGCGGCGCAATACCTCCTGGAACGTCGTGAGCGCCCCTCGCGGGTCGCCAAGACGGGTGAGCTTCAACCGACCGAGGCGCACGAGCAATTCCAGCGCCTCTTCTTCTTTGTGTCGTGCCTCGGCGAGCTGGATTTCCTTCCCCAGCAGCACCGCGAGCTCGGGCCAGGCCTCGGTCTCGGCGAGAATGCGCCCCAACAGCTTGATGGCGTTGGGGTCGTCGGGCTTCCGCTCGAGGATCGCCTGGTAGCACGTCGCGGCGAGTGGCTTGTCGGACAGGGTGTCTTCAGCCAGCGTGGCCAGCTCGAAGAGCAGGTTGACCTGCGCCGTGACGTTGGTCTCGAGCCCCAACTGCCGGCGCATCACCACCGAGAGTTCCCGGAACTGCGAGGTGCGGCGGAAAATGCGGCCGAGCTGTTCGAGCACCGCCATGTCGCGCGGGTTTCGGGCCAGCACTTCGTTCCATGCGCGCGCCGCGAGGTCGAACCGGCTGAGCCGGTCCCCGTACACCACCGCCAGACGACGCCAGAGTTCCCCGGCCAGCGGCTCGCCGATGCCCCGCTCGAGCGCGTCTTCGTACGCCGCAGTGAGTTCCTCGAAGGCGCCGAGATCGGCCGACAGGCGCTCGAGCTCGTTGCGCACTTCCTCGTCATCGGGCTGCTCGCCAAACGCCCTCAGGCGCGCGGTGAGCGCGAGGCTCTTTTGACCGACCGCCTCACGCAGGTTGGCGATCTCGAGCAACAACCCCACCCGCTTTCTGGGTTCGGCCGCGCTCAAGCGAATGTCGAGCACGTCGACCAGCCGCTTGAGATCGTTCACCTCACGGAAGCACCCCTCGAGCAAGCGCGCGGCTTCCAGCCGCACGCCGTCGACGGCGAGCAACCGTTCGAGCCCGGCGATGACCTGCGGCTCGGTCTTCGAGAGCTGCACCGACTCGCCGAAGGCCCGCACCGCCTCGGCGTGCTGACCTTCCTTCTCGAGAAGGAGCCCGCGCTTCACCACGAACTGCAGCCGCTCGGGCTGATCGATGGCGCCCTCGGCGAGCTGGGCCAGCACGTCGGCCTGCTCGAGGCTGCGCTTCGACTTGCCGAACAGCCTCTCGAGGGTGAGAAGCACCTCGCGCGAACGGTTGATCGCGAAGGCGAGCTTGAGTGACTCGATCGCCTGAGCGTCGTCACCGGCCTGTTCCCACGCATCGCCCGTCTTCACCAACAACTCGAAGCGTTCGGCCGGGTCGGTCGCGAGCTCGGCCTGCCTGGCGTACACGTCAGACAGGCTGCGTGCGTTCTTCGACTGCTCGTAGAGGCGAGAGAGGCTGTCGAGGGCCTGTCGATCCTGCGGCAGCGCCTCGAGCAGCATCTTCCACACCCGAATCGCCTCTTCGGGCTCGTTGAGCTGCTCACGCAACTCAGCCGCGCGACGGATCAACGGGGCCCGGTGATCATCGGCCGCGTCGAGTTCTTCGACCGTCGATTCGTAGATCTCGGCGAGTTCACCGAAGCTGCCGGTGATGCGCGCGAGCCGTTCGAGTTCGCCCTGAATCTCGTCACGCTGCAGGCCGTCGGTGAACGCCTTGAGCGCGTTCATGAAGGCAGACTCAGGCTGCGAGAGATCGCGTTCGAGAATCGCGCGAATCTCCGACGCGATGCGCGCGCGCTCGGTCTGCGTCGTGGCATGTGCGACGCGGGCTTCGCGAATCGCGATGCGGCGCTGATGGTCACCGGTGCGCGCGAGCACGGCGTCGAGGATCTCGGCGGCAGCCGACCCTTCTGCATCGGCCCCCCGCGCCCACGCCTCGAGCGCTTCGCGCGTGCCTTCGTGGGCTGCATCTTCACTGAGAATCTGGCGGTACACCTCGAGCGCCCCGCGCGGGTCGTTGAGGCGGTTCTGCCGCAGCGCAGCGAGGCGGAAGGCCAGCTCACGCCCCTGCGGGCTCTGCCCTTCCTGGTTGCGACGCAGCTCGAGCGCGAAGGCGAGCTCTTGCGGCTTGTCGAGCGCACCGTAGAGGCGGTCGAGCGCGGTCGCCGCTTCCCGGGCGAGCACGTCGCGCGAGGCGATCTGCCGCCAGTTCGTCGCGGCGCGCTCGAGATCGTTCAACTTCTGTTCGGCGAGCACGGCCGCTTCCCGATCGAGCGAGGACCGGGAGGCCGGGTCGCCTTCCATCACCGCCAGCCGCTCGATGATCGGCACCAGCTCGGCCCACTCTTCGCGAGCGCGGAAGAGCCGCTGCAGCGAGCGCAGCGCCTCGAGGTGCTTGGCGTCGACGGCGAGCACCGCGCGCAGATGCGAGATGGCCTCGACCTGCTTGTTGAGCTTCTTCTCGTAGACGTCGGCGAGCTCGCGGTGGAACGTGATGGTCACCGACTCCGGCACGCCGTCGATGAGCTCCTCGACGACCTCGGCGTAGCTGTCGAGCGCGTCGGCGTCTTCGGCGGCCGTACGCGCGGCTGCGCGCAGCTCGGCGTCATCGGGGGCGAGCCGCATGGCCGTGGCGAGCGCGGCGAAGGCCTGCTCGGGCTGGCGGAGGTGGATGATGTGCAGCTCAGCGGCGCGCTTGAGCGCGGTGATGCGCTCGAGCGAATCGCGACAGGCCTCGGAGATGACAGCGAGCGCCTGCACCTGCTTGCGGTGATCGCGCGCTGCCTCGTACGCCGGGAGAATCGCCCGGGCCGCGGCCTCCCGATGGTCGGGGTCGCCGAGCAGATTCTCGAGCGCAGCCAGCGCGTCAGCGTCGTTCGCCTTCTGCGCGAGCACCTCCCCGTACTTGCGAATCGCCTCGGCCTTGTCGCCGAGCGCAGTCTCGAGCAATCGGGCGCGCGTCACCGACAAGGCCGACGCCTTGTCGGTCTCTCCGGCCGCCTCGAGCAGCGCGATCATCCGCGCCTGCGTCTGCGCGAGCTCTCGCAGCAAGCCGCCCTGCTCCAGCAACTGCATCACGCGCGGCAGATGTTCCAGCTCAGGTGCACCCGCCTTGATGGCCTCGGTCAACGCAGCCGCAGCCTCACGGGGCCGCGAGAGGTCGACGTTCACCTGCGTCAACTGCAGGCCCAGCGCCACCTTCTGCTCTGGAGTCGTGGCGATCGTCAGGCGTCGCCGAATGACCTGATCGGCCTCACCCCAGCGACGCGCCGTGAGGAACAACGTCGCCAACCGCTCGAGCAGCTCAGGGTGGTCGCCGACCTTATCGAGCCCCTTGCGCAGCGCCGCAGCGGCCTCGTCGATCGCGCCGACGCCCTCAGCGAGCTCGGCGGCTTCCATCAACAACGACACGGACAATGTCGCATCAGCACCCTTCGCCGCGAGCTCGGTGAAGGTACGAGTCAGCTCCTGCTCGGCCTTGAGCGCGCGCGCGAGACGCACAGATTCGGCCCGGAACGCGGAGTCTGCGGGGTCGAGCTGCAGCCCGCGCACGCGATAGTCGAATGCAGAGCGCTCATCGATGAGGCGCTTCTCGGTCGTCTCGGCGAGCAGGCTGAGCAGGCTCTTCTGCTCGTCCCGGTCTTGCACCGCCGAGAGCTGCACGAGCAGCGAGGCGACCTGGCGCTGGTAGTCGCCCGCCCCGGCGTACACCGGGGCCAATGCGCGAGAGATGTCTCCCTGCCGAATGCCCTGAGCGGCAAGTCGCTCGAGGCCACCCACCACGCCGGCGCTCGCGTTCCCCTCGTCGAGGAGCGTGAGGTAGAACTTCGCCGCGTCTTCGCGACGGTTGAGCCGCTCGGCGTACAACTGGGCGAGCCGGGCGCGCCATTCCTGACGCTCAGCCGGCGAATCGGCGAGCGCCATCAAGCGCTCGGCGACGAGCGCCACCTCTTCCCACAGCCCGAGGTTGGCGGCGGCCGACCCCAGCTTCTTGAGGGTGGCGACGCTGTCGGGGTCGAGTTCCAGGATCTTGCGGTACACCGCTGCGGCGGAAGCCGGGTCGGCCGCCGACGCCTCGAGACGGCGCGCTTCGGCCTCGAGCTTCGAGCGGGGATCTTGCGGCTCTTCAGCGAGCGCCTTTCGCAGCGCAGCGAGCGCCTGAGTCGCTTCGGCGTCGTCGGGGCGCCGCTTCTGCACCTCGAGCCAGGCTTCCTGCGACTCCGCCGGTCGGTCTTGCTTCTGAAGGACCGCACCGAGCGCACGCCACAGCGTCGCCTGCGCCTCGGGCGGGGCCACCTGCGCCGCGCGACGAAGCGTCAGCGCAAGTCGCGGCCCGGCCTTTGCCTTTTCACCCGCGTCACACAGCATCTTCACCAGCGCGGCGCGCGAGGGGTCGAGCGGCAGGGCCAGCGAGAGCACGTGAAAGGCCTTCGCCAGCTCGCCGTGTTCCTCGCACAGGAGCGCCACCAGCTCGCACAGGGTGATTCGCTCGGCGATCGGCCGCGGCGCGCTCACCGCGAGATCGATCAGCGGCCACAACCCCTCGAGGTTGCCGTCGTCGGCGTTGATGGTCGCGAGGCGGTACGCGACACTCGCGTTGTGGGGGTCGATCTTCTGCGCTGCCTCGACGTGGCCTCGCGACGCGTTCGCGTCTTTGAGCAGCTTGAGGGTAAGGTCGGCGAGGTTGAGCCGCAGGGCGACCTGAGCCGCCTTGTCCTTCAAGGTCGCGAGGTGGCGCTCGATGACCGCCATGCCTTCAGCGGGCTTGCCGTTCGAGATCAACGCTTCCGACGCGAGCTCCATCGCGTCAGGGCGCGAGGGGTCCAGCCTGGCCGCCTGCTCGAAGGCATCGGCTGCGCCCGCCGGATCGTTCAACTTCGAGAGCAGCACCTGGCCGATGCGCAGGTGCAGGTCGACCTTCGCCTGCTTGTCGCGGGTGTCTCCGGCGAGCTTGCTGAACACCGTCAGCGCGATGCGAACGTCACCCGCCTTCTGGGCGACCTGCTCGAGCAGCTCGAGCGCGTCGGGCATCGCAGGCCACAGCGCGAAGCAGCGATCGATCGCCTCCTTGACCTTGTCGACCGCCGCGGGCTCATAGAACGCGTACATGCGCGCGACCTGCAGCGACAGGCGTGCGGCGACGCGACGTTCACGCTCCTCGAGCGACTGCGCCTTGAGCTGCTTGACCTTGTCGCGCCAGACGTACTCGAGCTTCGAGAGGTCTTTCTGAGCGGCCTGCGCGCGCGCGTTCTTGCCGTCGATGGCGAGCACCCGAACAATCGCCTTCGTCGCCAGTGCGTGTTCCTGCGGGTAGTTCACCAGGCTCTCGGCGAACGACACGTACTCTTCGATCAGCTCGCGATCACCGAGGGCCGCCCGCTCACGCTCGAGCGAGTCGTACGCCGACGCGTGGCGCCCCTCCTGGAGCAGGAGCCTGCGCGCCTTCTGGTACGCCTGCCGTTCCTGCGGCGAAGCCCGCGACGCGAGTTGGAAGCAGAGCACCGCGCGATCGCGACGCTGCAGCTTCGCCTCGTAGAGTTCACCCGCGCGCAGATAGATGGCCGCCGCCGCGGGCCCACCCTGAACGAGCGCCAGACGCTCGAGTACTTCGGCGAGTGCGCCGAAATCGTTGCGGCCCTCGTAGATCACGCGCAGGCCCTCGAGGGCCTCGCGGGCGTTCGGCGCGTAGACCAGCGCGCGGCGCAACATCTCTTCCGCCCGCACCGGATTCTTGAGCTTCTCGCGGCAGAGATCGGCCGCTCGGCACAACAGGTGCGCGGCTTCTTCAGCCTGCGGCACTTCGCGAGAGCGCGACTCGTACAGCTTGATCAGTTCGTCGACGCGGCCGGTTTTTTCGAGGCTCGCTTCGACCTCACCAAACGGCTTTTCGGGGGTGTTCGACATGTGGGAGCGGTGCGGACTCTAGCCCCGCTCCCACAGAAAGAACGCCCAAAAGACGAAGGTTTAGACTGAAGCGGCAGGCTTCACCGCATCGGTCGCTGCCTCAGGCGGGGGCATGACCGCCTCTTCGTCGCCAGCCACAGCCGCGACCTTCTTCGGCTCGGGGCGGGGCAGCGCCTTGACGCGGTCGGCGTTGGCGCTGTCGCCCAGCTTCACGAACAGGGCCTGCGCCTTGTCAAGCTGACCTGCAGCCTCGAGGAGCTCAGCGGCGCGCTTCAGATCGCCCATCGCCTCGAACACGAAGGCCGCCTTGTCCTTGCGATCGGCGGCCAGGTACACGTCGGCCGCTTCCTGCAGCTTGCCCGTGAGCTCGAGCCACCGCGCACGCTGCACCGGGTTGTTCGCCGCTTCGGCCTTCGACAGCTCGTCCTTCGCGAGGACGTCGGCCTCGGCGTTGAGCTTGAGCTTCTGCATGAAGTGGTAGGCCTTGGGGGCCGGAAGCGACTTGAGGGTCTCGAGCGCGTCGGCCTTCTTGCCCGCGCCGACCTGGAGGGTGGCGGCGCCGAGGCGATCACCGCGCTCGATCAGCTTCTGCACCTCGAGGTCACGCACGCGGTGCGCGGAGGCGAAATCCTTCGCGCGCTCGTACGCCTTGCGGGCGATCGCGAGCTTACCCGAGCGCTCCCAGGCCAGCCCGGCCTGGTCGAACTGGTTGGCGCGCTCGTACAGCTTGGCGATCGACTCGAAGTCGGCCTTCGCGACGTGGAATTCCATCAGCTTTTCCCACGCCGACGCGCGCTCGAGCGCTTCGACGATCTCATCGGGCTTGAGCCTGGCGCTGATGCGAACGAAGGCCTCATCGTTCTTGGCCATCACCGCGGTGCGCAGCGCGGACTTGTTGTCGCCACCTGCCTCGAAGAGGCGGAAGGCGTCGGCGAACGACGCGTTCTTCTCGTGAATGCGCGCCGCGTCGCGGGTGCGACCGGCCGTCTCGAGGGTCTTCACGTCGACCTGCCAGTCACCCGACGAGACGAACGGCTCCGGACGCTCGGGGCGAGCCGGCCGGGCGGCGCGCTCGGGGCGCTCCTTGCGGTCGCGACGCTCACCCCCACGCTCCGGACGATCGCTGCGAGGACCGCGGTCGCCACGGGGGCCACCGCGCTCCGGGCGCTCGGTGCGCGCCGGCGCTGCGGACGGGGGAGGCATCGCGAGGTCTGCCTCGCTGGGCTGACGACCCGCGTTCTCAAACGCAGTCTTCGCGCGGTCGGCGTCGTTGACCGACGACCACACGAGGCCGATGGTGAACTGCGCGTCGTGCCACGCCTGCACGCGCGGGTCGACGGCCGGCGCCGCCGGCGCGACGGGAGCCGCCGCTTCGACCGGGGCTGCCGCTTCCGCAGGGGCTCCACCCTCAGCAGGCGCTGCCGCTTCGGCCGGTGCCACATCAGCTGCGGGAGACTCGACAGGCGCCGCTTCCGTAGGTGCTCCGGGCGCAGGCTTGCTCAACCGCTGCACGCGCATGAGCGACGTGATGAGACGACCGCGCGTGTTGAGATCCATCTTGTCCATCGACGCCAGGCGCATCGGCTTGATGGCCTTGAGGATCGACGAGAGCGGTTCCTTCATCGCCACGAAGTCGGTCCTGGTCAGCGCCTTTTCGAGAGCGCTCAGCTCGTTGACGATGCGGTACGACGCACCACCGCCACCCGGGCCATCGCGACGATCGCGGCCACCACGGCCGTCTCGATCACCACGCCCGCGTCCCTTGCCGCCCTCGCGATCATCAAAAGAAAAACCACCGCGATCACTCCGGCCGCCCTGCCCGGGGCCCTTCGCCTTGTTGTCGACTGTCATGACCATCTCTCACGCATGAGAACGGCTGGATCGCCGTTCGCGCGAGGGGCCTTGTCAGGAGAGCGGAGCGCCCGTCAAGGGCCGCGTACTCACTGGAAGGGGAAGGCGTACTTGAACGTCACGAGGCCGGAGAAGCCGACCGTCTGCGTGAGCGCGAGGAAGTTGAAGTTCGCCTCGAGGCCGATCACGAAGTGACGAAGCCGCGTGTAGTACTCGACGCCGGGGCCGGCCGTGACGAGCACGTCGATGTTCGGGAGCAGCGCGGCGGGGCTGAAGAAGACCACGCCAGCACCACCGCGCAGGTAGATCCACGTGCGCTTCACCTCTTGCGAGTCTTCGAGGCCGACGAGGCGCACCTTCACGGCCGCGCCCGGCACCATCGCGCTGAAATCACCCGTCGCCGCGCCGGTGGTGCTCAGGCCGGTGTAGTTGATGCTCATGCGATTCGCGAAGGCGAGGAAGAAGATCGCGGGAGAGACGCGTTCCCCGATGTCGAAGCCGAGATCGACGCCAAGCGCCTGACCCGGTGAGAAAGCAGAGCCGTTGCCGGGCGGGTTGACGAGGCCGTTGAAGCCACCACGCGCTTCGAAGAAGAGGCCGCGCTCGATTTCCTTGTACGAAGACCCCTTCTTGTCTTCGACCTTCGGCGTCGCCTGCGCGAACGAAAGCGACGAAGCGACGAGGATCACCGAAGCGAGCGCACGGAAGAGCGTCATGACGGCCGAACCCTAGCGCAGGCCCGAGCAAACGGGAGAAACCAAAAGACGACGCCCCCGCTTCCACCGAAGGAAGCGAGGGCGCGGGAACTGCCACTCGAGCTCGGACCTACTGGCCGCCCGACTGCGCGAAGATGAAGGGGTACGTGACGATCACGACACCCCCACCCTTCGGCTTCGGGAACTGCCAGGTGCGCACGCGACCGGCCACGCACGACTCGAGTTCAGCATTGCCCACCGTGCTCTGCGCGACGGACGACGTGGAGACCGAGCCCGTGGGCGAGATGATGAACTTCACCGCGACCTTGCCGTTCAGCTTCGGGAACCGGTTCAGCTGGCTCTCGTAGCAGTAGCGAATCTGGCCGCGGTTGGCGTGGATCACCTTGCGGATGAGTTCCTTGTCCAGCGAGCCCATGACCATCGGCTCGGACGAGGTGATGCCGATGTCGACGTCTTTCTTTCCGCCGAGCACGCCGACGCCAGAACCGTAACCGCCCGTGCCACCGCCGCGCCCCTTGGTGCCGATGCCACCGATGCCAACCGTGTCACCAACGCCGCCACCACCTGAGCCGCTGCCGCGCAGACCGAGGCCGCCAAAGCCACCCGCGTCGCCCGCCGCTGCGCCAAACATGTTGCCCATGGCGCTCTTCAGCTCACCGCCGATGCCCTGGTGGCCGAAGATGGTCGAGATGCCGCCACCGCTGCCGCCGAACACCTTGGCGACGAGGAGACGGGCCTGATCCTTGTTGTTGGGGTCGCCCTTGGGCGCGGCGTGGGCTGAACGCTTGGGCGCGTTGACCTTGCCCATCTGCCCCTCATCGCCCTTGTGCTTCTGCGCGATCTCGCCCGAGTCCTTCTTCTTCTCGAACTTCTGGAGAATGGGGTTCTTCTCAGGCGGCTTGATGAGGAGCTTCGCGATGCGCGCCGAGTTCGAGTTGAGCTCGTCATCGAACGCCTCACCCTCGGCGTTCAAGTTCGCGGCGGTGATCACGAACAGCGCGAACAGGAAGAACATCAACAGGAAGATATTGAGGACGGTGAAGTCGACCGACTCCGCAAACGGAACGAACACGGCCTTGGGCTGCGGCTGGAAGAAGACCTCGACCACGATGCCGCCCAGATCGACCCAGGCAAAGTCTTCGTGCTGGAGCGTGAGCGCATAGGCCTCACCTTCGCTCGAGGCGACGCCCTTCTTCTTCGCTTCTTCGAGCGTCATCGTCTCGTCGCCGAAGCGGCGCTGCACCTCGCCGTTCATCTTCGAGGTGAAACGGAGCGTTGCGCCGCCCTTGCCGAACTTCACGAGTGCGAACGAGGGCCCACCGATCTTCGAGTCGCCCATCTCGAAGTCGCTGCCGACGGCAGTGCCGATCTTGAAGGTGCGCTCGACGTCGGGGTGGAGGAAGAACTCACCGACCATCTGGTCACCCCACAAGAAGCGGAGTTCGACGCCCAGCGGGCCGGAACCCTTGCGGCGACGGGGGCGACCGCGCATCGACGAGGCGATCTGACCGTCCTCTTCGTCCTGCACCACCGGCTGCGCGGGAGCGGGCACCGACGCGGGGACCTGCACCGGAACCTGCTGAACGACCTGCTGCACCACCGCCTGTTGCACGACGGGAACGGCGACCGGAATGACCTGCGCGACGGGCGCGGCCACGACAGGAACGACCGGCGCCGTGAGGTCCGCGGCGGCCACTGGCGGCGCAATGGACGGGGCGATCGAGGGAACTCCGACCGAGGCCAGCCCACCCTGCTCAACCTTGATGGTCGTGCCGCCAACCTTCACTTCATCACCGAAGACCAGCGCGCCTTTGTTGATGCGCTTGCCGTTGACGAAGGTGCCTTCGACGCTGCCCATGTCGATGATCGACAGCGTGCCGTCTGGCGCGACTTCGATCACGGAGTGGATGCGCGAGACCTTCTCGTCATCAAGGCAGAGGTGCGCCGAAGAAAGTCGACCGATCTTGATGATGTCTCGGTCGTAGTCCTTCGAGGCGATCAGCTCCTCGCCCTTGAACACCTTCAATGTAAGAGGAACAGCCACGTGTGGCCTCCGGGAAGAAAGGAACGGCGGGGAGTGAGACAGCGCGGTTTGCGCCAGGTTCCCCGTTGGAACTTCAGAGCTCGCCGACCGACTGCATCACCTTGTCTTTGAACTCTTCGCGAATCTTGATCAGGTTCGAGTGCTTCACCTTCTTGCGGGCCTCGACGTATTCGCCGTCGGGCTTCGTCAAGTCACCTTCGATGGTGTCGTCTTCGAACGAGTACTCCGTCTGCTTCTTGTAGGTGACGCCCTTGTCCTGCGCGAACGCAGGCAACGTGAACAGCGCGACCGTCACCAGCAATGCCTTCTTCATGCTTCCTCCGGCAAGGAACCCTTTTGACGTGCGTGAGCCTACCACTCCGCCACCAAGTGCAAATCCCAAGCTCCAGTTTCTGCACTCTTACAGTGTGGGAGAGGTGTCACATTTCGTGCACACTCTCGCGCAGCTTGTCGTTGAAGTCGGTGCGGACCTTGAAGAGCCGTTCGAACTTCGACTGCGGCTTCGCGGTCACCAGCGTGTTGGCGGGGCCCTCCATGACGCCGGTGATGAGATCGTTCTCGAAGTTGACGACCTGCGGTTTGGGCTTTGGCGTCGGCCGGGGCTGAGCGAGCGAAACACTGGCGAACACGAGGGAAACGAGCACGAAGCGCACGGGGACTCCTGATGAGCGTGGTCCAGTCCGACGCGCGAGAGAATCGAGCCGTTCCGTTCAGCGACAGGCAGGCGGAGTACCGCCAGCGCACCCAAAGATGAGCGTGTCGGCGGCGCAGATGCCTTCTTTGATCACGCCTACGCGAACGAGGTCGGCCACGGCAGGCAGCGCCAGCTCGGCATTGGAGCGGACCTGACCGGGGCCTCGTGCCGTCGAGAACGCGGTGCGACAGACCTTCGCAGCCGAGTCGACAGCGAGCTCATCAGCGCGAACGGCCTTCGCCAGCACGTTGACGATAAAGATGAGCGAGCCGCGTTGATCGACCTGCTGCACGCCTTGAAGCGCGCCCGTCAGTCGCGTGAGCCCAAACTCCGGGCACGCCTCTTCGATCGTCAGCCGGTAGAGCATCTTCGTGAGATCGGAGCTGCGATCCTCCGCGGTGAGGCAGTTCAACGAGCGGCGCAGCGGCGTCATGATCTCCGCGCGGCCGAGGATCTTCTCGAGGTCACCCACCACGGGCTGCAGATCCGTCTTCACCTGGTCCGGCAGCGGCAACGAGTTGAACGCGTTGCGCAGCCCCATCGCATCAGCGCCCTGCACGGCGACGATCAGCGTACGCGCGATGGCGATGAAGTCGTTCTCGGTCAGAGCCTGCGGGTTCAGAAGCCCGGTGACCGAGGGCTTCGCGGCCAACTCGTTGAGGTGCTGCACGAGGAGTCGGCCGTCGCTGGTGTTCACGTAGTCGGTGAACGCGATGGTCATGTCGAGCCCGTCGGTGAGCTGACAGTTCGCGGTCTGCGTGCAGAAGTGCGAGATCAGGCCCGCGACCTCGTAGTGCGACGTGCGCTGCCGGCCCTTGCAGTCGAGTCCACTCCCAGTGAGGTAGTTGAGCACCGTCAGCGTCTGCGGCTCGATGAGGTTGATGGCGTCGATGCCCTTGCCCTGGTGAACGAGCAGATCGAGTGCGCGGCGCATCTCACACAGCTCGTTGGCGCTGGTCAGCGGGGGCGGGCTGCTGGTCGGGGCACAGTACTGATCTGCCGGCGCGCCGGGCTCCTTCGGCTTGAGGGCGAACGCGGTGAGCGTCTTGAAGATCGCGCGCAGCACTTCATTGATGGGCGGTGGGAGGTCTTCGCGCTCGGACACCAGCAGCTGCTCTTCAACGAGCTTCTTCAGGTTCTCGGTCTTCCCCTGATTGATGGCGGTGAGGAAGTTCGGCATCAACTGCTCGAAGCTGCGGCACTGCCTGATGTCGGCGGGTTCGGCTGCAGGGGCGACGAGGTCGTCCGCTCCGCATGAGACGAAGATGAAGAACGTGAAGACGACCGTGAGCGCGAGCGCGAACCGGAGGTGAACCATCGGAAGGGGGTTAGCCTAACCCACACTCCCTGAGGATCTCCTGCGTGTGTTGGCCCAGCTCGGGCGGCGGGCTGATTTCGCGCTCGCCCAGATGCAGCGGCGTGCGCAGCGACATCGTCTCGCCTGCCTTCGCGAAATGACCGCGCGCCTGGAGGTGGGGATCGGAGAGCACCTCGTCTCCTTCCAACACCGGCTCGACGCAGAGATCGTGCTGGCTGAAGAGCGCGACCCACTCGGCCTGGGTGCGCGAGGCGAAGATCTTCTCCAGCTCGACACGCACGCGATCGGAACCGCCACGCAGCGTGTCGTAGGCCTCTTCAAACAGCTCAGGCCGCTCGAGGAGCGTGCACACACCTTGAAAGAACTTGGGCTCCAGCGCACCGACCGCGAGGTAGCGCGCGTCTTTCGTGCGGTACACGCCGTAGCAAGCGTAGCCGCCGTTGAGGGGCTCCTTGCCGCGCTGCAGCGGGCCGCCCTCCCCGCCCATCAGCATGCGCGACGCGAGGTGCATGTGGAGGAACGCCATCGAACTGTCGCTGAGCGACACGTCGACGAAGCGGCCCTTACCCGTGGTCGCGCGTTCGTGGAGCGCCGCGAGAATACCGACCACCGAAAACAGCGCCCCGCCGAGATCGGCGATCTGCACACCGGGCATTTCCGGCGCACCGTCGGCCTTGCCGCCGTAGCCAAGCACCCCCGAGCGCGCGATGTACGTGAGGTCGTGACCGGCCTTCGACTTCGCGGGCCCCGTCGCACCGAAGCCGCTCACCGAACAAAAGACGAGCTTCGGGTTTTCCTTCGAGAGCACGTCGTACGAGACGCCAAGCCGGTCCATCACGCCAGGTCGGAAGGTCTCGATGAGCACGTCGTAGTGCTTCACGAGCGCCTTCAGCGTCGCGACGCCTTCAGGCGTCTTCAGATCGACGACGATCGAGCGCTTGTTTCGGTTGAGCCCCAGAAACAGCGCCGAGATCTCGCCCTTCATCGGCGGCATGTGGCGGGCGTAGTCACCGCCGTTGGGAGCTTCGACCTTGTCCACCGTGGCGCCGAGATCGGCCATCACCAGGGTGGCGTACGGGCCGGGCAAGAGCCGCGTCAGATCGAGCACCTTCACACCGGTCAACGGGAGCGACATGGGCATCTCCAACCAGAAAAACGGCGCCGGTCTCGCGAGGAGAGCGGCGCCGGGTGAAGCACGAAGGAATCGACTTCAGCCCATCAGCTTCGCGAGCTTCATCGCCAGGCCCATGTCCATCGGCTTGAACTTCAGCTTGCCGGTCATGGCGGCGGTCTGCGCCGAGAGCTGCTTGCTGATGATCTTCTCGAAGTCGGCCGCAGTGGCGGTGATGGTCATCTTCGACTCACCGTTCTTGCCGGCCGAGACCCAGTCCGATTCCTTGGTGGTGTCGAGCGTCCACGCGCCGCCACCGTCACCGGTGATGTCGAAGTGGATCACGGCGTTGATGTCTTTGCCGATCTCCGGCTTCGCGGTCAGGCGCTTGGGGATCTCAGCTTCCAGAATGTCCTTCACAGCCATGGTTGCCTCACTTGGTTTGAACGAACTGCGTTGACTTGAAAATCAACCGGCGCGGACCGTAACGGCGAGGTCCACCCCGGTCAAGGCACGTGCGCGTCCTTGCCCAACACCGCAGCGAACGCGTCTGTCGGCATCGTCTTGAGGTCTTCACCGCCGTGGCGACGCGGCGCGACACCGTTGGCCTCGACCTCGCGATCACCGATCACCAGCACGAAGGGCAGCTTCTGCATTTCGTACTCGCGGATCTTCTTCTGCATCGAGAGACCGCGATCATCGAACTCGACGCGGAAGCCCTTCGCGTTGAGTTCCTTGACGACCTTGCGGGCGTGATCGGCCTGGCGGTCGGCGACCGTGACCACCACTGCCTGCAGCGGCGCAAGCCACGCCGGGAAGACGCCGCCAAAGTGCTCGATGAGGATGGCGATGAAGCGCTCGAAGCTGCCGAAGATCGCGCGGTGGAGCACGACGGGGCGGTGTTCCCTGTTGTCGTCGCCGACGTAGTTCAGGTCGAAACGCTCGGCGGCGATGTAGTCGAGCTGGCACGTGCCGAGCTGCCACTTGCGACCGATGGAATCGCTCACCACGAAGTCGATCTTCGGGCCGTAGAACGCGCCGTCACCCGGCTTGAGCTCGTAAGCGACCTTCATGTCTTCGAGCGACTTCCTGAGGGCGCCTTCAGCGCGATCCCACAGCTCGTCGCTGCCGAGCTTGTTCGCCGGCCGCGTCGAGAGCTTCGCTTCGTACTGGAGGCCGACCGCGTCGTAGACCTTGTCGAGGAGCTTCACGAACTTGAAGACCTCGTCGCCGATCTGATCTTCGCGGCAGTAGATGTGCGCGTCGTCTTGCGCGAACTGGCGCACGCGCGTGAGCCCGCCGAGCGCGCCCGCCGCCTCGTTGCGGTGCAGCACGTCTTGCGTGTGCAAGCGCAGCGGGAGGTCGCGGTACGAGCGCTTGTCGAAGCCGAAGTAGATGTGGTGCGACGGGCAGTTCATCGGCTTGACGCCGAAGTCGAGCTCGCCCGAGTCGGAGTCTTTCACCAGGAACATGTTGTCCTGGTACTTGTCCCAGTGACCCGACTTCATCCACAGCTGCTTGTTGAAGATCAGCGGCGTCTTGATCTCGACATAGCCGTCTTCGCGCGTGAGGCGCCGCATCCAGTCGCTGAGCGTCTGGTACAGCGTCGTGCCCTTGGGCGTCCAGAACGCAGCGCCGGGGGCGACGGGGTGGAAGTGGAAGAGATCGAGCTCGCGGCCGAGGCGACGGTGATCGCGTTTGGCGGCTTCTTCGCGCTGTTTCTGCCAGGCCTCGAGACCCTTCTTGTCGAAGAAGCTGATGCCGTAGATGCGCTGCAGCTGTTCCTTCGTGTGATCGGCGCGCCAGTACGCGCCCGATGACGACAGCAGCTTGATCACGCCGACCTTACCCGTCGAGGGGCCATGGGGCCCGAGGCAGAAGTCGATCCATTCGCCGTGGGCGTAGAGCGTCAGGGTCTTGGCGCCCTTCGCCACGATGTCGTGAATAATCTCGACCTTGAACTTCTCGCCCTTGCCCTGGAAGAGCTTCACTGCGTCTTCGGCGCTCACTTCCGTGCGCTTGAAGGGCACGTCGCGCGCGATGATCTCGTTGGCGCACTTCTCGATCTGCTCGAGCTCTTCGGGGCTGAACGGCGCGGGCTTGCCATCTCGCTCGCGGTAGAAGTCGTAATAGAAGCCCTCTTCGATCACCGGGCCGATCGTGACCTGCGTGCCAGGGAAGAGCTGCTGCACCGCATCGGCGACGATGTGCGCGGCGTCGTGACGCGTGACCTCGAGCGCCTCGGGGTTCTTCGACGTGAAGATCTGCAGCGACGCATCGGCGTCGAGCGAGCGCGCGAGATCAGCGTCTTGACCGTTGATGCGCGCGAAGACGGCGGCCTTGGCGAGGCCAGGGCCGATGTGGTTCTTGACGAAATCAGCGACGGAGATGCCCGCCTCGGCTTCTTTCTTCGAGCCGTCGGGGAGCGTGATCGAGACGTGAGCAGCCATGGGCCGCCTCCATAACATTCGGTGGTTGTGGGTGACGTGGAAACGACGAACGCCGGAGGAACCCTCGGGGGCTCACTCCGGCTGACGAGTCTGCGTCTGAACCTGTGCACCGCGATGCATGGGAGCGCCGAGGACGCAGGTGCCCTGCCCTGCCTGACTGGAGCTTCAGAAGTTCGTGATGCGCAGGCCGAGACCGATCTGACCAGCGACGATGGGCGAGATGGTGATCTGCGGGCCGAGAGGCTTCGCTCCGAACTCGCCGGTGTGCTCGTCGAGGATGAGGCGCTTGAGCGCGACCGCGGTGCCGAGCAGCTGAATCGCGCCAATGGTGACCAGCATCGCGCGATCGAAGCCGTTCGCCTCGGTCGCCATCACCCACGGGCCGACGACCGGCATCGAGTTGACCATCGCCTCGAGGGCGAGCGGCTCGTTGCCGAAGAAGCTTCCCCGCGCGTTCTCGAGGGCGAACATCATCTGCTGCTTCGTCTGCGGCACGTACCAGGCCGCGCCGACCATTCCGCCGACGTCGAGGCGGGCCTCGATCGTCTGGGTCTGTCGAGGAGCAGCGGCGAGGACGAGGAGGAGCGCGGTGACCATGCACAGCTCTCGAGCAGGGCTCGCGCCAAGGCCGAAGTTCTTGATTTCACGTCGCATTCGACTGTCTGACGGTGTCTGACTGTGAAGGGGCCTGCACATGTGTGAGCTGGCTGAACGAAGAGGCCCGCCGATCTCTCGGCGGGCCTCATTCAGTGCGTCCTGGAGGTTTCGAACCTCCGACCCCCACCGTGTCAAGGTGATGCTCTACCACTGAGCTAAGGACGCGAAACGCCGGCGGCTTCTATCTATCGCCCTCCGCGACTGTCAAGAACGCAGTACAGCGCCGACGCGAGATGACGCTTCTGCCTGACAGCGCGAGCTTCCACGAGAAGGTCCAGGCCTGCTTCGTCGCCTTCCGCCGGCGGGGGGTGAGCTTGTCTTCCATGGACGTGGACTTACTCGAACAATGGGCCGCGCACGACGTGCCGTTCGAGGTGATCGCCCGCGGCATTCGCAAAGCCGCCGAAGCGCACTTGTGGGACGCGGTCGAGGGTGACGAAGCCCCGGAATCGCTGCGGAGCTGCCGGCGAGAGGTCGAGGCCGAGATCAAGAAGTACGTCCGCGAAACGGCGGGGCGCGGGGAACGGAGCGTCACTCCGCACGATGACTTCCTCACCACACGACACAAGAAGCTGAAGGCGGCCGTGAAGAAGGTGGCCTCCCCTCTCTGGTTGCCGCAGCTCAAAGCGCCCGAGACGTTCGAGGCGTCCGAGCGGCAGGAAGCGCTGGTGATGCTGCTGTTGCTGCGCGCCCTGCCCTTCGAGAAGCGGTCGTCTCTCTTGCGCGAGGCCCGTTCGCTGGTGGAGAAGGCCCACGTGATCTCAGCGGCCACGTTCAAACAGTCGCTGCGTTTTCACCGCGTCGCGTTGACGCGTCAGGCCTGGTCGATGCCCAGCGCGTGGTGAGGGGATGACGTGAAGAACGACGTGAAGATCGACACAGCGCAGCTCGTGTTCGAACGCGCGGGTGATTTCGCCGCCGCGCGCCTGAAGGACCCGCTCTCGCAGTGCCCCGACTGCGGTGGCACCGGGCTCATCCGCTCGAGCATCCAGCAGAACCTGCGCACCTACGAAGTCGTCTCGCCCTGCCCCCGCGCGATGGCCGATCGCCGCACGCATCTCTTCAACGACGCGCGCTTGCCCGCCGTGCACACCAACGCCTCGCTCGAGTCGTACAAGCCGTCGAACGGAGAGCAGGCGCGCGCGCTCCACGTCGCGAAGGAGTTCGCCTTTCGCTGGCCGAGCCCTCGCGGCTACGTGCTTTCCGGGCCGGTCGGCACCGGCAAGACGCACCTGCTGTGTGCGACACTCAAGCACCTCACGCTCGAGCTGGGGGTGCGCGCCCAGTATGTCGAGATCTCGCTGCTCTATTCGCAGATTCGCCGCGGGTTTCAGGAAGGCAAGTCAGGCGGCGAGATCATCGGCCCGCTGTCGCAGGTCGAGGTGCTCGCCATCGATGAGCTCGGCAAGGGCCGCGGCAGCCAGTTCGAGCTCGAGACGCTCGATGAGCTGATCGCCCGCCGCTACAACGCGGGCAAGGTGACGCTGTTCGCCACCAACTACTCGCTCAAGCCGCCCGAAGAGCGCTCGCAGCGCGGCTACTTCGGCACCGAGACGGTGTTGGAAGCGACGAAAGACTCGAAGCTGCTGTGCGACCGAGTGGGCGATCGCATCTACAGCCGGCTGTGCGAGATGTGTGAGTTCGTGGAGCTGCCCGCCGCGACGCCCGACATGCGCCGCAGCCCGAACCTGAGCGTGAAGAAGAAGCCGGCGTAGGGCTGGCGTTACTTCGCGCCGCTGCAGATCCAGGCTTTGAACGTCTGGAGTTCCGCCGCGGTCAGCACGGTGCCGTCATTGGGCATCGCGCCCAACACGTTCTCGGCTTTCGGACCGCTGCGACCCCTGGCCTGACCGCCGAGGAGCTTGAGCCACAACGAGCTGTTCGCGAGGTTGCTCGCTTCGACGACCTTCAGGGTCCCGGGCATGCCGGCATAGAGCGACTTCTTGCCGACGTTCTCGCCCGTCTTCGCGGCGTTCGAGTAGTCACCGTAGGTAGCGTTCGTCGCGTCGTGGCAGCCCTTGCACTTGGCGTCGATCACCGGCTGCACGTTGGCGGCGAGGGTCGCGGTGCCAACGCCAGTACAGTTGAGATCGGGATCGGACGGCATCGGCATTCCGCACGCCGTGAACATGCCGATCGAGAGAACGAGAGCGGGAATCTTCATGGGTTGCGCACCTTAATGGACGTGTAGAACCCGCGCATGCGCCTCCGGGTCCTCGGTCCGGTGTTGGGGTTGATTCTGATCGCTGCGATGGTCTTTTCGTTCTGGCCTGCGTCTGAGCCCGAACCGCAGCCGCCTGCTCCCTCGACCAGGAGCGCGCCCCTTGCATTGACTTCCCCGGCTGGCCCTTCCACCCCGGCACCCATGACACCTCCACCTGCGCCCGCACCGCTCGCTGCAGCGCCGAGCCTGGTCCCTCCGCCGACGCCTGAGGCACCCGCCGCAGTCGAGCGCGGGGATCTCGACGAGTTTCCCGAGTACCAACACCTGAGGGCGCTGGGCCTCACCGAAGACGATCTCGAGCCACTCGACGGAGGCGTACTGCACAAGCTCGATCGCGACGGCATCAAGGGCGCGGTCGCGGAGAAGCTCCCGGAGATCAAGGAATGCTACGAGAGCTGGCTGCAACAGAACCCGGCGCTCATGGGAAAGGTGAAGGTCGAGTTTCGGATTCTCGAAATTCCCGGGCGCGATCGCGGCAAGGTGATGGGCGTCACCATCGCCGACGGCGGCATGGGCCACGTCGCGATGGAAGGCTGCGTCGGCAACGTCTTCAAGACCATGCGCTTCGAAGCGCCGCGCGGGGGCGAGCTGCGAGTGACCTTCCCGATCTCGTTCTCGAACGACGGAAAGGAAAGAGCCCCACCGCCGTGAAGCGGTGAGGCTCGAGGTGACGCCGTCAGTGACGGTCGATCACATGTCCATGTCGTCGCCGCCGCCGTAATCCGACGTGCCGCTGCCGCCCGACTTGCCCTTCTTCTTGGGCTTGTCGGCCACCATCGCCTCGGTGGTCAGGAGCAGCGAGGCCACCGACGCCGCGTTCTGCAGCGCGCAGCGGGTCACCTTCGCGGGGTCGATCACGCCGGCCGCGAGGAGGTCTTCGTAAGTCTCGGTGCGCGCGTTGAAGCCGAAGCCGCCCTGGCCTTCGCGGACCTTGTCGATCACCACCGCGCCTTCCGCGCCCGCGTTCTGCGCGATCTTCCACAGAGGCTGCGTGATGGCCTTCTTGATGATCTCGACGCCGAACGCCTGAGCGCCCTCGAGATTGAGACCGTCGAGCGCCTTGAGCGCACGCACCAGCGCGACACCGCCGCCGGGCACGATGCCCTCTTCGACCGCTGCGCGCGTGGCGTGCATGGCGTCTTCGACGCGAGCCTTCTTTTCCTTCAGCTCGGTCTCGGTGGCCGCGCCAACGTGGATCACCGCGACACCGCCCGAGAGCTTCGCGAGGCGCTCCTGCAGCTTTTCCTTGTCGTAGTCGCTGGTGGTCTCACCGATCTGCGCCCGCATCTGCTTGATGCGCGCCTGGATGTCGGCGTCTTTGCCGGCGCCGTCGATGATCGTGGTGTTGTCCTTGTCGATGCTGATCTTCTTGGCGCGGCCGAGCTCGGCGAGCGTGAGCGTCTCGAACTTGATGCCGAGATCTTCGCTGACCACCGTGCCGCCGGTGAGGGTCGCGATGTCCTTCAGCATGTCCTTGCGGCGATCGCCGAAGCCCGGCGCCTTCACCGCCGCGATGTTGAGCACGCCGCGCAGCTTGTTCACCACGAGCGTGGCGAGCGCCTCGCCCTCGACCTCCTCGGCGATGATCAGCATCGGCTTGCCCGCGCGCGCGACCTGCTCGAGCAGGGGTACGAGATCGGCCATCGCGCTGACCTTCTTCTCGGAGATCAGGATGTACGGATCGTCGAGCTCGACCAGCATGCGCTCCCGGTTGGTCACGAAGTACGGCGAGATGTAGCCGCGGTCGAACTGCATGCCCTCGACCACGTCGAGCTCGGTCTCGAGCCCCTTGCTGTCTTCGACGGTGATGACGCCTTCCTTGCCGACCTTTTCCATCGCCTCGGCGATGATGTTGCCGATGGTGTCGTCGCCGTTGGCAGAGATGGTGCCGACCTGCGCGATGCCCTTCCGGCCGTCGACCGGCTTGCTGAGCTTCTTCACCTCGGCGACGACGAGCTCGACCGCCTTGTCGATGCCGCGCTTGAGATCCATCGGGTTGTGCCCTGCGGCGACGAGCTTGAGACCTTCCTCGTAGATCGCGCGCGCGAGCACGGTAGCGGTGGTGGTGCCGTCGCCGGCGGTGTCAGAGGTCTTCGACGCGACCTCCTTCACCATCTGCGCGCCCATGTTCTCGAAGTGGTTCTCGAGCTCGATTTCCTTCGCGACCGTCACGCCGTCCTTCGTGACCAGCGGCGAACCGAACGACTTCTCGATCACCACATTGCGCCCCTTGGGGCCGAGCGTGACCGCGACCGCGTCAGAGAGAATGCGAACCCCGCGCAAGATCGCCTCGCGCGCCGGCTGGTGGAAGAAGATTTCTTTCGCTGCCATCGATGTAACCTCCTGAATTAATTGCGTGAACAAAGAGCGAGTTGGCACTCGACCCAAGCGAGCGCCAACCTAAGGACTGGCTGTGAAAAGTCAATGGACGGCGGGCGATCAGGTGCCGTGCATCGTCGAGCCCGGCGTGGCCGTGGCGAAGCCAACGACATCGAGGAGCTTCGAGAGTTCGAGTGGCTTCGAGAGGGTCATCGCGACACCCTTGCGCATGCCGGTGTCGTAGACCTGATCGTTCCCGAAGGCGGTCATCATGATCACCGGCACGTCGCGGTACTTCTCGAGCTCGTGGATCTGCTTCGTGAAGGCGATGCCATCGACGTGGGGCATCATCCAGTCGGTGATGACGAGCTTGATGTCGTCGCCCTTGAGCAGCTCGAGCCCGCGAATGGGGTTGGCGGCAGTGAGCACGCGGTAGCCGTTTCGGCGAAGAAACGTGGCGAGCAGGTTCAACGTCGCCTCGTCGTCATCGACGATCAAGATGCTGATGATGGGCCGCCCCTCTGCCATGCGCCGCACGGAGATACCACGGAGCGCACGTGACGCCCCAGCGCCTTTGATAAGGAGCGCTGCATGTCCGCATCCATCGAACAGGTGCTGCAGATGGCCGAAGACGCAGCGCAGACGGGCGAGCTCGAGGACACCATCGCGCTCTGCAACCAGGCGCTCGAGCTCGAGCCGAAGAACCCCGACGCGCTCGAGATGAAGGCGCTGGCGCTCGGTGAGCTGGGTGACTTCGAAGAGGCCGACGCGTTGTTCGAGCGGTTGATCGGCGCGCACCCGCGGCGGGTCACGGCGTTGATCGCCGCGGCCGACGTGAAGGTTCGCCTGCCTGGCGACGATCGCGAGCGCATCGAAGAGGGGCTCGAGCTGCTCGATCGCGCGGAGCCCATCGCGAAGCACGATGGCGATCTCTCGAACGAGCTGTGGCTCTTGCGCGGCGTGGCCTTCAACCAGCTCGGCGAGAACGAAGACGCGCTCGACGCGTTCGCCCGCGTGCTGCAGCTCGACCCCGATCACGTCGAGGCACAGCTCGAGCAGGCGATGGCGTTCTTCGAGCTGGGCCGGTTCGACGAAGCAAAGAAGGCCTTCCTCAAGCTGACCCGCGAGGTGCCAGAAGAGCCATGGTCGTTCCACTACCTGGGGCTCATCGCCGAGCGTCGCGGTGAAGACGCCGATTCGTGGTTCGCCAGGGCCCGGAAGATCGACCCCGACGAGTTCCCGCCCCCGGTGAAGTTGAGCGTCGAGGCGTTCGACCGCGCCGTCGCCGAGGCCATCGACTCGTTGCCGGAGCACTCGAAGCCGCACCTCGAGAACACGATCATCTCGGTGCAGCCGCTGCCCGGTGACGCCGAGATCCGCGAGGGGCTGTCGCCCACCATTCTCGGGGTGTTCGACGGCACGCCCATCGACGAGCGGCTCGACACCGAGCCAGCGCACCACCAGACGGCGCGCATCACGTTGTTCCAGAAGAACCTCGAGCGCTTCGCCCACACGCGCGACGAGCTGCTCGAAGAGATCCGCATCACGGTGCTGCACGAGGTCGGGCACCTGCTCGGGCTCGACGAAGACGAGCTGTACGATCGCGGCCTCGACTGATCGTGCTACACGCGCTGACGGCGGAGCGGCCGGCTCTGGTGACCGGCGCGGTCTTCAAAACCGTTGGGTTGGCGCGCGAGCGTCGGCCGGTGGGTTCGATTCCCATGCTCCGCCGATGTGATGACCAGAGGTCGTCGACGACGCCTTGCGACGTTGCCGTCCAGGCGCCACGGGAAGCTTCGAGCCCTCGTTTTGAGGGGAGCGGTCGCTGAAAACCATGTCGAAATTCCCCAGCCAAATCATCAACTTAAGCCATTTTCGATAGTCAATTCGCGCTGAAAAGAGTAGGGTCCGCGGCCGTGAAAGAGCGGTTTCAGTCGATCGAAGAGAAGACGAAGAAGCTGCGCGACGTGCTGCAGCTGCGGCGCCCCGAGGTGCAGGACTTCCTCGACAAGTTGGAGATGGCCTGGGTGCACCACGATTGCGCCCTCGAGGGGTCGATTTACTCGCCGCAGGAATTGACGGCCGCGCTCCACCCCGGCGCCGTCGTGGCCGAAGCCTCGCTGTTGCCGATCGTCTGGGAGATCCGCAACCACAAGGCCGCGGTCGACTTCATTCGCGAAGAGGCGAAGAGCTCGAAGAAGCACGGCGCGATTACCATGAGCTTCGTGCGCCGCTTGCACGACCTGGTCAGCGGCAACACGCCCGAGGCGCAGACGGCGCGCGCGCAGGCCGAGCGCCGTGAGCGCACCGAGAAGGAACTCACGAAAGAACGCGAGAAGGCCGGCTTTCGCAAAGACATCCCGCTCCACAAGACGTACCTGCACGAGATCTCGCAGCCCGCGAAGGTGCAGCCGCAGCTCGAGAAGTTGCTCGACTGGACTGCGTCTTCCGAGTTCCGCGAGTTCCACCCGCTGCTCCAGGCCGCGCGCGTGCAGCACGAGTTCATCAAGATCTTCCCGTTTACGGACACGAGCGGAAAAGTAGGCCGCATGCTCACCAACTACCTCTTGATGCGGAACCACTTCTTGCCGGTGGTGATCGTCTCAGTCGATCGCTCGAAGTACTACGAGACCTTCCGCGCGAGCTTCACGACCTTCTCGAACCTGATGATGGATTCGATGGAGAACTCGCTCGACAACGGCCTCAAGTACTTCAAGGACCTGCAGCGCTTCTATCGGTGACGTCGTGGCGAGCGCAGCTTCCCCCCTGTCGATCGCGTCGCTGCCCACCAGGGGCAAGGTCGATCGGCTGACGAAGGTGTTCAAGGGGCGGCGCCGCGCGCTGGTGCTCACCCACGACAACCCCGACCCCGACTCGATGGCGTCGGCGTGGGCGCTGGCGACGGTGCTCGCCGAGCGTGTGGGCGTGCCCGCCGAGCTCGCGTACGGCGGCATCATCGGGCGGGCCGAGAACGCGGCGTTCGTGAAGACGCTGAAGATCCCCATTCGGCCCGTCGAGGAGATCGATCTCGGCGCGTACGATCTCTTCGCGCTGACCGACACCCAGCAGACCGTGGGCAACCACGCCCTGCCAGACGGGTTGATGGCCGACATCGTGATCGATCACCACCCGCTGCGCGACGAGGCGGTGCCAACTCCGTTCGCCGACCTGGGCGGGGTGTACGGCGCGACCTCGACGATGCTCACCGAGTATCTGCGCGCGGCCCGCATCGACCCGACGCCCGAGCTGGCGACTGCGCTCTACTACGGCATCAAGGCCGACACCCGCGACCTGGGCCGGCAGACGAAGGATCCTGACGTCGAGTGCTACCTGTGGCTCTTTCCGCGCATTGATCGCGAGCTGCTCTCGCAGATCGAGCACCCCGAGCTGCCGGTGCGGTACTTCAAGCTCTACCACGCCGCGATCGAGAAGGCCCGGCTCTACTCCGACGCGGTGATCACCGATCTCGGCGATGTGTACTCGCCTGATCTCGTCGCGGAAGTGGCTGAGCGGCTGTCGTTCATCGAGGGCCCGCGGTGGTCGCTTGCGTGCGGCAGCTTCCGCAGCCAGCTCTATTGCTCGCTGCGGGTGAGCGACAAGCGCATGAACGCGGGGCGCCTGATTCGCGAGGTGTGTGAGTCGCTCGGTGGCTCAGCAGGCGGTCACGGCAGCATGGCGGGCGCGCGGTTGCCGCTGGCCGGCAAGAAGGCGCAGCGGGCAGAGTTCAAGCGCGACGTGGTGCGGCGGTTCAAGGCGGCGTTCGGCGTCGAAGGCGAGCGCGGCATTTCGCTGCTGTCGCCCGAAGCGTGATCCTCCTCGATCACAACGCCGGGGGGCCGTTGCTCCCGAAGGTGGCGGCGCACCTCAAAACCGCGTTCGACGATGCCAGCGGCAACCCTTCCAGCGTGCATCAGGCAGGGCGGCTCGTTCGCCGTCGGCTCGATGCCGCGCGCGAACGGGTGGCGAGCGTGCTCGGGTGTTTGCCGCGCGAGGTGAGCTTCACGGGCTCGGGCAGCGAAGCAGCGGCCCTTGCGGTGCTCGGGGCCTTCCGCGGCCGCAAGGAGACCTCCAAAACTCGGGTGGTGACGACCGCCATCGAACACCCCTGTGTGCTGGGCTCGGTCGCGCAGCTCGAGCGTGAGGGCGCCGAGGTGATTCGCGTCGCGCCCGAAGCCGACGGTGCCGTGAAGCTCGAGAAGCTGCTCGCCGCCATTGACCCCGCGAAGACGGCGGTGGTGAGCGTGCAGTGGGTGAACAACGAGACGGGTGTGATCCAGCCCGTCGCCGAGCTCTCGCGGCACTGCGCGAAGGTAGGCGTGATCTTTCACACCGATGCGGTGCAGGCGTTTGGGCGCGTGCCCGCCTCGTTGCGCGAGGTGCCAGCCACCCTGCTCTCCCTGTCTGCGCACAAGCTGGGCGGGCCCGCGGGTGCAGGCGTGTTGTTCAACAAGCGCGGGGTCGAGCTCGCGGCGGCGACTCCGGGGCATCAGGAGAACGGTCGCCGCGGAGGTACGCAGTCGGTGGTGTTCGCCGAGGCGATGTCGATGGCGCTCGAGCATGCGGTGCGCCACGCCGATGACTTCGTGACGCACGTCGAGCCGCTGCGGGATCGGTTCGAGCGCGAGGTGCGCGCCGCCTTCCCCGACGTCGTGAGCAACGGCACCGCTTCGCGGGTGTGCTCGACGAGCAACCTCCAGTTTCGCGGGGTGGACGGCGAGGCGCTGCTCATCGCGCTCGATCTCGAGGGCATCTGCGTTTCGACGGGCGCCGCCTGCGCGTCGGGTTCGCTCACGCCTTCGCACGTGCTCACGGCGATGGGCTGCACGTCAGCACAGGCTTCGAGCTCGCTTCGCTTCTCGTTTGGCGCGACCAACACCGACGCCGAGGTCGACACGGTGATTGCCGCGCTGAAGCGGTTGGTTCCCGCGAGCCGCGAGGGCTAGGCAGTCCTGTGTGGTGAGGGTCGCGCCGCAGAACTGGCACCGGTGGCGGGAGGCCCGGGGTCTACCGTGGTGTCCAGCTGACACGCGAAAGGGAACGCCGATGAACTCGTGGGACTGCTTTCAAGATCGATGGAACCGCCTGCAGAGCGCCGACATCGGCCGCAACACCGTCGACATCGCGCGGCTGACGGCCGATCTCGCTGAGCTCGAGAAGTTCATGGTCTCCGCCGCAGCGAAGGCGGCGCTCGCCCGACCGCTCACCATCGACGATCCCGTCGCGCGCAGCTTCCTGCGGCTGACCCGCTTCGATGGTCCGCGCCGGGCGCTCGTTGAGCTCGTCGCGAACATGCAGCATCTCCATCGACCGCGCGTCGTCACTGCCCGAAGCGAGGCGCGGGCGTGCGCGATCTCGTGGGTGTGAGGGACGAACAGCTCTTCGTCGCGCAGACGCGATCCAACGCGAACCTCGCGGCTGAGGTCAGGGCCTTCTGCGAGCCGGGTCAGCCGACCTGACGGCGCCGGGCGAAGATGCGCCCGTGCTCTTCCTTCACCTCGAAGCTCTCGACCTTCGCGCCTTGAGGGAAGAACGCGCGCCCATCGCGCACGTCGAAGCACCACGCGTGGAGCGGGCAGTACAGGTGGTAGCCCTGCAGATCGCCGCGGCCGAGCTCCCCGTGGTGGTGCGGGCAGGTGTTGTCGATGGCGTAGGCGACGCCGTTCACGCGCGTGACGGCGAGCGACCTCCCCTCGATCTCGACCACGGTGCGGCCGCCCTCGGGCAGCTCGGAAGATGCGAGGAGATCGACGAACTGGGCGGCGGCAGGCATCGGGTGCTGCGCGTTCTACCTGACGTTTCCCATTGAAGCGCGCGCGTGGCGGCGTGATGTCATGCCCCCATGAGCCTCACCGAGAAGGAACGAGCCGACCTGTTTCACGCGCTGACCTGGGACGCGAAGCGCTTTGGCCAGGAGCTCGCCGACACGGCCTACGCCCGCGGGCTCGCCGTCACCAACAAGGACGACGGCTCGACGAAGCCCATCCCCATCACCGCGACGCCGGTGTTGATCGAGGGCGACGAGCTCAAGCGCCGACAGGGCCTCGCCGCGCAGATCGCCTCGGCGACGCTGAAGATGTCGAACCTCGTGCTGCGCGATGCGGGGCGCCGCGATCTGGTGTTCGATGGGCTCTCACCGCTGGAGAAGGAGCTGGCCTCGGCCACCTTCCAGTCGCTCACCACGCTGGTCACCACCCGCGTCGACTTCTTCGCGCACGGAGGGGTGAAGGCGCTCGAGGTGAACGCCACCATCCCCGCGATGCAGGGTTATTCCGACATCGCGGCGAACACCTTCCTCGAGGTGGTGGGCCGCACCTGGGGCGCGCCTGATCACGTGATCGCCGGCTGGCAGGCCCGCAACGGCAACAACTCGATGGCGCTCTACCGGGCGCTGTTGCAGGGCTACGCGAAGGTGCGGCCGGGCCAGACGCCGAACACCATCGCCCTGCTCTCGCGCCGCAACGACGCTCAGCTCACCGAGCAGCAGTACCTGTGTGAGCGCTTCCGTGAGTGGGGCGCCGACGCCGACATCGTTCACCCCGACGAGCTGTCGGGCACTGATGCGGTGATGGCGCACGGCAAGAAGTACGACCTCGTCTACCGCCACCTCTTCGTGCGTCGGCTCGAAGAAGCCGGAATGCAGGGCGCCGACTTCGTCAAGGCCCTGCTCGCCGAAGAGAACGGAACGCGCGCGGTGGTGTTGAACCCTCCGGCGTCGCAGGTGGAGGTGAAGGCGGTCTTCGCGTTGCTCTCGCAGGCCATCGGCGATTCACGGCTGGTGAAGGAAGCGCGGCTCAGCGAGGCCGAGCTCGAAGCGATCAAGGCCTGCGTGCCGTGGACGCGCCACTTCCGCGGTGACGAGCTGGTAGCGAAGGTGGCCGCCGAGCCTGACAAGTACGTCTTGAAGCGCTCGTGGGACTATGGCGGTCGTGCGGTGTTCGTCGGTCGCACCCGCAGCGAGCCTGGCTTCGCCGATCGCGTGAAGACGGCCTACGGCGAGGTGCTCGACTGGGCGGCGCTGTGCACCAGGGCGGCGGCAGACCCGGTGGGTGGCGGCTTCGTGGTGCAGGAGGTCGTCGACATTCACCCCGAAGAGCACGTGCTGTGCTCGGGGCCCGCGCAGATCCCCACTCAGCTCTTCGTCGACTTCTCGGCGTACGCGTCGGTCGGGCTGCCCGAGCAACCGCGGTGGGGCGGCGTGTGTCGCGGCTCGATCAGCCACATCGTGAACATCGTCGGAGGCGGCGGCGTGCTGCCGCTCATCACTACCGACGTCGCGCGCTCGCTGTTGATGGCGTACCGGGCGTGGGGCAAGTGATCCTCCTTTCGGGGAGGAAGCTGTGGCACCACGGAGTTGAAGTAATAAGGAGAGACCATGCGCAACCCTGACTACTCGTATTCGCCCACTGGCTCGTCAAACGCGATCCTCGCCGAAGAATCGGCGCGCACGTTCATGCAGCGGGTCTATTGGTGGATGTGTGTCGGCCTCGCGTTGACCGGCGGCATCGCCTTCACCGTCGCCTCGAGCCAGAGCCTCACGCAGCTCGTGCTGCCCTTGTTCTACCCGCTGGTCGTGGTGGAGCTGGTGGTCGTGCTCGCGTTCTCGTTCTTGAGCTCGCGCGTCAGCGGCCCGATCGCGGCGGTGATGTTCCTCGCGTACGCCGTGCTCAACGGGCTCACCTTCTCGGTCATCTTCCTCGCGTACGAGCTGGGCAGCATCGGCACCGCGTTCATCATCTCGGCCGGCACGTTCGCGGCGCTCAGCGCCTACGGCACGTTCACCAAGACCGATCTCACGGCCTGGCGCTCGTTCCTGATGATCGGCCTCTTCGGCATCATCATCGCGGGCATCGTGAACATCTTCGTCCAGAGCGACATGCTCGGCTTCGTGAAGAGCTGCGCCGCGGTGGTGATCTTCGCGGGCCTGACCGCGTACGACACGCAGAAGCTCCGCCAGTACCACGCGAACAGCGGCTTCAGCTCGGCCATGAGCCTGTCGATCATGGGCGCGCTGATGCTGTACCTCGACTTCGTGAACCTGTTCTTGAACCTGCTGCGGCTGCTCGGCCGTCGCCGCTGAACGCGGTCCTGCGAGACGTTTCGTCAACCCGGCCGCTGCGACCGTCGGGCTGTCTTCGTCGAGGTGCATCTGGGCGACGATGGACGCTCGCCTCACCGGCCCCATGCCCGCAGGGAGAGAGCGCCAATGCACGCCGCGGCGCGCCTGCGCCCTCACCAGGTCATGAACCTGGCTGTCGCCCAGCCAGATCCACGACCTGGTGACGTGTGTCGCAGAGAGGCACGAGCGCAATCAGATGCTGATGCTGCCTTCACGGAAGTCGGTCTTCGCGATGTGCACGTTGATGCAGACCGGAACTCCCGAGCGGGAGAGCCGCTTCGCCTCGGCGAGGGTCTCGTCGACCTTCGCGGGGTCGGTCAGCAACAGGCCCTTGCCGCCGTAGCCCTCCACCACCTTCTCGTAGGAGGTCATGCGCAGGCCCGTGCCGACCGACGAGCCGAGAAGCGTCACCTGGTCACGCGCGATCTGCTGCCACGATGCGTCGGTGCCGATGACGGCGATCGGCGCGTAGCCATGGCGCACGAAGGTGTCGAACTCGTTCAACGAATACGCGCTCGAGCCGTCGCCGTAGATGATCCACACCTCCGCGCGGGGGCGCACCGTCGCTGCCCCCACTGCGAAGCCACCTCCCACGCCGAGCGTGCCGAAGACGCCGGGGTCGAGCCACGAGAGCGGTTTGCGCGGTTTCAGGATGTAGGCTGCCGTCGCCACGAAATCGCCGCCGTCCACCACGAGGATCGAGTCGTCGGCCAGCTGCTGCTCGAGCCGCTGGAAGAAGTGAATCGGGTCGACCTTCTCGCCGGTGAGCTTCGACCTGGCGGCGATCTCCGCGTCGCGCGCATCTTCCCGCTTGCGACACTCGTCGATGAACGTCTTCCACGAGGGGCGCGGCGTCACCTTCTCGGCGAGCGCCTGCAGAAACTGGCCGGCGTGCATCTGCAGCCCCACGTCGGCCTTGCGGTTCTTCACGAGCTCTTCTGCCGACAGGTTCGCCGCGATCACCTTCGTGCGCTTGCCGATGCCGAAGCCGTACTTCATGCGGAAGTCGAACGGGAAACCGCACACCACCACCACGTCCGCGTCTTTGAGCGCCTTGCCGCGCGCATGGCGGAACTGCGTCGGGGCGTTGCGCCCAAGGAGCCCGCGGGCCGTGCCACCAAGCCACACGGGAAGCCCGAGCGACTGAATCGCCTGCGCCAGCGGGGCCGCGTCTTTCACGTTCACCATCGTCTGGCTGCCGACCACCAGCGCCGGTCGTTCTGCCCTCGAGAGCAGCTCGACCGCCTCGGCCATGAGCGCCCGCCGCGAGCGCCTCGGCGCGTCAGGCACCATCGCCGCCACGTCGACGTGCGGCTGGTGAAACTGCCGCAGCAGATGCCCCTGGAGGTACAGCTTGAGCGCGCGTTGGCCGAGCGTCTTCGGGTGCTCGACGCCGGTTTCCTTGATGAACCACTCGCTGACGATCGACTCGGGGTACAGCACGTCGACGGGCACCTCGACGAACACCGGGCCGGGCACGCCCGACGTCGCCTCCTTCATCGCGCGTTCGAGCATCGGCCCCAGCTGCTTCACCGTGGTGCACCGCGAGGCGAACTTCACCGCAGAGTGGATGAGCGCCATCTGATCGATGTCTTGCAGGGCGCCCCGCCCTCGCAGCACCGTCGCCGTCGCGCCGCCGAGCAGCACCACCGGTGACTGGGCGAGCTGCGCGTTCTTCATCGCGGTCAACGTGTTGGTGACGCCGGGCCCCGCAGTCACGGCGGCCACGCCCGGCAACCCCGTCAGGCGCGCGTACGCGTCGGCGGCGAACACCGCGTTGCGCTCGTCACGACAGTCGACCACCTTGATCCCGCGGCTCTCACAGCCGACGAGGATGGGCGAGATGTGCCCACCGCACAGCGTGAAGAGGGCGTTGATGTTCCACTTCGAGAGGACCTGCGCGAGGGCATCGCCACCGTGACGCATCGGGCTCGACATGCCTGCGAGCGTTACGCCTCAGTCGTCGCCAAGTCACGCCTGCTGTGCTCGGCTCCGCGGCGTGCAACAGAACGCTCCCGCGAAGCCCAACACCACGCTGGCCGTCGTCGCGCTGATCTTCCTCGGGCTGATGATGTGCTGTTCCGGCTTCATGGCGCTGGGCGGCTTCCTCGGCTGGAAGGAGGCGAAGAGCAAGGCCTCGGCACTGCGCGGGCTCGACAGTTTCGACGCGGGCGTGCGTGACGACGACGACGCAGCCCCGCTGCCCGACGACGCAGAGCGCGACGTCTTCGCGCAGGCGGTGCTCGACGAGCTCGACGACGAGGGCCACGCGGGCTTCCGGTACGACCGCGATCGCTTTCAGGTGAACGGCGCCGATGGCGGCATGCAGATGAACCTCGGCAACCTGTACGACGAGTACGCGCTGATGCCCGAAGAGGAGCGCCCCGACGCCATCAAGCGTTTCGTCTCGAGCCTCTTCCCGCCCGAGCTTCCGAGGCGGTGGAGCGAGGCGCGGGCCAACGTGCTCCCGAGCGTACGCGACCGGCTCTTCCTCGAGCTGCTCTCGGTGCGCGCAGACAAGCCGGCGGCGGTGGTTCAGCGAGCCCTCACGGACGATCTGGTCGAAGCGATCGTCTACGACGGCAAGAACTCGATGCAGTTCGTCGGGCCCAGCCAGCTCAGCGACTGGGGCATCACCGAGGACGCGCTGCGGGCCGAGGCGATGAAGAACCTGCGCGCGCGCACGAAGAAGCCCTTCGTCGAACAGTCTCCCGGCGTCTGGGAGTCGCCGTGGGCCGACAACTACGATCTCGCGCGGGTGCTGCTGCCCGAGTTGATCTTGAAGCTCAAGGTGAAGGGCGAGCACCTCGTCTTTCTGCCGCAGCGCGATCACCTCATCGTCACCGGCACGGGAGACGTGGGGGCGCTGGAGGCAGCCGCCGAGCTGGTCAGCGATGCCCTCGACCAGCCCCGCGCTGGCACTGGCCGCGGGTGGAAGCTGACGAAGGCGGGTCTCGAGCCGTGGGTCCCGGAGGCGAAGAGCCCGTTCTATGCGCTGCACCTGGAAGCGCAGGCACGCGACGCCAACGAGCAAAAGGGGGCCCTCGATGAGAAGTTCAGCGACGACGGCACCGACGTCTTCGTGGGCACGACCCTGTTTCTCGACGACCCCGACGGGAACCCCGTCACCTACGCCGTGTGGACGAAGGACGCCGACACGCTGATGCCCAAAGCGCAGTTCGTCGTGCTCATCGACCTCGAGGCCACCGGCGACGAGAAGATGGTCGCGGCCGGCGCCTGGGACGACGTGATGCGCAAGGCAGGCCAGAAGATGGTGCTCGAGCAGGGCTACTGGCCCCCGCGGTGGCGCCTGAAGACCTTCCCCGATGCGCGGACCGTGAAGGCCATCGGCAAGCACCCCTGGTTCGCGAAGAAGAGCGAGTGATCAATCTTTCTTCGCGCGCGCGATGGGCAGCTTCATGACCAGCCGCTCGACGGGCTTGCCGCCGACCAGGTGGGAGCTGACGATCTCCTTCACGTCGTCTTTCGTCACCGGGCCGTACCAGACGTTGTCCGGGTAGACGCACAGGCTCATGCCCCGCTCGCAGGCGTCGAGGCAGCCGGCGCCGTTGGCCCGCACGCCCTTCACTTCCTGGGCGTCGAGCTCCTTCTTGAAGGCCAGGCGCAGCTCTTCGCCCCCCTTCGAGGCGCAGCAGCCTCTGGGGCTGCCGTCAGGGCGGCGGTTGGTGCAGACGAACAGGTGGCGCGTGTACGGAGGAGGCATCGCCAACCGAAATAGCACGCGTGGACGCTTTGCTCCTTTGCTCGTCTCCGCAGGCTCCCTGTGCTGATGGTGCGGGTCGGCGCAAAACACCGCCAGGGGCCGATTTCATGGGCTCCCGCTGCGGAGCCACGAGGGAAAGTTGATCACCATCGAACACGGACAATCAGCAAAGCCGAACTGACCATCAGGCGGGAGGCCATGAAAAGTGATGTATCGTCACGACCCCTCACATCAGTCTGATTCATGCCTGAAGTGTCGCACATGGTGATCCCGGATCCGCGGAGGCCGATTTCCCGCCTCCGGGCGCGATTCAGCCCTGGAGCAGTGCCCCCCGAGACCCCCTAAGTGTTGGGTATCGGAAGAAAAATTGACACCACATCTTGTGATGACACGCTTGACACGTGGACGAGACGAGAGGCATAAGTCGCGCCCCCACGCCGGTCTCACACCGGTTGGGTACGGAGCTGGAGGGGCTCCGCAGCACGAAATATCCTACCTTTCGCGACTTTCGCAGCCTGTCGGGCCTTCCGCCGACGGGTCAAAGCCTTTTCGTCTTTCACACACACTGGCAGTCAATCAGTTAATCCCGAAACAAGCGGTTAAGAGAGGGGAACGAAGATGGAGAAGCAGACGATGAACGTGGTCCCGTCGGTCATTCCGGTTGATGCGCGCGCGGTGCCGCGAAACGGGAAGGCCGTGGGGCTTGATGTGCCCCGCTACTTCACGACGCCCGGTGTCGATCCGGCAGATGAGATCGCGTGGGAATACCGCTCGGCTTCCATCACGGGTGAAGACGGCAAGGTCGTCTTCGAGCAGAAGAACATCGAGATCCCCAAGTCGTGGTCGATGCTCGCCACCAACGTCGTCGCGTCGAAGTACTTCCGCGGCACGCCGGGCACGGCTGAGCGTGAGTCGTCGGTGCGACACCTCATCGGCCGCGTCGTCAACACCATCACCCGCTGGGGTGAGCAGGGCGGCTACTTCGCGTCGACCGAGGCGAAGAACGCGTTCCACGCCGAGCTGACGCACCTCCTGCTCCGCCAGAAGGTCGCCTTCAACTCGCCCGTCTGGTTCAACGTCGGCGTCGAGACGCACCCCCAGTGCAGCGCCTGCTTCATCAACTCGGTCGAAGACTCGATGGAATCGATCCTCGGGCTGGCGAAGACCGAAGGCATGCTCTTCAAGTTCGGCTCGGGCACGGGCAGCAACCTCTCGCCCATCCGCTCCTCACGCGAGATGCTCAAGGGCGGCGGCACGGCCTCGGGCCCGGTCAGCTTCATGAAGGGCTTCGACGCGTTTGCCGGCGTCATCAAGTCGGGTGGCAAGACCCGCCGCGCCGCGAAGATGGTCATCTTGAACGTCGACCACCCCGACGTGCTCGAGTTCATCAAGTGCAAGGTCGTCGAAGAGAAGAAGGCGCACGCGCTGATCGACGCTGGCTACGACCCGTCGTTCAACGGCGAGGCGTACAGCTCGGTGTTCTTCCAGAACTCCAACAACTCGGTGCGCGTCACCGACGAGTTCATGAAGGCCGTGCAGGACAACCGCGAGTTCTCGACCCGCGCCGTGCGTGACGGCTCGATGGTCGACACCTACCGCGCCCGCGACGTGTTCCGTGAGATCGCCACCGCGGCCTGGCAGTGCGGCGACCCCGGCCTGCAGTACGACACCACCATCAACGCGTGGCACACCTCGGGCAACACGGCCCGCATCAACGCGTCGAACCCGTGCTCTGAGTACATGTTCCTCGACGACACGGCGTGCAACCTGGCGTCGCTCAACCTGATGCACTTCCGCACCATCGACGGCGAGTTCGACGTCGAGGCGTTCAAGCACGCGGTCGACATCACCCTGCTCGGTCAGGAGATCATCGTCGGCTTCTCGCGCTACCCCACCGAGAAGATCGAGAAGAACTCGTTCGACTTCCGCCCGCTGGGCCTCGGCTACGCCAACCTGGGCGCGCTGTTGATGGCGCAGGGCGTGGCGTATGACTCCGACGAGGGTCGCTCGTACGCGGGCGCGGTCACGTCGCTCATGGGCGGCCGTGCGTACGCGATGAGCGCGAAGATGGCGGAGCACCTCGGGTCGTTCGCCGGGTACACCGTCAACCGTGAGCCGATGCTGGGCGTCATTCGCAAGCACCGCAAGGCGGCGTACCAACTGCCCTTCCAGCAGGACACGCGGCTCGCCGACGCGCAGAAGAAGGTCTGGGACGAGGCGCTGCAGCTCGGTGAGCAGTTCGGTTACCGCAACTCGCAGGTCACCGTGCTGGCCCCCACGGGCACCATCGGCTTCATGATGGATTGCGACACCACGGGCATCGAGCCCGACATCGCGCTCATCAAGTACAAGAAGCTCGTCGGTGGCGGCATGCTGAAGATCGTCAACCAGACGGTGCCGCTCGCGCTCCAGAAGCTCGGGTACTCGAGCACCGAGGTCGAGAGCATCATCAACTACCTCGACAAGAACGACACCATCGAGGGCGCGCCGGGCCTGAAGGCCGAGCACCTGTCGGTGTTCGACTGCGCGTTCAAGCCTGCCAGGGGCAGCCGCTCGATCCACTACATGGGTCACATCAAGATGATGGGCGCAGCGCAGCCCTTCCTCTCGGGTGCGATCTCGAAGACGGTCAACCTGCCGAACGACTGCTCCATCGAAGACATCGAGATGGCGTACATCGAGTCGTGGCGCGCGGGCCTGAAGGCCGTGGCCGTGTACCGCGACGGGTGCAAGCGAAGCCAGCCGCTGAACACGAGCAAAGACGCGAAGAAGGTGGAAGCTGCCGTCGCCGCGCCTCAGGTGGTCGTCGAGCGCGTCGCCCGCAAGCGCCTGTCTGACGAGCGCCGCGCGCTGACCCACAAGTTCAGCATCGCGGGTCACGAGGGCTACCTCACGGTCGGCATGTACGAAGATGGCCAGCCTGGTGAGCTGTTCATCACGATGGCGAAGGAAGGCAGCACCGTGTCTGGCTTGATGGACTCGTTCGCGACCGCCATCTCGCTCTCGCTGCAGTACGGCGTGCCGCTCAAGGTGTTGTCCGACAAGTTCAGCCACACCCGCTTCGAGCCGTCGGGCTTCACCAACAACCCCGATCTGCCCATCGCGAAGTCGATCACCGACTACATCTTCCGGTGGCTGTCGCTGAAGTTCCTGCCCCAGGAAGGCATGACCGAGAGCGTGATGGAGGCCGAGGCGAAGAAGGTCGCCGCCGCGCCGAAGTCGTCGGCTCCTGCGGTGAGCGCCCCGTCGGCGCAGAGCGATCTGAAGGCAGCCTTCTTGAACCAGGCCGACGCCCCGCCCTGCCCCGTCTGCGGCACCATCACCGTGCGCAATGGCGCTTGCTACAAGTGCCACAACTGCGGTGCGACCACCGGCTGCAGCTGATTGGTTTGCACACCGCGCCTGACCTTCGGGTCAGGCCGGCGAATCAAAATCGCGAAGGCCGTGGCGATGTAGTGCACCCTCACCGTTCGACGTCGCGCACGGCCGAGCAATCGATAGGAGACAAGGGCTGGTTCGCGCAGAACCAAGGCCAGCCCAGACGGGGCGGACGCGAAGAGCGGCCCTGTCGTTGATCTCGGGAGGGGGAAGCGGCTTCGGGAAACCGGAGCCGCTTTTCTTCGTTTAGAGGAATGCGCGCGACAGCTCGTCGAGGCGATCGAGCTCGAGCTTCGAGAGGGTCAGCTTCATCGCGCCGACGCCCGCCATCGCGTCCGTCTCAGCCTCGACCGTGGAGAAGCCGAAGGGCTGATGCACCTGATGCAGATCGATCGGGAATGGCGCCAGCTTCTCGAGACGGGTGGAGATGGTGCTCGTGAGCGAGCCCGCAAAACGGCCCGCGGGGAGCCACTTGGTGGCGACGAAGACCTCACCGGGCTTCTTGCCGGCGGCCTGCAGCGCGATGGACAGCGCCTGCTCGGAGCGCCCCTTGCCATACGCCTCAGCGGTGTCGAACCACGTGATGCCGCCAGCCAGCGACCTGGCGACGATCTCGTTCACCACGTCGGGCTTGAGTGCGGGCCAGAAGCCGCCCACGAGGCCAAAGCCCTCTGAGAACTGCCAACACCCGAGCCCCATCGACGAGAGCTTCACGTCTGTCTTCCCGAGTCGTCTGAGCGTGCTCACGCCTCTGGCGTAACCACCAGGTCGGCGCTCAGTCGACGTAATCGACGCCGGCTCCACCCGACGAGCGCACCAGCTTCTTCGGCGGGTTGCCGGAGACCTTCACGCCCACGCCGCCAGAGAGGTCGCCGGAGATCGAGTCCTTCACGGTGAGCTCGAGTTCGCAACCGCCGCTCGCGTCGAGGGTGACCGTGGCGATCTGCAGCTGCTTCGCCTTCACCTCCACGCCGCCACTCACCACCAGCTTGCCCGTCTTCGCTTTGCCATCGGCCTTCACGGTCACGCCGCCCGAGGCCTCGAGCTCGAAGGTGTCGACGTCGAGCCCCGTCGCATTGAGGTGGACACCGCCTGACAGCGTTGCCGCGAAGGCACGGTCGGCGACCGAGGTGAGGGTCGCCTCCACGCCGCCGCTGGCCTCGAAGCGCTTGAGCGCCGGGGTCGAGACCTTCACCACCAGCGGCTGTTTGGTGCGCAGCCAATCGCTCGTGGTGCGGTGGATCTGCAGGCGCCCGCCGACCACTTTGGTGGTGATGAGCGGAACCACGTTGTCATCGCCGCTGATGGTGAGGGCCGTCGCGCCTCGGGTCACCTCGAGTGTCACGCCGTCGGAGACCTCGATCTCCGAGAAGTCGACGATCTTCCGGCTTTCGGTGAGCTTTACACCGCTCCCCGTGACGGCGAGGGCGGGCACCGAGAGAACGAGAGTGGCAAGGACGAGAGCGCGCATGGTGGTCCCCCTACGGCGCAGGCACCGTGCGATTGCTCACCCGACGTCGAGCCGCCAGACACGGGTCGCGGGGTCGACCGGAGAAGGGCCGTAGTGCACTTTGGGGCGGCTCAGCAGCGAGCGCGCCAGAGTCTCGCCTTCGACGGGCGCAGCGCCCCGCTCGGCCACAGTCGCCAACGCGCTGAAGAAGAAGTCGATGGTGTCGGGCAGCTCGTCACCCGCTGGACCGGTGAGGAAGAGCTCGGGCAAGCCCAGCTGGCCCATGCCGAAGCTGAGCACCCCGCTGCGCTGGCCCGACTCGGGGGTGAGGCTGACGCCCAACCACAGGGGCATGGGCAGCGGCGATTCGAGCGCGAGCTGCGAAAAGAAGTCGGGCGCGTGGGTGACCGGGCCGTCGACCCAGTGAACGCCAAGGGCTCCCGTCGCCTTCGTCACGGCGGCCACCACCCGCGTGAAGGTCGCGAGGCGCTCGAGGGAGCTGGCAGGCCGCGTCGAGCCTGACAGCCGGCCGAGCAGCCCTTCGGCGGGCGCCTGCATCGCGCCTTCCAGGGTCACGGCGAGATGTGCAGCATGACGAGCAAGCCGCCAGCGGCCGTTGACCGACGAGAGGCTGAGGAAGGCTGAGGTGTCGGCCTCGGCGTTGGCCACCGGACCGGGCTGTGCCACCACGCGCACCGTAGCGCCCTGCACGCTCACCTCGAGCCCGGGGCCGACCTCGCGGCAGCGCAGCTCGAGCTCGAACGTGCGCGCCGACGACTCCAGCGCGCTGGCCGAGAGCTTCGCTGCAGTGCCCAGGAGCACGTTCGCGCGGGTCATTCGCGGGGGCGATGCGACGTGCCCGGCGCGGGCGTGATGTACAGCGCAGCGAAGGGCTCGATGACGTTCGCGGTGTGCGCGACCCCAGCGGGGTTGATGATCGCTTCGTGAGGCCCCACGACGACTCGCCGCTCGACGCCGTCGATGAGCTGAATGAACTCGGCGCGACCCGACAGCACGAGCACCAGCTCTTCACCTGAGGGATGCGTCTCCCAGCTGCCCCAGTTCTCGGTGCTGGTGTGCATCGTCACGAGGCGGCCGACCTCACCACCCACGCAGTGCTTCGCGACGTACGCGTCGTAGCCGTGATCGAATTGCAGCACGGGGTCCATCTGCTGCCGATCCGAGAGATGAACGGCGTCGTGGGTCAGATCGATCGGCTTCGACATGGCACCATCTTCAGCGCAATTCGAAACGATAGCGGTACGGAAATCGCGACTCGACCGGCTGGCCATCGCGAGTGGCAGGCTGGAACCGGGCGCCCATCACCGCCGCCCGTGCGGCCGCTGCGAGCTCAGGGCTGGGTGATTCCAGCACGTCGATCGAGAGCACGCGCCCCTCCGCGCTGAGGTGAACGTCGAGGCGCACCACGCCCTCGACCTCGTCCATCAGGGCGCGCGGCGGGTAGTCGATGCGGGGAATCCCGAGCACCGCGGGCTCAGTCGGCGGCGCCGGTGGGACTGCACGACGCGCAGCCTCAGCCTCGGCCACGCCACCGCCGTCGGGCGCGCCATCACGCTGGCCCGGTTCGCCGCTCCCGAGGCCAGAAGCCGCTCCGTCATCGATCGACGGCAGATCAGGTGCGCTGGGCACTCCCGTGTCCTCAGGCGTGGTCGCAGGCGCCTGCCTCGATGAACGCACGGCACGGCGCGGGCCTTGCGAGCCGTTCCGCACTGCAGGAGTCGCTGACGGAGGAACCACCCGTCGCGCTTCGGGCGCACGGAAACGCAGCTCGACCTCGACGGGCGCCACCTGCCGCGGCCTCGGTACGTCCTGCGCGCGGAGCAGGAGCGCGACCACGGCGAGATGCACCAGCACCGAAACCACCGCCGCGCGCGAGAGGAGACCCATGGCGAGGTCTTTTCGCAGTTTTATTGCATTTGCAACTCACTGGCGATGTGGGCGGCGGCCTGCTCGTCACGTTGGACGGGTCAGCGGCCTGCGTCGACGACGGGCGCTTCGAGCGTCTTCTTGAGCGCCAGGGCATCTTCGTTCTTCGGGTCGATCACGAGGATGCCGCTGACAATCTGCAGCGCTCCCGGCGCGTCGCCGTTGGCGCGGCTCTTTGCGAGCTCGAGCGGCCTGCGCACGTACCGCTCGAACACCTTCTCGGTGAGCTTGCCCCGCACCGTGGGCGAGATTCTGCGATCGATCTCGAGGAACTCCTTCGCCTGCTCGGGCGTGAACTCGTCGAGGTGGTTCGCCAGAAACGCGTACTCGGCGAGCGCCTTGTTGATCGGCCCGCATGTCTTCGGTTCGCGCTTCAAGCCGCGCTGCACCCATTCCTGCGCGCGATGAATGTCGCCAGCAAGGAAGTAGAGCTTGGCGGTCTCTGCCGCCGTCGGACCGGGCCCTGGCGGCCCCTTCGCCGGATTCCCACTCAACACCACCAGCATGGCGAGCCCGAGCAGCATGGGTCAGTACGCGTTCTTCGAGAGAAAGCCGCCCAGCGCCGTGCGGACGAGGATCTTCACGTCGAACAGGAGCGACCAGTTCTCGATGTAATAGAGGTCGTAGTCGATGCGGTCTTTGATGCTGGTGTTGCCGCGCAGCCCGTTGACCTGCGCCCAGCCAGTGATGCCCGCCTTCACCATGTGCCGCAGGTGGTAGCGGGGGATCTGCTTTTTGAATTCCTGAATGAAGACCGGCCGCTCCGGGCGTGGGCCCACGAGGCTCATGTCGCCCACGAAGACGTTCCAGAACTGGGGGAGTTCGTCGATCGACGTCTTGCGAAGAAAGGAGCCGATCACCGTGCGCCGCGGATCATCTGCCGTCGCGAATTGCGCGCCGTCTTTCTCGGCGTCGGTGCGCATCGTGCGGAACTTGTACATGTGGAAGAGGTGCCCATCCATGCCCATGCGCTCCTGGGCGAAGAAGACGGGGCCCCGGCTCGTGAGCTTCACGAGAATTCCCACCAGCAGCATCACGGGCAGGAGCACCAGCAACGCCGCGGCCGACACCATCAGGTCGAAGACACGCTTGGCGATGAGGTTCCACCCGTCGAGCGGCGCGCCCTGCAGGCTGATGATCGGCAGGCCGCCGAATTCCTCGAGCCCGCCGCGCAGGGTCACGTAGTTGAAGAGATCGGGCACGACCTTCACGTCGACGGTGTGCTGCGCCAACACTTCCATGATCTCGCGCAGCTGCGCCTGTTCTTCGATTGGCAGCGCGAGGATCACCTGATCGACCGGGTTGGCTTCGAGCTCCTTGCCGAGATCGGCGAACACACCCTTCACCAGCACCCCGTGCACGATCTGCCCGACCTTCTCGGGCTTGCGCGTGAGGAGCGCCACCACCTTGAAGCCGAGTTCCTTGTGCTCGTCGATGGTCTCGACCACGCGCTGGCCGAGCTGACCCGCCCCCACCACGAGGATCTTCTTCACGTTCACGCCGCGCCGACGCAGCTCGTTGAACATGGCGCGGAACCCGAGACGCACAGCGCTCAAGGAAAGGAACGCCGTGCCCGCGAACAACGCAATGGTGAGTCGGCTGTACCGCTCGCGGACGAAGTACGAGACGCCCACCAGCACCAGGGTCGAGAGCGCCGTGGCCTTGAAGACCTCGAACACCTCCTGGATGTGCGAGCGGCTGCGGTTGGTCGTGTAGAGGTTCGAGCCCCGGAAGATGAAGGGGAAGATCACCAGCGCAAGCCCGAGGGTCTCCATCGACTCGGCGAACGGGGGGATCGACTCGGCGGGCAGAAACTCGAAGCGGATCCACCAGCTGACGCCAAACGCGAACGCGACCGTCAGCACGTCGGTGAAGAGCTTGATCGAGTTGTAGAAGCGCTGGAAGCGGGTGAACACGTCGTCTTCGCTCTAGCACAGCTCGGGCAGGGGTCGATTTGGCAGGGCAGCGCGGCCGCGGCGTGACGGTTTGTCAGGGCGGCTGGCGCGGGGCCTGCGATTTCGCGCACTCCGGCCCGGCCAGTGAATTGCTTTGCCGAACGGCATGCCCCTGCGCGCCCTGCTGACCTGTGCCTTGCTCACCGCAGCCCACGCCCACGCCGAGTTCCCGCGAGAACGGCTGGCCCGGCTCCTCGGGCTCGAAGCGCGCGTCGTTCCTCCGGTCGAGGTGCCCACCACGCCCCCCAGCTGTCGCGTGGTCGGCACCCTCCACAGTCGGGTCGAGTCGTACTCGCTGGCCACCGTGCGCTGCGCGAGTCGAACCGTCGACGTGTGGGTGGGCGATCGCATCGACGACGGTGTGCTGGTCGGCATCGGGCATGGCGAGATCTTCGTCAGCCGTGGTGAGCGCATCGAACGGATCGGCACCGGAGCCCCGTCGGTGATCACGCCAACGGCTCCCCCGACGATGGACCTGGTGCGCACGGCCCGCGCTCGCGTCAACGCCGCGCTCCGCGATCCAACGAGCGTGATGTCGGAAGTGCGCATGCTGCCGGCCTTCGTCGAAGGCAGGTGGCAGGGGCTGCGTGCCACGTGGGTGAAGGAAGGCTCGTGGCTCGCGGAACTGGGCCTGCAGCGGGGTGACGTCATCCGCGCGGTCAACGGCCGCCCCCTCGATGGGCTGGAGTCGTCGATGGCGGTGCTGGCCGAGCTGCCCACCCGGCAGGAGGTCGAAGTGGAGATCGACCGCAACGGTCAGCGCGCAGTTCGACGCGTGCGGATCGAGTGAGCTGCGATGGTTTGCACTGCAACCATGACCACCCTCGACACCCTGACCCTGTCCGTCGATCGCAGCTTCGAGACCTCCAGTACGTCCGTGAATGGCGTGGTGGTGAGCAGCAAGACCGTGACGCGGTTCACCCTCCTCCTCGAGCGCGACACGCGGCTCAAGGTCGTCTTCAAGCCCGAGGGACTGGTGGAGAAGGTGGTGAAGCTCTTCAAGAAGGAACTGCAGACCGGTGACGCAGCGTTCGACGCGGCGATCTCCATCTCGACCGACACACCCGACGAGACCACGCGCTTCCTCGGCGACGAGAACACGCGGCTCTTGATCCAGGCGCTGGTGCGCGGCGGCTCGGTCGAGATCGACGGAACGTCGGTGAAGGCCGGTGTCGAGGGGCGCGTCGACGGTGACCTGCGCGAGCTCGTCGAGTTCCTGCAGCGGTTGCCGCGCTGATCAACCCACCGCGCGTGTGAGCTCTTCGACGAGGGCCGTCTGAAACGCGCGCCTCGAAAAGCGCTGTGCCTGTGCGCGGGCGACGTCGGCCTCGAAGCTGGACTCAAAGGCGTCGAACTCGGCGAGCGCCCTGGCGAGCGCGTCGACCGTCTGGTCGTGAAAGAAGAGACCTGTCTGTGGGGTGACGGTCTCGAGCGCACCACCTGCCGACAGCGCGATCACCGGGCGACCGCACGCCTGCGCCTCGAGCGGCGTGATGCCGAAATCTTCGACGCCCGGAAACACGAGCGCGCGCGCGTTGCGGTACAGCGCTGGCAGGTCGGCGTCGCTCACCTGCCCCAGCGCCTTCACGTTCGGAGGCAGATCGCGCAGCCAGTCTGACGACTGACCGCTCCCGGCGATCCACAAGGTGTGACCTGAGCGACGAAAGGCCTCGATGGCGAGATCGATTCGTTTGTACGGAGCGAGCGCTCCGAGGCACAGAAAGTAGCCACCCTGGCCACCGCCCTCGAGCGGCACCGAGGTGAAGCGCTCGAGTTCGACGGGGGGATGAATGACGCGGGCGTGCCGGTGGTAGCGCGCCTCGATCTGACCGGCGACGTGGGCGCTGTTGGCGATGAAGCGATCGACCGAGCTCGAGGTCGCCACGTCCCACGCGCGCAGCAGCGGCCGCATCGCTCGCGCGCCAACCCGCACCATCGGGCTCGCTTTGCCGGGGCCAAAGTAGTCGTCGTAGCGATCCCACATGTAGCGGAGCGGCGCGTGCACATACGAGACGTGCTTCGCGCCCCGCGGCACCCGAACGCCCTTCGCCACACAGTGACTCGACGAGATGACCAGCTCGGCGTCACCGACATCGAGCGCGCGAATCGCCGCCGGCATCAGGGGGAGAAAATGGCGGTGCTTCGTCTTCGCGAACGGCACCCGATCGAGCGCGGAGGCGACGACGCGATGCGATTCGATGCTCGCGGGCATGTGCGTCGGGTCGTGAAAGAGCGTGAAGATCGGCGCGTGGGGGAACAGCTCGGCGAACGCCTCGAGCACCTTCTCGCCGCCTCGCCAGGTCAACAACCAGTCGTGCACCAGCGCCACGCGACGCCGGCTGACCGATTCAGGGAGAACGAGCGGATTCACCACGAGGAGGAAACGCGCCCTCTACACGAGTCCTGTGTACTCTGCGACCCGTGGTGAAGGTTCTGATCGACCTGCGCATGGTGCGCGGTCACTTGCATGGCATCGCGCGGTACGCGCTCGAATTGGCGCGCAGGTTGCCCGCGCTCGAGACCGGCTGGCAGTTCGTCGGGCTCACGGCGCCCACTGGCATTCCCGACGATCTCGGCGAGCTCGCCCCCCGCATTCCCCTGGTGAAGGCCACCTCGGAGTTCCTTTCCGCGCTCGAGCAGCCCACCCTCGCGGCGGATCTGCTTCGCCATCGGCCCGAGCTGTTTCACGCCACCTCGTTCTCGGTGCCCGCGTTGTGGCCAGGCAAGCTCGTGGTCACCATTCACGACGCAAACCACCTCGCGCTGCCCGAAAGCTCCTCGCTCACGCACACCGCGTACTACCGCCTGGTGGTCGCACCTCGGGCCTCGCGGGCGCAGGCGCTCATCACGGTGTCGGAGTTCAGCCGTCGCGAGATCGCCTCTCACCTCGGCTTGAAGCCTGAGCGGCTGCAGGTCATCGGCAACGGGGTGGACCCGTCGTTCCACGTGCCCCCGCCGCAGGAACTCGCTGATTTCCGCGCGCGCCGTGGGCTACCGCCGAAGTACTTCGCGGCCATCGGCAACACCAAGCCGTTCAAGAACCTGAAGGTGCTGCTGCCGATCATCGACGGGTTGGCGGCGCCGCTGGTGTTGCTCGCGGGGCGTGGCGCGCGACGCACGCTGGGCTTCCCCGAGAAGGTGATCGAGCTCTCTCCGCTTCCCGATGAAGAGCTGGTGCGCTTCTACGGCGGGGCCTGCGCGGTGTTGGTGCCCTCACGCTACGAAGGCTTCGGCCTGCCTGCGCTCGAGGCGATGGCCTGTGGCGCCCCCGTGATCGCGTCGGCTGCCGGCTCACACCCTGAAGTGTTGGGCACCGCCGGCACCCTCGTGCCCCCTGACAACAGCCTCGCGTGGCGCGAAGCGTGTCTGCGGTTGTTCCGCGACGATGGGCTGCGGCGCCAGCAATCGCTCATCGGGCGTGAACGTGCCGCGCGCGCTTCGTGGGACGACTGCGCCCGCCAGACCTTGCAGGTCTACCGCCGCGCATTGGGGCAGTCGTGAACCCGCGCGTGCTGTGGGGAACCATCGCGCTGTGCGTGCTCGCGAGACTCGCGATCGCCGTGGGCACCGACATCTACCCCGACGAGGCCTACTACTGGACGTGGTCGAAGCAGCTGCAGTTGGCCTACTTCGATCACCCTGCCCTCATCGCGTGGTCGATTCGGTTGTTCGGCATTCGCCCCGGAGCGCTGGTGTTCGGGCTCGCCACGCTCCCCGGGGTGTACCGCCTCGCGAAGCAGCTTGGCGCCGATCACCTCGCCGCGCTGACCGCCACCGCGCTCTTCGCCAGCACGCCCGCCGCGAACCTCCTCGGCACGATCGCGACGCCTGATGCGCCGCTCCTCTGCTTCTGGGTGTGGACGCTGGTCGCCCTCACCTCGACGCACCGCCTCGCGTGGCTCGCGACGGGCGCGCTGTGGGGTCTCGCGATGCTCTCGAAGTACAACGGCATCTTGCTGGGCGCGCCGATCCTGCTCGTGCTCTTCCGTCAGCCGCTCAAGGTGGTGGGCGCGGGGCTCGTCGCGCTCGTCGTCACGTCACCCACGTTGATCTGGAACGCCACCAACGACTGGGAAGGGTTCCGCTTTCAGTTCGCGCATGGCCTGGGCGGGGGCGGCGGTCTCAACACCTTCCTCGAGTTCGTCGGCGGGCAATTCGGCATGGCGGGCCCTCTGTTGCTGGTGCTGATGATGGTCTGGCTGGTCAAGGGCCCGAGGCGGTCTCCGCTGGCGCTCGCGCTGGTGGTGCCGGTGCTCTTTTTCGGCTGGGCCTCGCTGAAGGCGCGCGGTGAGGCCAACTGGAGCGCGGCTGCCTGGATCGCCGGAGCCGTCGGCGTCGCGCAGCTGAACGCACCTCGCCTCAAGCTCGCCGCGCTGGGGCTCAACGTGCTGGCGATCGTCGGAGGCGCGCTGATCTTGATCACCCCGCCTCCCTCGCTGCTCGGCAACCAGGCCGTGCAGAAGCTGCATGGCTGGGCTGCGCTCAAGCGCGTCGAGCCGCTCGGGCTGCCGGTCTTCACCTCGCGGTATCAGCTGAGCGCGCTCACGACCTATTACGCGGGCGTCGAGGCCGGCACGTGGGAAGGCCGCCGCAGCCAGTACGATCTCTGGCCGCGCCCCCGCATCGAGCAGGGCACCGACGCACTGTGGATCGGCGAGTGGGATGGCCCCGCCCCCTCCCTTCGCGATCACTTCGAGTCCTACGAGCAGATGGAATGGCCCGCCGATGAACGCCAGCGGGCCCTTCACGACTTCAAGCTGTTTCGATTGAAGAACGCGAAAGACACCTTCTGATCAGCCATCGCTCACGGGCTGCACTGTCGGCGACTGCCCCATCTCACGACAGCCGAAACGCGCGACGGCCCACGGAGACGACCAACAGCAGGAGCACGAGCGGCACGAGCCACGCCGCGGCGGACGGCGGGAGCCGGCTGTTGAGCGCGAGGCTGCGGGAGATCATCGCAGCGACGAACAGCACGCCGTAGAGCACCCCACCTGAGATCAGCGCGCGGGGAATCGACGGGCGTGCGCGATCGGCCATCGCCAGGAGCGCGGTGAGAACCGCCGCGAGCAGGGCCCCCAGCGCAGCAGCCCACCGGTGGTGCACTGCGAAGCGCGTCGACTCGGTCGGCAACTGCAGCGCGCTCATCACCTCGAGCTGGGTGCGCAACGTCGAGAGGGGCAGCCACTCGGGGCGACCGCTCGCGAGGCGGGTGATCTCCGGCCGAATCGGGAGCGGCACCTCGATGACACCCGACGCCGACGCAGTGACCACCGCGCCATCGAGCTGCACTTCACGCCCTCCTTCGAGGCGCCAGCTGCCTTCGGACTGCCAGGTGAGGCGATCGCCCTCGAGCCACCGCTTCAACCCCTGAGCGCCGTCGACCTCGAACAGCCGCACGTCGTTGAGCTGCTCGGGGTTGACTTCGCCCTTCACGTTGAGCACCCAGTGGCCAGCCCGAAACCAGCGGCGAGGCGAGTACACCGAGAGGAAGTCGCCCCAGCGATCGAAGCGCTCGACCATCAGGCGATCGATCTTCGGGCCCGACACGCTCACCACCCATTCCTGAAAAGCGATGAGACCCAGGCTCGCGACGAGCGTGAACACCAACAGCGGCCTGAGGATCAGCCACGGTGACGCACCGAGCGCTTTGAGCGCCGTGTACTCGCCACGCCGGCGAATGACCGTCACCGTGAGGCCGCCCACCAGCACCATCGCCGCGGGCGCGAACTGCACCAGCGCCACATGGCTGCGAAACCAGTAGAGCAGCGCCACGTCGCCCGGCGGCTTGCCAGTGTAGATGCGCAGCCAGTCGCCGAAGTCGATCACCAGAAAGAGCGCCACGAGGCTGAGCGCCAGCGAGAGAAAGAGCCCCGTCGCCAGGCGCGCCACCGAGCGCTCGTAGGTGGTCACCGGGCCCCCCGCCGCGAAACGAGGCCCATCAGCACCACGCCGCCGATCATCGCCACCGCCACCGGCACGTGCCCCGCGACCCAGGGCGCAACGACCTCTTTCTCGCCCAGCTGCACGAACATCCGCGTCAGCACGTAGAAGCCAAGGTACAGCCCGAACGCGATCAGGGCCGCCGTGCGCGCCGCGCGACGACGACCGGCCTGAGCGACCGCAGCGGCCAGAAGCCCCAGTGCAAGCGGCGCAACCAACTGAGAGAGCCTCGAGTGGAAGGCCGACGCGAAGGGCGCGGACTTGCCTCCGCTCACCTCGGCTGCCTGCGCGCGCTCGAGGAGATCCGCAGGCGACAGTTCCTCATGCCCGAAGCGAAAGGTGTCGCGGCGCTGCAGCGCGTCCGCGACGTTGAACAACATGCGCCCGCGATCGAACGCCGTGGTGGTCAGCTCGTCGGCCCCTGCCCGCTGCACGAGCAGCCCGTGCTCGAGTTCAAGGCCGACCCCCTGCTCGAGCGACGCTCGGGCCTTCGGCGCGGTCAGCACCTGCAGCCGCGCCGGGTCGCGCTCGTCGATCAGCACCACGTCTCCCCACGTGGGGCCCGCGGAGATCTCCTCGGCGTAGAAGACGACGCCCGGCAGATCGACGCGCAAGGTGCCCGGCTTGAGATCGCCCAGCAGGTTGCGCTCGATCACCGAGCGCGCGGTCTGCCGCATCTGGGCCATGCCCCACGGCTTCCAGAAGAAGATGGTGACGCTCAAGATCGCGCTGACGCCCACCGCGAGCACCAACACGGGCCGGGCGAGCCGCGAAGGTGAAACCCCGAGGGCGGCGAAGGCGGTGAGCTCGCCGTCTTCACCCAGCCGCGCGAAGCCGATCATCACGCCGATCAGGAACGAGAGCGGCAACACCTGAGGCACGAGCATCGGGAGCAGCGACGCGCCGAGCGTCAACCAGTCGCCCGGCGTCGCGGCGCTCCCCAGCAGGAACTCGACCCCGCGCACCAGCACCATTGCGTAGAAGAGCGTGAGCAGCACCGCGGTGGCCGCAGCGCAGGGGATCATCAGCTCGCGCAGCACGTAGCGCTCGAGCGTTCCCGGTCTCAAGGGGCGCGCGCCCCGATGTCCGTGCGGAAGTGGCGCCCCTCCCAGGTGACGCGGCTGGCGAGCGCGTTGGCTGCGGAGCGCGCCCCACGGAGGGTCTCGGCGTGCGCGCAGGCCGTGATCACCCGGCCTCCTGACGTCACCAGCCGCCCGGTGGCGTCACGTCGCGTCCCCGCGTGGAAGAGCACCTCTCCCGGCGCGAGCTTCGGAAGGTCAATCAAGTCGCCCAGGCGTGGCTGCTCGGGGTACCCGGCCGCCGCGAGCACCACGCCGACCGAGAACCCTGCGTGCTGTCGCAGCGTCGCCTGGCGCAGCTCGCCGCGGGCGCAGGCGCGCAACACGAGCGCCAGATCTTCATCGAGCTGCATCATCAACACCTGCGTCTCGGGATCGCCCAGCCGCGCGTTGTACTCGAGCACGCGAGGCCCCGCGGGCGTCAGCATCAACCCTGCGTAGAGTGCCCCGCGAAACGGCAGGCCGCGCCGGGCCAGCTCGCGCAACGTGGGGCCGATGACGCTCTCGCCGACCTCGTCGAGCTGCGCGTCGGTCAGGAAGCGGGCGGGGGCGTAGGCGCCCATGCCGCCGGTGTTCGAGCCCTCGTCGCCGTCGAACACGCGCTTGTGATCTTGAGAGGGGGCCAGCAGCGCGTAGCGCTCGCCATCACACAGCGCCATCACCGAGAGCTCGGGGCCGCTGAGCACCTCTTCGAGAAGAATGCGCTTTCCGCCCGGCAGGGTGCCCAGCGCGCGACACGCGTCGGCCGCCTCTTCACCGGTGCGCGCCACCACCACTCCCTTGCCGCCCGCGAGACCGTCGGCCTTCACCACCACCGCGCCCCATGCCAGCGCCCGTTCAGCGGCCCGCCCAGCATCGTCGAAGAGCTCGAAGCGCGCGGTCGGAACCTGCGCGGCCTGCATGATCTCCTTGGCGAAGGCCTTGCTGCCCTCGATGGCCGCAGCGCCGGCGCCTGGCCCGAACACGTCGATCCCCTCGGCGCGCAGGGCATCGGCCACGCCAGCGACGAGCGGCGCTTCAGGTCCCACCACGACCAGCTCGACATCGCGCGCTTTGGCCAGCGCCACCACGTCCGCGGGCTTCGTCGGCTCGACCGCCACGCACGTCGCGACGGGCTCGATGCCCGGGTTTCCCGGGGCCACGAGCAGAGCCGTCACCGAGGGGCTCTGGGCCAGCTTCCAGGCCAGCGCGTGCTCGCGCCCGCCGCCGCCGAGCACGAGGACCTTCACAGCTGGTGCTTGAAGAGGACGCGCTTGGCGTCGCGGTAGAGCGGGTCGGCCAGCAACACCGCGGTCAGCGCGCGCCGCGCCTCATCGGAGTCCTTCGCCGACGCCTCGGCGTCACCGACGATCACCCTGGGCGCGAGGAACTGGGGCCCGAACTTCTGCGCCTCGCGTGCCGAGACCTTGGCCGGCTCGGTCTTGTTCGCAGCAGACAGCGCCATGCCTTGCGCCAGCCACGCGAGGCCGCTGCTCTTGTTGCCATCGACGGCCTTCCCCGCGAGCCGCTGCGCGCTGGCAAGGTCGCGCTTCTTCAACGCGATGAGCGAGCGATACGCGAACCCCTCCGCGTGGCGCGGGTCGATCGAGATGACCTTGCTGAAGTGTTTGTCGGCCGCGGCCAGATCGTCGCTGAACCAGGCGATGAGCCCTTCACAGACCGACGGGCTCGGGTCTTCGTCGGCGTCGGGCACCAGCGCCATGAAGGTGCCGACGGCCACCTTGAGCAGGTCAGCCGGCCGCACGTAGAGGTGCGTGAGCGAAGGAACCGGCCGGCTCAGCGGGTCAGCGCGCAGGCCGCGTTTGAGACAGAACTCCCAGGCCTTGCCCGACTTGCGCGCCTTCGCCGCGGCCGCTCCCGCGAGCAGCGTCGCGTCGACCCGGCGGGGGTCGGCTTCGGACGTCGCCCCGAGGATTTGAATGGCGTCATCCATCCGGCCCTCGAGCACCAGCACGCGGCCTTCGAGCGTGGCTTCGAGCCGCTTGTCACCGAGCTTCCCCTTGAGCGCGTCGACCTCCATCCGGGCGTCGGCCGTCTGGTTGCGCTCGACGGAAATCAGGAGCCGTTGCAACTTCGCGGGCACGGAGTCGGCGCTCAGCTCGAGGCTCTTGTTGATGGTGTCATTCGCTTTGTCGAGCTCGCCTTGAATGCGCTGGATGGTGGCGAGGTGAACCAGCGCGTCGGCCCTCTCACCGCGCGCGACTTCACGATCGTCGATCACCGCAACGAGCTCGGTCGTGGCGCCGGCCAGATCGTTCTGGTGCTGGTAGGCGAGCATCGCCAGGCCGATTCGGGGGCGCGCCCCGCGAGACGCGGTCCGTGCCGCTTCGAGCACCTTCCGGGCCTTCGGCACTTCGCCCACGTCGGCGAGCAGCCGCGCCAGCTCTTCGGCGGCTTCCCACTGATCGGGGTCGAGCTCGAGTCGACGCTCGAGCGCGCGGGTCGCTTCTTTGTAGTTGCCTTGAATCGCCGCGAGCTGGGCCTGGAAGAAGTAGGCGTGCTTGAGCTTGGGGTCGGTGGTGAGCGCTTCGTTGAAGGTCTCGGCCGCCTGCTGCGGGTTCTTGGTGAGAATGGTCTGGCCAATCGCCAGCAGCGCCAACGCGCGGTCGTTCGCCGATTTCGCGCTCAGGCCGCGCTCGGCGAGCACCTTGATGTCATTGGGGTTGCCGCTGCGCGAGATCAAGAAGTGCGCATGCGCCACGAAGACGCGCAGGTCCGACCCGCGCTGCTCGGCTGCAGCGAGCATCGACTCGGCCGCCTTCGCCGTCGGCTCGTCGACCTTCCCGGGCCTGCCGAACGCCAGCGCCAACACCCAGCCCGCCAGCGCGCGATCGTTCGAAGGCTCGAGCACCAGCGCCTGCTCGAACGACTCCTCGGCGTCGAGGTACCCGTTGGTGGTGTCCTTCGCGAGTTGCTCCTCACCCTCGTCGATGAGGCGGGGGCCACTGCCCTTCTCGAGATCGAGGTATTTGGTGCGCCATTGCTGAACGATGGCCTCGACGGGCCGAGCGACCTCGCCGGTCCCCTTGACCACCAGCGGCGGTGGCCTCGTCGCCCACGGCCGCTTCACCACCACACCGACGACCACGGCGATCACCACTGCTGCCGCCACGACCACGCCGATCATTCGACCGCGACCTTGCGGCGCCTCGGAGCGACCGGCGCTCTGAACCCCGCCTGTCCCGCCGATGGGCGTATTCGGCGAGGGGAAGGACGGCGCCGCAAACAATTGGGCGGCGGCAGGCGATGTGGGGGCGGCCGACGCAGCAGGGGCAGCGGGCGCGGCGTTCGGCGGGTCGGCTTCCTTGGTGCGGCAGTCGTCGCAGACCCCGAGCGCCTGATCGAAGGGGTCCGACATGTCCTTGCCGCAGGTGCGGCACTTGACGCCGGTCATCTGCGAAGGAGCACCGGGCGTCGCCGAGGGCGAGGCGTCGGGCGGTGGCATCGGGGCCGACAGGTCGAAGTCCGCGTCGCCGAAGGGGCTCTGCGAGGGCTGGCCTGGTGCATTGGGAGGAGGCGAGCCGAAGTCGAACGGGCTCCCGTTGCCCGAAAAGTCGAACGGGCTGGCGGGAGGAGGAGGCGGCGACGGGGGCGGCTTGCTGCCTGGGAACGCAGGCACAGGCGGCGCCGTCATCGAGGGAGACGTGGCGGGTGCCGAGAAGTCGAAGGGCGCCGGGGCAGCCGGGCTCTTGCCAGGCGACATGAAGTCGAACGGAGATGGGGCTGCGGCAGCTGGAGGCGCCCCGGACGGGGTGGTCTGACCGAAGTGGAGACCACCCGACGCAGGGGCCTCTGGAACCGGCGCGGCAGCCGGAGCACCGGGAGGCGGTGGCGGCGCGCTCATGTCGAACAGAAACGGCGCAGCGTTGCCAGGCTGGGTCTGCCCGATCGACGCGTCAGCTTGCGGCGCGTCGTCCTTCTTCACCAGCTGGAGGTGCCGGCATCGCGGACACTGAGCGCGCACGCCCTTGGGGGTGACGAACTTGTCGTCGATGGCGTACGCGGCTGAACACTTCTGACAGACGATGCGCATGGGTCAGTGACGGAAATGACGAACGGCGGTGAAGACCATCGCCAGCCCGTGTTCATCGGCAGCGGAGATGACTTCGGCGTCGCGCATCGAGCCGCCGGGTTGAACGACGCAGGACGCGCCGGTGGCCGCGAGCGCGTCGAGCCCATCGCGGAAGGGGAAGAACGCGTCAGAGGCCACGGCACTTCCTTTGAGACGGGCACCACCACGCATCGCGGCAATCTTCACCGAATCCACGCGGCTTGTCTGCCCTCCTGCCTGTGCGAGGAGCTCATCGGGGGCCGCGAAGACGATCGCATTGCTCTTGACGTGCTTGCAGACCTTCCACGCGAACTGCAGTGCCTTGAGCTCGTCGGCCGTGGGCTGGCGCTTCGTCACGCACTTCCAGTCGGTGGCGGGCTCGAGGGCGTCGCGATCCATCAACAGCATGCCGCCTGAGACACTGCGCGCGTCAAGCTGGGCCCGGGGCCTCGCGTTGAGCTCGGCCAGCGCCGGCCCGGCCGAGAGCAGCCGCAGGTTCTTCTTGGCGCCGAGGATGTCCTTCGCGGCGTCGCTGTACGAGGGCGCGATGACGGCCTCGAGGAAGGTCTCCGCGAGCGCATGGGCGGTGGCGTCGTCGACGGGCCGATTGAGGGCGATGATGCCGCCGAACGCCGAGGTCTCGTCGACGGCGCGCGCGCGACGGTAGGCCTTCTCGAGCGAGGCATCGACCGCCACCCCACACGGGGTGTTGTGCTTGATGACGACCGCTGCGGGTAACGCCGAAAACTCGAGCACCAGGCCGAGCGCCGCGTCGAGATCGAGGATGTTGTTGTACGAGAGTTCCTTGCCCTGCAGCACCTCGGCGAACGCGACGGTCGGCTCGGCGGGCGCCCGGTGTTCCCGGTAGAACGCGCCGCGCTGGTGCGGGTTCTCGCCGTAGCGAAGGGCCTGCGCCTTGACGAACGGCAGGGCCAGCTCGTCGGGGAAGGTCTCTTCTTCCTGCTCTGCCAGCCACGCGGCGATCGCGCTGTCGTACGAGGCGGTGTGGGCGAACGCCTTGCGCTGCAGCGTGCGCCGCGTCTTCGGGCTCACCCCGCCCTGCTCGAGCTCGACGAGCACCGACTCGTAGTCGGCGGGGTCGACGACGATGGTCACGTGCTCAGCGTTCTTCGCCGAGGCGCGCACCATCGCCGGACCGCCGATGTCGATCTGTTCGATGGTGTCGGGCCGGCTCGCGCCCTTCGCCACGGTCTCGCGGAAGGGGTACAGGTTCACGGCCACCAGGGAGATCGCCTCAATGCCGTGCGTCTTCATCTCGGCCGCGTCGGACTCGAGGTTCGGTCGACCGAGGATGCCGCCATGAATGCGCGGGTGGAGCGTCTTCACCCGGCCCCCGAGAATTTCAGGGCTGCCGGTGTGCTCTGACACCTTGCGCGCCGATACGCCCGCGGCCTTCAGCGCGTCGAGCGTTCCACCGGTGGAGAGGATTGAGAAACCACAGCGAACCAGCCCCTGAGCGAAAGGAACCAGGCCGCGCTTGTCCGACACGGAGAGCAAAGCGAGCACGGACGAGCCGCGTAGCAAAGATCACGTCAGGAGGGGCCAAAACGTGATCGAGGTTGAGTGCTCCCGGCTCGTTCAGCGGGGAGAAGGCGGGCGCTTCGGCTCGGCTTCGGTGGCCGTGCGCACCTTCTCGAGCCCACGGGTCTCGACCTGGCGAATGCGCTCGCGGGTGAGGTTCATGATCTCACCGACCTCTTCGAGGGTGATGCCGCCCTTCTCGGCGACGTCGAGCGCGCAGGTGTACTCGAGCGCCCAGATTTCCTTGTCGGGGAAGTTCAGCTTGATGCTGCCCGTCTCGGGGTTCACGTCGAGGTAGAGGTTGTACTTGCAGCTGACGAACACGCAGGGGCGCGGGCTGTTGATGCAGTCGGCGCGCGAGCGGGGGCGGTTGCCCTGCAGCTCGGTGAGCAGCGCCTGCTCTTCGGGGTCGACCTGGCCCAGCAGTCGGCGCCGACGCAGATCGCGCGCCATTTCCTTCCGCGACATGGTCTTCGATCGCTTGCGCTCGTCGACGTCGTCCGAGCGAAGCAGCTCCGCTTCATCCTGCTCTGGTGCGTTCATCATGGTCCCCTCCTCCGAGGTACAGGTCATCGACTGCGAAACGGTTCACGACTGACTGAGATTGGCGCCCGCGCGGGCCGTGACGACGCTGCCGAGGCGGGTGATTTCGTGCAGCAGCTCGCGCGCCTGAAAACGCAATGAGCGCAGCTGCGTGGCGAGCTCCTTGCGGCTGCGGTCGGCGGCCGTGCGGCGCTCGAGGTGCTTCTCGTAGCCATCGAACACCGCCATCAGCTCGTGACTGGCGAGATCGAGGTGGTTCTTGAACACGACGAACGAGGCCTTGATGTCTTCGAGGGTCAGCCCCTGCGCCATCATCTGGCGAATGGCGTTCATGCGGCGCACCGACGACGCGGGGTAGAGCCCCTGGCTGCCGCGGTTCTTGCCCTTGCGACCGACGCGACGGCTGCGCGGCAACAGGCCCGCCTGCACGTACTTGCGGAAGGTGGCCTCTGACATGGGCACGCCGCGCGAGGCGAACACGTCGACGATGACGCGCGCGGGCAGGCCCTGAGCGTATTCGCGCTCGATTCGCTCGATCTCTTCTGGACGAAGCAGCTCCACAAAACCCGCCCCTCGAAAGAGCCCACTCAAACGTGTCTTTTAAATGGTGGCGCGTGAGTACCATCCACTGAAACGAAATGTCAAGCGATGTCGTGACATTTTGATCGCGATCGCGTCTCTTTCCCGAGCGACTGAGATCGCGCCGCCTGAAAGTCAGACAGACAGAACGATCAGCCGACCGAAGACGAGACAGTCCTGGGCGCACTCAGATCAGCTCGCGGCGCGAACCGATCGAAACGACAGAGGAACTCGGAAAATCGTGATCGGACTACCGGCCGTTCCACCGCACAGCGGGCTCTGGCGGCTGGTGGCTCAGCAACGAGGTAACCAGACGTTCGGGGTGCTCTTCCACCACCAGAACGCCTTTCAGCCCGGCGGGAATGAAGCCGCGCTGAAGTGAGAGATCGATCCACTCGAGGAGCGGACCGAAGAAGCCACCCTGGTTCAGCACGCCGATGGGCTTTCGGTGCAGGCCGACCTGTGCACCGGTGAGCACCTCGAAGAGTTCGTCGAGGGTGCCGAAGCCGCCGGGCAACGCGATGAAGGCGTCGGCGCGGTCGATCATGCGCTGTTTCCGCTCGGCCATCGTGTCGACGTAGACACCCTCGGACAGGCGCGCGCAGGCAAATTCCTGCCGCGCGAGGCCGTTGGGAATCACACCCACCACACGACCGCCTGCTGACAGCGCACCGTCTGCGAGCGCACCCATCAGTCCGTGCTGAGCGCCGCCGAAGACGAGCTCGAGCCCGCGCGACGCGAGCGCCTTGCCGACCCCGAAGGCGGCCTCGGCAAAGGCCGGTGAATCGCCGCTCTTCGAGCCACAAAAGACGCAGACGCTCTTCACCTTACGCCTCGCGCTGCACCACGGTGTCGGTCAGCCAGTTGCGATCGTCGCTGGTCGGGTAGTCGAGCGTGTAGTGCAGGCCCCGGCTCTCTTTGCGCCGCGACGCGCACTCGACGATGAGGTGCGCCACGTCGGCGATGTTGCGCAGCTCGATGACATCGCGGGTGACCTGATACTCCCAGTAGTACTGGCGGATCTCCTCGCGCAGCATGTCGAGCCGCCGCTTCGCCCGCGCGAGCCGCTTCCCCGTGCGCACGATGCCGACGAAGTTCCACATCAGGCGCCGAATCTCTTCCCAGTTCTGGCTCACGACGACGCGCTCGTCCGAGGGCACCGACCTTCCCGAATCCCATTCCTTCACGGCCGAGGGGGCTGGAGCCGGGGTGCTCTTGAGCTCTTCGGCACCCGCCTGCACCGCGCGGTGGCCAAACACGAGGCCCTCGAGCAACGAGTTCGACGCCAGACGGTTGGCGCCGTGCAGCCCGGTGCAGCTCACCTCACCGACGGCGTAGAGCCCGGGAACGTTGGTGCGGCCCATGGCGTCGGTCATCACGCCGCCGCACATGTAGTGGGCCGCTGGCACGACGGGGATGGGCTGCGTCGCGAGGTCGATGCCGAACGACCCGCACGTCGCGTAGATGTTGGGGAAGCGCTCGACGAGGTACGCCTTGCCGAGGTGGGTCATGTCGAGGTGCACGCACTCATCGCCGGTGCGTTTGATCTCGGCGTCGATGGCGCGGGCCACGATGTCGCGCGGAGCGAGTTCCTGCCGCTCGTCGTAGCGCTTCATGAAGCGCTCGCCTGTCGAGCGCACCCGCAGCCGCCCACCTTCACCACGCAGCGCCTCGCTGATCAGGAAGTTCTTCGCGTCGGGGTGGTACAGGCACGTGGGGTGGAACTGGTAGAATTCCATGTTCGCGATGCGCGCCCCTGCGCGGTACGCCATCGCCACGCCATCGCCCGTCGCGACGTCGGGGTTCGAGGTGTACAGGTAGACCTTGCCCGCGCCGCCCGTCGCCAGCACGGTGACCTTCGAGAGGAAGGTGTCGATGGTGCCGTCTTCGCGCAGCACGTAGCAGCCGAGGCAGCGCCCTTCCCCCCGCGCCGCCGAACGATCGATGATCAGGTCGACCGCGGTGGCCTCTTCGAAGAAACGAATCCGCTTCGTGGCGTCACACGCCGCGAGCATCGCGCGTTCCACCTCGCGGCCGGTGATGTCTCCTGCATGCACGATACGGCGCGCGCTGTGGCCCCCTTCGCGCGTGAGATCGAACTGCCCGTTGCCGCCGCGATCGAAGTCAGCACCCAGCTCGACCAGGGCCTTCAACCGCGCGGGGCCTTCGCTGACGCAGATCTCGACGATGTCGCGCTTGTTGAGCCCCGCACCGGCGATCATCGTGTCTTCGGTGTGCTTCTCGAACGTGTCTTCGGGCGAGAGCACCGCCGCGATGCCGCCCTGCGCGTAGACGGTGTTCCCCTCGGACCGCGTGCGCTTGGTCAGCACCGCGACCTGTCCGTTCTTCGAAGCTTCCAACGCGTAGCTCAGCCCGGCCACGCCACCGCCGAGCACCAGAAAATCGAATGAATGAAGCATGGGCGGTATCTAACCCACTTCTTTGCGACCCCTCGTGGATCAGCGGTAGTGTTGAGAAACCAAACTGATGCGTCTCAAGCCCGTCAATTTCCTCGCGCTTGTCGTCGCCTTCCCTGCGTTCGCGGGTGGGGGCATCTACAAGTACGTCGAGGCCGATGGCACGGTGGTCTACACGAACGTTGCGCCCAAAGGCCCAGCGAAGCGGCAGGCGCGCAAGGTCGAAGGCGAGTTCCGTCCCGCCCCGAGCGCCGAGCAGCCGGCGAAGGTGAGCACCTGGAGCGCCCGACAGCTCGAAGAGTTCGACGCGATCATCGAAGAGGCGGCCATTCGCTACAAGATGCCGCCGGCGCTGGTGCGCGCGGTGATGCACGCCGAGTCGGCCTTCGACCCCAACGCGCTCTCGCATGTCGGCGCCTCGGGGCTCATGCAGCTCATGCCCGGCACCGCACGCGAGATGTACGTGAAGGACATCTTCGACCCTAAAGAGAACATCGAGGGCGGCGTGCGCTACCTGCGCGTGCTCGCCAACGAGTTCGACGGCGACATGGTGAAGATCGTCGCGGCGTACAACGCGGGCCCCGACGCGGTGAAGAAATACGGTGGCCAGGTGCCGCCCTACCCCGAGACCCAGGCGTACGTGCGCAAGGTGATCTCGCTCTACTTCCAATACAAGGCGCAGGCGCAGACCGCGAACAGCGGCAGCCCTTGAGCCTCCCGACCACGAGAACCCAGAGAACCGATGCCCAGTACGCGGGGACGAGATCCAGCAGCAGAAGAAGAATTTCTGGGCGAGCTCTACAAGGGCGGCGAACTGCTCGCGGCGGGCAAGATCGTCGAGGCACGGGAGCACCTCGAGAAGGCGAACGGCCTCTCGCCAAAGAACGAGAAAGCGCAGAACCTGCTCGGGTTGACGTACTTCAAGCTGGGCCTCTTCGACCGCGCATCGGAGGTCTACGAGAAGCTGGTCAACGAGAACCCCGCCGACGCAACGCTGCGCGTGAACCTTGGGCTGGTGTACCTGAAGACCAACAACCTCGAGCGCTGCATCAAGGAATTCGAGACCGCGACCGATCTCGAGCCGACCCACAAGAAGGCCCACAACTACCTCGGGCTCGCGCTCGCGCAGCAGGGCTCGTACGCGAAAGCACAGGAGCACTTCGTGCTCGCGGGCTCCGATCAGATGGCCGAGAAGATGGGGCGGGCGATCGCGAACCAGTCTTCGCCATCGGGCATTCAGAAAGCGCCGACCACCGTCGCACCGCCGCCACCTTCGGCGCCTCCGCTAGAGACCGTGGTGCTCGGTGAAGAGCCGCCGCCGTCCCCGTCTCCCGATGAAGAGCCGATCGAGGTGATGAGCGACGAAGCGCCACTCGATGCCGAGATCGTTGGTGAGCCGCCCTCGCCCCCCAGCGCCGGCCTCTCCTCCGACTGGGGCGCCGGGCTGCCCTCTGCGCCTCGCCGCCCCCCGCCGCCTGCGCCCGTCGAAGAGATGCCGATGCTCGACGCCGCGGTCGAAGTCGTCGCCGATACCGCGCCGATGGAGGTCATCCCTTCCGACACGCCGACGGAGATCCTCAGTGCAGAGGCAGTGAGCGAAGCGCCACCTCCGCTCCCGCAGCCGAGCGCTCCGCGCCCGGAGTGGCTCACCACCGAAGCGGCCGCGCCGCCGAGCGCCGAGCCCACGGGTTGGGTGACTGAGACGGTGGCCGACGTGCCGCTCGACCAGCCCCCGAGCGCCACCGATCCCCGATGGGATGCCCCTGCGCCGATGAGCGCCGAGACGCAGGCGTGGGCAGATCAGCCGGTCGAGCCACCCGCGCAGGAGTGGGGGGAGCAGGTCGAACCCGGTCCCGCCCAAGCGGCTCCCGCAGACGACGCATCGTGGGCCACGGGAGAGACCTCCGCGAGCCCCCTCGCAGCAACTCCTGACGACTCGTCGTGGGCAACTGGCGGATCAGCGGCGGCCGACGCTTCGTGGTCAACCGGTGACGCAGCCGCCACGGAGACAACCGGTGGCGGGTCATGGGCCACTGGTGCGGCTCCGGCCGAAGCCAGCGTACAGCCTGACGACGCGTCGTGGGCCACCGCTGCAGCTCCGGCCGAAGCCAGCGCACAGCCTGACGACGCGTCGTGGGCCACTGGTGCAGCTCCGGCTGAAGCCAGCGCACAGCCTGACGACGCGTCGTGGGCCACTGGTGCAGCTCCGGCCGAAGCCAGCGCACAGCCTGACGACGCCTCGTGGGCCACTGGTGCGACTTCGGCGGAAGTCAGCGCGCAGTCTCACGAGGCATCGTGGGCCACGGGGGCGGCTGAGGCTCCGGCCGAGGTCAGCGCGCAACCTGACGACGCGTCGTGGGCCAGCAGTACGGCTTCGGCCGAAGCCAGCGCACAGCCCGACGACGGCTCGTGGGCCACGGGTGCGGCTGAGGCTCCGGGCGAGGTCAACGCGCAACCTGACGACGCGTCATGGGCCACAGGCCAGATGGCGCCGCCGCTCGATGCGGGCGCACAGGCTGACGCATCGTGGGCGACGAACCCGGCTGAGGCGAGCGCGCAGCCCGACGAGGCATCGTGGGCAACGAGTGGAGAGGTCGGGGCCGCCAAATCGGTGCCCACCACGCCCGACGATTCTTCGTGGGCGACCGGGGCTGCTGAGCCGCTGCCGACGACGCCGGAAGACTCGTCGTGGGCGACGGGGCCGTCGGCTGAAGAGTCTCAGCCCGTGAGGGCGGCCGCGCCGCAGCCTGCGCTCGATCCCATCCCTTCGGCGTCACCCAGCGCCCCGCTTCCCATCACGGTGGTGGAGCCTGCCGAGGCGCCGCCCGCGAGTGTCGCGCCCCCGGCCGGCTATGCCCCGATGACGCCACAGCGACTGGTCGACCTTGGTGCCTCGGGCGCCTGGGTGCAGGAACCGTCGGCGGGCCCGTTTCATCTGAGCGCCGATGGGCTTGCGGTGACGGTGACCGACGAGATGCTCCTGCGCATGGCGGGCTTGATCGCCGTGGTGGGGAGCATCGAGGTCGCGCCTGAGAACCGGCGCCGTCGCGGGCGGCCCACGCAGGAACCGTTTGGTCAGGGTGGCGCGCAGCTGCAGCGCGTGAAGGGCCACGGCGTCATCTACCTCGAGCCGGGTCGCGCGAAGTTCCACGCCGTCGATCTCACGGATCAGAACGGTGCCAGCGTCGACGACGACGGGGCGTACCTGCGTGAGGAACTCGTCTTCGCCTTCGAGGAGCCGATCTCCTTCGAGAACGGCAAGCTGAGCAACGACCAGCTCTCGCTGGAGCTCGCCCACTTGAAGGGCAACGGGCGCATCTTGTTGCAGCTCGACGGCGCGCTCCGCGCGATGCCGATTCCGCTCGGCGCGCCCCTGGTGGTGCCGGTGCAGCGCATGGTGGGCTGGTTCGGTCGGGTCACGCCCCGGCTGATGGGCTTTGGCGGCCGAGGTGCTGTCGAGCTCACCGGTGAAGGCTACGCCCTCCTCGGCAGCCCCGCAGAGAGGTCGTGATGGATCGCGAGACCCGTCAGCTGCAGCGTCAGGAAGCCCGCCAGAAGAAGCGGGACGAGAAGGCACGGCGCAAGCAGGAAAAGCTCGCCAAGAGAGACGCCAGGCGCGCCGCCGGCCGCAGCCGGCCGCCGTCGGTGCTGCTGCAGGAGTTCTGGAACCTCCCCAACATGCTCACCGTGGCGCGGATCTTCATCATCCCGCTCTTCGTGTGGCTGCTCTACGACGGCGACCCCTGGTACTCGGTCCTGGCCGCCTCGGTGTTCACGCTGGCCGCCGTGACCGACGTGGTCGATGGCTTCCTCGCGCGTCGCTGGAACATGATCACCGTGACCGGGAAGCTGCTCGACCCGCTCGCCGACAAGCTGATCGTCGCCGCCGCGATGGTGATGATGGTGCGCCTCGGCCGAATCCCTGCGTGGATCGTGATCATCCTCCTCTCGCGCGAGTTCATCGTGAACGGGTTGCGGCAGGTCGCCGCGAGCGAAGGGCTGGTCATCGCCGCTGGGCAGGAGGGCAAGTGGAAGACCGCGCTGCAGTTGGTGGGCATCGTGGCGCTGTGCATCCACTACACGCACTCCGTGTTCCTGCTTTACGGCTGGGTAAGCGTGAACTTCAACGTGGTGGGCAAGACGCTCGTCTACTTCTCGACGGCGTTCAGCGTGTGGAGCGCGGGCGCGTACTTCAACGCCTTCCTCGGCCGGCTCGGGCAGCGCGGTGCAACACCTGAAGGAGCGAAAACTGCTTGACGGTCCGTCAGGCCGAAGGTAGTTCCTGCGTCGAATTCGTCGTCGCGGTGCTCAGTACGGATATGCGGGAATAGCTCAGCGGTAGAGCATCGCCTTGCCAAGGCGAGGGTCGAGAGTTCAAATCTCTTTTCCCGCTCCAGAATGAAGTGAAGAAGCCTCGGGAAACCGGGGCTTTTTCATTTGCGGGCCTGTTCAACTTCATCAGGAAGGCGCGGGCTGACGTGCGCCCTGTCTTCCGTGCCCACCGGTCCGGTCTGCGAGACAACCAGTTGGTCAACCCTGCCGGCGTCGAGCGGGTGCCACGCACCACCACGCCTTCGCCTTCGGTCGCCGAGGTCTGAAGGCTGAACACGTCCGTTGCCGCCAACGAAGCCAGATACGGGTCCCACAAGTGGAAGCCGAGTCGACGACCGCAACAGCGGCCCCCCGGCGACGTCTGTCGCCAGGGCGGAGGGCCGGAGATGTCGAGGCAGAACGCAGCCCGCCCGTTCACACGTCTTTCAGCGCGACGGGCCAGCCGGCGATGGGCGCCTCCGTGAACGCCTTGAAGTCCTGAAAGTCGAACATGCCCGGCGGCGCGAGGAGGTGCTCGTAGAGCGCTGAGCCGTCGACGAAGGTTCGCCCCTCCGGTGCAACCTTCAGCACTGCGGGTCAAGCGCTGGCCGGGGGCACGACCAACACCTCGACGTGGGCAGCAGAGAGGACGACCAGCAGTGCTGTGAGCATGCTGTGCTCGAGCGCGTCGAGAAACGCCTTCACCGCCTCGGCTTTCGCCCTCGCGAGGGGAGCGCCTTGAGCAGCTCGAGCGCTTCCTTCGTCTGCTGCCAGACGATCATCGCCTTCACCATGCCGTCAGAGTCATTCTGCAGCACGGTGCGGGCCGACAACGCGAGCTCGCTCAGCCGTTCCTGAATGAGCAACAGCTGCTGCGCCATCTCTTCGCGGAAGCTGCCTTCGTTCTCCTGCGACTGGACCTGCAGCTTCGCGCTCTGCGCGAGTTGTTCGAGCACGGGGCCGAGATCGAGCTGAGGCGGCGCAGGCGCAGGGCGGTGCGACATCACCTCGGTGAGCCGCTCGAGCACGGGCCCGAGATCGACCTGCGGTTGCGGAGCTACGCGCACGGCGGGCACGCCGGGGTTGGTCGGCATCGAGCGGCCGATGAGCTCGATCGTCTCGCGCAGCGCGTCGATGCGCGGCCCGAGATCGGTGGTCCTGCCCTTCGAGAGCGCAGCGACGATCGCGTCGAGCTTCGGAGCCAGCGCATCGACCCCGCCCGGCTTCGAGACCGCAGCGGTGAGCGCGTCGAGCTTCGGCGCGAGGTCGCTCGCGGGCCGCTTCGTGAGCGCGCCTGCGATGGCGTCGAGCTTCGGGGCGAGGTGTTCCCCTCCCCCGCTCTTCTCTGCCGCCTGGAGCACCACGTCTTTGAGCTCACCGAGTTCCTGGCCGAGCGCGGCGATGCTGCCGGTGACGCGCACGACGGGATCGTCTTCAGACCCGCCCTGCACCTGCACGCGCTTGAAGCCGCGCTTGATCTCGTCCCACCGCGTCTTCTGCTCAGCTGAGAGCCGGCCGCGCAGCTCGTACAGCTTGAGGATGTTCTGTTCGGCAGCCGAGGTGAGCGTCTGAGACTCACTCGAGTAGTGCGCGTCGAGCAGCGCCTCGAGCTCGGACTCGGTCATCGCCGAGACGATCTTCTCGGCCAGCTTGCCCATGTTTCGGTAGCTGCCCTGGAGCTTGAAAGGCGGCTCGGTGCGGAAGCGATCGTCCTGCGAGGCGCTCTTGATGTACTCCTGATTCACCGTGAGCAGCGTCTTCTGCACGAAGGCGAAGCGGCGGGTGACCTCGACGATCTCGTTGAGTTCGGCGGCGCTGTACCCGTGCTCCATCTCGTTGACCGAGATCGGCCCACCCTGCGCCATGGCGAGCACACGGTGCAGGTCGGCGGTCGAGCGGGTGAGGAGCGGCGCGGTGACCACGTTCGCCGAGAGCGCGTTCTCGAGGTAGCTCAGGGCGAACAGGTCCTGCTTGCCGCCGAGAATGTCGCCCAGGTTGTAGGTGTCGGCGCGGTTGGCGAGCATGTCGGGGATGCGGAAACGCTCGCCCGACTCGGTGTACGGGTTGCCGGCCATCACCACGCAGAACTTCTTGCCGCGGAGATCGTACGTGCGCGTGCGGCCATTCCACACGCCCTCGACCTTGCGGGTCGCGTCGCACAGCGAGATGAACTTCTGCAGGAGCTCCGGGTTCGTGTGCTGAATGTCGTCGAGGTACAGCATCACGTTGTTGCCGAGCTCGAACGCGAAGTTGATGCGATCGACTTCCTGCCGCGCGGTGGCGTTGGGGGCCTCTGACGGGTCGACGCTGGTGACGTCGTGACCAAGTGCCGGGCCGTTCACCTTCACGAAGGTGAGGCCGAGCCGGCTGGCCACGTACTCCATGAGCGTCGTCTTGCCGTAGCCGGGCGGAGAGACGAGGAGCAGCAGGCCCATGCGATCGGTGCGCTTGTTCTCGCCCGCCACCCCGAGCTGCTTGGCGAGGTTGGCGCCGATCAGCGGCAGGTAGACCTCGTCGATGAGCCGGTTGCGCACGAAGCTCGAGAGCACCCTGGGCTTGAGTTCCTCGAGGCGCAGCTTCACGCGCGCCGCGTCGAGCAGGGCGCGCACCTTCGCGCGGTACTTCTGCCACGCCGGGGTGCGCTCTTCGCGGAACCAGGTCATGCGCGCCTCGAGCTCGTCGAGCCGCACCGCCAACACCTGAGACACCACGCGCGGGTGTTGGCCGAGCAGACCCTTCGCCTCGAACGACAGCAGCGCCGACGACACGTCGCGCGAGAGCAGGTGCTCGTCAGCGGCGATCAGCGCCGCGGCCTCGGGCACACAGGTGAGCCACACCGCGCTCTTCGCGCCGGCTCGCTGGGCGTGCGCCTGCAACCACTCGCGCGCGAGCTTGAAGCGGCCAGTGAGGTCGCCCTCGAGCGCGCGGAAGTCGTCGTCGAAGACGAGGCGCTGCCCGGCGAGATCGAGCGAGGCGAAGAGATCGTCGCGCAGCGCGACAGCGTCGCCGCTCACCACAAAGCGCAGCGGATCCTGCGCGAGCTCTTCGGCGAGGTAGCGGGCCGCGATGTGCAGCTCGCCCGCGGAGATCGCGATGCGCGCGGTCTCGGCGAACACCTTCATCGACGGCAACAGCTCGGTCGCGACGGCCTCGAGCGCCGGAGTGCCGGGATAGCGTGCGCGCAGCCGACCGAGCGAGCCCGCCCGGCGGTGGAACGCGCTCTTCTGCGCCTCGTCGCGCCACGAAGCCCAGAACATCGTCGCCACGGCGCGCGGCCACGCGGGGAAGCGGAGGAGATCGGCCCCGTCGTACACGTTGAGCAGTTGCTCGAGGATCAACGCCGCGTCGGCGTCGTGCACGCCCCGCTCGTAGCCGTCGTCGAGGCGCTGGGCGGCGAACTCGCGGGTGATCGGCGTCAGCCCCTTGTCGCGCAGGGCGTCACGCAGCCCCTGCAGCGAGAGGCCCTTTTCTCCTCCTTCGGCCGCCTTCAGCACCGAGTACGCGAGGAACTCGCCGCGGGAAACTTCCGGCGATTCCGACGGCAGGTTCTGGTCCCAATACGGGCGGGCGGCGTCGATGTCGGGGTCGGCGAGCCGCTCCAGGTAGTCGCTTCCCGAGAGCTGCAGGTACAGCCCGTCTTCGCGCGGAATCACCGTCGCCTCGAGCGGCTGGGCGTTCACGTTGAAGCGGTAGGGCCCCAACTTCACGACCGCAGAGCCACCCTCGAAGAGATCCTTCTTGTCGCGCAGCTGGCGCAACGCTTCCTGCTTGCCAGTCTTCAGGCGTGCGTCGAGCTCGTCGGCGCGCACCGAGTCCTTCAGATCGAGCAGCTGCGCGGTCAGAGAGCGCAGCTTCTGGATCATCGGGTCGGCGGCGAAGTACGTGTTCAGCTCGTCGTCGTTGGTGAACGACGTCGCGCGGCGAGCCACCGACTGCAGAATGCGATCGGCTGCGTCGAAGAGGTTCTGCGCACGGCGGTTGCGCTCGTCGACCAGCACCTGCTTGCGCTTGCCGAACGCCTCGAGCAGCTCCTCACGACGCGTCGTCAGCTCGCTGGCGAACTCGTCGAAGTCAGCGAAGCGCCCTTCGAGTTCTTCGAGCTGAAGGGTCAGTCGACTCAACTGCTCGTCACACTTTTCAGGCGTGTCGGCGAGCGACAGCGCCGAGTCGATGCTCTGGGCGAAGAGCTTGAACTGACTTCCGAACTCGGCCTTCTTCTCGCTCCCGAGCAGTTCCTTCTTCTTCGCCTGCACCGTGGCGCGAACGCGGTTGAGCTTGCTGAAGACCTCGGAGATGCCCTCGAGGATCTTCGCCTTCTCGGTTGCGTCGCCGGCGTTGAGCCCGCCCACCACCTCACCCAGCAGCGTGAGGCCGGTGCTCAGCCGCTCGACCTCGGTCACCAGCGGCGCGAGCTCGACGGTCTTGACCACCTTCTCGGTCTGCGTCGAGACGGCCTGAACGCCCGCGTGCAGCGGCTCGAAGGCCTTCGGCGTCAGCAGGAAGTTCACGCAGCGCGTCGACACGTCGTCGAACGCCTGCTTCACCTCCGCCTCCATCGCCTCGATCTTCGGCAGCTCGATGTAGCGGACCTCCTTCACGGTCACGAGGTGGCCGAGCTGTTTGCGCAGGGCACCGAGCGTGTCCATGAAGGCGTCGGTGGTGCTGAACTCGTCGGCGATCACCTTGCCGAGCAGTTCCTGCTGCTGCGCCTGCGCCTGGCCGATCGCCTCGGCCGCGCGGCGCTGCATCGAGAGCACCTTCTCGAACTCGTCGATGATGAGCTCGGCGTTCTTGCGGAGCTCCTGCACCGTGGCGAGCAAGCCGATCTCGTTCTGGCCGAGCCAGTGGAACTGGTCGAGGACGCGGGTGCACGACGAGATGAGGGCTTCGTAGCTGCGGCGGTTGACGGTCTGCGACTCGGCCAGCCGCTGCAGCGTCAGCACTTCACTGATGCCGCGCACCAGCTCGGCGTTGCCCAGCTTGCCGAGCGCCGACTGCGGCGTGGGCGCAGCGGCGGCGAACTCGGCCGAGACGAAGGGCGTCTGCCACACCTGCATGGGGTGCACGCGGGTGGGCTCTTCGCTGTTCGACTTGAAGACGACCATCTGGCCGTCGGGGAAGATCGCGTAGCCGTGGCAGGCGATGGGCGCGGCGATCTCCTTGCGCACCAGATTGTACGGAAAGAGCACGTACTTCCCGAGCGCGCGTTCGAAGAAGACGTAGAGAACGTCTTCTCCGTTGGGGCTCTGGATCTTGCGCTGGAAGACGAGGCCGCCGACGTCTTGATCGAAGATCTTCGCTTCGCCCGTCTGCAGCACGAAGCCGCCGGGGAAGATGACGCCCTGCTCTTCGGGCAGCGACACGCACGACTGGCCAATGGCGTCGGCGCGGATGACCTGACGGGTGCGCGTGTTGAAGACGAGGTAGCGGTACTTCTCCTCGCGGAAGGGCAGCACCTTCATGAGGACCAGCGCGCCGATCTTCACGTAGTGGAACTCGGCGTCGTCGAGCGACTGGATCGCCTCGTTGACCGGCTCCGAATAGATGCCCTGCCCGCTCTCGGTGTTGTTCTCGACCTTCACCGTGAGATCGCCACCGACGGTCTCGATGAACACCTCGTCGAGGATGTTCACGTGGGGGTGGCGGCCGGCGACGAAGTTCTCGCGCGTGGCGCGCTCGTATTCGAAGTCGTGCGTCGGAGAGACGATGGCGTCGGGCTCGCCGCGGTTGTCGAGGTAGGTGAGCCGCCCCGAGGTGTCGACGCCGAAGCGCAACACCTTGACGTCGCGCAGCGTGTGGCCGGTCTTGAACGTGGCCAGCAGGCGCGCGTCGGTCTTCTCGAGGTGGTTGAGCCGCGCGTCTTTGTAGAAGCGGAAGACCTCCTCGAAGTCTTTGACGAAGCGACGATCTTCGAGGAAGCCGCCGGCCTCGTTGCGCGGCAGCTCCGCGAAGTCGAAGGTGCCTTCGGCGGTGCGCACGAACTTGTGCAGCGAGAACACGTCATTCACGGAGCGTTCCTGCTTGAGCCCCATGAACACGTTGAACCCGAGCAGCAGGTGCGGGCCGACCGGCACGATGTCGCGCGGCACGCAGCTGTGCTCGGTGCGAACGCGCTCGGTGCCGGTGACGACGAGCTCCTGCCCGCCGAACTCGGTGCGTCGCCGCGTGTTGAGCGCGGTGGTCTTTTCCCCCAGCGCCTTCGCCGTGGAGAGCAGCCGAGTGCGAATGACCTCGTAGCTGCCCCCGGCGAGGGCGCTGTTGTCCCCCGTCGTTGGGTCGGCCATGGGCGCTTACTTCTTGGGCTCGGACTGCTTGGTCATCTTGGCCATCAGCGCGGCCGCGGCGACGTTCGACGCGTCTTGCGGCAGGCCGGGGCGAGAGAGGATGTCCTTCAGATCTTGCGGCAGGTCGCGCTCGCCCGAGAGGTAGCTCTTGAGGAGCGTCTTCGCGGTGTCGGTGCTGGTCGCGGTCGCCTCGATGCTGTGCGAGAGCGAGACGGCCTTCACGAACTGGTCGAAGAACGCGCCGTCGCCGCCGACGATGTTGATCTTCGCGTTGGCGAGAGACTTGGCGAGGATCTCCGCCTGCGCCTGCGCGATGTCCTTGCGCACGTGCAGCGTCTCGAGCTCGACCGTGCGTTCCTTGTCGAGCTTCATGCGGAACTCTTCGTGATCCTTCGTGGCGCCCTGGAGCAGCGCCATCGACTTGGCCTTCTCGGCGAGGCCCTTCGACTCAGCGAGCAGCTTTTCCTGCACGCCAGCGGCCTCGGCCATCACGCGCGCGCGCATCGCTTCGGCTTCGGCGACGCCCTTCTTCTGGGTCGCTTCGGCCTCGGCCTCGATGACCTTCGCGTTGGCGACGCCCTTCTGCTGCTCACCTTCCGCCTCGGCCAGCAGCTTCATCTTGAGGACGTTGGCGTTGGCCATGCCCTGCTTCTCGGTCGCGGCGGCGTCGGCTTCACGCACGCGCACCTGCGCGAGGCCCTGCTTCTCGTTGGCGAGCGCCTGGGCTTCCTGCACGCGGGCCTGCGCGAGGCCTTCGGCGGCCGACTCGGCCTGCAGACCTTCGGCGAGGCGGATCTTCGCGCGCGCTTCCTTGTCGGCGGACTCGAGCTGCGCCTCGGCGACGATCAGCCGCTGACGCGCCTCGTGCTTGGCGACCTCTTCGGCGGCCTCGGCGGCCTTCACGCGCTCGACCACGCCCTGACCCGCGCGCGCTTCGGCGTCGATGATCGCCGCTTCCTTCTTGCGCTGCGCCTCGGCGACGAGCCGCAGCTGCTTGATGTTCTCTTCTTCGGCCGCGACCTTCTTCTCGACCGCGATGCGGGTGCTCACCACGTCGGCGATGGCCTTGCGCTCGACCTCGAGGGCCTTTTCCTTACCGATGCGCTGCAGCTCGACCTCGCGCTCACGCGAGATGGCTTCCAGCTGGCGGTCCTTCGCGACGCGCTCGGTCTCGATGCCGACCACGCGCTCGCGGTTCTTCTCGGCGACGGCGACCTGGCGGGTCTTGTTCTGCTCGTTGATCTGCAGCTCTTCTTCGGCGCGCACGCGGGCGAGCTCGGCCTTCAAGTGCTCTTCCTGCTTCACCCTGTCGGTCTCGGCGGTCTCGCGGGCCTGCATGGTCTCGATCTCGCGCTTTTGCTTGGCGGCCGCTTCGGCGCGCTGCCGCTCGAGGGCGAACACCGCTTCGTCGGCCTCGACGTTCTGCTTCATGATCTTCTTGCGCTCGTCCTGGCGGAAGTCGTTGGTGAGCACGTTCTGAATCGTCGTCAGCTCGGTGATCTTCCGGATGCCCTGCGCGTCGAGAATGTTCTCGCGATCGAGCATCTCGACGGGCGTCTGCTCGAGGAAGTCGATGGCGGCGTCTTCGAGCATGTAGCCGTTGAGGTCCTTGCCGATGACGCTGACGATCTGGTCCTTGAAGACTTCGCGCTCTTTGTAGAGATCTTCGAAGTTGAGCCGCTTGCCGACCGTCTTGAGACCTTCGGAGAACTTCGCCTCGAACAACTCGTTCAACGTCGAGGTGTCAGACGCGCGCACGCAGCCAACGGCGCCAGCGACCTTGAGCACGTCTTCGACGGTCTTGTTCACCCGCACGAAGAAGCTGACCTTGATGTCGGCGCGAATGTTGTCGGCGCAGATCAGGCCCTGCTTGCCGCGCCGGTCGATCTCGATGGTCTTCAGCGAGATGTCCATCACCTCAGCGCGGTGGATGATGGGAATCACCACGGCCCCGGTGAAGCTGACCTTGGGCTCGGTCTTCATGGTGTTGACGATCAACACCTGGCCCTGCGCCACCTGCTTGTAGAAGCGCGCGAGCAACACCGCGAAGCCGACGATGAACAACAGGCCGATACCGACGGCCGAGATGATGGTCGTGACAATGGGTGACATCTTGTGTGTTCCCCCTGCTGGGTGCTGCGGTGTGAGTTCTTCGAAGTGACGCTTCAGTTCCTACGAATCCGACTCGAAATGATCTGCGCCGCCCGAGTGGGGTCGTTGAGCGCCTCGACTTCCTGAGGCTCGAGCCAGTCGACCGGTTCGACTTCGTAGACGTTTTTCTGTGCGTCGAAGTGCACGAGGATGGCCTTGTCGCCCTTCTTGAGCGTGTTGGTCTTCTCGCAGATGACGTGCACGTTCAGGCCGGCGCCTCCGTCGTCGACGTGCGCAGTGCCGAAGCCGGCATCGACGCGACCCGACGTGATGGTGCAGATCTGCCCGAGCGAGTCGCGGCTGCGGGCGGGCTTGCTCTGATCGAGGGCCTTCCCGAGCGGGCGCAGCAGCACGGCGGCACCGAGGAGCCCGGCGAGCAGCGCGCCGACCAGGAGCACGCTCTGCACCACGGCGCTCGCCGGGCCAAGGGTGAGCATGGCGAGCACGCAGCTCGTCCACGCCACGAGGAGCGTGGTGCTCAAGGTGATGGTGATCGGCACCTTCGCCAAGCCGAGCAGGCTCAAGACGCCACCATCGTGGAGATCATGTCCGTCGCCCTCACCCACCGCCTCGCCGGCCCCCTTGATGGCGCCCACGGCCGCTTCGGCCGCGCCCTTCACCGCGCCGACCGTGGCGTCAGCCGCAGCCTTCACCCCACCCGTGGCGGCGTCGGCCCCATCGAAGGTCGCGCCCGAGATGAGCGCGAAGATCCAATAGCCGACGACCACGCCGAGCATCACGGTCAGCGGCACCGTGGGGAAGCTGGTGATGGTGTCCAGAAAGGGCTGCATGAACGGTGCAGAATGGAACACGCGGCAACGCGGTTCTCCAAACGAAACCGGAACGCCACCTGCCCGATAAATTTCCGCATTTTCTCGACGGGAAATGACAGGCCAGCGGCGTTTCGGCGCAGGGCTGTCGCCCCGAAGCAACTCAGCGTTCGCGCGAGAGGGTGACCGAGGTCTCGGTGCCATCGGTGCTGACGTGCACCGACCAGGGGCGGCAGCACACCGGGCAGTCTTCGACGTACTCCGAGCCGCCGGTGTCTTCGAGCGTGACGCTGACCATCACGGGCTCACCGCACCACGGGCAAGCCTGACGGTGGTCGAGCTGCGCATCGAGCGAGGCGGTGAAGCTCGGAGGCCAGGCTGGCTTCGCGTCGTCGGCCCACGGCGTGCGCGCGCGTTCGAGGCTGGTGACGAGCCCCTCGCGCAGCTCTTCGAGATCGAGCCCGCCCATCGTGCCGTCGAGCTCACCCATGCGTTCCAGCGCGCGCGTGAGCAGCCGGGAGGCGCCGAGCTCTTTGCCGTGCTGGTGGTGATGCAGGGCGGCGCTCCACAACACGAGCACCTGCAGCACCTGGCGTTCGTCACCCCGCGTGCGCCGCCAGCCCGATTCCCACGCCTCGTGCGCGGCGTGAAAGCGGCCCGCCTCGAAGAGCGTGCGACCAGAGGCGAGCGAGGCATTGAACGTCGGGGAGGCCATGGTGGCCTTTCAACTAACGACGCAGGCCGAGGATCTCGCGCGCTTCTGCAGGCGACGCCACGGTGCGACCCGCCTCGACCGCCACCTTCGCCAGCGCTTCGATGAGCTGCCCGTTGCTGGAGGCCTTCGTGCCATCGGGCAGGTAGAACGTGTCTTCGAGGCCCGTACGCAAATCGCCGCCCAGCTCGGCGCACTTGCGATGCAGCGCCCACACTTCCTGTCGGCCGATGCCAATCACCTGGAAGTGCGTGCCCGGCATCATCTCTTCGAGGAGCAAGGGCAGCCACGAGGCCTTGTTGGGCATGCCCGACTCGACGCCCATCACGAGTGAGACGTGCGGAGGGTTGGGCACCATGCCGCGCTTCGCGAACATCGCCACGCTGCGCAGGATGCCGGTGTCGAAGCACTCACACTCGGGCACGATGCCGTGCTGCTTCATCACCTGCGCGAACTGCTCGATCTTGCCGACCGGGTTGTCGAACAGCATCGGCGGCCAGGCCCAGTCGTTGTTTGAGCGCAGCTTGAGGTAGTTGAGCGAGCCGGCGTTGAGCGCGGCCATCTCGGGCTTCACGGCCTCGAGGCACGCGACCGGCCCGCTGATGTCGTTGCCCACCACGCCGGTGGAACAGTTGATGAGGATGTCGGGCACTTCCGCGCGAATGGCGTCGCAGATGGCCTTGGCGACCTTCGGGTCCCACGAGGGCAGCCGACCCATGCCCGGCTCCTGGTTACGGAAGTGGACGTGCACGATCGCCGCCCCGGCGTCTCGGGCGCGACGGGCTTCCTTCGCCATCTGTTCCGGAGTCACGGGGACGTGGTGCTGCTCGGGGTCGGTGAGAACGCCGGTCAACGCGCAGGTGATCACCGCTTTCCTGGAGGCCATGTCCGGAGTGATGGCGAACATTGATTCTGAAGTCAACGCCCGATGAATGAGACCGACGGCATGCTGGCGTACTTCCGCGGAAGCTGAGGTAAGCGCAGCGCGTGGATCTCTTCGATCACGCTGCCGGTCAAGAAGCCGAATCCCGCGCGCCGCTGGCAGAGCGCATGCGGCCGCGCACGCTCGATGAGTACCTCGGGCAGGAACACCTGACCGCTCCCGGCAAGCTGCTGCGCAGGGCGATCGAGCTCGATCAGGTACCCTCGATGATCTTCTGGGGACCGCCGGGCACCGGGAAGACGACTCTCGCCCGGATCATTGCCAACGCGACGGGCGCGCACTTCGACTCGGTCTCGGCGGTGTTGAGCGGCGTGAAGGAGCTGCGCGAGTCGGTCGCCGCCGCGGAAGAGCGATGGAAGCTCAACCGCAAGCGCTCCATTCTCTTCGTCGACGAGATCCACCGGTTCAACAAGGGCCAGCAAGACGCGCTCTTGCCCCACGTCGAGCGCGGCACCATCACGCTGCTGGGGGCGACGACCGAGAACCCGTCATTCGAGGTCAACGCCGCGTTGTTGTCGCGAATGCGGGTGCTCACGCTGCGCGGGCTCGAGGAAGATCAGCTGCGGTTGCTGCTGCAGCGGGCGCTCAGTGACGCGCGCGGGCTTGGCGGCAAGGTCGCCATCGACGACGACGCGCTGGCGTTCATCGCGATGATCGCCGCAGGTGACGCGCGCAAAGCGCTCACCGCGCTCGAGGTGGCCGCGAAGTACGGCGGCGATCGCATCACGCGCGCGGGCGCCGAAGAGGCCGTGCAACAGCGCACCCTGCTCTACGACAAGGGCGGCGAAGAGCACTTCAACGTGGTGAGCGCGTTCATCAAGTCGATGCGCGGCTCAGACCCCGACGCCGCCGTGTACTGGATGGCGCGGATGATCGAGGCCGGTGAAGACCCCCGCTTCGTCGTGCGACGCATGGTGATCTTCGCCAGCGAAGACGTCGGCAACGCAGACCCGCAGGCGCTGCAGGTGGCAGTGAGCGCGCTCCAGGCCATCGAGCTGATGGGCTTCCCCGAGGGTGTGCTGCCGCTGACGCAGGCGGTGACGTATTTGGCGATGGCTCCCAAGTCGAACACGGCGATCGCGACGTGGGGCAAGGCGCGGGAGGCGGTGCAGAAGCATGGGCCGCTCCCGGTGCCGATGCACCTGCGCAACGCGCCGACGAAGTTGATGAAGTCCCTCGGGTACGGAGGCGGCTACCAGTACCCGCACGACTTCGAGGGCAACTACGTCGCCGAGAACTCTCTGCCCGAGGGGTTGCGGGGCGAGAAGTTCTACGAGCCGTCGCGGAACGGCAAAGAGGCCGAGCACCGCGAGCGGATTGATGAGCTGAGACGAAACAGGCTCCCGAAGGAGCCTGGTGAAGACGGGTAGTTCCCTCGCCTGCGAAGCGGGGAGAGGGTGGCGCGCAGGGAGAGGGAGATCAGCCGTTGGCCACGTCGTCGAACTCCTCGTCGTCACCGTCGTCCATCCCCTCGCCCTTCTTCATCGAGCGGCCGCCGACCTCGTACTGCTTGAGCAGGCGACGGAAGTTCGAGCGATCGACCCCCGCCGCGCGCGCTGCCATCGACACGTTGTTGCTCGACTTCTCGAGCAGCGCCGAGAGGTAGCGACGCTCGAACGCGCGCATCGCCAGCTTCTTGGCCTGCGCGTACGGCAGGTGCGCGAGGCTGAACACCTCGACCTCGCCGCCACCGCGGTTGTTGGTGCGGATCTCGTTGGGCAGCTCTTCGACGTCGACCACGTCTCCCGCGCACAGCACCACGGCCCGCTCGAGCGCGTTTTCGAGCTCACGCACGTTGCCGTTCCATCGGTACGTGGTGAGCGCTTCCATCGCAGCAGGCGAGATGCCGCCGATCTTCTTGCCGATCTTGTTCACGTACAGCTTGAGGAAGTGCTGCGCGAGCAGCGGAATGTCTTCCGGGCGATCACGCAGCGGGGGCAACTGCACGGTGATCACGTTGAGGCGGTAGAAGAGATCTTCGCGGAACTTTCCCTGATCCTTCGCCTTGCTGAGGTCGACGTTGGTCGCCGCGATGACGCGCACGTCGACCTTCAACGTGTCGTTGGCGCCGACGCGCTTCACTTCGCCTTCCTGCAGCACGCGCAGCAACCGCACCTGCGTCGCCTGGGGAATGTCGCCGATCTCGTCGAGGAAGATCGTGCCTCCGTCGGCCGCCTCGAAGAGGCCCTTCTTGTTGCCGGTGGCGCCGGTGAAGCTGCCCTTCACGTGACCGAAGAGCTCGCTCTCGAGCAGGGTGTCGGTCAGCGCCGAACAGTTCACCGCGACGAAGGGCTTGTCCTTTCGCGGGCTGCGGTAGTGGATCGCGCGAGCCACGAGTTCCTTACCGGTGCCGCTCTCGCCCTGAATCAGCACCGTGGCGGTCGAGTAGCTCACCGTCTCGACGAGCTTGAACACCGAGCGCATCTGGTTCGACTGGCCGACGAGATCTTCGAACTGGCTGCGCGCCGAGAGCGCCTCTTCGAGCACGCGGGTGCGATCGCGCAGCGACTTCTTCTCAGCGGCGCGACCGACGGCCAGCGAGAGCACGTCGATGTTCTCGAAGGGCTTGGTCAGGTAGTCGTACGCGCCGCCCTTCACCGCCTCGACGGCCGTCTCGACCGTGGCGAAGGCGGTCATCATGATCACCTCGACGTCGGGCCGGCTCTGCTTAAAGGCCTTGAGGAGATCCATGCCCGACAGGTTCGGCATCTTGATGTCGAGGCACGCGACGTCGATCGTCGGGTCCTTGCAGGCCGAGAGCCCTTCGACGGCGTCGTCGATGGCGACCACGTGGTAGCCCTCGCGCGAGAGGATCTCGCTGGCGGCGCGGAGCACGATCTTGTCGTCATCGACGACCAACACCTTGGCCTTGCGGTTCTGCGGGGGGGGAATGGTGGCGGCGTTCATGGGACAGGTCCTCCGGGTTGCACGGGAATCAAGACGGTGAAGGCGCTGCCCTCGTTCACCTTCGAGTCGACGGAGAAGTGACCTCCGTGGTCCTCGACGATGCGATAGGCGATGGACAAGCCCAGCCCGGTGCCTTCCCCGGGCGGCTTGGTCGTGAAGTGTGGCTCGAAGATGCGCGCCAGGTTTTCGGCCGGAATGCCGCAGCCCGTGTCGCGCACCGTGAAGTAGCAGAAGCCGTCGCGCGCGCCGGTCTTCACGAAGAGCGTGCCTTCGTTGTTCGGCAGCGCCTGCAGGCCGTTGTGCAGCAGGTTGAGCACCACCTGGCCCAGCGCCGAGGGGTCTCCGAATACGTTCGGGGTGCCCTTCTCGAGCTCGACCTCGAGGCGCGCGCGGGGGTACTTCTTGATCTGCGCGCGGAAGAGCACGGTGGCGTCGTCGACGCAACGGGCGAGATCAAACTCGCGGCGATCTTCGGCCTTCGGGCGACGGCTGAACTTGAGCAGGCTCTCGACGATGCGCTTGCAGCGCAGCGCGCTCTCTTCGATGAGATCGAGCGACTCGAGATCCTGCGGGGTGCGGCCCGAGTCGCGCTTCATCAACTGCGAGAAGGCGAGAATGCCGCCCAGCGGGTTGTTGATCTCGTGCGCCACGCCGCCGGCGAGGTTGCCGATGGCGATCATCTTCTCGCTCTCGATCAGCCGCCGGGTGATCGCGCGCTCGTCGGTGACGTCGTGGTACTTGCAGACCGCGATGGGCTCCTCGTCCATCGGGAAGATCTCCGCGACCCAGGTGCGATCGCGGTGGGTGATCTCGAGCCTGGCCGGCGCCTTGAGCTCGGGGCCCGCCTTGCAACCGACGCACGGCGCAGCGCGGTCGAAGAGGAACTGGTGGCACTTCAAGCCTTCGCGCAGCGAGTGCACGTCTTTGTTCGAGACCTTCGCGGCGGCGCGGTTGGCGCGGCGAATGACCAGGTTCTCGGTGTTCACCACCGCGAGCGGGGCCTCGATGGTGTCGAACGAGAGCTCCCACTCGCGCTTGGCGCGCGAGAGCATCAACGTGCGCTGGTGCACCCGCTGCTCGAGATCGGCGTTCAACTGGCGCAGCTCGACGTTCTGCTCGCGCGTGAGATCGTGCAGCCGCGAGTTGTCGCGCAGCAGCTCGTGCTGCTCGAAGGCGCTCTTCACCGTCAACAGCAGCTGAGAGTCGTTCCACGGCTTGCTGATGAAGCGGAAGACCTCGGACCGGTTGATGGCTTCTTCAATCGCGAGCTGATCGGCCTGCCCCGTGAGCATGATGCGCTGGGTGGTCGGCGCGAGCGCCTTCACGCGGGCGAGCAGCTCGACGCCGTTCATGCCAGGCATGCGGAAGTCCGACATCACGACGCCAGGGCTGAACTTCTCGAAGATCTGCAGCGCGCTCTCGGCATCGGGCGCCGTCTCGATGAGCCAATCGCCCCGCCGCAACACACGGCGCAACGAGCGGAGGATGTTCTCCTCGTCATCGACCAGCAGGAGTCGCCCTGGCTGGGTGTTCGCGGGAAGTGGGGTCGCTGGCTCCACGGGTCACCGTCTTGAGCAAGAGGTCAGCCAACCCATGAGTCGGCGTAACCTCATGATGGTGCAGAGGTTTGATGACCCTCGGCATGGGTAAAGGCTAACCCACTGGTCACAAAGGGGTCAATCGCGACCCGATACCCGAGTCAGGTGGGTGGCGCGAGGGCCTTGCCCTGAAAGAGCGCGATCTTGTTCCGGCCTTCGCGTTTGGCCCGGTAGAGCGCTTCATCAGAGGTCTTCACGAGTTGCTCGGCGGTGTTCACGGAGCGGCCGGGGTAGCCGGACACCCCGAAGGACGCGGTGACGGCGAGGCCGGGTGCGGCGAACTTGAGCTTCTTGATCTCGTGGGCGGTGCGCTCGGCGACGGTGAGGGCTCCGGCGAGGTGGGTCCTGGGGAGCAGCACGGCGAACTCTTCACCCCCGTAGCGGGCGACGAAGTCGGTCTCGCGCACCGAGTGCTTGATGGCGACGACCACGGCAGCGAGCACCTCATCGCCGAGCTGGTGGCCGAAGTTGTCGTTGATGGCCTTGAAGTGATCGAGGTCGAGGAGGATCAGCGCGAGGGGATCGTCGTGGCGCTGGGCGCGGCGGAATTCCTCGCGGAGGCGATCTTGAAAGTGGCGGTGGTTGGCGACCTGGGTGAGGCCGTCGGTGACCGCGAGGGCGTGCAGGCGTTCGGCCTCGGCACGGGCGCCCTGCAGGGTGAGGTGGGTGCTGCGGCGGCGCCAGAGCCGGGCGACCACCTCGGCGACCCCGTACGGCTTGACCAGGTAGTCGTCGGCGCCGGCGCGGAAGGCATCGGCGCGCGCGTTCGAGTCGTCGGTGAGCGAGAGCAGCAGGACGGGCACCTGCGAGCCCTTGCCGCGGAGGTGATCGAGCACCGCGAGGCCGCTTTCGCCGGGCAGCTCGACGTCGACGACGACCGCGTCGAAGGGCTCCTCTTCGAGCAGCGCGATGGCGTCGGGTGCGGAGGTGGCCGTGCGCACGGTGGCGCCCGCATCTTCGAGCGCGCGGAGCAGCTCTTCCGCGGCCGTCAGCGCGTCGTCGACGACGAGGGCTCTCCAGGGCGAGTCGGGCATGGCCGTAGAGTCAACGTGTCGCGGATCCCATCGACAGACAACTGTTTCGCACTCCCTCTCCGTTCGACCGCGGGGAGCGGGCCGGGGTGAGGGGCGCCCTTGGCCTCCCCACCCCAGTGTGGGAGAAGCCGCCCCAATGGCACGCCCCAGCCTGACCCTGTTTCTCCCCGCGTGGAACGAAGAGGAATACGTCGAGCGGACCGTCGCGCGCGCGAAGGTGGTGCTCGATCGCCTCAGCGACGACTGGGAGATCATCGTCGTCAACGACGCCTCGACCGATCGCACGCGGGAGATCGCCGAAGGGCTGGGCCAGAAAGACGCGCGCATTCGCTGTGTGTCGCACGAGGTGAACCAGAAGCTCGGCGGCGCGATGAAGACGGGCTTCACGTCGAGCACGAAGGACATCGTCATCTATTCCGACATGGACCTGCCGTTCGATCTCAACGAGCTCGAGCGCGCGCTCCACCTGATGGACTACCTGGAAGCCGACATGATCTGCGCCTTCCGCTTCGATCGCACCAGCGAGGGGCCCAAGCGCATCGTGTACTCGTTCGTGTACAACTTCCTGATTCGGCAGTTGTTCGACGTGCACATGAAGGACATCAACTTCAGCTTCAAGGTGGTGCACCGCCGGGTGCTCGAGGCGATCGATCTGAAGTCGCAGGGCTCGTTCATCGACGCGGAGCTGGTGATCAAGGCCATCCGCAGCGGGTTCAAGGTGTTCCAGATGGGCGTCGACTACTTCCCGCGCACGCGTGGCGTCTCGACGTTGGCGAGCCCGTCGGTGATCGCGAAGATCATTCGGGAGCTGGGCTCGCTGTACGGCGACGTGAAGAACCCGCGGCCCCCTGCCCGCCCGGTGCGCTTGCCGCGCGACGTGACGGCGTTCCCCTCGCGGAAGGCTGCGGGTTCGTGAGCCTTCGGCTGGTCATCAACGCGGACGATCTCGGTCTCCACCCGCGGCTCGACGAAGGCATCTTCGCGGCGCACACCGAAGGTGTGGTGACGAGCGCCACGGTGCTCGCCACGGGGCCGACGGCGCCCGAAGCGATTCGCCGCGCGGCGAAGTCGAAGCTCGGCATCGGGCTGCACCTCTGTCTGACCTCGCACCTCAGCCCCGCGGCCCCGCCGGCCGAGGTGCGGTGGCTCGCGCCGGGCGGTCGGTTTCGCAGCAACTGGGCGGAGCTGTCGGCGGCGTGGCTGGGTCGCCTGATTCCGCCCGAGGAAGTGGTGCTCGAGTTCCGGGCGCAGGTGGCGCGGGTGCGCGAGCTGGGGGCTGACATCGATCACCTCGACACGCACCAGCACCTGCACCTGTTGCCGAACATGACGTCGATCGTCGAGGTGCTGGCGGCAGAGCTCGGCGTTCCGGTTCGCTGGCCTCAGGAGCGGCCGAGCGCGCGGTGGCTGTTGCACCCCGGAGCGGCGTTCAAGTCGGGGGTGCTGGCGACGCTGTCGCGCGTGAAGCAGCCGCGGGGCATCAAGCGGGTGCCGGCGCTCGGGGTGTTCGAGTCAGGTCGGCTGAACGAGCGGCGGTTGATTCGGCTGCTCGACTCGCTGCGACCGGGCGACAACGAGATCGTCACGCACCCGGGTCTCGACCCGGGCGTCATCCCGCAGGATCCCGACTGGAAGTACGACTGGGAAGGCGAGCTCAAGGCGGTGCTCAGCCCGCGCGTGCGAGACGCGATCGCCGCGCGCGGCATCGAGCTCGTCACCTATCGCCAGCTCGGCTGAGTCGGTCCGAAGTGAAGCTGACAAAACGAGCGTGGTAGCCTGCTCGCCCATGGCCGATGAGTTGCCAGACTGGGAGAAGCTGCTCGCGGCGGAGCGCCACCTCCAGTCTCTGTTGCCCGACGCAGTGCTCGTCGGTGGAACGGCAGCTGCGCTCCATGCCGGCCATCGACGCAGTCTTGATGCAGACCACGTGCTCGTCGATTTGCGCGAGCGTTTCGATGAGGTGCTGCAGGTGTTGGAGTCGGTGGCCGGTTGGCAGTCTGCCCGGGTGCACCGCCCGGTGATGATCCTGGGAAGCCTCGAGGGGTTTCAGACGGGCGTTCGACAACTGCGGCGAGCAAAACCGCTGGAATGGGAAGTCATCGACGGGCTGCGCGTCCCCACGTTGGCCGAGATGGCCCGCATCAAGGCGTGGTTGCTCGTGACGCGGCACACCGTGCGCGACTACCTCGACACGGTGGTGCTCCTCTCTCGACTCGGTGACTCGCCGGCCGTTGCCGCGATGGCGTCGCTCGACGAGTTGTACCCCCAGCCCACCGCCTCGGTGCTCGCCGAAGCCATCGACCGCCTCGCACGTGCCGCGCCTTCCGATCTCGCGACGGTCAATCTCGCGACCTACAAGGGGCTTCGCGCTCCGTGGAACGACTGGGGCCACGTTCAACGGGAAGGGCGTCGCCTTGCGAACGTGTTGTCCCGTGCCCAGTTGAAGGGAGCGCCATGACCGCCCTCGAGACCCTCTCTCGCTCTCGCGCCCTGTGGAACCGCGACCAGTTCGACCTCAACAGTGATGAGATCCTCGCGCAGTTGCTCGATCGGGGGTCGCTCGAAGACTGGCGCGCGCTCTACGACCTGGCTGAGGCGGATGCCGTCTTGCGCGGACGCATCGTTGCGCTCATCAAGACGGTTCCGATGTACCTGCCCTACTTCTGGCTCGCCGCGATGGAATCGCTCGGCGTGGTGGTCGACCCAGACTCGGTCGCACGAGACGACGGGATGGGTGCCTGAGCTGCGCTCGCATGTGCTGGCGCCTGGAGATGATTCAGAACGAAGAACCCGCGGCCCCCTGCCCGCCCGGTGCGCTTGCCGCGCGACGTGACGGCGTTCCCCTCGCGGAAGGCTGCGGGTTCGTGAGCATTCGGCTGGTCATCAACGCGGACGATCTCTCGGTCTCCACCCGCGGCTCGACGAAGGCATCTTCGCGGCGCACACCGAAGGTGTGGTGACGAGCGCCACGGTGCTCGCCACGGGGCCGACGGCGCCAGAAGCGATTCGCCGCGCGGCGAAGTCGAAGCTCGGCATCGGGCTGCACCTCTGTCTGACCTCGCACCTCAGCCCCGCGGCCCCGCCGGCCGAGGTGCGGTGGCTCGCGCCGGGAGGTCGGTTTCGCAGCAACTGGGCGGAGCTGTCGGCGGCGTGGCTGGGTCGCCTGATTCCGCCCGAGGAAGTGGTGCTCGAGTTCCGGGCGCAGGTGGCGCGGGTGCGCGAGCTGGGGGCTGACATCG